>NZ_JACYXF010000056.1 GCF_015352985.1 Noviherbaspirillum malthae | reverse complement strand
CGAAATAAAAAGGTGTGACTTAAGTATTTACGCGTTTACATGCCTTGTCAAGAAATAAACGCGTAATAAAATGCCCCGCTTGAGGCGGGGCGTTGTTTGTTTACGAAATGGAGAATAGGGTTCCTAAGCCTCGTGATTGCCGCGCACCGTGTAAAACCAAGGCTTGTTGGAAAGCCATTCTTTTGCCAAGTCGGACTCAGCGCCGCGGTCAACGAGATCACCGGTACAGAACAGCCTTTCGACCTCCGGGTCGAAGCCGAGCACATCCAGATGCGCTTGCAGCGCGCTAAAGCAGCCGTGGACATCACCGACGATAAGGTCGCGGCCGCGCGTGTTTCGGGTGAATGATTGGATCAGCATGCGAGAATCCTACAGTTGTCCGGGGCACTGATTGGCGGTGTTCTTCCTGCCTTCTTCGATCAGATGAAGCATCGTGGACCGCGCTATCCAGCTGCGAATCAGGTCTGTGGCTGGCAAATTCCGGAAATGAGGAAAATGTGCGATGCACCCGTCGATCCAGGGCAGCTCTTTTTCTAACATGGCGATATCGTTTACGTCGCCATGGTGCTCGTCAAGCAAGGTGGCGAGGGCGGCGCTGAAGCGGAGGCATCGGATGACAACCGAGCACAGCACTAGCTGGTCTGCGTTTTGCAGAACCGTGTTTGGCAGACGAGCATCACCCTCAGTTCGCCGCCAGATGTCTTCGACCACCGTTTGATTGATCTTTGTAACCATCGTCATTTAATTATGATGATTGCCGCCTCTGGCAATTCTGCTTGGGCTGCTAGGCATTCGCATGCCGCACGTTAGGCAGGCGCGCCACAACAAAACCGAGGCGTGGACGTTCGATCCTTGGCACTCCTTAAACATACGTCTTCGTTATAGACCAATAAAAGCCCTTGCATAGCCAGTTCCAGCGAGATTTGAGTTAACGCAAAAGCCACCTTGACGCTCATCTGGAAATTGGGGCAAACCTACAGCGCGGATCGGGGCGGCAGTACTTTTGGGTGCTGTGATAGCGCTCGATGCTACCGCTTGATAAAGCAATTCGATTAGGTTGGTAACGCTCCATACCCGGCGACACAATTGCAGATCCATAACCTGCACGTGGGTTTCTGTGTAATAAAAGGCGTGTCTACTGCGTCTGCAGAGCGCGAGCGCCGCCGCCAGAAGACGCCACCTTTATCTTGCGATGCATGATTGCGTGATAGTGGACTGCCAGTAGATGTTTTTGTCCCGCTGCGTCCGTGAACCAGGTCGCATTTAATCCTGTCGGCTGGCTCGTCGAGATCAGCGATCCCTTGTCAATCAATGTCGGAAGCCCAGAGAAAAAGATTGCCATAGGAAGTTCGACATTCTGCATACCTGTCAACACCACGCCATCAAGGATCAGACTAAAGCCGACAGCGTGAAACGCATGTAGTGCTTCACCCAGGCACGGTCATGCTGCAAGTGTGGCAAGCAGTAGAACCATCAATAAGGACCGGCTGTGAAATCAATCGTAAGCTTGTGACATCAGCTAGCCAAGCGGAGTGCGATTAGTCGGGACTTTGATAAGTCGATGGTGCGTTATGTATCACCTAAACCATTGATTTTACAGGGTGACAGATTCTGTCAAAGCCAGTTCTATGCATTACTCCTATTTTCCCGCGTTTAGAAACCATAATAACATCAGGAAAAGCGTTCTCAGAAGGCACCATTGACTACCTAAACTTCGACATTCAACCTAATGCGTATTTCGGCGAAGATAACCGGCTATTTCGGCTGAACATGACCACTGCGCAGTAGAGCGGTGTTGCGTGCTCAAATTGTAAGGGGTGCGGTCACGATGCGTCCATTATTCCTCCTTTTTTATGAACTACGGGGCGGCTTTTGCTGGTCTGACGATGCAGACTTATCCACGGCGGCGGGCGTGGTCAGTGTAAAGACCATGAACGTTCGCCGCCGTGGGTAAGTCGGTCTAGCGCCACCATGCTGGCTATGCAGCGTCCTTCACAGCTATTGGCTTCGATTGCCGTAGCGAGTCACCGGTCAGTGTGAATCGCTGATGGCGTTGCATGACGCGGTCCAATATCGCATCGGCGATGGTGGCGTCCCCAATCCAGGCGTGCCAGTGCTCGATCGTAATCTGGCTGGTAATGATCGTGGCCTTGTTTGCGGCCCGGCCATCAATGATCTCCAGCAGGTCCGAGCGCACGCTACTGTCGAGTGCGCCCATACCCCAATCGCCCAATACAAGGACGTCGGTTTTGGCAAGTTGGATCAACCATCTGCCGAAGGCACCGCTGCCATGCCGCATCCGCAATTCTTCCGGCAGACGTGGCATCCGCTGGTACAGCGCCGAGTGCCCGCGCCGACACGCGTACTGTGTCAGCGCGCAAGCCAGCCACGATTTCCCGGCGCCGGTCGGACCGCTGATCAGAATGCTGTGGCCCGCCGTTACCCAGTCGCCCAACGCCACGCTCATGACCGTGCGGCGATCGATACCGCGCGCTGTACGTGCGTACAAGTCTTCGATGGCCGCCTGGGGATACTTCAGTTTTGCTTGCTTGAGCAGGCGTTCCTGTCTGCGGTCGTTTCGGTAATGGACTTCCCGATCCACCAGCAAGATCAGACGTTCCTCGAAGCTCATGGCGGCCGCCCCGGGCTGGCGTAGCTGCTCCTCAAGCGCACTGGGCAGGCCATCCAATTTCAGGGTGCGCAATTGCGCCATGGTCGTATGCATCATCATGGGATGTCCTTCACGTTATTGGTAATAACCGGCGCCGCGCACATCCGGATGGTCCGGACTAACCCAGTCGCCCGCCGCGCCAGGAGCGACCTGGTCGCGCTTGTTGGCCAGGATGTCGCGTACGTTGCGATAGCAGCAAGCACCAATCGACAACGCGACCGTGCACGCTGCTTCCACCCGTGGTTCGCCGTAGCGCTTGGCCAGCGACAGCAGGCTTAGACAGGCACGGTAGCCGTGTTCCGGGTGCTTGTTGGCCGACAGCGGCCGCGTGACGATGGCGCCGGTGGCCATGCCGATACACTCCCCCCAGTCGATCAGGCGCTGCGGGGTCCATTCCAGATGAGCGCGGTGCGCTGCTGGCATGTGCTCGGGCACGGTGGTGAACGCACCGCGCCGTTCGCTACGGGCGTGGCAGGCGACACGCTGGCCGCGATGCGGCAGTTCCACTGCATGGCCGGTGATGCGCGCATCGAGTTCCTGCCCGACCAATGCATGCGGCATGCTGTAGCGATGAGCCTCGATCTCGACGTGGTAGTCGATGTTGACCTTCACGGTCTTGAAGCGCGCCATCTCGTAGTGCTGCATCGGCAGCGGCAGCAGCACCGGAGCGTCCAGTATGGCAAACGCCGTCTCGACCGGGCAGCCAATCCTTGTTCGGTTCCCACTGGTCGTCCCGTAATCCATAACGTCTTGTCAATTGATGACACGCCAGGGCAAGGTCACGCGAGACTGCTACGCGCGCTGGTACATAGCCGGAGTTACGTACCGTATACCTCCCATCAGCCAGCCATGGTCAGACCTCCGGATGCAGACAGCACCTGACCGGTGATGAAAGCGGCGTCATCGGAAGCCAGGAAACAAATGGCACCGACCACATCCTCCGGCTGCCCGAGCCGGCCGAAGGGGATCGCCTTTTCTAGTGCGCTGCGCAACTTTTCTCCGCTCTCGCCCTCGCCGGCAAAGTCACGGAACAGAGCGGTATCGGTCGGGCCAGGGCAGACGACATTGACGTTGATGCGCTTTCTCGCCAGCTCACGTGCCAGCGTTTTGGAAAACGAAATGATTCCGCCCTTGCAAGCAGAGTACACCGACTCGCCCGAAGACCCAACCCGGCCGGCATCTGATGCCACATTGACGATCCGTCCTCGCCCGCGCGTCGCCATGCCCTTGACCACGGCGTGGTGCAGGTTGAGTGGGCCGACGAGATTGATGGCAATTAGTTTCTGCCACAATTCAGGCGTGGTATCGATGAAACGGGCTGCATGGTCCCATCCGGCATTGTTAACCAGCACATCGATCGGGCCAAGTTCCGACTCGGCGCGAGCGACCTCGGCGGCGACTGCCGCATGATCGCTGATATCGAAGCCATGGCTGGATGCCCTTGCTCCGCCGCCGCGCAGTTCGTCGGCAAGCTTGTCGGCCGCTGCACGGTTCAGATCGAAGATAGCGACTGCGGAGCCCTCGGCCGCAAAACGCTTGCATATGGCCGTGCCTATGCCGCCCGCGCCGCCTGTAACGATTACAACCTTATCTTTCAAGCCTTTCATGTTGCCTCCTCCAGTCGATTTCATGATTCGGTAGCCTTCGTGATGCCATTGGTACGATTGATGCAAAGTTTCAAACGGTCCGATAGTGTAGTCAATAGTGTCATCCGGCTAGCCACCGGAATGAGGGTGTCAACCAGGTTCGGTTCTGCATTTGATCATGCGAAGCCGGCTGTAGGTCGGTGTAGCGTTGCCATACTGCCTGACCACTTAGTTGAGGGTGTGCACCAGGCCCCAGGCGGACCGGCTTTGCGACGGCCGGGCTTCGACGACTTTGTATTCGACATGCTCTGTATTACACGGGAACAGGGGACCGTGCTGTGGACAGTCAGTTTTATGTTCAGGAAATCATACTCGGTCTTTATCGTGGTCGATTGCGCCAGCAGGCTTTCGGCAATGCCATACACAAAGGAACCCGATACGAGCAATCCTTTGATGTCCGATTCATTGTTCACGAACCGCAGAGCAGTGGACAACACTTCAGTCATGTGAATAGTATTAAGGAAAATGCAAATGTCGGTCCTGCACGTCCGCCCGACGGTCTTGAGTCTCCTGCCGACGGCAGGTATTTAGAATATAAGCCCAGAGCAACGATGGAGATGTCATCTGTCTGCATGGCGCCCTTCTATCCTGAATGGTCACATGTGGTCAATTGTGCGCCGTCTGCTGCGGGTACTCCGTCCGATCATCTACAATAAAGCCATCGGGCGGGTGGTTCCGGCTATTTCCAGAGCGCGCAATTAGATTCGGCCTTGGTCGTTCTACTCATTCCCTGGCCTTATTCGCCGCGACGTCGGCCTCGTTCTGGTAATCCGCAAAAACCAGTTCGATCTTCTTGGTATCGACGGATCCTCCCATGTCGACATTCGCCCGTCTTACGGAGTGGATCACGCCTTGCCCTGTAACATTTGCATCCAGGCTGGATAGATCGACAGCTAACCCTGTCTTCACCACATCGCTGGAAACCTGTACGGGCGATTGGGTTGCAATGGAACAGAGAGCGAGAGAGGACAAGGCAGCGGCGAGTTTTTCAACATCATCGATTCTTCCTTTCAGGACGAGGAAAGATGGCAGATCAGGAGGACGAAGTCTGCCGCAGCATTCATAGGCCTGTGCGCGATGGACGGAACGCAATCAATAGCAACCTCCCACGTGCGTTCACGGCTGCCGTGGAGCGCGGAGCCGGGATTTAGAACACACGCAAAAAGGCTGATCCTGCAAAGCATTGCGCAAACTCGGCCCTATGATAACGAAGGAGAGATATATTGCGCTGCTTTGTTAAAGCAGCTTACCCTTCCGCTTGCATACCTGTCAACCGTTAGGTAGACTGTGTTCGTCTGATTGCAAACAATAGAGGATTGGAATACGACTGTAATCACCATGCCAAACAAAGGTTTGTCTACTTCCTCTAACGGACTAGGAATGGCGGAAGCTGGGAGAAGGAGAATGGATTGAATGCTTTCGATTCAGCTTTTGATCTCGCGGTCGGTGATATTGTCCGCAAGCATGCGGTTGTTCAGCCGCATGCAATCGCCCTGGAGAGTGCAGAGCGCAGTCTGACTTACCTTGGGCTTAACCGACGTGTCAATCGCTTGGCGCAGGTTCTGCTTTCAAGAGGTATCCGCCACGGCGATCGGGTGGCGATCCTTTCCGAAAACTGCCTGCCCTACCTGGAACTGGAGCTGGCCGCTGCCAAGCTGGGAGTCATCGTGCCTTGCTTGAATTGGCGGCTGTCCGATGCCGAGCTGCTGCATTGCATCCGCCTGACCGAGCCGTCCCTGATCCTGGTTTCCGAGCGCTATGTGATGCAGCTCGCGCGCATTGATCATGGCGTGCCCGGTACGGTTGTCATCGAGCGCGAATATGAGACCCTCTTGGCCAACGCCACAGAGGGCGAGCCTGCCATCGACGTGGCGGGCGGGGACGGACTGGTCATCCTCTATACCAGCGGCACTACTGGCCTGCCAAAGGGCGCACTGATCAGCCACCGCGCGATGATTGCCCGCGCCGCGACATTCGCTGCGGATTACGGGATTACTCGCTACGATAATTACCTTGCGTGGTCACCGCTCTTTCACATGGCCGCTACCGATTTCAGCCTGGCGACGCTGATGCTGGGCGGCAAAGTAATCGTGCAGGACGGGCTGCAGGTCGATCGCATGATCACGGTGCTCGAACGCGAGCCCATCGGCTGGCTGGTCGCGATGCCAGGGATGATCGAAAACCTGATTAGCGCGATCAAGCGGCGCGACGCCCAGATCAGGTCCGTCAGGATGGTCGGCGCCATGGCCGACCTGGTTCCGCTGCAGCAGATCGCCGAGCTGACCACGCTGATGAACGCGCCTTACCTCAACACTTTTGGCAGCACCGAAACCGGCCTGCCGCCGGCTTCTGCCGCCATGCTGCCGATCGGCCAGATTCCCGCCAGCTTGTCCAAGCGGGAATCTGGCTTTTGCCGCATCCGGTTGGTGGACGCTGATGGGAACGACGTACCTGACGGGATGCCCGGTGAACTCATCATCCGTGGGCCGACGTTGTTTAGCGGCTACTGGCGGGCCGACCAGACGAATTCCGAGGATTTCCGCGGCGGCTGGTTCCACATGGGAGACATGTTCGTGCGGCAGCCGGACGGCACGCTCGATTTCGTGGACCGGGTGAAATACTTGATCAAGTCCGGAGGAGAGAACATTTATCCGGCGGAAATCGAGCGTGTGCTGCTCGCGCATCCCGACGTGATGGATGCCGTCGTGGTTCGCCAGCGCCACGAGAAATGGGGCGAAGTCCCGGTGGCATTCGTTGCGCCGCGCTGTCCAGAGGTGTCGAGCGCCGCCCTGGCGCAATGGTGCAGCGAACGCCTCGCCAGCTATAAGCAGCCCAAGGAAATACGGTTTGTGGTCGAGACCGATTTTCCGCGCAGCAGCACCGGAAAGATCCAACGGCATGAAGTCGAAAGGATGTGGCTGACCGCTAAGACCTGGCTAGCATCCTGCGAAGGAACATGATCAGCATGGAAAAACAAGAACGGACAGGACAATTCTCTTGGATGCCTTCCCGGCAACTCGTCGAGCAGAGCAATCTGCGCGCATTTCTCGCGCTCACCGGCATGCCTGACTACGAGTCCCTGGTGCAGAAGGCCGACGCCGATCCCGCATGGCTCATGGGACACGTGTTCCGCTTTTGCGGCATACGGTTCTACCGGAACTATGACCAGATGCTCGATGCATCGGGCGGTATTGCCTGGGCACGCTGGTGCGTCGGCGGCACCACTAACCTGGTGCTGAACTGCCTGGACAAGCACCGCGGCACACCGGCATGGGATCGCACCTTCCTGACGTGGGAAGGCGAGCGGTCGGAGGAAAGACGTAGTCTGAGTTACCGCGAATTCGATGCCGAGGTATGCCGTTTTGCCGCCGGCCTCAAGGCGCTGGGTATCGGCCGCGGTGACACGGTCGGCATCTTCATGCCGAATCTGCCGGAAACCTACGTCGCTTTTTTCGCGGTGATCAAGATCGGCGCCATCCTCATGCCGCTGTTTTCCGGGTTCGGCGCCCATCCTGTGGCCACGCGCCTGAAGGATGGCGGTGCGAAGGCCGTCATCACGGCGGATGGCACCTGGCGGCGCGGCACCACAGCCGCGCTCAAGCCTGTGCTCGATGAAGCCCTGCTTGAGGCAAGGGATGTGAAGCACGTGATCGTGCTCAAACGCATGGGGGACACGCTGGCGACACCGATGCAGGCCGGACGCGATCGCTGGTGGAGCGAGGTCATCGACGGACAGCCCGACGACTTTCCCACGGAAGAAATGGAAGCGGAGGCGCCCGCGATCCTGCTGTACACCTCCGGTACGACCGGCAAGCCCAAAGGTTGCGTCTGGACCCATGTCGGCTTTCTCGGTTCGATGGTGACGAGGGACATGCATATCTGCGGCGACTTCAAGCAAAGTGACCGGTTCTTCTTCATGAGCGACATGGGATGGATGGTCGGCGCGATGTGCGCCTGCATCCCGAGTATGTTTGGTGGCAGCCTGTTGGTTGCCGAGGGCACGCCGGATTATCCCGATACCGGGCGATTCTGGCGCCTGATCCAGGACCATAAGGTGACTTACCTGGGCGTCTCGCCGACGCTGATCCGCGGCCTGATGCGGCATGGCGATGAGGTCGACAGTTATGATTTGTCCGCGCTGCGCATCCTGTGCTCGGGGGGCGAGGCCTGGACCGAAGCACCGTGGCGCTGGTTCTTCGAGCGCGTGGGCAAGTCGGCACTGCCGATCATCAATGTCTCGGGCGGGACCGAGGTCGGCGGCTGCATCTTCACGGGCACCGTTCATCATCCAATGAAGCCGGGCTCCTTCGGCGGGCGCGGGCTGGGCATGGGCACGGACATCGTCGACGACACCGGCAGACAGGTGCCGCCTGGACAGGTGGGCGAGGTGGTGCTGCGCCAGGCCTCGATCGGCATGACCAAGAGCCTTTGGAAGGACGACGCGCGTTACCTGGAAAGCTACTGGAACACCATCCCGGGCATCTGGGTGCATGGCGACTTCGCGATGCAGGATGAGGACGGCCTTTACTTCATCCTCGGCCGGTCGGACGACACGATCAAAGTATCGGGCAAGCGTACCGGGCCTTCCGAGATAGAAAGTCTGCTCATGGCGACCGGCCTGATTTCCGAAGCTGCAGTCATCGGCGTGCCCGATCCACTCAAGGGCTCGGCGATTGTCTGTGTCTGCGTGGCCATGCCGGGCGTGGCGCCCGACGAGGACAGCGCCGCTGTACTGTCCCGCGCGGTTGTGACGGGAATGGGCGCTTCCTACCGGCCGCAGCAGGTAGTATTTGTTAGTGATTTGCCGAAAACCCGCAATATGAAAGTGATGCGCCGGGTCGTGCGCGCCGTTTTTCAAGGCAACGAGCCGGGCGACCTGACCGCGCTGGTGAATCCGGAAGCGGTGGCTGAACTGCGCGCGGTTACCGGGTCGGCGCAATGAGGGAGCACAACACATGATGAACACGCATCGATCCAGCCTGCGCGGCAAGACTGCCATCATTGGCGCAGGGCTGTCCGAAGTGGGAAAGGTGCCCGGCAAGAGTCCGTTGCTGCTCGCCGCCCAGGCAGCAGGCAGGGCGCTGGAAGACGCCGGCATCGGCAAACAGCAGATCGACGGCGTGCTGGCCTGTTCTGCTTTCGCCTCGCCGTTTCACCGTTTCAGCGTAGCGTTCAGTGAGTACCTGGGTATCCAGCCTACGTTCTCCAATACCCTGCAGGTATCCGGAGCGACAGCCGCCACTCTGTTCAACGTCGCGGCCGCAGCCATTGCCGGCGGGTTGGCCGATACCATCCTGGTAGTTGGCGGGGACAGCCTGCTCAGCGGCCTCTCTCCCGATCTTGCCTTGCGTTCGATGACGGAGAGCCGCGACCAGCAATATGAGATGCCCTTCGGCATTCCTGTTGCCAATACCTTTGCCATGACTGCGCACCGTCACATGAAGGAGTACGGCACGACGGCCGAACAACTGGCCATGGTCGCGGTCACACAGCGCGAGCATGCGCGGCGCACGCCCGGCGCCCAGATGACCACGCCGATCACCGTCGAGGACGTATTGAACTCGGGAATGGTCACCACGCCGTATCACAAATTGGACTGCTCGCTGATCTCCGATGGCGGCGCGGCTTTCGTTGTCACCTCGGCCGAGCGCGCACGCTCCCTGGGCGTGAAGACGCCGGTCTACATCTTGGGCGCCGGGGAATGCTATACCCATGAACACATCTTCCTCATGCCTTCGCTGACCACGACCGGCGCGCTGCAGTCTGGCCACAAGGCCTATGCGATGGCAGGCTGCGGCCCCTCCGACATCGATGTGGCGGGCATCTACGATTGCTTCACCGGCACCGTCATCATGATGCTGGAGGACCTGGGTTTCTGCCCGAAGGGCGAGGGCGGGCGTTTCGTCGAGGATGGCCAGATGACCTACGGCGGTGCGATCCCCACCAACACGCATGGCGGCCTGCTGGCATTCGCGCATTCGGGCATGCCGGGCGGGCTGTTTCATTTTTACGAAGTCATCCGCCAGCTGCGCGGGGAGTGCGCGGAACGTCAGGTCGCAAACGCTGCTCTTGGCCTGGTGCACAGCCTCGGGGCGGGATTTGCAACCAACGCCACCACCATTCTCGGCACGGAGAGCACATTATGATCAGGCCCGAAGACGCGTTGAAAAAACCGTTGCCGCTTCCCGACGCCGATTCTGCCGTCTTCTGGGAAGGGATCGCCGATGGCAAGCTGCTGCTGCAGCACTGCCTGGCTTGTCACCGCGTCCATTATTACCAGCAGGGGATTTGCCGCGATTGCGGCTCGTCCCGGCTGGAACACCGTGCCGCCAGCGGGCGCGGCAAGGTGCACTCTTTTAGCGTGGTCTATCGTGCGCCGGGCCCGGCCTTCAAGGGCGACACTCCCTACGCCGTGCTGCTGGTCGAGCTGGAGGAGGGACCGCGCATGATCAGCTCGCTGGTAGGGGGCGATCCGGAGAAGGTCGAATTCGACATGGCGGTGGAACTGGTCTGCGAGCCAGTCGGCGACGGCATGGCGCTGCCGTGCTTTCGGCGGGCCTGAGCAGAATCGCTCTCATTGCGTCAGGCGCCGCCGCGAATCGCTCGATATCTGTGTTGTCTGCCGGGTAAAAGGGCGCTCGAAGGGGCGGTTTAAAGGAGCTCCGTCACGAGAGCGGAAAAGGGCAGGCGGGCAGGCACCCGGCGCCCGGTTCAGGCTCCGGGAAAGTGGACGCCGCCGGCTACTTTCCCTGCCAGACCGGCTTCCTTTTTTCGGCAAAGGCGCGCGGGCCTTCCACCGCATCGGCGCTGGCATACACCGGCTGATGGATTTCCAACGCGGCTTTGAATCCCTCCTCGCAACCCTTGCTCATTGCGGCCAGCACGGACTGTTTGCCCGCCATCACCGAGAGGGGAGCATTGTCGCGGATGATTCGGGCAAGTGACGCGGCGCGTTCGCGCACCGCATCGGGCGTCGCTTCCACATGATTGACGAAGCCTAGCGCTTGCAGTCGCTCGATGGGAACGAGTTCGCCGGTCAGTACCATTTCCATCACCAACGGCTGCGGCAGCATCGATACCAGCGGCACCGCCCACGGCGAGCCGCGTCCGATCTTGACTTCGGTGATGCCCATGCGGGTGCCGGCCAGCCCGACCCGCAGGTCGGCGTTCAGGGACAGCAGCATGCCGCCGGCGGTGGCATGACCGGTCATCGCCGCGATCACAGGCTGGCGCACGCGGCGCATACGCTGGTGCATCGGGTCTTTGATCATGCTGAGGATATCCTTGCCCTGTTTGGCCTTGATGCGCGCTGCTTCCTTGAGATCCATGCCGGCGCAGAACGTGCCGCAGTCGGCCGAAGTCAGGATGACCGCACGGATCGTGTTCGAGCCGTCGATCAGGTCCCATAATTCGAGGAGCCGGTTGGAGGCGGATACCGAGAGCGCATTGCGCGCTTCGGGACGATTCAGAGTGATGGTTGCCACGCCGTCCTGTTGGTCGAAGAGAACCTCGTTGCTCATTGCTTTACCTTTGAGTGATGGCATGCCCACCGCAATGTGAAATGAAAAAAGGCAAACAGGCGTATCGTTCTGTTCGCCTTTTCGTGCCGTGTCGCCGACTACTTCTTGTTTCTCGCGAACTCGGACGATTCCTTCTTGACGATTTCCTGGATCACATCGTCATAGGCGGAGAACCAGTCGGTCTGCGGCACCCACTTTGCGCCGTCCCACATGTCGATGCGGGTCTTGCCGCCGCCGCCATGGTCCTTGGCGGTCACGGTCACTGGAGCGATAAGGCCGTTGCCATCGAAGTTCTTCAGGCTTTCCAAACCGCGCTTCATCTTCTCCGGGTTCAGCGGCCAGCCTCCCTGGCGGATCGCCTGGCGCGCACCTTCAAACACGCTGGCATACATGGCCAGGCCGGTGTTGTAGTAAATGTCGTTCAGATGCTTGCGGTCGCCGGCACCTTTGTTTTTGTCATAGAGCTCCTTCGAGATCTGCTGGATGAGCGGGTGGTTCTGCCCGCCGGTCACATTGGTGCCGCGTTTGAGGCCCTTGGCCGCCTCCGGGCCGATGTTGGCGATATCGACTTCGTTGAGCCAGTTGACCGAGATGTACTTGTCCATGGGAATGCCGTTGCGTTTCATTTCGCGTGAACTGACCACATGCATATTGGATAAGCCCCAGCTGATCACCCAGTCGGGGTTGACTCGCCGCATCTGGCTCCAAGCGGAGGTCTGGTTGTTGCCAGGCATCGGGTAGGGAACGAGCTGCAGCTCGAAGCCTTCGCGAGCGGCCAGGGTTTTGAGCACGCCGATGGGCTCCTGCCCGAATGGATAGTCTGGATAAATGAAGGCGATCTTGACGCCCTTGAGCGAATTATTGTGCTTGGTCTTGATGTAGTGCACGTTGTTGGCCATCTGGCCCCAGTAGGTCGGCCCGATCGGGAACACCCACTTGAACACTTCGCCGTCGATCGCATCACCGCGCCCGACGAAAGACTGGATCATGACGTTGCCGTCTTCCATGGCGCGCGGCAGGACAGCGCGGGAAACCGGCGTGGAGAGGAAATCGAAAGTCAGCGCGCCTTCGCGCTTCATCTTTTCATAGCATTCGATCCCGCGTTGCGGCTCGTTGCCATGGTCCTGGACCAGGATTTCGACCGGGTGGCCCTCGATGCCGCCCGTCTGATTGAGCAGGTTCGCATAATCGGTCGCCGCCTGGGAGATTTGCGGCGTGACGAAGCCATAAGATTTGCTCAGGTCATAACACAGCGCAAACTTGATCGGCTGGGCCTGCTGTGCGTGTGCAGCATGCAGGCCTGCAAGCGCCAGCCCCAGACCCGCCACGACGGAAAGTAACTTCGATGTCATCGTTGTCTCCTTTAACGCGTACGGGTTTATAAGAGTCCATCGGGCACCCCGTACGGTACAACCCAGGACTATGCGTCGGACCGAGCTTCGGGGCAGCCGGATGCGCCCCGCGCTCGGCCAGAATTCAGGTCAGCCACCGCTTGCGGCGCCGGTAATGCTTGATGTCGTGGAAGCTACGGCCTTCCGTGCCGCCCAGGTAGAACTCCTGGATATCGGGGTTCTTCTTCATGGCCTCAGCGCCGTCGTGCATCACCACGCGCCCGTTCTCGATCAGGTAAGCGTGCGACACCACTTCGAGCGCGGCAATCGCATTCTGTTCCACCAGCAGCACCGACAAGCCTTCTTCCTTGTTGATGCGGCGGACAATATCGAAGATCTCCGCCACCAGAAAAGGCGCGAGGCCCAGGCTCGGTTCGTCCAGCATCAGCAGCTTGGGCTGAGTCATCAGCGCGCGGCCGATGGCCAGCATCTGCTGTTCGCCACCGGACAGATAGCCAGCTTGCGCGGTCCGACGCTCAAACAGGCGCGGGAAATAGGTGTAGACCATGTCCTTGTGGCGCAGCATGTCCTGTCGGCTGCCACGCACCGCAGACGCTGCCACCAGGTTTTCGTCGGGCGTCATGTGCTCGAACACGCGGCGGCCTTCCAGGACATGCGCGATACCCATCTTCACCCGCTGCTGGGGCAGCAACGCATCGATGTTGTGTCCGAGAAAACGCACCTCGCCGCGCGTGACCAGCCCACGCTCCGGGCGCAGCAGGCCGCTGACCGATTTGAGGGTCGTGCTCTTGCCTGCGCCATTGGCTCCCAGCAAGGCGACCATACCGGACTGCGGCACCTCTATCGAGACCCCTTTGATCGCCAGTGAAACATGGTCGTAGATGACTTCGACATTGTTGAGCGACAGCACCATGCCGCCCGGCTCGCTGCCCTGCGAGGGCGCCACTACTGGTGATGCGGATTGTTCGGTGGTCAGCATGATGTCGCCTCTATTTCCGTGCATAGCCGAATGGCCATACCAGCAGGTAGTTGCGTATGTTTCCGTACAACTTCCCCAGTCCCATCGGTTCGATCAGCAGGAACAGGATAATCAGCGCCCCATAGACCGCGTGCGGGATATGCGCCAGGGTTTCCACGCCGAGCGACACGCCGGCCAGCTGAGCGACCCAGGTGATGAAGCTGTTCATCATCCCGGGCATGAGCAGGATGAATGCGGCGCCGAAGTAGCTGCCGATGATGCTGCCCAGTCCGCCGACAATTACCATGGCAAGAATCTCGATGGAAACGTTCACCGCGAACTGCTCCGGTGTGGCCGCGCGATAGAACGTGAAGATCAGGATCGCTCCGGTGACGCCGCCAATGAACGACGATGTAGCGAAGGCGATCAGCTTGTAATAGAGGCTGTGCACCCCGATCACTGCTGCGGCGAAGTCCTTCTCGCGCACGGCCACCAGGGCGCGGCCCAGGCCGGTGCGACGCAGGTTCAGCATGAACATGGTAACTAACAGGCACCATCCCAGGGCCACGTAGTACAAGCCGCGTTCCGAAGTGATCGCCTGGCCCAGCAGTTGCATGGACGGGGCCTGCAGCGTAGCCTGCGATCCGCCGCTGATGGCTGGCACGTGGGCGATCACCCAGTCCATCACGAATTGCAGCGCCAGCGTGCTCAGCGCCAGATACAGCCCCTTGACGCGCAGTGCGGCGAAGGCGAAGACGATGCCGATGACAGCCGCCATTACGCCGCCGAGGATCACCGCGACTTCCCAGGGAATGCCGTTGCGCGCCCCATGCACCGCGGTGTAAGCGCCGATGCCCATGATGGCCGCATAGCCGAAGTGAAACTGCCCAGCCCAGCCCAGGATCAGGTTAAGGCCGAGCGCCGCCGCAGTCCAGACCAGCCACGGCAGAAGCACGGTGCTGACGGTCAGCGAGCTCATCGTAAATGGCGCGGACAGTGCCAGCGCCAGCAGCGCGCTGATCATCCAGCGGTCTGCCGACAGCGGAAACAGAGACTGCGCGCTGGCGTAGCTAGTATGGAGAATCCCGGATTGGCGAAATAGCATGGCGGTCAGATCCTTTCGATGTCATGCCGTCCGAAAAGGCCGTGCGGCCGGATCAAGATGGTCAGAACAAGCGTCGCGGCAACCACCAGTTCACGGCTACTGCCGCCTACCAGGGGATCGAGGAAACCGGAAGCAACACCTTCGATCAGTCCGAGCAGGATGCCGGCCAGGATGGCGCCGCCGATGCTGTCCATGCCGCCCAGCACTGCCACCGTCAGGCCATTGAGCAGCAGCAGCGCCAAACCCTGATGCACGCCCTGGATCGATCCCCACAGCACACCAGCCGTGGTGGCGACCACCGCCGACATGGCCCAGGAAAACGCCACACCGCGTTCCACCGAAATGCCGACCGACCAGGAGGCGATATAGTCGTCGGAGATGGCGCGCAGGACGATACCGCGCCGGGTATGGAAAAAGAACACGAAGATGGCGAACAATACCAGCGCAATCCCGGCCCCAATCACATAGGCGCGGTTGATCAGAAGCGGACCCAAGTACAACGGCTCGTCGGAAATTCCGATCGATAATGGGCGGCCGGCGCTGCCCCAGACCGCCATGGAAGTGGCGCGGATAAAGATGTCCAGTCCGAGCGTCATCATCAGGATCATGATGATCGGCCGTCCTGCCAGGCGGCGCAGCGCGACGCGTTCAATGCCGACGCCAACGATGAACATGGCCACCATGGCTAGTGGAATTGCTACCCAGATCGGCAGGCCAAGTCCGCCGGCGATTGCCAGTACGAAATAGGCTCCAAGCATGGTCATCGCGCCTTGGGCCAGATTGGGCACCGAAGACGATTTGTAGATCAGCACGATGCCCATGGCCACCAGAGAATACATCAGACCCGACAAAGCGCCGTTGATAGCCAGTTCGGCCAGCAGCATGAATTCCATGGTCAAACCTCCCGTATCAGGAGCCGGCGCTCGATGGTGCCGACTTCACCGGACTCGTAAGTGATCTGCGCTTTCATGAGAACCGCATCTTGGCCGCCGTAGATTGCATTGATGATCGGCGCGTAGCGTTGTTCCACCACGTTGCGGCGCAGCTTGCGCGTGCGCGTGACCTCACCGTCATCGGGGTCGAATTCCTTGTGCAGCGAGACGAAATGACGAATCTTCAGTCCATCCGGCAGCGCCTTGTTGACGCGCTTGACCGCCTGCGCAAGCAGTTCGGATACTTCGGTTTTCTGCGACAGATCTGCATACGACATGTAGGAAATGCCTCGTACTTCGGCCCAGTGTCCGACCGCTTCCATGTCAATGCACAGGATGGCCGCCAGAAATGCCCGTCCACTGCCGAGCACGGCCACATCTTTGATGTACGGGCTGAACTTGAGGCGGTTCTCGATGTAATTCGGAATATAGCGTTCACCCTTGGCGGTGTGCACGACGTCCGACAGCCGCCCGAGCACGACCAGATGGCCGTCCGGCTCCACATAGCCGGCGTCACCCGTATGCAGCCACCCGTCTTCAAGGGTTTCGCGCGTGGCGTCTTCGAGTTCGAAGTAACCGGAGAAGATGCTGCCTGAGCGCAGCAAGATCTCTCCACGGTCGGAAATTCTCACTTCGACGCCCGGTAGCGGCTTGCCAACGGTGTGCAGGCGCACTTCTTCCGGCTCTTGCAACGCATTGAATGCGCTGCTCTCCGTCTGGCCGTAGAACTGGCGCAATTTGACGCCGATGGCGCGGTAGAAGATGAACGTATCCTCGCCGATCGCTTCGCCGCCGGTAAATGCATTGCGCAGCCGAGTCAGGCCGAACTGGTCCTTGATGGGTCCGAATACCAGGACTTCGCCGAACGGCCGCATCAGGCGTTCCTTAAAGGTCGGCTGGCCACCTTCAAGCTTGCGGCGCTCAGCGGCAAGAGCGGCATCCATGAACAGGCGATAGATCCATGACTTGAGCGGCGTCGAATCCTCCATGCGCACCTGGATGGCCGTCAGGATGTTATCCCAGCTGCGCGGCGCGGCAAGGTAGAAGGTCGGCGCGGATTCGCGCATGTCGCGCAATACCGTCTCCTGGCGTTCAGGGATGTTGATCGTAAAGTGCAGGGCAATGCCGGCGCCTACCGTGATGGCAAAATCTCCTACCCATGCCATGGGCAGATAGGCGAGAATTTCTTCCCCGAACTTGAATGCGCCGCCGCGATAGGCGTTGCGCACACCGGAAAGCAGGTTCCTGTGGCTGAGCACCACGCCCTTGGGCTTGCCGGTGGTTCCAGAAGAATGCACGAACACGGCGGGCCCGTCTGGCGAGGCCCGTTCGATCAGGGCCTGCCGCAGGCCCGGCTCGGCGCGCAGCCGCTCGTGTCCGATGGCCTGCATCTTGTCCCACGAGATCAGTTCGGCATCCGGGTAGGACGCTAGGCCGCGCGGGTCATCATAGATGATGCTCTTGAAGGGCGAGTTCGGATCCTGCAGATTGAGAATCTTGTCGACCTGCTCTTGGTCCTCGGCCAGGACGAAGCGGATCTTCGCTTCCTCGAGGAAATTACGGATCTCATCGAGGGTCGCATCCGGATAGACCGGCATCGCGTAGCCGCACAACACTCCTGCGGAGACCATACCCATGTAGAGTCTCGTCCGGTTGTCTCCCAACACCAGAACAGCATCTCCGGGAGCAAAGCCCAGTTGCTCCATGCCCGCTGCGCATTTGATGACGGTGTCGAGCACTTCGGACCAGGTGGTCTCCTGCCAGATTCCCAGGTATTTCTCCCGCATCGCGATCCGCTTGCCCAGCTGCCGGGCATTGAGGTCGAGGATGCGGACGAGGGTGGTATCGGGGTCGAGATTCCAGGCCGAGGCAGAGCCTCCGCTGGCATTTTCCGACTGGAACATGCTTATCTCATCGCGCTGCATGCGTTCCTCCAAGATAAGCCTTAATCACTCGCTCATCCTTAATGACCTCATGCGGAATCCCGGTTCCGATCGTCTCGCCATAGCTCAGGACCATCATGCGATCGCATATGCCGGTGATGACATCCATGTGGTGCTCGATCAGCAGCACGGTCACATTGCGCTCGTCGCGCGCATCCAGGATAAAGCGCGCCATGTACTCCTTTTCTTCCTGATTCATCCCGGCCATCGGTTCATCGAGAATGAGAAAGTTTGGCTCGGACACCAGGGCGCGCGCAAGCTCGACGCGTTTCTTCAGCCCGATCGGGATGCTGTCCACGAGTTCATCGCGCACGGTTTGCAGCTGCATAAAGTCGATGATCTCCTCAGCCTTCACCCGGTGGGTGATTTCTTCCTTGCGGCCTAGCCACCAGTATAGGCATGTCTTGGCCACGCCGGGCTTCATGTGGATATGGCGTCCGAGCAGGATGTTGTCGAGCACGCTCATGCCGTTAAAGAGCGCCAGGTTCTGGAACGTGCGGGCAACCCCCAGCGCAGCGACCTTATGTGGCGCCAGGCCGGTGATATCGCGTCCCTGAAGCAGGATCTTTCCTTTCTGGGGTGGAAAGAATCCGGTGATGGCATTGGTCAGGGTAGTTTTACCGCTGCCATTAGGACCGACGAGGCCGAAGATTTCGCCTTGGGCGATATGCAGATCGACACCGGTCAACGCAACCAGGCCGCCGAATCGCCGTTCCAGTCCACGACATTCCAAAATGGATGCGACTGCGTTTTGGAGCGTGTTCACGGGAACGCTTCCATGCTTCGTGATACTGACGATGTCGTTCACAAAAAGCGCCTTTCACAATGCACTGCCGGCGAACTAAGTGATGCGCGTCGCTGGTAACCTTGTTAGCAATAAACCTGCGTGTTCAAAGTTTAACATCACCTTGTTGACAAAGTCTAACATTAGTTAGGAAGGCACTTTTTCCTTCATGTCCGCGGTTAAACAATGAGCGTGTCTGGAAGAGCGGGACTTCGATCGCCATGGGTTTTTTGCGGCCGTGGATCTGTACTATCTTGCGCCGGTGAAACGACAATGCACTTGGCATTAGTGCCAGGCCAGTCATGCCACTAGGGAGTTCAGAATTGGCGCGGACCGGGCCGCGCCGATCAAGACCTTAGCCGGGATGGCCGTGTTGGCCTGATGAGGCAAGGTGGGCGGCGAGCGCAGAGCCCCCGACGCAGCAGGTAAGCCTGCAGAGAGTCCGCGCGATGGCAGAAAAGTCGGCCGGGATGGCCACCTAGACGTCAGCGATTGTCTTGGTTGAGAATGCCGTCGAAGACGATGCCGGTGATCTGCTGGGCAAACGCCTTAAAAGATCCCCGCTGTGGGTTATACCACTCGACGGTCCAGTTCAGCGCGCCAATGACGAACAGTCGGACCACGGCCACGCTGGTATCGGAGCGTAGCTCGCCGCTGGTCAACGCCTCGGCGAACAACTTGTCCCAATAATCGGCATAAGCCCGGCGGATGATGCGGTGCTTGTTCTTGGCAGCGTGAGGAATTTGGCCGTAGACCCGGATATTGGCGGAAGTGAAGTCGCCATGGTGCAGCAGGCCGTACAGATGTCCTTCGATGCCAGTGGCGATCTTTTCGCGATAGGTAGCGGTGGGTGGCAGGGCTTCGATCTTCTCCCGGACCGTCTTCATCACCACGTCGATCCCGGCATCAAGCACCACGCCAAGAATCTCGTCCTTGGACGAGAAATGGTAGTAGATGCTGCCCGCTTTAATACCTGCAGCATCCGCGATCTGCCGCAGCGTCGTCGCGGCATACCCCTGGTTGCGGAACAGGCTAGCGGCCGCATGCAAAATTTGGTCCCGCGTCTGATCGCCACTCTGGACGGGTGTCTGGGTGCCCGGCGTCGGATTTATCAAGGCAGTGGTGTTCTCGGGCGACATGTTGGTTTCTAACTATCGTTTGGAAGGTATATCTTTCGTCTGCATAAGCATAGCAAAAAAGCGCCGGGGCAGATAGCATGCTGCGCGGCGCATGGACAAAAAGCCATTGCTAAGCAACGCGATCGCCGTTCGCCCGCCGCAGAGTCAGCACGGACGGCCCAGCATCGGAAAACCGACGCGGGTGCCGGCCCGCCTTGTCTCGCAGAGCACACGGCATGTCCGGCCGGCTGCTTGCGTCGTGAACTCGGCAGCAGGCCTTCTGTCGGCCAAACCGGCCTTCAGTCCGATACGGAATGCAAGAGAGCTGCAGTCCGTTAATACGAACGCGGCAAACCCATAACTTTTTCGGCAATGTAATTCAGCACCATTTCCCGGTTGAGCGGTGCGGTACGCAGCAGGCGGACCAGGGGGTAAAGATCGAAGATGCCGTATTCCTTGGTGAAGCCGTTGCCGCCGAAGGCCTGGATCGCGCTGTCGACGGCCCGTATGCCGGCCTCGGCGGCAAAATATTTCGCCATGTTGGCGTACTCGCCGGCCGGTAGACCCTTGTCGAAGGCCCATGCGGCCTTGAGCGTCATGAGCGATGCCAATTCGATTTCGGTCTTGGCCACGGCCAGCGGATGCGACACACCCTGGTAGGCCCCGATCGGCGTATTGTTGAACACCTTCCGCTCGGAGGCATATTCCACTGCACGATTGAGCGCATAGCGGCCCAGCCCGGTACACAGGCCGGCAAGGATGATCCGTTCCGGATTGAGTGTGTCGAACAGGATCTCGAACCCGGATCCTACTTGCCCGACTACATCGTCGGCCGACAGCGGCACATCGTCGAAGAACAGCTGCCACTGTGTCTCCGGAACCGAGAAGCTGACCGGGATCAGGGTTTTCTGCACCCCTTTATGTTTCATATCGACCATGAACAGCGTGAAGCCTTCGCTTTTTCTGCTCACTTCCTGGGCGGGTGTGGTGCGCGAGACGACCAGTGCATAATCGGCATCCCCGGCGTCGGTGATGAACACCTTCTGCCCGTTGAGACGATAGCCGTTGCCGTCCGGCCTGGCGATCGTCGTGATCATCATCGTATTGGACCCGGCGTTCGGCTCGGTAATGGCAAAGCAGAATTTGAGCTTGCCGGAACAGCCATCGGGTAGGAATCTGCGCTTGAGTGCTTCCGAACCGTGCTTGGCGATCAACCCCATCGTCATGGTCGGACCGACCACCAGGTTGAGCAGGGGGATGCCGTTATTGGCCAGGCCTTCCATGAATAGCGTCATTTCGGTCATACCCTGTCCGGCACCGCCGTACTCTTCGGGCACCATCAGGCCGAGGAAGCCGTCGCTGGCAATCTGCGCATACAGTTCCTTGGGAGGTTCGTGCCTGTCGGCATATTGCATCCAGTACCGGCGATCGAACGTACGCGAGACACGGTCCCCGTACTCGTAGATCATGCGTTGTTCTTGCGTGAGAGTGAAGTCCATGTTTCGTCCGTATGCGTGAATGTGCGGAGTCAGATTGAAATGGCGCGCAGTCGCGTCGCCTGCGCGTGGCCGGCCTTGCCCTGCGTCCGTTGAGGCACAGGGCAGAGCGGGTGATAGCGTCACTGCGTCATTGAGCCGAAGGGAACTTCGGCGAACGCTTTTCGCGCACCGCTTTCACGCCTTCGGGCGCATCCTCGTTAAGGAAGCACAGCATTTCCAGCGCCAGCGAATTATCGAAGGTAGGACCTGCGAGGCGAGCCCAGTTGTTGAGCGACTTCTTGGTGACGCGAATGGCCATCTGGCTTCCGCTGGCCAGCTTGTTGGCGACCTCCATCGCTTTCTCCATCAGCTTGTCTTGGGGTGTGCACAAGCTGACTAGTCCAATGCGCTCGGCCTCCTTGCCGTCGATGAAGTCGGCCGTCAGCAGGTAATACTTGGCCTTGGCCATCCCGCATAGCAGCGGCCACAAGATGGCGGCATGGTCGCCCGCGCCCACACCGAGCTTGACGTGGCCGTCGGTGATGCGCGCGCTTTCGGACATGATGCTGATATCAGCGAGCATCGCCACAGCGAGTCCGGCGCCCACCGCAACACCATTGATTGCCGAAATGATCGGCTTGTCGCAGTCGAGCATCTTGTAGACGATGTCGGAGGCTTCCTTCATCACGCCCTGGATCATCTTCGGGTTGCCTACCATGGATGTGATCCAGTCCAGATCGCCTCCAGCCGAGAATGCCTTGTCCCCCGCGCCGGTGATGATCGCGACCTTGGTTTTCTCGTCATCGTTGACCACATCCCAGATCTTGGTCAGCTCCCAATGCAAGCGTGCATTGGTTGCATTGAACACATCCGGCCGATTGATGGTGATCAGCAGCACGCCATTGGGCTTGTGGTCAAACAGCAGAAACTGGAAGTCTGAATAATTCATGGTGTCTCCTCGTAAAAAGTGGGTAAGTGTTGCGAAACGGAGTGGTGTGACGGACCAGTGTCTTGGATGGATAATGCGGCCATTGCCTGCCAACATCGGCAAACCGGCCTAATGGGCGGTGATGCGCGAAAGCGCGTGCCCCGGTGTGCATGGGTGCTGGCAGGCAATGGGCCATCGCTTTGTGCTAGAAGGTCATGGCAAGACGGGTTCCCTGATCGATGGCGCGCAGGGCATCCAGTTCAGCCGCCAGTTCAGCGCCGCCGATAATGCTCAATTTGATACCCAGCGCACTGAGTTCATCCGCCAGGCCGCGTTCGGATTCCTGCCCTGCGCAAATAATGATGTTGTCAACCTCCAGCAGCCTGGGCTTGCCGTTGACGGTGAGGTGCAGCCCTGCGTCGTCGATCTGCAGGTATTCACATCCAGACAGCATCTCAACGTGGCTCTGCGCGAGCGATGACTTGAGCGCCCAGCCGGTCGTCAGGCCGAGCGTGCGGCCGGGCTTTTCCGGCTTTCGCTGCAAAAGCGTAACTTGACGGGCTGGCTGCTCCAGTTCGGCCGGCTTGAGTCCGCCCTTGGACGAGATGGATTCATCCACGCCCCATTTTTGCCGGAAACTCGCCATGTCCGGGTGTGCCGGACCGCCTTGAGTGAGATATTCGGCCACATCGAACCCAATGCCGCCCGCACCGATGATGGCAACGCGCTTGCCAGCCTGCACGCGGCCGGAAAGCAAGTCGGGGTAAAACACCACCTTGGGATGTCCGATCCCTGGGATGTCGGGGCGGCGCGGTCGCACGCCGGTCGCCATCACGATCTGGTCATAGCCTTCGCTGGCGAGCTGCGCTGCGGTCGGATGCTGACCACAGCGCACATCGACCTTGTGCAGGGCGAGCTGGCGCGAAAAGTACCGCAGCATTTCATTGAACTCTTGTTTGCCGGGAATCTGGCGTGCGTAATTCATCTGACCGCCGATTTCGGGAGCCGCTTCAAACAGCGTCACGGCATGCCTGCGTTCGGCGGCGGCAACCGCGCAGGCCAGTCCCGCCGCGCCGGCGCCGACCACCGCCAAACGTAGTCTGGCGGCAGGCGGGGGAAATGCATCAAAATCGAGTTCCCGTCCCGCGCGCGGGTTGACCAGGCAGGTCGCAGGCCGCTCCCGGAAGATGTAGTCCAGGCATGCCTGGTTGCAGGCGATGCAGGTATTGATCTGGTCGGCGCGGCCTTCAGCGGCCTTGCGTATGAAAAGCGGATCGGCCAGGAAAGGGCGCGCCATCGAGATCAGGTCGGCCTGGCCGCTGGCGAGAATTTCTTCGGCAACCTCGGGCGTGTTGATGCGGTTGGATGCCACCACCGGGATGCTTACCACATCCTTCAGGCGAGCCGGGGCATAACGCCATGTCGAGCGCGGGACCATATAGGCGATCGTCGGAATGCGAGCCTCATGCCATCCGATCCCAGTATTGAGGATGTCCGCGCCGGCCGCCTCCACGGCACGCGCCAACTGGAGGATCTCGTTGCCATCGGCTCCGCCCTCGACCAGGTCCACAGCCGAGATGCGGTACATCAGGAGAAAGTCTGAACCCAGCCGCTCGCGGGTACGGCGAACGATCTCGACCGCGAAACGGTGCCGTTTCTCGACGCTGCCACCCCATCCGTCGTCCCGGTTATTGGTGCGCTCCACCGTGAACTGGTTGATCAGGTAGCCCTCCGAACCCATGATCTCCACGCCGTCGAAGCCGGCGTGTGCCGCCAGTTCGGCGCAGTGTACATAGTCCTCTATGGTGCTTTCCACTTCAGCAGCGGTCAGCGGCCGGGGCAGGCGCGGATTGATCGGGGAAGGTATTGCTGATGCGCCCACCGGCGAGCGGTGTTTTCCGTAGCGGCCCGCATGCAATATCTGCAACAGGATCTTTGAGCCCTCGGCATGCACTGCCTGCGGAATCGGGCGCAGGGCCTCTGCCGCCGCCAGATCTACGAGGATGGGGCCGCCTTCCTCCATCAGTCCGTCATGGTTAGGCGCAAAGCCGCCGGTCACCATCAGGCCAACGCCCCCGCGTGCCCGTGCGGCATAGAACGCCGCCTGTCGCTCGAGAGGACGATCCATGTGTTCGAGCCGGGTATGCATCGACCCCATGATGACCCGGTTGGGGAGCGTGTGGCGACCCACCGCCAGCGGTGACAACAACGTCCGGTACGCCTGGTGTTCTGAACGAAACCCGCTTCCCTGTGCGTCCATAAGTTGATCCCGGCCAATAAAAGGTGAGTGACGGCTTCTATGAAACTAACGTTTGTTTGATAGTCTATGCGAACTGCGCTACACTTGCAACGCCGGGACGCCGGCTTACCTCGCCCGCAAGGGCGTTCAGGGCATTGGACCGGGCAATGACATCGGCATTGCCGTCCGAGGCATCGCCGCACGCGGCCCAACGATGACAGGAGGCAGCCGGATGATTTTGAGCGAAGACCAACAGGCGCTGCGCGATGTTGCGCGGCGGTTCGCCAGGGAGCGTCTGCGACCGGACTATCAGAAACGCGAGCAGTCCGAGCAAATCGACCGCGACCTGATGCGGCAAATGGGTTCATTGGGCCTGATCGGGACCGATCTGCCCGAACGATTCGGCGGCATGGGCGCGGATGGCGTCACTACCGGCATCATCATGGAAGAGATCGCCTATGGTGATTTCAATGTCAGCTATGTCCAGCTGCTTGCCTCCCTGATGGGAACCATCCTGGCGCGCAATGCCAGCGCCGAACTCGCAGGCCAGTGGGTACCCCGGATGGTAAGCGGCGAGGTTCTCGTCGGCCTCGGCCTGTCCGAACCGCGCGGCGGCTCGGACGCCGCCAACCTTGCGCTGCGCGCCCGACGAGACGGCGACAATTACATCCTTAACGGTGAAAAAACCTCCATCAGCTGCGCCGACCAGGCCGACGCTGTCGTGCTGTTTGCGCGGACCGGAAAACCCGAAGACGGAGCGCGCGGCGTGAGCGCCTTCATGGTCCCGATGGATCTGCCCGGCGTGACGTGCACCCGCTTCGATGACCTGGGCAGCAAGATCGTGGGCCGCGGGTCGCTGTTCTTTGATGACGTGCGCATTCCCGCGGCCTACCGGCTCGGCGAAGAAGGCAAGGGATTCACCCAGGTGATGCAAGGCTTCGATTACAGCCGCGTGCTGATCGCCCTGCAATGCATCGCCGCCGCCCAGGCATCCATCGACGAGACTTGGGAATACGTCAAGGAGCGCCATACTTTTGGAGTGCCGCTGGCGCAATACCAGGGCGTGACCTTTCCGATTGCCGAAGGCGAGACCGTCATCGCCGCCGCACGCCAGCTGTGCTACCACGCGCTGGCGCTGCGTGACGCCGGATTGCCGCATACCGCCGAAGCGGCCATGGTCAAGTGGATGGCGCCGAAAACCGCGTTCGACGTCATCCATCAATGCCTGCTTACGTTTGGTCACTACGGCTGGTCGAAGGACCTACCGCATCAGCAGAGGATGCGCGATGTGATGGGCCTGGAAATCGGCGACGGCACGGCACAGATTATGAAACTAATCATCGCGCGGGAACGCCTTGGGCGGGTCGCGGTGCAATATCTAAAGCAGGAGGGTGGCAAATGAACGTGGACCCGAGCAGCGGACCGGTGGTCGTATCGACGCACGGCAGGGTAGGCATTTTGGAACTGGCCCGGCCCGAAAAATTCAATTGCCTGTCGACCGCCGCGCATGCAGCGATCGATGCTGCCCTGTCAGCCTTCGAGCATCGCGACTCGGGCGTGCGCGCCGTGCTGGTGCGCGCGAACGGCAAGCATTTCTGCACTGGGGCCGATCTTGACGAAGTCAAGCGCCTGCGCGCCGATCCGGACGCCATGTCCAGCTTCATCCGGCAAGGGCATGCCGTCCTGCGCCGCCTGGAGGCCAGTCCGCTGCCTGTCGTGGCAGCGGTCCAGGGCATGTGCCTGGCCGGGGGGCTGGAGCTGATGTTGGCTTGCGACGTCGTCTTTGCCGCATCGAGTGCGCGCTTTGGCGATCAACATGCCCAGTTCGGCCTGGTGCCAGGATGGGGCGGCAGCCAGCGTCTGCCACGCGCAATCGGCCTGCGGCGGAGCATGGACTTGTTCCTGAGCGCCCGCTGGATCGACGCCCAGACCGCCTTGCAGTGGGGTCTCGTCAATGCCGTATGTGAGGACGACGCGCTGCGTCAACAGGCTTTCGACTATTGCGCCGCAATGGCCGAGCGCAGCTGCAATGGCTTGGCGGCGATGAAACGGCTGGCCCGCGCCGGGCTGGAACAGCCTCTAGACACTGCATTGAAGCTCGAAGAAACGCAGGCGACCGCCGCACTGCTGGGCGACGACGTCGGCGAAGGACTGGCCGCGTTCGAGCAGCGGCGCAAGCCAGAGTTCGGCGGCTGGGGTGCCGAGCACACCACAACATACTGCCCCGGCCAATCCAAAGCCTGAACTATCCAACCGCTCAGATTGACCAAATCAAATCCGACATGACTGAAGGGACCTGTCCCAGATGACGATTCTTGACACGCGCATCTCCACTGCCGACGAGGAATTCCTGCTAAACCGCCAGGCATATGACCAGGTGGTTGCCGACCTCCATGCCCGTCGTAGACGCGCCCGTGAAGGCGGTCCGCCCAAGGCGCGGGCCCGTCACGTCGCGCGTGACAAGCTGTTGCCGCGCGACCGTATCGACGCGCTGCTCGACCCAGGCTCGCCTTTCCTGGAGGTGGCGCAGCTGGCTGGTGAAGATAAATATGAAGGTGTCCCGCCCGGTGCCAGCATCATCACCGGCATCGGCCTAGTCTCTGGACGGCCGTGCATGATCATTGCCAACGATGCCACCGTCAAAGGAGGCACCTACTACGGGATGACCTGCAAGAAGCATGTCCGGGCCCAGCGCATCGCATGGGAACACCGCCTGCCGTCGATCACGCTGGTCGACAGCGGTGGAGCGTTCCTGCCGGATCAGGCCAATATCTTTCCCGACACCGGGCAGTTCGGCACCATCTTCAACAACCTGGTTCGGATGTCCGCCGAAGGGATTCCGCAGATCGCGGTCGTGATGGGGCCTTGCACGGCCGGGGGCGCTTACATTCCCTCGCTGTGCGACGAAGTGGTGATCGTGCGGGGCCAGGGCTACATGTACCTGGGTGGCCCGGAATTGACGTTCGCGGCCACCGGCGAGGAGGTGGATAACGAATCCCTGGGCGGCGCGCAGATGCACTGCTCGGTCTCGGGCGTGACCGATCATATTGCCGAGGACGACCGGCATGCGCTAGCGATCGCGCGGGAAATCGTGCTTGACCTTGGCGAACAGTCGTCGCCCCGCTGGACGCAGGGCGAATCGCTGCCGCCGCGCCACGATCCGCAGGAAATCTACGGCATCATCAGCCGCGATCCCAGGATACCAACCAATACCCGTGAAATCCTCACCCGTTTCGTGGACGACAGCCGCTTTCAGGAGTTCAAACCGCTGTATGGCGATACCTTGCTGACCGGGTTTGCTCGCATCCATGGCTACGAAGTCGGCATTCTCGCCAACCAGGGCGTGCTGTTTTCCGAAAGCGCGATGAAGGCCACGCACTTCATCGAACTGTGCTGCCAGCGCGATATTCCGCTCGTTTTCATGAGCGATGTCACCGGCTTCATGGTCGGGCGCACGGCAGAACAGGGTGGCATTGCCAAGGCAGGTGCCAAGATGATCACGGCCATGGCGTCGGCCAACGTGCCGAAATATACCATCATGATCGGCGCGTCCTACGGTGCGGGTTATCTGGCCATGTGCGGTCGCCCGTTCAATCCGACTGCCATGTTTGCCTGGCCCACCGGGCGCGCGGCCATCATGGGGCCGGAGCAGGCGGCGACCGTCCTGGCGCTGGTTCGCGGACAGATCCTCAGCAGCGAGGGCAAGGCCTGGAGTGCGGAAGAGGAGGAGGCCTTCAAGGCGCCGATCCGCCGCGAGTACGAGGCTTTCCAGGTCGCCTACAATTTTTCGTCGAACCTTTGGGTAGACGGCATTCTCGATCCGGTGGAAACCCGCGACGTGATGGGCCTGATGCTCGATCTCGCCGCGCGGGTGCCGGCCAAACCGACCAACTTTGGCGTCTTCAGGGTCTGATCATGCAACGGATCCAGAAAGTCCTCATTGCCAACCGCGGCGAGATTGCCTGCCGTATCGCGCGCACCTGTCGCCGCCTCGGTATCCGTATTGCCACGGTACATTCCAGCGCCGACCGCTGGGCACGTCATGTACGTGAGGTTGGCGAATCAATCGAGCTTGGCGGACCTGCGCCGGCCGACAGCTATCTGAATATCACGGCAATCATCGATGCCGCCAGACGCGTGGGCGCCGACGCAGTCCATCCTGGCTACGGCTTCGTCTCCGAAAACCCAGATTTCGCCCGCGCACTGGAAGAGGCCGGCCTGATCTTCATCGGTCCGTCGGCCGAAACCATCGAGCGCCTGGGGGGCAAAGCCAGTGCCAAGCGCGAAGCTGCCCGCTTGGGGGTGCCGGTCGTGCCAGGCAGCGAAGGCGGGTTGCGCGATCCAAAAGCCGTCAGCCATCTGGTGCGGGAGATGACACTGCCGGTACTGCTCAAGGCAGTGGCCGGGGGCGGCGGGCGCGGCATGGCGGTGTTGGATTCGCTCGATGATCTCGAGGCGCGCACCGAAAGCGCCATGCGAGAGGCAGAGAAGGCGTTTGGAAACGGCGAGCTGATCGTCGAACGCTACCTGCCAAAGGTGCGGCACATTGAAGTGCAGATTGCCGGCGATGGCCATGGGCAGGCCATTCACCTGTTCGAACGCGAATGCTCGCTGCAGCGGCGCCACCAGAAGGTCATCGAAGAGGCACCGTCGGCAGGCTTGCCGGCCGGGTTGCGCCAGGCCCTGCTCGACGATGCAGTCCGGCTGGCTGCCGGGCTGCATTACCGTGGGCTGGGCACCGTGGAGTTCATCGTATCAGGCGACCAGTATTTCTTCCTGGAGGTCAATCCACGCCTGCAAGTCGAACATCCGGTGACGGAAGAAGTGACAGGCCTGGACCTGGTCGAATTGCAGCTGCGCATTGCCGACGAAGGGCGCTTGCCGCTGGATCAACGGGATGTGCGATTGCAAGGCCATGCGATGGAGGCGCGACTTTGTGCCGAAGATCCCGATGCCGGGTTCCTCCCGGCCACCGGGCGCATCACGCTGGCCAGTTTCCCCGGCACGCCGATCCGGGTGGAAAGCGGTGTCGAGAGCGGTGACGAGATTTCGCCCTACTACGACTCGATGATCGCCAAGCTGATCGCGCGCGCAGACGACCGTGAACAAGCTATCGCGGCACTGCTCTGTGGGTTGCGGGAGACGACTGTAGTGGGCCTGACCACGAATCTCAGTTTGCTTCAGCAGTTGCTGTGCCTGGATGAAACGCGCGACAGTACTTTCCATACGCGTCTGATCGACGAACGCTGGAGCGGTGAAGGCAGCGCGCCGGCAAGGCAGGAACCGCCGCCCGAACACCTGTGCGCGGCAGCCTTGCTGTGCCTGATGCGCAGCCGTGCGCAGGCCCGTCTGGGATGCTGGTCGCAATGGGGCGGCTTCACTGGATGGCGGCTGTCGGCCGGCGAGCATACGGCAACGGCAATGCCGGCCATCGTCCTGCAGAACCCGAACGGAAAATGGCCGATGCGTTACTCGCGGCTGGACGCGGATGGTTCGCTGCTGGTTGCTTATACGGGTAAAACAGGCGCTGAGCACCGACTGCGGGCGACGTTGCGTGAAACCGGCACCAACCGTTATCTGCTCCAGTGCGAGGGACGCAGCCTGGAACTGACCATGGTCTGGAATCAACACCGGGTCGAGCTTTCCAGCCCGCTGGGTACCGGCTCCTTCGAGCATGCGCCTTATCTGGAAGGCGTCGCTGCCGATGCGCAATCGACCGGCCAATTGGCCGCACCGATGATGGGCAGGGTGGTGGCGGTCAAGGCAGAGCCGGGCGACCGGGTGACGCAGGGGCAGGTCGTGCTCGTACTCGAGTCGATGAAAATGGAGTTACGGGTCACCGCGCCGTACGACGGCGTGGTGAGCGAGTTGCGTTGCAAGCCCGGGGACATGGTCGAACGCAGCGCAGTGCTGGCCGTAATCATGGCCCAGGGAGAATAGGATGACTGACCTGATTGCCCAGGTACGACGCCTCCTGGAGAGGCTACCCGCCGACAGCGAAGTGGCAAAGCGGATGCAGCGGGCAGGAATACAACCCGCCGATATCAATGCTTTGGACGATCTGGCGCGCATACCGATCTTGAAAAAAGAAGATCTGCCGTTATTGCAGCGCCAGGAGGGCGCGCTCGCGCGGGCCTTGCCCTTCGGCGGTCTGGCCAGCGCATCCCGCGTTTTCTATTCGCCGGCGGGCATCTTCGATTTCGAAGCCCGACAGGGCCGGCACTGGCGTGCGGACCAAGCGGTGCGGGCTGCGCGGATTGGAGCGGGCGACATTCTGCTCAACACGTTTTCCTATCATATGACGCCGGCGGCCAGGATGTTCGAAGACAGCGCGATCGCAGCTGGGGCGGTCGTCGTGCCGTCCGGCCCGGGACAAATCCCCATCCAGCTCGACATCATGCGGCGGCTGGGGGTGACTGCCTTTGTCGGGTTGCCGAGTTTCCTGAACATGCTGATCGATGCCGCCATTGCGCAAGGTCTTGACTGGAAGAAGGAGTTCAGGCTGACCCGGGCGATCGTCGGCGCCGAGCCGATATCGGTCTCCGCACGCCGCCGCTTCGAGCAGGATTTCGGCATCGAACTGTTCACCGTCTACGGCACCGCCGACCTGGGCATCGTCGGCTACGAATGCGAATCGCACGATGGCTGGCATGTCGACGATGACCTCATTGTCCAGATCTGCGAGCCGGACAGCGGGATCCCACTCGGAAACGCCGAGATCGGCGAGGTGGTAGCCACGCTGGCTCGCGAATTCTATCCGCTGGTGCGCTTTGCCACCGGCGATCTGTCGCGCATCGAATCCGCACGCTGTGCCTGCGGGCGGCCCGGCATTCGCCTCATGGGTGTGCTGGGCCGGACCAATCAGACAGTGAAGGTGCGCGGCATGTTCGTCTATCCCGCGTTCGCGCAGCAGATCGCGCAGGCCCACGACTGGGTCGCATCGGTGCGGATCCGGGTTGAGCGCGAAGGAGAAAGCGATCGCATGCGCGTGCTGGTGCTGCCAAAGGCCGGCGCAGCCGTACCCGCCGACCTGTCCACGCTGGAAGAGTCGGTGCGCGGCGTCACCAAGCTGCGCGGCAACGTCGAGGTGGTGGAGGAGGCTATCTTTCGCCAGAGCGACAAAGTGATCGAGGATGTCAGAAAATGGGATTGAAGAGAGGATGGAAGTCGGCGACTGGTAAAAGCGTTGCTCGGGCAGCAGGCCACGATGGGCCACGCGCAAGAATCCTGCGCAGATGAGCGGCACACAGGCAGCAAGGAGATCAAAATGAGTTGCCGATCGGTGTTCCGCCCGCACCTGTTCCGAAACCAGACCATCATCGTGACCGGCGGCGGCAGCGGGATCGGGCGCTGCACCGCCCACGAACTGGTTAGCCTTGGCGCAACGGTGGCCATCATCGGCAGGAATCCCGGCAAGCTCGCAAGCGTGCAGGCCGAAGTCGCCGACGCTGGAGGCCAATGCAGCATCCATGCCTGCGATATCCGCGACGAGGCGGCCGTGAAGGCAAGCGTCCGGGCGATCCTCGATGCGCATGGCGCCATCCACGGTTTGGTGAATAACGCCGGCGGGCAGTTTCCGGCGCCATTGAAGAATATCTCCTTTAATGGATGGGAGGCAGTGGTACGCAACAATCTGACCGGTGGCTTCCTGTTCGCGCGCGAATGCTATAACCAGTGGATGGAGGCGCACGGCGGGGCAATCGTCAATATCATTGCCGACATCTGGGGCGGCATGCCAACCATAGGACATAGCGGCGCGGCCCGCGCCGGCATGCTGCCGTTCACCGAAACGGCGGCCTGCGAATGGGCGCATTCCGGCGTGCGGATCAACGCGGTGGCGCCCGGCTTCATCGCCAGCAGCGGCTTTGACACTATAGCCCGGAAATGCAGGCCGAGCTGCATTCCTACCGGGACAAGGTTCCGCTGCATCGCTTTGGCACCGAATCGGAAACTTCCGCGGCAATTGTTTTCCTGTTGTCTGAAGCGGCGGCGTTCATTACCGGCTCCTGCCTGCGCGTGGACGGTGGCGCGCCCAATGCGCGCCCGGCCTGGAAACTCGTGCCGCATGACCGCTCCCGTCCCTACAATGGCTTTCCGCTGTATGTCACGCCGAAATGTCTGTCGGAACCGAATTCTTGAGAAGGAACACCATGAATAAGCAGCCTCAATCGCAGCCTGTCGAGGCCGAATACCTGCAGCCAGGCCGATTCGTCGACAGCAACCATCCTGCAATTATCGATTTTGCTCGACAACACGGAACGGGGCATGACTCGCAGTCCGGTCAGGCGATCGCCCTGTATTACGCGGTGCGCGACGGTTTTCTGTATGACCCCTACCGCATCGATCATTCGGAAGCCGGTTTCAAGGCGAGCCGGTGTCTGGAGTCCGGACGCGGCTTCTGCATCACCAAGGCTGCGCTGCTGGCGGCGGTGGCCCGCGCGGCTGGCATACCGGCGCGCCTGGGGTTTGCCGACGTGCGTAACCATATGACCAGCGCGCGCCTGAAGGAAGCGATGAAGACCGATGTGTTCGCATTCCATGGCTATACCGATCTCTATCTGGACGGCCGCTGGGTCAAGGCGACGCCGGCATTCAACCTGACGCTGTGCCAGAAGGTGGGCATCCTGCCACTGGAATTCGACGGCCGCAACGACTCAATCTTCCACCCGCTGGACGCCTCCGGTCGCCGACACATGGAGTATGTCCGCGGGCGCGGCGTGTTCGCGGACGTGCCGCGAGACGACATCCTGGCCGCCTGGGCCGAGCTCTACCCGCGCGCCTTCATCGATGACGACGGCGCAGGCGGCGCCGATTTTCAGCAGGAAGCCCGGACCGACAACTGATGGCAAGGCGCCGCGGCATAGATCAAGAACCGCCGCCTCTCTTTCCGCCGACATATCCGTGCGTGCGTTTTCGCTCATCCGGCATGCCCGGAATGGACTGACAGCGTTGCGTTTTCGAGCCCTATCTAAACCAAAAGATAAAGCTGGGAACGACGAGATTCCTAGCAATGGGAGTAGTGAAAGAAGTGAAGCACATGACGAAGAGCGAACTGGAAAATGTCATTCACAGTTGCCTGGCGAAGTGGAACGCGCGTCACGATTCCAGGAATGACCTGGACGACAAGCGACACTGTCAACTTACTCATTGATCAGTAAATAAGTCGACATGTAGGGGAATCTAAAGTTTCAGGTGTTGTCAGATTTTGCATGAAGAAAGATGGACGCAAACTGGATCGCAAGGCGCAGGAAGCGATACGGCTGATAGCGGTACAGCGGGTGCGCGAAGGCGAAAGTGTGAGCGCGGTGATTGTCAGCTATGGCATGAATCGCACCACGATTCATAAATGGCTCAAGCAGGCCAACGGCCGGGGAGCGGGGATGCGTCGGCTGCAGGCGCGCAAGGCAACGGGCCGACCACGTACCCTGACTGTGCGTCAGGAGCGACGAGTTTTCCGCTGGATCAATGGCAACAATCCGTTGCAGTACGGCTTGGACTTCGGCCTGTGGACACGGCAGATTGTGCGGGACCTGGTGCAGCGGGATTTGGCCACAGGCTGAGCCTGGCATCGATTGGGGCGCTGCTCGCGTGGCTGAACCTGACCCCGCAAAAGCTGCTGCAGCGTGCCTACCAACGCGATCCCGAGGCAATCGAACGCTGGCAGCGCGACACCTATCCGGCCATTGCGCGGCGCGCAAAGGCAGAACGGGCCGACATCTACTTCTGGGATGAATCCGGCTTTCGTGCCGATGCGGTGCAAGGCACGACCTGGGGCGCATTCTGGTTTACCACCTATGAAGGCGGCTTGACGGGAGAGTCGTTTGTGGCCTTGCTCGAGAGGTTGATGCATCGGCGCAAAAAGCCACTGCATCTGATTCTCGATTCGCTGCCAGCGCATAAGACGGCTGCCGTCAAAGACTATGTCGCGAGCAAGAAAGGCAAACTGACACTGCATTATTTGCCGGGCTACGCGTCGGACCTGAATCCGGACGAACTGGTATGGAGCCATGCCAAGCGCACCGGTGTCGCACGCCGGGCCCTGCAAGCTGGGGAAAGACTCGAACAGCGCGTGACTGCCCAGCTCACCGATATTGCAAACAGGCCGTCGCTTGTACGCTCGTTCTTCAAGCACCCAAGTGTCGCCTATATTTCTGACTCATGAGTAACGTCGCGGAACCGGAGTGAGGGCTGGTCGACCGGTGCTCATCCTGCGGTGGGCGGATTTTGGGTGGCTCCGGTGATGTGGTTCCAGGCAGCGAAGCGTCTGGTCAGCTGAGTGCGATGTTGCGCGGCGCCCAGATGCTCACGCCTGATCGCAAAATGCTGCCGGATCGGTCCGAAGCTGGACAAGAATTGCTGGGTACGCCCAAGTGAGCCGAAGCCCTTCATACGCCACTCTCGTTCCCGCGTCGGCTGATGGCTATGCCGGCCCGGTCGTTGACTCGTGCCGCTGCTTTCACAAATACATGCTTGACGTTGGCGAGGTCCGGTATTTCGGCTTTCGCGGCTGGATAGTTGCGCAACTGGTCGGTGATAATCTTGCGCGGCCCATTCAGATACTGAGCCAGCAGCCGCTGGAAGAAGCGCTGGCAGCCGCAGTGTCACGGCGTTTTTGTAGCAGGATGTCGAGCTCGGCACCATGCTGATCGACAGCGTGCCACAGCAGGTAAGGTTCACCAACGACATTGACGAAGACTTCGTCCAGATGCCAGGTCGTACCGGGCACCGGCCGCGCCTGCTTGACGCGCTGGACGAACTGCTTGCCGAACTTGTCACACCACCGGCAGATCGTCTTATAGCTGACCACCTCGCCACGCTCCAGAAGTAGCTCTTCGATGTCCCGCAGGCTGAGCTGGAAACGGAAATACCGGCGCACAGCACAACTGATGACAGTACCAGGAACCCGGCGGCGATGGTAAAGGGCAGTGGGTATCTTCTTCAACCAACTTTACCAGCGTCCATCATTAACGTGACAGTGCCTTTTTCTGCCCTTTGCGGTTGAGCGCGCTTGCGATATTCGCCCGGTGAAAGGCCGGTCCATTGTGCAAACGCCCGCTGAAACGTCGATTGATCCGAAAAGCCGAGATGGGTCGCTATTTGCTTGAGCGGAGTTCCCCCACGGATCAGAAAACGAAGCGCCATATCGCGACGCAAATCATCCTTGATGCGCTGAAAGCCTGCCCCTGCGGCTTCGAGCTTGCGATGCAAGGTGCGCGGCGACACGGCGAGACGTTCGGCGACCTGCGGCAGTGACAAGAGCGAGGGCAAGGCTTGCTGAAGCACGCGCCTGACTTCAGAGGCAAGAGAGTCACCCACCAGCAAGGTCTCGATAAGGCTGCCGGGCGTCCGCCGAATGTACCTGGGTATTTCTTCGGCGTTGCGGATGATATGGAGACTGTTGACTCGCTCCGGGAACCGCAAGGCGGCGTGTGGCTGATTGAATCGTATCGGCCCCGCCAGCAAGGCCCGCATTTCGGGCCGATGGCGGGGAGCCGGGCAGGGAAAGTCGGCGAGGACGAGGGGCAACCGCTGTCCGACGAGCCAGGACAGGATTGCGTAGATCGTCAGCAGGGATATTTCATAAGCGAGTAGGCTTTTTTCAAGATCTCTCCGGCGCTCCCGGAACGTGATTTGCAGCTCCCCGCCCCCAGCGACACAATCCACTTTGAAGTCGCGAAGCACTGTATTGCATCCCTTGGCGATGACCTGCACGCAGTCGGCAAAGGTCGACGTGGTAGCACCGATACGGCAGAGCGTCTCTAGCGCCCCTGGCCGCGTCGGTTCGCCATGAAGGCCGAGATGCTCGTCCTCCAGTGCGCCGACGATACCGGCGTAGAGCTTGGAAAACTGTTTAAGGCTCAGACGGACTCTTGGACTGTCAAGCAGGCTGCGGTCGATCGCGGCTCGGCTCAAGAGTTCGTCGGGCGCTATTCCCCGCGCCGTTACCGCATCGATCAGACGGCGAGCGCTGCGCATTGGGACCGTCATCGCACTTGATTTGGCTGGCATGGCATTTTTCGCAATAACAATGGCAGCTTACGCTATCACATTTTCAGAGCCGACAGGAGAGAATGCCCGTTGCTTCAATGATTTGAAGTCGCCCAAAACCCCGCAGAAAGGGGAGTGAAGCGGCGCGCGACGTAGGCAGATTCCGCAATAAATAATCGAGAATGGCGTTTCTAGTTTGCAATGGTTGCGGATATCCATGAAGTACATGGCTGGATGCGCTCCTGCTGCAGCGCCCTTTTCTCGATAACACGACAGGAGACATTGCATGATTCCCCGCACGCTATTTGCCGAAGAACATGAGATGCTGCGCGAGGCCGCGCGCCGGTTCATGGAAACCGAGGTTGCACCACATAACGAACGCTGGGAAGAGCAGGGTTATGTCGACCGCAAGGTCTGGCTCAAGGCCGGCGCAGCCGGCTTCCTGTGCGCCAGCATGCCGGAGCAGTACGGTGGCGCCGGCGGTGACAAGCTGTACAGCGTGGTGCTGATGGAAGAGCAGGCACGCATCGGCTGTACCGGCCTCGGTTTCGGCCTGCACTCGGAAATCGTCGCCCCCTACATCGAGCATTACGGCAGCGAATATCTGAAATCGACCTATCTGCCGAAAATGGCCACCGGCGAGATGATCGGTGCAATCGCGATGACCGAACCGGGCGCCGGCTCCGATTTGCAAGGCGTCAAGACAACCGCCGTGCGCGATGGCGGCCACTATCTCCTGAACGGCTCCAAGACCTTCATCACCAATGGCTGGCACGCCGACCTCGTAATCGTGGTCGCCAAGACGGATCCCGAAGCCGGTTCGAAAGGCATCAGCCTGTTCGTGGTCGACACCTCGATGCCGGGCTTCTCCAAGGGCAAGCGCCTGAAAAAAGCCGGCTTGAAGGCGCAGGATACGTCCGAACTGTTCTTCGACAACGTGCGTGTACCTGCGGCCAACCTGCTCGGCGAAGAAGGGCACGGTTTCAAATACCTGATGCAGGAACTGCCGTGGGAGCGTCTGCAGATTTCGGTCACCTCGATCGCCAGCGTCGAAGCCGGCCTCGAATGGACGCTCGCGTACACACGCGACCGCAAGGCGTTCAAGCGCCCAATCGGCGAATTCCAGACCGTCGCCCACGCGCTCGCGGAAATCCGCACCGACCTGGAACTGGGGCGCGTATTCGTCGATCGATGCCTGCAACTGCTGATGGAAGGCAAGCTCGACGCGGCGACCGCGTCGATGGCCAAGTATTGGACCACCGAGATGCAATTCCGCACGCTCGATCGCTGTGTGCAACTGCATGGCGGCTACGGCTTCATGTGGGAATACCCGATCACCCGCGCCTGGGCCGATTCACGCGTGCAGCGCATCTATGGCGGCACCAATGAAATCATGAAGGAACTCATCAGCCGCAATCTGTAATCACGTTCTCCCGCTTGCTGGGGAGGGAAGTCAATTAGGAGAGCAAATGGAAGCCTATATCTACGATGCCGTCCGCACCCCGCGCGGCAAGGGCAAGAAAGACGGGGCGCTGCATGGCGTAACGCCCCTGCGGCTGGCCGAAACCGCATTGCGGGCGCTCGGCACGCGTAACCACCTCGACACCGGATTGATCGACGATGTCGTGCTCGGTTGCGTCGAGCCGGTCGGCGAGCAAGGCGCGTGCATCGGCCGTATCGCAGCGCTGGCCGCCGACTACGCCGAGAGCGTGGCCGGTGTCCAGATCAACCGCTTCTGCGCTTCCGGCCTGGAAGCCTGCAACATGGCGGCCGCACAAGTGATGTCGGGCCAGTCCGACTTGGTGGTCGGTGGCGGCGTCGAAGCGATGTCGCGCGTGCCGATGGGCTCGTCCGGCGGCGCCTGGCCGGTCGATCCACAGAGCGCATTCAGGCGCTATTTCGTGCCGCAAGGGGTGTCGGCCGATGCCATCGCGACCATCTGGGGCTACAGTCGCCGCGACGTCGATGCGTATGCGGTCGAAAGCCAGCAGCGCGCGCAGCGCGCGTGGGACGCCGGCCACTTCGCGAAGACCGTGGTGCCGGTGGCCGACCGCAACGGCCTGACCATCCTCGACCGCGACGAACTGATACGCCCGGAGACCACCATCGAGTCGCTCGGCCAGTTGAAAGCTTCGTTCGCCGATATGGGCGAGCAGTTCGGTTTCGACGCCGTAATCAAGCAGCGTTATCCGCAGATTGAGCAGGTGCAACATGTGCACCACGCCGGCAACAGCTCGGGCATCGTCGACGGCGCCGCTGCTGTCCTGATCGGAAACCGTGCCGTCGCTGAACGTACAGGTCTCAAGCCGCGTGCGCGCATCCGCTCGTTCGCGTCGATCGGTTCGGAACCGTCGATCATGCTGACCGGTCCCAGCTACGCCGCCGAAAAGGCCATGAAGCGCGCCGGCATGTCGGTCGCTGATATCGACCTGTGGGAACTGAACGAAGCCTTCGCGGCGGTAGTGCTGCGCTTCATGGAGGCGCTGTCCGTCTCGCACGACAGGATCAACGTCAACGGCGGCGCGATCGCGATGGGCCATCCGCTCGGCGCAACCGGTGCGATGATCCTCGGCATCCTGCTCGACGAAATGGAAAGGCGCAACGTCTCCACCGGCCTGGCCACCTTGTGCGTAGGCGCCGGCATGGGCACCGCCACCATCATCGAACGTATTTGAAAGGTTAGACATGATCGACTTCACGCTCGACCAACAAGGCATCGCCACGCTGACCTGGAACATGTCTGGCCGCAGCCAGAACGTATTGAACGGCGAAAGCTGCGACGCACTGTTCGCCGCGCTCGGGCGCGCGGTGGCCGACGCCGCAGTCAAGGGTATCCTGATGACTTCCGGCAAACCCGACTTTATCGCCGGAGGCGATCTCGAATGGCTGCTGTCGGCCGATGAAGCCGGCGAACTGTTCAACCGCGTAATGCGCCTGAACCGCGCGCTGCGTCAGCTTGAAACCTGCGGCAAGCCGGTCGCGATGGCACTGCCTGGCACGACTTTGGGCGGCGGCCTCGAAGTGGCACTGACCGGCCATTACCGCGTCGCCGCTGACAATCCGAAAGCGCGCTTTGGTCTGCCCGAAGTCACGCTCGGTCTCTTGCCGGGAGGCGGCGGCACACAACGCCTGCCGCGCCTGATCGGCATCCAGAAAGCGCTGCCGCTGTTGCTGGAAGGAAAACGCCTGAAGGTGGCTGATGCGTTGAAGCTCGGTATCATCGACGCGGTAGTCGCGGCTGGAAGCGAAGTGCAGGCAGCGCGCGAATGGCTGCTAGCGCAACAGGAGAAAAAGCTGCAGCCGTGGGACATCAAGGGCTACAAGATTCCCGGCGGCGCGGTTTCGTCGCCGGCGGTGCAGCAAGTTTTCATGGCCGGCAACGCGATGCTGCGTGCCAAGACCTTCGGCAACTATCCGGCACCGCTCAACATCCTGTCCTGCGTGTATGAAGGCCTGATCACCGACATCGACACCGGCTTGCAGACCGAAGCGCGCTATTTCGTGGAAACGGTGATGAGGCCGGAAGCGAAGAACATGATCCGCACACTGTTCTTCAGCATGGGCGAGGCGAACAAACTGGCGGGGCGCCCGGCCGGCGTGCCGGTGCAGCGCTACAACAAGATCGGGGTGCTTGGCGCCGGCATGATGGGCGCGGGCGTGGCCTACGTCGCGGCCAAGGCAGGCCTGCAGGTGGTGCTGATCGACATGACGCAGGAAGCGGCCGAAAAGGGCAAGGCGTATTCGCAGGCGCTGCTCGCCAAACAGGTTGAACGCGGCCAGCTTACGCAAGGCAAGGCGCAGGCCCTGCTCGACCGCATCGTGCCGACTACCGACTACGCGCTGCTGCAAGGCGCCGAGATCGTGATCGAAGCCGTGTTCGAAGATCGCGCAATCAAGGCCGACGTGACGAACAAGAGCGAAGCGGTGATCGCCGCCGACGCGATCTTCGCGTCCAACACCTCGACGTTACCGATCACAGGCCTGGCCGAAGCGAGCGGACGTCCGGCAAATTTCATCGGCCTGCATTTCTTCTCGCCGGTCGACAAGATGCCGCTGGTCGAAATTATCGTCGGCAAGCAGACTAGCCAGGACACGCTGGCGCGCTCGCTCGACCTGGTCAAGGCACTCGGCATGACGCCTATCGTAGTGAACGACTCGCGTGGCTTTTACACCAGCCGCGTGTTCTCGACCTACGTGCTGGAAGGCCTCACGATGCTCAAGGAAGGTGTCGCGCCGGCCCTGATTGAAAACGCCGGTCTCATGGCCGGCATGCCGGTCGGCCCTCTCGCGCTGACCGACGAAGTGTCGAGCGAGCTGATCTGCAAGATCGACCAGCAGACCCGTGCCGACCTCGGCGCCGCCTACCAGCCGCGCCCTGGCCACGAAGTGGCGGCGCAGATGGTGGAACTCGGCCGCATCGGCAAGAAGGCCGGAACGGGTTACTATGATTATCCGCAGGGCGGCAAGAAGCACCTCTGGCCTGGACTAGGCGAATTGTTTCCGCCAGCGAAGGCGCAGCCCGAGGTGCAGCAGTTGATCGAGCGCCTGGTCACAGTGCAGGCGGTAGAGACCGTACACTGCATGGAAGAGGGTGTGCTCACCACGGCGCGCGATGCCGACGTCGGCGCTATCCTCGCCTGGGGCTTCCCGGTGTTCCGAGGCGGGCCACTCTCATGGGTGCATACCGTTGGCGTCACGCAGTTCGTCGAACAGTGCGAACGTCTGGCGAAACAGTACGGCGAGCGTTTCGCGCCCCCCGCTTTACTGAAAACGATGGCAGAGAAAGACGAGACGTTTTACAAGTAACGACACCCCCTCCTCCCTAAGGAGGAGGCGCCTTATCCGAAAAGCGAAACCATTCCTATGAGCGTACTCAAAGGCGTAAAAATCATTGAGATCGCCGGTATCGGCCCCGGTCCGTTCTGCGGCATGCTGCTGGCCGACCTCGGCGCCGACGTCATCGTCATCGAACGGCCGGGCGGCGGCGACCTGCCGGCGGCAATCACGCGGCGCGGCAAGCGCTCGGTCGCGCTCGACCTGAAATCGCCGGCGTCAATCGACACCGTGCTGCGCTTGATCGAGGGCGCCGACGCGCTGATCGAAGGCATGCGCCCGGGCGTGATGGAGCGCCTGGGCCTCGGGCCCGACGTATGCATGGCGCACAACCCGCGCCTGGTGTACGGCCGCATGACCGGCTGGGGCCAGGACGGGCCGCTGGCGCAGACGGCCGGCCACGACGCCAACTACATCGCGCTGTCGGGTGCGCTCTGGTACGCGAGTGAAGCCGGCCAGCCGCCTGTCGCGCCGCCGACACTGGTTGGCGACCTGGGCGGTGGCGCGCTCTATCTTGCCGTCGGCGTCTTGGCCGGCATCCTGAATGCGCGCAGCGGCGGGCAAGGGCAGGTGGTCGATGCCGCAATCGTCGATGGCTCGGCGCACCTGATGAACCTGATGCTGGACTTGATCGGCGGCGGCCTGGGCAGCGAGAAGCGCGGCACGTCACTGCTGGACGGCCCACACTGGTATACCAGCTACCGCTGTGCCGACGGGCGCGACATCACGGTAGGCGCCCTGGAACCGAAATTCTATCGACTGTTGCTGGAAAAGCTCGGCCTGGAAGACGATCCGCGTTTTGCGAATCAAAACAAGGTATCGCAATGGCCCGAGCAGAAACAGCAACTGGCGGCACTGTTTGCGACTCGGCCGCGCGATGCATGGTGTGCGCTGCTCGAAGGCAGCGACGCCTGCTTTGCGCCGGTGCTGGCGCCGTCGGAGGCGGCTCGTCATCCGCACATCGCCGCGCGCGGCATTTACAGCGTGGAGGACGGGCTGCTGCAGGCACATCCGGCGCCGCGCTTTTCAAACTCACCGGCCGCCGCTGGGCGGCCGATTCCGAAAGTCGGCGAGCATACGGAGCAAGTACTGAAGGAGATCAGGACGCCAAGGCAATAGAACCATATGCAAATTAGTCGGGATGTTAATACTACAGTTGGAGTTTATCCTTAGCGCGTCGGCGATATTGGCAGAGCATAGCAATGGCCTGATGTCGTCGGCGCCAGAAGGACCAAGCAATAATGAACGTCACCGGTGGTGGCATCCGCCATACCAGCTGCCAGAGCAGTTTGCGGATTTCCGGAACAGTCAGTGGGATGAGTACATTCTTAGCTGCTTCCAGTATTTCATCGCTGACTGAGGTTTCTTTTTTTGTAACCGTTCACCCTGCGGCGAAGCTGTCTTGGATTAAGGAAGGAGCAACGCCATCTCCCCAATGTGCTTGAATGGCCTGTGTGAGGAAGGTAAGCGGATTGCGACCTTGCAGCTTGCAACTGCCGACGACCGTCATGATGCGCTCGACATAGTGTGAGCCACGCACCGACTGCGTCCCGAAGCTG
>NZ_JACYXF010000055.1 GCF_015352985.1 Noviherbaspirillum malthae | reverse complement strand
CCGCTGCCCGAGCCAACACTGCCGCCGCAGGCGAGTAAGACCGCAGTCGTGCGGTTGCCGATGAAAGCGGCCGCATGACATGCAATGATGTGACCAAGCCCGCAGCGCAATGCTGCGGGCTTTTTTGCCGGCTGAATGCCGAGCCATTCAAGGCGTTCACTTCGCAGGTACTGTCTTGCCGGAAGCAGCGGATGATTGATAAATCCCTTTCCGACCCCATCTCCCACACTGTAGATTCATTCGATTCACCATCGGAACGCAGGCTTTCTTCACTGCAATCCGCTCATCAAAGGACATCAATGGCAAAAGACGACGTTATTCAAATGCAAGGCAAAGTCCTCGAAAACCTTCCCAGCACAACCTTCAAGGTAGAACTGGAAAACGGGCACAAGGTGCTCGGTCACATCTCCGGAAAGATGCGCAAGAACTACATCAAGATCTTGCCCGGCGACAAAGTGACGGTGGAAATGACACCGTACGACCTCACCAAGGCCCGCATTGTCTTCCGAACGAAGTAGGAGGCCCGAATAGCTGTTGATGCTATTCAAATAAAGATGAATTAAGGCCGGCAAACCCCTCACCTTCCGGCACCACGCAGCACCCACGCCTGTCTCTGCAAATACCGTCATCGCTTATGTCTTACCTAGTGGAGGTTTTGCATGGACCAGGCTGGCTATACGCAGCAGCAGCGGCAAATCATAGCCGCCCTTGAAGTTTCCCATCAGTTCGACGTTCAATCGGAGATTGCCCGCCGCGTGGCCTTTCTGCGCGAACGATTGCAGTCCAGCGGCATGCGCACCCTGGTCCTCGGCATCAGCGGCGGAGTCGATTCCCTGACTGCGGGCCTGCTTGCCCAGCATGCGGCGCGCCAGGCCCGTGAACAGGGTCAGCAGGCGGAATTCATTGCGATGCGCCTGCCATACGGGGTGCAGCGCGACGAAGACGATGCGCAGCGCTCGCTTGACGTGATCGGTCCCGACAAGGTGCTCACCGTCGATATCAAACCCGCCAGCGATGCCATGCTCAATGCCATCAAGGCTTCAGGCCATGTATTTGAAAGCGCCGCCCAGGAAGACTTCGTGCTCGGCAATATCAAGGCGCGCCAGCGTATGATCGCCCAGTATGCGGTGGCAGGCGCCACGCGCGGTCTGGTGATCGGCACGGACCAGGCGGCCGAAGCCCTTATGGGATTTTTCACCAAGCACGGCGACGGCGCCGCAGACCTGACGCCCCTGACGGGCCTTACCAAGCGCCGGGTTCGCGCGGTGGCTGCCGCAATGGGAGCGCCCGATCCGCTAGTCTTCAAGGTGCCCACAGCCGATCTGGAAAATCTCGCGCCGCTTAAGCCGGATGAGGATGCCTTCGGCGTGAGTTACGAGACCATCGATGACTTCCTGGAGGGCAAGACGATTTCCGAGTCTGATGCCGAGATCATTCTTCGGCAATACCAGGCCACGGCTCACAAGCGCGCCTTGCCGGCGACTCCCTGAGTTTCAACGTGACGCCGAGTCCTTCTATTCCCCGGTGAACTCCGCCGGGCGCTTCTCCATGAAGTGCTGCACGCCTTCCTTGAAATCGGCGCTCAGGATGCTCAGGAACATCTCCTTGTTGGCATCGGCCACAGCTTCGCCAAGCGTCTGGTATGGAGCCTCCCACAGCTGACGCTTCATCACACGAATCGACCTCGGCGACACATTGTCTGCCAGGTCACGTGCATAGGCGAGAGCTTCATCGAGCAGCGCTTCAGGTTCGACGAGGCGGTTCACAAGCTGCATGCGCAGCGCCTCCTCGGCGGATACCTTGCGCGATGACATGAGCAGGTCGGCGGCATGGCCGGGGCCCACGACGCGCGGCAGTATCCAGGCAATGCCGTGTTCGGCGATCAGCCCGCGCTTGGCGAAGGCGGTACTGAATACGGCGCTGGAGCTGGCAAACCGGATGTCGCTGTAAAGAGCCATGATCAGTCCGAGGCCTGCGGCAGCGCCGTTGATGGCTGCGATGATCGGCTTGTGCACGGCGGGAAAGTAGGAGTAGCGCGTCTGGTAATCTGCTCGCCGGTTCATGTCGTAGGGCCGCATCCACTTTTGCGCACGGATATCGTCGGGAGGCAGCACCTCCAGCTCTTCCAGGTCCATGCCGGCGCAGAACGCGCGGCCCGCGCCTGTCAGTACGATGGCCCGCACCTGCGGGTCCTGCCCGGCCTGTTCCATCGCATCGCGAATCTCACGCTCCATGACCTTGGTCAGCGCATTCATGCGCTCCGGGCGGTTGAAGGTAATAAGGGCGACACGGTCGCGCACGGTATAAGTCAGCTGTTCGAAATTCATTGCAGTTTCCACTCGTGTTGGATGGACGGATCACGCGGCCAGTTGAATTGCGCGCGGTTCCAGGAATTCTTCGAATCCGAAGATGCCGTTCTCGCGTCCGATGCCGGACATGCCGAATCCGCCGAAGGGCGCCTCCGGATTGAACGGCGCACCGTTGATGTCCACCTGCCCGGCTCGCAGACGGCGCGCCACGGCAAGCGCATGCGCCTGATCGGTCGACCAGACCGCCGCGGCAAGCCCGTAAGGGGTGCCGTTAGCGATACGCACGGCCTCATCCTCGGTTTCGTAGGCGAGCACGCACAGGACCGGCCCGAAGACTTCTTCCTGCGCAATTCTGCTGTGCGCCTGCACGTTCCCGAGTATGGTGGGCGCCACAAACCAGCCATGGGTCGGAACGGCCTCATCGCCCGCAATGATTTCTGCGCCTTCTTCCAGCGCCGCAGCGATATGGTCCTTTACCCTCTGGCGCTGCTCCATGGATACCAGCGGACCGATACGGGTGGCCGGATCAAACGGGTCTCCCATGGCGAATGCACCGATGCCGTGCTTGAGCAGCGCGACGCATTCCGGATAGACCGCCGCAGGAACCAGCAGGCGCGAGATGGCGGTGCAGGTCTGGCCGCTGTTGAGAAAGCATGCGCTCAAGGCATGGCGCATCGCCAGTTTCAGATCCGCGTCCGGCAGCACGATGGAAGCCGACTTGCCGCCGAGCTCCAGCGCCAGCCGCTTGATGCCGTTCCCGGCCAGGCTCGCGACCCGCCGGCCCGCGGCAGTCGAACCGGTGAACGACACCATGTCGACCTCGGGATGATTGACGATCACCTCGCCGGTAATCCTTCCCTCTCCCATGACCATATTGAATACGCCGGGCGGAATGCCGGCCCGTTGGACGGCCTGTGCCAGCGCATAGGCGGCGGCCGGCGCCAGTTCCGAGGGCTTCAGTACCACCGTGCATCCTGCCGCGAGCGCGGGCGCCACCTTGGCGGTGATCTGGTGCAGCGGATAATTCCAAGGCGTAATGCAGGCGACGACGCCGACCGGCTCATGGGTCACGATGGAATGGCCGATCCGCTTTTCGAAATCGAAACGTTCAGCCATGTCCGCATAGGCGGACCATGCCGCCACCGGTGCCTGTACCTGGATGCGCTTCGACAGCTTGAGCGGCATGCCGACTTCGCGCGTGATGGCTTCCGCCAATCCGTCGATGTCCTTTGCCAATGCATCGCCCACTTTTCGGAGCAGTTGCGCGCGTTCGGCGGCGGGCATGCCGGACCAGGCCGGAAATGCATCTCTCGCCGCAAGTACTGCATCGCATGCCTCTTTCGTTCCCGCCAGGGCGACTTCGGCAAGCGGCTCGCCGCTGTACGAATCGGGAAGCGAAATGCCTGATACCGGATCGACGTCCTGCCACTTGCCCCGGATGTAAGCTTGTTTGTACTGTTTGTACTGTTTGTACTGTTGCATCGTCTTGTGATTTCTTTTGAAAGATAAGCGGAAATGAAAGGCTCAGGCCTTGCTGCGCGCATCGAGAAAGCGGCGCATGGCCTGCTGCGGCTCGCCCTGCGCATAACACTCCAGCTGCGCGCGGATGCCTGCGACGCAGGCTTCGTCGAACTGCGCCTGCGTCATGGCACGAAAGCGCTGCTTGGAAAGACGGACAGCCGTCGCAGGGAGTTGCGCCAGCTTGCTGGCCCGCTCAAAAGCGGCAGGGAATACATCGGCAGGCTCGGCCAGTTCCGTGACCAGTCCGATTTCATGGGCTCGCCTCCCGGTGATCAGCTCGCCGGACATGGAGAGCTGAACGTTATGCGTCATCCCGACATGCAAGGTCATCAGGTAGGAGCCGACGATGCTGGCCAGACCCGCCTTGACCTCCGGCTGCCCGATTCTCGTATCCGGCGCGATGATCCGCCAGTCCGCGCACAGCGCCACCTGGAAACCGGCGCCGGCGGCAACGCCGTTGATGGCGGCGACGCAGGGCTTGTCGAGATCGCGTACCGCCTGATACATCGCACGCTGCGCATTCAGCCAGGGCACCAGCGTCTGCCACTCGATCGTGCTGGCTTCATCCAGGTCCTGCCCGGCGCAGAAGGCCCTGTCGCCAGCGCCGGTAATGACGATGGCGCGCACGGCATCGCTGCGGTTGAGCGCGTCCAGCGCAGAGGACAACTGTTCCCGCAGCGCCTGGTTGACGGCATTCATGCGTTCCGGGCGATGCAGGGTGACGATGGCGACATCGTCGCGCCGCTCGGTCTGAATTTCATTCATGCTTGTTCTCCTCATCAAGTTCGACGACGGCATCCACCGCAAGCACGCCCTCGCCTCGGGCCAGCACCATCACCGGGTTGATGTCGATGGAGCGGATGCGCTCACGGTAACGGCAGGCGAAATCACCCAGTTTCACCGCCGCATCGGCAAAGGCAGCGAGATCGAGCGCCGGCCTGTCGCGATAGCCATCGAATAGCGGGGCAATGCGAAGCCGCTGCAAGCCTTCGAGCACCTCGTCGGCGGAAAACGGCGCAAGCAGGGAAATCACGTCGCGGCGCACCTCCACCAGCGTGCCGCCTTCGCCCAGCATGACAACAGGGCCGAAGACCGGATCGATCGATACGCCCAGCATGAGCTCATGCACGCCGCGCACCATCGGCGCGACCAGCACCTTGCCGCCCCTGCATCCCATTGCCTCGAATGCGCCCAGGCATGCACGCGCGGCGCGGCGCACATCCTGCGAAGTCTTCAGGTTCAGATGCACCAGGCCGTGTTCGCTCTTGTGGGGAACATCCGCCGCACATCCCTTGACCACGACAGGCCGGTCGAAATTCAGGAAAGCCGCCTCGGCCTCGTTTTCGTCAGCGCAGACCGCGTGGCTGATGACCGGTATGCCGGCCTGGCGCAGCAGAGAGAGGCTTTCGGCTTCTCCCAGCGTTCCGGCACCGCCGGGAATGCGGATGTCCGGAGCCTCAGCTTGCCTGTGCACCTCGGGCCTTCCATCCATCATTGCCTGATGCGTGGCGTACTGGTGGAGCGCCTTCACCGCATCGCTTTCGGTGCGGAAGACCGGTATGCCGTGCGCCTGGAATGCCTGCCGGACGGATTGCTGGGGCGCGCTGAGCGCCACTGGCTTGCTGTATTCCCGTGCGAATTCCGCGGTCGCCTTGGCCAATGCGGGCACATCGTATCCGGGGCCGGCCACCGGAATGCCGACCATGAGCATGTCGGCCTGCTCTTCCTGCGCAAGGATGTCGAGCACGCGCGGGAACATGCCGTCGTTGCCCATCAATGCGGCAGTCAGGTCGAGCGGGTTGCTCGGCGTGGCGAATCCGGGCAAGGCATCGCGCAGGCGTTCGCGTGTTTGTGCGGCCAATTCCGCCAACGGCAGGCCGACCTGTTCCGCCGCGTCGGCCGACATCACGCCGACCGCGCCGCTATGGCTGAGCACGACGGTGCGGCGCTCTCCGCACTTGGCGTCGCGCAGGTAGAGCGGTGCGGCCGTGACCATTTCCTGCAGGCTGTTGGCGCGCCATATGCCGCAACGGGCAAGGAAGGCATCGAGCGCGCCGTCATGGCCGATCATGGCACCGGTATGGGACGCGGCGGCGGCTGCACCCTTCTGGCTGGAGCCGCCTTTCAGCAGCACGATGCCGGCGCCGCGCGAACGGGCGATCTCCGCCGCTTCGGCAAGCATCTCTGGCCGGACCAGGGATTCGATATAGACGAGAATGAGCTTGATGGCGGGATCGGCGGCAATGGCCCTGGTCAGCTCGGGCACATCCATGTCGGCATCGTTGCCAGTGGCGCACAGGTAGCGCACGCCGAGGCCCATCTCGCGCAGCAATGCATATGGCATGACACTGGCGGCGCCGCTCTGGCTGACGATCGCGATCGGGCCGTCTTCCGGTTCGACTTCCATGAACATCGTGCTGAAGTTGAGCACCGCCCCGTTGGAGAAATTGGCGATGCCCTGGGCATTCGGCCCGATGATGCGCATGCCGCGCGCATTGGCATATTCCACCATGCGCTGCTGTGCGGCGCGGCCCTCGTCTCCGGTTTCGGCAAAGCCGGACGCCATGACGACCGCATTGGCGATGCCGGCATCGGCGCATTCCTTCACGGCCCGCACGGCATCGTCCCCGGCAACCGCGATGATGGCCGCATCGGGCACGCGGCCGATGCTGTCCAGCGTCGGATAGGCGCGGCGGCCCTGTATCTCGGTGCGTGCAGGATTCACCGGAAAGACCTCGCCCGTGAAACCGAACTTCGTCATGTAATGGATCGGGCGTCCGCCGACCTTGTTGGGATTGTCGGAAGCGCCGATGACGGCCACCGAAGCGGGTTGAAGCAGTGATGAGTTCATGTTCATGCGATCAGTCGATGGTGGCGCCGGATGCCTTGACGACCTTGCTCCATTTGGCGGTGTCCTGCTGGATCATGGCGGCGAATGCCTGCGATGTGCCTGGCAGCGGCTCGGCGCCGAGGGCGGCAAGCCTGGATTTGACGTCGGGGTCGGCAAGCATCTTGTTCAGCTGCGCATGGATGCGGCTGACGATGTCCGGCGGCGTGCCCTTGGGTGCCGCCACTCCGAACCAGATGGTGACCTCGTAGCCGCTGAGGCCAGATTCTGCGATGGTCGGAACGTTGGGCAAGGCGGTCGAGCGCGAGCGGCCCGTTACGCCGAGCGGCTTGACCTTGCCGGTGGAAATCTGCGGCACCTGGTTCGAGACCGTATCGAACATCATCGAAATCTGCCCGCCCAGCATGTCGGTAAAGGCGGCCGCCGATCCCTTGTACGGCACATGGGTGATATCGATGCCGGCAAGCGACTTGAACAATTCGCCCGAGATGTGATTGGAACTGCCGTTGCCGGCCGATCCATAGGTCAGCGTGCCCGGCTTCTGCTTGGCGAGGGTGATCAGATCCTTCACCGAATTGGCCGGAAAGGAGGACGAGACCACCAGTACGTTGGTCGTGGCGGCGACGGAACCGACAGGCTCGAAGGCCTTGACGGGATCAACCTTGAAACTCCGGTACAGGCTCGGATTGATCGCCATGGTGCCGGTCGTGGCAAAGAACAGGGTATAGCCGTCGGGCGCCGAGTTGGCCGCCGCTTCGGTGGCGATGGTGCCTCCCGCGCCGCCGCGGTTGTCGATCACGACCGCCTGGCCGAGCGACTGGGACAGATGCTGTCCCACCAGGCGCGCCATGCCGTCGGTAGGACCGCCGGCAGGGAACGGCACGACGAGCTTGATCGGCTTGTCGGGATAGGCGGCCCAAACGGGATTTACCGCAGCAAAGGAAAGAGCGGCCGCCAGCACCGCAAACATCGAATAGGACTTGGAACGCAGCTTCATGCTTGTCTCCTGAGTAGTTGTAATGGCGCATTACGGTTATCGCATTCTAGTTATTGGCGAAGCCATCCGATAGAGTAAAATCTGCGAAACCAGATATCACTTTCCTGGATAGCTTGCGAGGTCGTAGCCGGCATGACGATGGATCTGAAAAAACTTGAACTTTTCATGCTCGTCGCGGAACTGGGCTCGCTGTCGAGAGCGGCGAAGGCCGCCGACATGGCCCAGTCGCTGGTGAGCCGCAACATTGCGCAGCTGGAGCAGGAATGGGGAGACCGGCTGTTCCAGCGCACCGGGCGCGGCGTGGTCCTGTCGGATTTCGGCAGATTCGTGCAGCCCGAGGTGCGCGTGCTGCTGGACCAGGCCAGCCGCCTGCAAAGCGCGGTGAAGGAGGCGGCCGGCGTGCCGACCGGCACGGTCCATGTCGGCGTGCTGCCGTCGATGTCGCGCCGGCTGGTGACCCAGCTGTTCGAAGCCATGCAAAAGGCCGCGCCGGCGGTGCGGCTGCATTTCATCGAGGGTTTCAGCGGCTACCTCGATGAGCAGCTGCTGTCCGGGCGGCTCGATTTTGCGGTGATCAATCGCTACGGCCCGTCGCCGGACCGCGGCGAAGATGTGCTGGGGTATGTGGACACCTGCCTCATCGGCAGCAAGGACAGGCTGCCCTTCCAGGAAGCAGTGACCTTCCAGGAACTTTCCGACATGCCTCTCGTGCTGCCCGCCGCGCCGAACGGCTTGCGATCGATTCTCGACCAGACGAGCCGGCAGAAAGGCGTCGCGCTCAACATCGCACTCGAAGTCGATACCCTGTCGGCAATGAAGGATGTCGCGCTGAGCGGCGTCGCCTGCACGGTGCTGCCCCTGTTCGCCGTGAGCGACGAGGTCGCGGCCGGCAGGCTGTGCGCGGCGAAGATCGTCGATCCCGGAATACGGCGCACCATCACCTTAAGCATTACCAGGCAACGCCCCCTGTCGAGCGCGGCGAGGCTGGCGGTGTCGAAGATGCGTGCGCTTGCCACCGCCATGCTGAACCAGACGTCAGCCTCGATGCATCAGTGATGTGGATTCGGCAGGTCCAGCACTTCCTCGACCTTGTCGAAAGGCAGCGATGCCGCCCGGTTAACCCCTTCCACGGCCTGCCGGTCCTCTGCATCGAACAGGCAGGTGCAGCGCTGGTCCGCAGGATAGAAATTGCTGCGCAGGTAGGTCACCGGCGTGCCGTTTTCGGTCGCCTGCCGGCTCGCTTCGATGGCAGCCGCTTGTGCCGCGGCAAGCTGTTCCATGCTGATGCCGCTCAAGTGTCTTTGTACCGCAAAGGTGGTCATGGTGTCCTCCGTTTCGCAGGTGCGATGCGCGCGGAATGCTTCAGCGGCATCGGGATTTCATGCTTGCGCAGGCCGGAAATGCGGCATTGAGCGGGCTCAAGCGGAACGCAACACAGCAGATCATTGAGTACTGATCGCCAGCGCAGCCGGGATGTCGTTTTCCGGCTCACATTCGGCTGCGATCCGACAGGTCAATGTCGGCCTGAAACCGTCATTCAGCTGCCGGCATCATCTGCCGTTCTCGACAAGCCAATTCATCAATATCGCAAAACTCCCTTGTATTTCAAGGCTTTGCCGTGATTTCACCGGATGCCATCCTGCCTGGCACAGCCCCTGCTATATCTCCTTCAAGCGCGATGCAGCGCCCATCACCCAACCAAGCCATCACACTTTTAGGAGAATCACCATGAAAGCACTGACCATCAAAGACCTGTCCGTTTCCAAAGACCTCGGCGCCAAAGACATGAGCTCCGTGCGCGGCGGCCACGGTTTCCACCGGATGCCTGCCCTGTTCGCCAGCCCGCTGTTCAGCGTGGCCAAGAGCGAAATCAATTTCGATGCCGCCCAGTCGCTGGGACAGAGCCAGAACACGCTGGTCAACAACGGCAACAACGCCGCCTTCGTGCAGGGCATCAAGTCGGATGTCAACCCGACTCAGACCGGCAAGAACACGATCAACTTCATGTCCTGATTTTTGCAAGCAGGCGAGTGCAGGGACGGAGGCGGGTTTGTCTTCCGTCACCTGGGCCGCTTCCTTTCCTGCAGGAGAGACATCATGAGCAAGACCATCATTCACGATCTGAAGGCAGCCCGGGAGCTTGACTCCGGCGCAATGGCGAAGGTGCATGGGGGACGCTGGAAGCGCAACGGCGTCATTCCCGGCTATGAAGCGCCGACCGTCTATTACGACGACGGCGTCAATGTCCATACCAGCGATCCGTCGACCAGCAACGTCGGCTACGACTCGCCCTTCACTCCCATTCCCAAGCCGGTATAGCTCGGCGGTCCGGCGGTTGCGGGCTCAGCCCGCAACCGATTCACCCGCCCGCACGCGGCGTGCATTGACCGATGCTTTCGTGCGCGCCTTCCTGACCCAGAGCCACGCGCCCGAAAACGAGAGAAATGCAAGGCTCAATCCCACCAGCACCTGCAGCCACTGCGTTAAAGGACCGCCAACCACGCCGGTATGGAGAGGAAACAGCCAGCTCTGGATCTGCACGGCCCGGTTTGCTTCCAGCGCATTGTCGACGCGCAGCACTTCGCCGCTGTACCGGTTGAACCAGACGAAGGAGCGGCCGAACTGATGGATCTCGCCATCGAGACGCATGCGGACGCCGACTGCACCGCCTTCCTTCACCGGCAAGGTAATGCGTGTGACCTGGCCATCAGGGAACATCGACCGGGCCTGCCTCAGCATAGCATCGATGGATGCCTGCGGCGCCGATGCGGCAGGCACCTTTGGCTGCGGCTGCCGCGTTCCCTCGCCTGTAACTGCAATGAGCACCGGTTCGGTGATCAGATCGTAAAGCGCAAGGGCCGAACCCGTGAGCGCGGTCAGCGCGATCAAGACCGCGGCAATGGCGCCGCTGACCCGGTGCGCATCGAACCAGACCCTGAATGCCCCCGCTCCCCACTTGATCGAGAACGCCTGCTTCCATTTCGTACGCTTCGGCCACCAGAGATACACGCCGACCATGGTCAGCAGCAAGGCTCCGAGTCCGATCCAGCCCTGAATCTGCTTGCCTGTCTTGCCCGCGAAAAGATGGACATGGAAGTCGATCAGCAGCCCCGTGAGCGAGTCGTTGGGATGCCGCAGGCCAAGCACTTCGCCGGTATAGGGGTTGGCGTGCACGCGCAGGCCGCTCGGCTGGAACAGGACCTGCGCCGCCTCGGCAGGTGCCAGGGGCATGTAGACAAAAGCCGGTTTTTCGCCGGGATTGGCTTCTTTCGCATGGCGCAGGAGTGCATCGACCTGCATCTGCGCATTGGGCTGGGAATCGACGGTCAGGAGCCGGGGATGGAGATAGCTGTCGATGGCCTTGCTGAAGACGATCGCGCTTCCGGTCAACCCGCTTCCGAGCAGGAACAGGCACAGGACAAGGCCGAGATAGCGGTGAAGGAGTACCAGGATCTTTCGCATAGTCGCAAGGCGCAGCTGCGGGAAGGAAAAACGCAGGTGCACCGGAATGGTGAAAAGCTTTCGCTCGGAAGTAACAATTATAGTATGCTTCTGTAATGCGAATCACTCTCATTTACGTTCATTTACCCGAAAGGACATCATGCAGCCCCGCCTGACCCTGCTCGCCAGCGCTCTCTCCCTCGCCTTTTCCACGTCCCATGCCATTGCCCAGACGGCGGCCACCGAGACGGAAAGGGAACTCGGGACGGTGACGGTGTCGGCGGAGAGAACCGGCAGCTACAAGAGCAACAGCGTGCAGGTGGGGACTTTCCGGGACGTCGCGCCGCTGGACGTGCCGCAGACCAGCAATGTCGTCACCCGCGAGGTGCTCGATGCGCAGTCGGCCACGACACTGTTCGGCGCGCTGCGCAATACCGCCGGCGTGACACGCTCCCAGCTCAACGGTTCGACCTACGACAACATCGCCATCCGCGGCATCCTGGTCGAAAACCGCGGCAACTACCGCCTCAACGGCAGCCTGCCCATCATCAACCTGGTCGACATTCCGCTCGAGAACAAGGAGCGGGTCGAGGTTCTGAAGGGAGCGTCCTCCCTCTACTACGGCTTCGTGCCGCCGTCGGGCATCGTCAACCTCGTCACCAAGCGCGCCACCAAGGAGCCGGTGACCAGTTTCGCGGTCACCGCCAACGAGCATGGCGGGGCATCCGCTCACGCCGATATCGGCCGCCGCTTCGGCGAGCAGGAACAGTTCGGTGCGCGCATCAACCTCGTCACCGGCCGCGAGGATATCGGCGTGGAGCGATTCTCGGGAGACCGGCAGCTGGCGTCGGCAGCCTTCGACTGGAAGGCGACGAGGGACCTGTCGTTCAAGCTCGACCTCGAGCATTACCGCAAGGACGTCTCCGAACAGGCTGCGATCGCGCTGCTGCCCGCCTCGGGCGGCAGGATCGCCCTGCCGGCCATTCCGGATGCGAAGCGCAACCTTGCCGGCGAATGGCAGAAGTACGATGCCCAGGCGACCAATGTGCTGTTCCGCACCGACTATCGCCTCGGTGACAACTGGAGCCTGCTGCTGGAAGGCGGGCATGCGAAGACCGAGCGCGACCGCAACTTCTCCCAGTTTCAGAACTACGACCTGGCCACGGGCGCCGGCACCCTGCGCACCTTCTTCAATCGAGGACAGGAGTGGGAGAACACGAACTATCGGACCGAACTGATCGGCGTGCTGCCGGGCGGCTCGGTGACCCATGAGCTGACCTTCGGCTTCACGCGCAACAACCGCGACGCGGTGTCGATCTCGAACGGCACCTTCGATACGCCGCAGAACCTCTACAACCCGATCGATATCGCCGAGCGTGCGCCGACCGGAGCGCCCGTGGCCGCGCCGTCGTCCATCAAGGACCGCGGCTGGTATGCCCAGGACCGCCTGTCCTTCGGAGACCAGTGGCAGCTGACTGCCGGCGTGCGGTCGAGCCGCTACGAGAGCACCACGTCCACCACGCGCTACAGCGCGGACGAAGTCAATCCTGCCATTGCGCTGATGTACAAGCCGCTTTCCAATGTGTCCGTCTACGCCAGCTATATCGAAGGCGTTGAAGAGAGCGGCCAGGCGCCGGCGAACCGCGCCAATGCCGGCGAACTGCTGGCCCCGGCGGTTGCCAAGCAGAAGGAGATCGGCGTGAAGGCCGAGGTTGCCGGAGGCGTGCTGCTGCAGGCGGCCTATTTCGACATCGAGCGTCCTTCGACCGACATCGATGCGGCGAACCGTTTCGTGCTGAACGGCCTTGCGCAGTACAGGGGTGTGGAACTGGCCGCCTCGGGCGAGCTCACGAAGCAGCTTTCGCTGATTGGCTCGGCCCTGTTCATGGACGCCGAGCAGAAGAACGGCGCCAATGCCGCCACCTTCGGCAAGACACCGGAAAACACGCCGCGTCGCACCGGCAGCCTGTTCGCCGAATACCGCCTTGCGCAGGTGCCGGGCCTGGCGCTGAGCGGCGGCGTGTTCTACGTCGGCGAGCGGCCTGTGAACAACGCGAACCAGGCCTTCATCGGCGGTTACACGACCTATTCGCTCGGCGCCCGGTACACCACCAGGCTGGCAGGAAAGCGCACGACCTTCCAGGCGGTGGTGGACAATGTCACCGACAAGAATTACTGGAGCACCGCAGGCAACGGCTTCATCGGTGTCGGCAGCCCGAGGACATTGAAAGTGGCGGCCAAGATCGATTTCTAAGCTCCGGGCCCGGGCGGCGTTCCCTGCCACCCGGCACGAACCAGGCTAACCAAACGATTCAACACCCCGCATCCAGGTATTGTCCTCATTGCAGCACCTCCGACTTCCGTTTCCTCAAGTCATGTCATGAGGAAACGGAAAAGAACTCCCGTCCTGCCGCCGAGCGCGGCAAGACCGAAACCGGTCGCCTGCGTCCATGCGCCGCCTGTATCGATTCAGCTCTCGCAAACCTCCCCTTAATGAAATGTAAATTGTGACCGGCCTCGCCGCCCCTTATCCTCGTTGACAAGCTCGCCGGTCGGTCGCCGTGGCAAGAACACCAACACAGCCAGCAGGACGACGACGATCAAAGCCTCATGTCGAGGACACCCAAGCGGGCGTACAACAAGGAGACAAGGCATGCGAGCTAACAGGTTTGTCCGCATCATCCAATGTGCCGGCGCAGCATTGGCCGCCGCTTCAACCATCCTGGCCATGCCGGCGTCGGCGCAATCGCCTCAGCCGGTAAAGCTGCTCGTCGGGTATGCCGCAGGCGGGCCGGTCGACACGGCGGCGCGCCAGTTTGCCGTGGCGTTTTCAAAAGCGCTCGACATGCCGGTCATCGTCGAAAACCGCCCCGGGGTCTCCGGTGCGCTGGCCGGGGCGGCCGTCGCCAAATCCGAGCCGAATGCGCAGATGCTGTATTTCGCCGCCAGCCCGACCGTCACCATCACGCCTCATGTCGTGCGCAGCATGCCGTTCGACCCGCTCAAGGACCTGACGCCGGTGGCACCGATCGTCGCCTACGCCAATGTGCTGGTGGTCAACAAGGACCAGCCGTTCAAGACGATTCCCGAACTGATCGCCCATGCCAAGGCCAACCCCGGCCAGCTGGCGTTCGGCTCGGCCGGCATGGGAGCCTCCAACCATCTGAGCGGCGAACTGTTCGCACAGCGCACAGGCACCCGTCTCACCCATGTGCCGTACAAGGGGAATGCGCCGGCGATGACGGACGTGATCTCCGGACAGATTTCCATGATGTTCGACATCATCGGCACCGCGCGCAACTACATCAGCGCCGGGCGGGTCCGAGTGCTGGCGGTCACCTCTCCCGGGCGCAATGCGTCCTTGCCGGATGTGCCCTCGATGCAGGAAGCGGGCATCCCGGGCTACGACGTGCAAGGCTGGTACGCGCTGTATGCGCCCAACGGCCTGCCGGCCGACCGGCTTGCCCGCTACCAGGAAGCGTCGCGCAAGGCGCTCAACGATGAAGAATTGAAGCGCAAGCTCATCGAACAAGGCTACGACCTGTGGCAAGGCACGGGACAGGATGTCACCGACCGCGTCGCCAGGGAACTGGCCTTGTGGGCCACCGTTACGAAAGGAATGAAATTCGAATGACGAGCACTTCTGATAGCCGGCTTCATGACCTGTTCGACCGGCGGCTGGCGGCCGGTCCCGATCAGATTTTTCTTCTTGCGCCTGACGGACACTACAGCTTCACGCAACTGGCGCGCATGATCGATCTGCTCGAATCCGAACTGCGCGGCGCCGGCGTGGTGCCGGGCGACCGCGTGATGGCGGTGGCGGAAAACTGCCCGGAGCATGTGGCGCTGCTCATTGCCTGCAGCCGCATCGGCGCCTGGTCGTGCGGCGTCAATGCGCGCATGTCGGAAGGCGAAATCGGCGCCTTCCGGGAAAAGGCCGATCCGCGCATCGTGTATTTCACATCGCGCGTGTCCGATGCGGCGGCGGCGCATGCCTCTGCGGCCGGGGCGTCTGCCTCGATCCTCCCCGGCCTGGCCCGCAGCACGCCCAGGAGCGAAGCAAGGGCAGAGGAAGGCAGCATGGCGCGCGGGATTGCGGCCATCATCTTCACCTCCGGCACGACAGGCACGCCGAAGGGCGTGCTGGTGTCGCAGGCGGGCCTGACGCATTTCGGACGGATCTCTGCCGAATCCCGCCAGCTTACGCCCGCCGACCGCTCCTATGCCTATCTGCCGATGACGCATATCTTCGGCCTGGGTACCGTACTGGCCGCTTCACTGCATGCAGGCTCGGCGCTGGTGATGCGAAGCCGGTTCGACCCGGCCGATCTCTTTGCGGCGCTGGAGCATGAGGGGGTGACCAACCTGCAGGGGCCGCCGGCGATGTTCTCCCGCCTGCTCGCATGGCTGAATGCGCACGACATCGAACGCCCGGCCTGCCCTGCCCTGCGCTATCTGTACACGGGCGCCGCGCCGCTGGACATGACGCTCAAGCGCGAAATCGAACGGCGCTTCGGCCTGCCGCTTCATCACGGCTATGGTTTGTCGGAATACGCCGGCTCGGTCTGCCTGGTTCCGATGAACGAAAGGCGCGACGATACGGCCGCCGGCTACCAGGTGGAAGGCGGCGAGGTCATGATCGCGGGCGAAGACGGCAATCCGCTTCCCGACGGCGAGCGCGGCGAGATATGGATACGCGGAACCGGCCTGATGCCGGGCTATTTCCGCGATCCGCAAGCCACCGCCGCGGTGATGAAGCCCGGCGGCTGGTATGCCAGCGGCGACATCGGCACCATCGGTCCGGACGGAGCGCTGCACGTGGTAGGCCGCCTGAAGGAAATGATCATCCGTTCCGGGTTCAATGTGTATCCCGGCGAAGTGGAAGCGGTGCTGCAGGAATTCCCCGGCGTTCAGCGTGCGGCGGTGGTCGGCCGCAAGGAGCGTGACGGCAACGAGGAGATACTGGCCTTCGTCGAAACCGATGCCGGTGCGCGCATCGACCTGCAGGCGCTCGACCTTCATTTGAGTTCCCGCCTTGCCCCCTACAAGCGACCGGCGCGCGTCATCCGTCTCGACAGTCTGCCCATGACGCTCAGCGGCAAGGTGCTCAAGCGCAAGCTGATTGAAGACCACGTTCCGGCGGACTGACACGAGAGCGGTGGCGGTGGCGGTGCCGGCCTGGTCCGCACCGCCACCTTCGCCGCAGCTTTCCCCAAGATGCCGATCATGGCGTCTTCCACGGTGTCATTCACGGCACCGACACGCGTCCCTCACACATGACTTGAGTGCCTGCAGCAAGGTCGGCGGGCAGACCGGACGGAAATGCAGGATACTTCCCATACCGGTTGGATAAACTTTCCCGGCAAGCCGGGCTGCGGAAGTAGGAGACACAAGAAGATGGAGACGAGCGCGACTGCGAAAAAACGGTATTTCGGATGGAATATCGTGGCGGCGGCAACCTTGCTGACCTTGTTGACGGTGGGCATGCGCCTGGGCATCGGCCCGTTCTTTCTGCCGATGTCCAAGGACCTCGGCTTCAGCCGCAGCCTGCTTGCCGCCATCATCGCGATCGGCATGCTCTTCTACGGTCTGGCCATGCCCCTGGCCGGCTATCTGGTCAGCCGCTGGGGCACGCGCACCGTACTTCTTATGGGTACCGTAATCGTCGTGGCGTCCACCTTCTGGACGGTCATGGCAAGAACGCCGACGGCTTTCCTCCTGTCCTTCGGCGTGCTGCTCTCCGTGGGTCTGGCGTTCACCAGTCCGGTGGCGCTGACGCCGGTCATCAGCCGCTGGTTCACGCGCCAGCGCGGCACCGCGCTCTTCTTCCTGTCGACAGGTTCCATGGCCGGCATGGCTTTCATGACGCCGATCCTCACCTTCGCGATCGAAGCCTATGGCTGGCAAAACACGCTGCTCGGCTTCGCTGCGGCATTCGTGCTCGTCACGGTGCCGTCCGCCCTGCTGATCATCCGGGACAACGCCCCGCCCGACACCGACCTCTTGCCCGGCCAGATCGCGACGAAGAATGCGGCAGCCGAGCCTGCCGATACGCTCGCCTTCGGCGATGCGGTGAAAACCGCCCCTTTCTGGAAAATCTTCGCCGGCCTGTTCGCCTGCGGCTTCAGCATGAATCTGCTGGGCACGCACGGCGTGCCGATGCTGATGGATCATGGCTTCGATGCAATGACGAGCTCGTCTGGCATCGGTATCATCGGCCTGGTCGCAATCGTCGGCACCATGGTCCTCGGACGCCTCTCCGACAAGCTGCCCCGCCGCAATATCCTGTTTGCGATTTACTTCATCCGCGGCCTCGGCTTCTTCGCCTTGCTGCTGGTAGGCACGCACTGGGAGCTCTATATCGCCGCTGCGATCGGCGGCCTGGTATGGGCCGGAAGCATCGCCACCTCTTCCGCCATTCTTGCCGATGTCTACGGCGTGCGGCTCGTCGGCGTGCTGTACGGGTGGGCTTATCTCGGCCACCAGATCGGCGCAATGATCAGCTCGTGGCTGGGAGGCTGGGGCTATGAAGCCTACGGCACCCACTGGATCGCCTTTGGCGCGTCGGGCATCCTGCTGCTGATGGCCGCCTTCCTCTCGCTGCGCCTGCCGAACCGCGGCTTCACGCTGCGGCAGATGCAGCCGGCTTGATGTCTTAAAAGACGTCTTCCAAAACGAAACGAGGCGCCGCGCGCCTCGTTTTTCCCTCTTCAACTACAGCGTTACCGCAACGTTCCCTCAGTTCAGCTTGATGTTGAGCTGCTGGACGGTACGTCTCTCCCGCTCATACTGCTCGGCGGCGAACTTGGTGTATTCCTCGCTGCTGAGATACACCTGCTCGAGGTCGATGACTTCCAGCGACTTCTGATACGCCGGTTCCTGCGTCGCCTTCTTGAAGGCATCATGCAGCACCTTCACGACCTTCGGGTCCATGCCTTTCGGACCGACGATGCCGACCTGGGAACTGGCCGTCACGTCGTAACCCAATTCCTTGAGCGTGGGCACGTCCTTGAAGCGCGGGAAGCGGCTTTCGCCGACGATGGCCAGAGGACGCAGCTTGCCGGTCGTCACGTACTGGCCCCAGCCGGGATCGAGCACCGCATCCAGCTCGCCGCCCATCAGCGCGGTCAGCTCTTCGGCGCCGCCCTTGTAGGGTACGAAGGTCATCTCGGCGCCTGCGGCCTTGCCCAGCTTTTCCATCGCGATATGGCCGGAGGACGCAATGCCGACGGCGCCGTAGTTCACCTTGCGCGGATTGGCCTTGGCATAGGCCAGGAATTCCTCCAGGGTCTTCCATTTCGCGTCGGCCCGCACCACGATGCCGTAGCGGTAATTGGTCAGGCCCATGATGTAGGTGAAGTCCTTCACCGGATCATAGGGAGTCTTCTGCAGATGCGGCATGCGGAAAATGTTCGCCGCCACCATGGCGATCACATGACCGTCAGGGGCGGCCGACTGCGCCATCACCGATGCGGCCAGCGTCGCGCCCGCACCCGGCTTGTTGACGGGGATGACCTGCTGGCCGAGCTCCTTGCTGGCGGCTGCCAGCAGTATGCGCAGCGATGCATCGGTCGGGCCGCCGGGCGGGAAGGGAATCCAGAACTCGATCGGCCGGGTCGGGAACTGTCCCGCTGCGAACGCCGTCGGCGCCAGCATCAGGGCAGCAGTAGTGGCAGCGGCAGCGGCGATCCCGCGCAGCAGTCTCGGTTTCAGGCTTTGCAGCCGTTGAAGGCATGTCCGGAATCTTTGCATCATCGTCTCCTTGTTTATAGGTTCGCCTGGCGGCGCGGAATGCTTGTTGTCTTTTACGAATCCTTGAAGCGAAACCTCAGGCAGCCTGCTTTGCTTCACGCTTCGCCGACTCGAGATAGCGGTCGCGCAGTTCGCGCTTGAGCACCTTGCCGATGGCGCTGCGGGGCAGCACGTCCACGAGCTCCACGGCGGACAGCCGCTGCATTTTTCCAAGCCTTTCATTGGCCCAGGACAGAATCGCCGTGCTGTCTGCGCTTTCGTCCGCATCCTCGCGGCAGACGACGAACGCCACAGGCGTTTCACCCCAGCGCTCCGAGGCCACGCCCACCACCGCGGCATCTTCCACGGCCGTATGCTCACGCAGCACGGCTTCGAGGTCGCTCGGATAGATGTTGAAGCCTCCGGAGATGATCATGTCCTTCTTGCGGTCCATCAGCGTCAGGAAACCGTCGGCATCGAAGCGGCCGATATCGCCGGTGCGGATGAAGCGCACGCCGGCTGCATCATGCCACTCCGCCTCGGCCGTCTTCTGCGGCTGCTTGTGATAGCCGGTCATCATGCCGCCCGAGCGCCCGACGATTTCGCCGGTTTCACCTGCAGGAAGTTCCACGCCCTGTTCGTCGATCACCCTGAATTCGCTGCCCGGCGTAGGCTGGCCGACGGTATGCAGCTTGCCGGGATGCAGATGGGCGAACAGCTGGCAGCTGCCGCCGCCTTCGGTCATGCCGTACAGTTCCACCAGTCCACCCGGCCAGCGTGCAAGCACATCCTGCTTCAATGCGGAGCTGCAGGGTGCGCTGGTGCAGAACTTCATTCGATAGGAAGACAGGTCGTAACGGCCGAAATCCGGCACGGCCATCAGCCGCTGGTACTGTACCGGGACCAGCATCGTGTGCGTGACCCGGTGCCGCTGTGCAAGTTCAAGATAGGTGCGGGCGTCGAACTTTTCCATCAGCAGCACGCTTCCTCCCATGCCCAGGGTGGAAAAGAAACTGACGAGCGTGGTATTCGAGTAGAGCGGCGTGGATAGCAGCGTGACGGCATTCGCGCTGTATTCCAGCCCCACCGAGCGCTGCAGTTGAGCCCAGCGCAGCGAACATGGCTGCACGATGCCTTTCGGCACGCCGGTGGTGCCCGAGGAATAGATGATATTGAATGCGGTGCCGGGCAGGATTTCCGCCTTCGCCGGCACTGTGCCCGGCGCGTCCAGCCATGCCTGCAGACCCGAAGCATTCTTGCCGGCGTCGGCAGTGCCATCGATGGAGATGACGCGGACCGGAAGGCGCGGCAGCACGGACTGCAGTGCGGCAGCCGAATCCCCGTCGACGAACAGCAGCCTGGCATCCGAATCCCGGATCATTCCGGCCAGCGCTTCCGGCGCGCTGGAAGGCGGCAAGGGTGCGACGGCAACGCCGGCGCGCAGGCTGCCGAGGTATACCATCGCGTATTCGATGGAGGTGCCGGCGCAAATCGCGATGCTGTCTCCCGGCCCGAGGCCGTCGCGCTGAAGCGTGGCGGCGATGCGGTCCATCATCGAGTCCAGGCCGAGGTAATCAATCTTCTCGTCACCGAGAATGAATGCCGGATGCGTCGGGCGGTGTGCGGCATGCAGCCGGATCAGATCGCTCAAGGTTCCAAAACTTTGCGCAAGCAGCGCGTGGACTTCCTTTTCGTAGCTTGTCATGCCAGGCCTTTTCAGGATACTCGATGGTGGTGGATGAACGGAGAAAGGAAGAATGCCTCAATCCGCTGCTTCGGATGCCTGCCTGCCGCCCGGCTTCTTGCGCCGGTATTTGAAGCTGCCAATGGCCTTTGCCACCAGATTGCCGGCATCATCCAGTATTTCGCCTTCGCAGAAGCAGACCGAGGAGCCGCCGCCGGTCGCATGGCCGCGCACATGCAGCCTCCCTGCCCCCGGCCCGATGAAATTGATGGACATGTCCAGCGTCACGATGCCCATCGTGAATTCGACCCGCGACAGCGCCGCGCTTGCCAGCGCAGCATCGAACAGGGCCATGATCACGCCGCCGTGGGCGACGCCGTACACGTTCTTGATGTGCGGGTAGTCATTCTGGATGAAGTAGGCATGTCCGCCGGCCGATTCCACCAGTTCCGGCCCCAGGAATTTCAGGAAAGGATTCCGATTGACCGGATCATGGAGCACTTCCAATGTGGCTTTGTCGACTATGCTGTTCATCTTCATTCGTCTCTTCGTTGATCGGCAGCCGAATCTGCGGCTGGTTAAGCATTCGCCACGCGTCTTGCCGTCTCACAATCCGCGCGCGACGATTTCCTTCATGATTTCATTGCTGCCGCCGTAGATCCTGCCGACGCGTGCATCGATCCACGCACCGCCGATCTCGTATTCCGACATGAAGCCGTAGCCGCCATGCAATTGCAGGAAATCGTCGAGCAGCCGGTTCTGCATCTCCGAGCCGTTGAGCTTGGCCATTGCCGCGCGCTCCGGCGTCAGCTCGCCACGCAGGTGGCGCGCAAGGCAGTCATCGACAAAAGTGCGCAGCATCGTCAACTGCGCCTTGGCCTCGGCCAGCTTGAAGCGCGTGTTCTGGTAGTCGAACACGGACTGTCCGAAAGCCTTTCTGCCCCGCGTATATTCGATGGTGCGTTCCAGGAAGGCTTCGATGGATGCCGCCGCACGGATGCCGATGATCAGGCGTTCCTGGGCAAGTTCATGCATCAGATAGCCGAAGCCGCGGTTTTCATCGCCAATCAGGTTTGCAACCGGCACGCGCGCATTCTCGAAAAAGAGTTCCGCGGTATCCTGCCCGCGCAGGCCGATCTTCTTCAGCCGCTTGCCGCGGCTGAAGCCGGGTGTTTCAGCTTCGACGCAGATCAGCGAAATCCCTTTTGCTCCGCGCTCGAGATCGGTCTTGGCGACGACGATGACAAGACCGGCGTTGTGGCCGTTGGAAATGAAGGTCTTTTGCCCGTTCAGGATGAAATGATCGCCTTCGCGCCGCGCAGTGGTCCGCACCGCCTTGACGTCGCTGCCGGCGCCAGGCTCGGTCATGGCGATGGCGCCGATCATGTCCCCGCGCGCCATTTTCGGCAGCCAGCGCTGCTTCTGCTCCTCGGTCCCGTAGGCGTGCAGGTAGGGAGAGACGATTTCGGAATGCACGCTGAAACCGAGCGCACTGGCATTGACGCGTGCCAGCTCTTCGATGACGATTGCGGAGTGCCCGAAGTCGCCGCCCTGACCGTACGGTTCCGGCAGCATGCAGTTGAGCAGGCCTTCCGCTCCGGCCTTGCGCCACAGCGACGTCGGCACGATGCCCTGCTCTTCCCAATCCGCATGAAACGGCTTGATCTCGCGCTCGACGAAGCGTCTGACCTGCTCCCGGAACGCTTCATGATCTTCACGGAAGGGAGCTCGCAGCATGTTGTCCATTGTCCGGCTCGTCCTTCGCTTCAGTTTTCGATCCTGATGTTGGCCTGCTTCACCGCACGGGAAAATGTCTCCGCATCCGCTTTCATCGATGCGCCCAGCTCCTCCGGCGAACTGCCCACCGCCGTCATGCCGAGTTCCTCGATGCGTGCCCTGTTCTCGGGTATGCGCAGCACGGCAGCACCGGCATCGGAGACCTTCTTCACGATGTCCCTGGGCGTGCCGGCCGGCGCCATCATTAGGAAGTAGCCTACCAGCTCCATGCCCTTGTAACCCTTCTCGGCGAAGGTCGGCACCTCGGGCAGATAACTGACGCGCTGCGTGCCGCTGGACGCGAGGATGCGGACCTTGCCGCTTCTTGCATGCGGCCGTATGGTGCTGGCATCGACGAAGCCGGCGGGGATCTGTCCGCCTAGCAGATCGTTGACCAGCGGCGCTGCACCCTTATAGGCGACATGTACCATGTCGAGCCCGGCCTGGCGGTTGAGCGTTTCGCCGCCGACGTGGGCTGTCGAACCCTGGCCATAGGAACCGTAACTGAATTTCTTCGGATTCTTGCGCACCAGTTCGACGAACTCTTCCAGCGTATTGGCGGGGGTCGATGCCGGCACCACCAGCAGATTGGGTGTGCGCGTGAGCATCGATACCGGCACCAGGTCCTGGTTTACATCGTAGGGAATCTTTTCGTACAGATAAGGTGCATAGACGATAGTGGAGATCGTCAGCAGCAGCGTGTGGCCGTCGGGCGCCGACTTGGCGACCATGCCGTTGCCTATCCAGCCGTTCGCGCCGGGCTTGTTCTCGACGATGACGGGCTGTTTCCAGGTGTCGGTGAATTTCTGGCCTATCATCCTCGCCAGCATGTCGGTCGCGCCGCCGGCCGGGTAAGGCACCACGATCCTCATCGGCTTGGAAGGAAAATTCGCCGCGGATGCCGCTTCGGCCTGTGCATGTGCAGAACCAGCCGCCGATATCAAGAGTGATGCCGCTGCAATGCTGGCCAACCATTGTGATGCCGTTTTCATTGTCGTCTCCTTGGCTTGTCGTTATTTGCCACTCGTGTGGTACGGCAAGGACTCTCCGGTCCTGTTATGTCTGCTTATGCCGCCAACGCACTCATCCGCTGCCTTGCCTCTTCGTATTCTTCCTTCATGCGTCCGATGACCGTTGCCGCAGGCTCGACAGCGCCGATGTTCCCGACGCCCTGGCCGGCACCCCAGATTTCCTTCCAGCTCTTGGGCTTGTTGTGGCGATTGTCGAAATTCATTTTCGAGGGATCGGCGGACGGCAGGTTGTCGGGATCGAGGCCGTTCCGCGCAATGCTGGGCTTCAGGTAATTGCCTGGCACGCCGGTAAAGTAAGGCGTATAGACGATATCGGCGGCGCTCGACTCGACCACCATGCTCTTGTACTCGTCGCTGGCATTGGCTTCCCGGGTGGCGATGAAGCGCGTACCGATATAAGCCAGGTCGCAGCCCATGGCCTGTGCAGCGAAGATGCCGCTGCCGTTGGTGATGGAACCGGACAGCGCCAGCGTGCCGCCGTAGAACGAACGTATCTCGTTGACCAGCGCAAACGGGCTGAGAACGCCCGCATGTCCGCCGGCGCCGGCACACACCAGGATCAGGCCGTCCACGCCGGCCTCGATGGCCTTCCTCGCATGCCTGACATTGGTGACGTCGTGCAGCACGATGCCGCCGTAACCGTGTACCTTGTCCACCAAGGACGCGGGCGAGCGCAGCGAGGTGATGATGATCGGCACCTTGTGCTCGATGCAGACTTCCATGTCGGCGTCGACCCGGCTGTTGGACTGATGCACAATCTGGTTGACCGCAAAGGGTGCCGCCTTCTTTCCCGGATGAGCCGCCTCGAAGTCGGCAATGCCCTGCTTGATGCGGACGATCCATTTGCCGAGGTCTTCCTGCGGACGTGCATTCAGCGCCGGAAAGGACCCGACGATGCCGGCACAGCACTGCGCGATGACGAGGTCGGGATTGGAAATGATGAAAAGCGGCGAAGCGATGACCGGGAGGCCGAGCTTTCCGTCGAGTGCCTTGGGTAATGGCATGGGTCTCCTCACATACACACTATTCTCTGAATTCCGGCTGACGCGTTTGCCGGGTCCGCTTATGGTGCTGATTAACATGCTGATTGCCGTGCTGATGTAACGCAGGTTAAAGGCTGATGGCACCCCGGTTCAATGGCGGCGTTTTTCAATTTGATTGGCAAAAATTCTCAAACTGCAGACGGCGCCGGATTTGCATCAATCTTTTTGCCAGGCGTCTTTCCAAGCGCGGAGAAGTTCTCTAAGATCAAATGCAAACGACGAGGAGACGCAACATGAGTGGACCGCTGGAAGGTGTGCGAGTCATCGATTTGTCCGCGGTCGTGTCAGGGCCGATGGCCGCCGGCATGCTTGCCGACCAGGGCGCCGACGTGATCAAGATCGAGCCGCCCGGCGGCGACATGAGCCGCCGCGTCGGCCCCGCCAAGGGCGATATCTCTGCCTTGTTCATGGCGATCAATCGCGGCAAGCGTTCGATGGTGCTGGACTTGAAAACAGATCGCGCCCGCAACATCCTGAAAAAAATGGTCATGCAGACCGATGTCCTGGTCGAGAATTTCCGGCCGGGAACCATGGCCCGCCTCGGGCTGGACTACGAGCAGCTGAAGGAAATGAACCCCGGCCTGGTCTACCTTTCCATTTCCGGCTTCGGACAGGACGGACCCTATGCGCATGCGCGGGTGTACGACTATGTGATCCAGGCGGCATCGGGTTTTGCCGACGCCCACGGCGATCCGGCAAGCGGCGATCCGGGCCTGCTTCCGACCCTGCTGTGCGACAAGCTGACCGCCCTCACCGCCTCGCAAGCAATCTGCGCGGCACTGCTTGCCCGCCACAGGCATGGCCAGGGACAGAAGATCGAACTCTCCATGCTGGATGCGAGCATTGCCTTCCTCTGGCCGGAAGCCATGTACAACCACGGCTTTCTCGACGAGCCGCCCGCGCCCGTTCCGGAATTCGGCGCCAACCAGAAAGCATGGAAATGCCGTGACGGCTGGTTCACCGCCATGACGCCGCAAAACGACGAATTCGCCGCCCTCTGCCAGGGCTTCGACCGTCCGGACCTCGTTGGCGATCCGCGCTTTGCCACGATGGAAGCGCGCCGCCGCCACTACCGCGAGCTTCGCGAGATCCTCGAACCGATTGCGCTGGAAAAGGACGTGAACGAATTCGTCAATCTGCTTGTACGCGAAGGCGCACCGGTCGGACGCGTCAACGTCCGCAGCGGCCTGTGCGCAGATCCGCAGGTGCGGCACAATGCGACCGTCTCGCGCTACAGGATGCAGGACCTCGGCGAAGTGCAGCTGCCGCGCGCTGCCGCGCTCTTCGGCACGACGCCCAATCCTGACTGCCTGCAGGCGCCACACCTTGGCCAGCACAGCCGCGAACTGCTGCGCGAGCTCGGCATGCGCGATGACGAGATCGATGCGCTGATCGAATCCGGCGCGGCGGCCTGAACGTACTGCAGCCGTTTCCCTTGCGCGGACGCGGATTGCATTTCCGATACAATGACCGGGCCCGCCCTAACGATTCCATGCCATGGCAATTCATTTCGACCTCATCGACCTGCGCCTGTTCGTCTACATCGCCGAAGAGAACAGCCTGACCCGCGCCGCGGTGCGGGCCCACATGTCGCTGCCAGCCGCAAGCATCCGCATCAAGAACCTGGAAGACTCGATCGGCACCAAGCTGATCAACCGCGACGCGCAAGGCATCACCCTGCGTCCGCCCGGCCAGGCGCTGCTGCAGCATGCGCGTCTGGTGCTGGCCCAGCTGGAAAACCTGCGCGGCGACATGCAGGAATACGCGCAGGGCATCAAGGGGCATGTGCGCATCTTTGCCAACACCACGGCGACGGCGGAATTCCTGCCGGCCGTGCTGCGCAGCTTTCTCGTCAGCCACCCGGACGTGAACATCGATCTCCGCGAGCACCTGAGCAATGATGTGGTGCGTGCCATCAATGAAGGCATCGCGGATATCGGGGTAGCCGCCGGCAGCGTGCGTACCGAGGGACTGCAGGTCATTCCCTATCGCAACGACAGGCTGGTGGTTGCGACTGCGACCGGCCATCCGCTGGCCGCCCGCGACGACATCAATTTTTCAGACACGCTCGAATACGAATACATCGGCCTTTACGAAGGCAGCGTCATCCATTCTTTCGTGCACCAGGCCGCCGGCCCGCTGAGCAAGTCGCTCAAGACGCGCATCCAGGTCAGCAATTTCGATTCGGTATGCCGGATGATTGAAGCCAATGTCGGCATCGGCATCCTCCCCGAGTCGGCGGCGCGCCGGCATGCGAAGAGTCTTGATCTGAAGATACTGCGTTTGAATGATGAATGGGCTACGCGGAATCTGATTATCTGCGTGAGGGATCTTGATGCGCTGCCGGGGTTTGCGCGGGAGCTGGTTGAGCTGCTGGTGGCGGATGGGGATGCTACGCGGGGTGGGAACGCCGAATAGCGGGTCTTTTAAACAAGCTCTGGTCTAAATAAGCGAGTTTGCTAAGGTAGTTAGGTTCTCACTGCTCGAAGACTCCCTCCCCTTCAAGGGGAGGGTTGGGGTGGGGATGGGGTTAGCGCACGTCACTGAACCCCATCCCCCTCCTAACCTCCACCTCGCCGCTTGCAAGCGGCTCCGACTACGCAGGCGCAAGGCATGCCTTGCGAAACCCCTGCTACGTCCCCCTTGAAAGGGGAGGAACGTTCTTTATCTTTTTGAGTCTTCCCCGTTCCCGACTCAATGAAACTGAGCTAACAAAAAACGCTATCTTAATTTTTGCATGGCGACCTTATTTAAGAAACTTCATCGTCGCCACCCCAGTCGCCACCAGCAACTCCCCATCAAGCCAAACCTCCGCCCGCGAAAAGAATATCGACTTCCCACGCCGCTCCACCACTCCAACCGCAGTCAGCATCCCGCCCACCCCATTGGCGAGAAAATTCGTCGTCAGCGACAGCGTCACCGCATGCAGCTTGACGCCCTCTTCCGCCGAATACAACCCGGCATAACCGGTAGCCGCATCGAGAAGCGCACAGATCGTCCCGCCATGCACCACTCCGCTGCGATTGAGCATATGCGGCAGCACCGGCAACGCCATCTCCACCCTGCCTTCCGACCATGCCGTGATGCGCATGCCCATATGCTCCAGCGCCGGATTATCCAGCGGAAAATCCGGCTCGTCTGCACCAGCCGGCATCACGACGTCGGCAAGCATGTGCGGCACCGCCATCAGCCGCATTCCTTGATCATGTTGCGGGCGATGACGATCTGCTGGATCTGGGTCGATCCTTCATAGATGCGGAACAGGCGCACATCGCGGTAGAAGCGCTCGATGCCGTACTCCGACATATAGCCGGCGCCGCCGAAAATCTGCACCGCACGGTCAGCAACCCGGCCGCACATCTCCGTCGCGAACATCTTGCAACACGATGCCTCGGTGCTGACGTTCTCGCCGCGGTCGCGCCGCTGGGCGGCATCGATCACCATGCACCTGGCTGCGTACACTTCCGCCTTGCTGTCTGCCAGCATCGCCTGGACCAGCTGGAAATCCGCAATGCGCTGGCCGAACTGCTTGCGTTCGACCGCATATTTCAGCGCATCATCGAGCATGCGCTCTGCCACGCCGACGGCGATCGCGGCAATGTGAATGCGTCCCTTTTCCAGCACCTTCATTGCCGTCTTGAATCCCTTGCCTTCCACGCCGCCGATGATATTCCTTGCCGGCACCCGGCAGTTCTCGAAGATCACGTCGGCGGTGTGCGCACCGCGGTGCCCCATCTTCTTGTCGTACTTGCCGATGGTGATGCCCGGCGTATCGGCTTCGACGATGAAGGCCGAAACGCCGCCTGCGCCCTTGTCCTGCGGATTGGTGCGCGCCATCAGGGTGAAGATGCCGGCATGCGGCGCGTTGGTGATGTAGCGCTTGGTGCCGTTGACGATATAGTCGTCGCCGTCGCGGATGGCGGTGGTGCGCAGGGATGCCGCATCCGATCCCGCCTCCGGCTCGGTCAGTGCGAACGATGCGATGATCTCGCCGGTCGCCAGGCGCGGCAGATATTTTTCCTTCTGTTCGGACGTGCCGTCCATCAGGATGCCCTGCGAGCCGATGCCGACCGTGGTGCCGAACAGCGAGCGGAAGGCCGGCGAGGTCTGGCCCATCTCGAACATGATCAGGCTTTCCTCTTCCATGGTCAGCCCGAGGCCGCCATAGTTTTCGGGAATCGTCAGACCGAACAGGCCGATCTCCTTCATGTCGCGCACGATGTCTTCCGGAATCTCGTCCGTTTCGGCGACGGTCTCCTCGGCCGGCACCAGCCGCTCGCGTACGAAGCGGCTCACGGTGGCCTGCAGCGTGTTCATTGTTTCCTGGTCGCGGATCATGATTTCACCTTCCCTGTCTCTCGTTCATTCCGAAAATTTCTTAAAGCGTTTCCTGCGTGCCGAGGATAGCCGTAGCCTGGCTCGACAGCGTACCGCCGTTGCCGTGCGCCAGCGCGATCTTCGCGTCACGGACCTGGCGCTCCCCGCACTCCCCGCGCAGCTGCCGCACCGATTCGATGATGGTGAACACGCCGTACATTCCCGGGTGAACGCAGGACAGGCCGCCGCCGTTGGTGTTGACCGGCAGCCGACCGCCGGGCGCGATCCCGCCGTTTTCCACAAAGGCCGCCGCCTCGCCCTTCTTGCAAAAGCCAAGGTCTTCGAGGAACAGCAGCGTGTTGATGGTAAAGGCATCGTAGAGCTCCACCACGTCGACATCCTTCGCTGTCAGCCCCGCCATCTCGTAGGCCGCCTTGCCGGATTGCGTCGCCGCGGTCACGGTCAGGTCATGCATCGATGACACCTGGCGGTTCCATACCGCCGTGCCGTTGCCAAGCACATACACAGGCTTCTTCTGCAGGTCCCGCGCGCGGTCGGCGCGCACCAGCACATAGGCACCGGCGCCGTCGCTCACCATGCAGCAGTCGCGCACCGACAGCGGGTCTGACACCATGCGCGATTCGAGCACCTGTTCTATCGTCAGCGGATCCCGCATGAAGGCTTCCGGGTTGAGGCGTGCCCAGCCGCGCGCCGCCACCGCCACTTCGGCGAGGTGGCGCCGGGTGGCGCCGAATTCGTGCATGTAGCGCGATGCCACCAGCGCATAGGCCGACAGCGGCAGCATCGGCTCATAAGCCATTTCGTAGGGCTGGGGATCGAGGAAGCGGCGGCTGGCCACCACTTCCTTGCGACCGAAAGTGGCGCTGCGCTGGGCGCTGCCGTAGCACACCAGCACCGCATTGCATTGCCCGGATTGCAAGGCATGGATCGCGGGAAGAAGATGGGCTACAAAGCTGGATCCGCCGAGCATGGTGCTGTCGATGTAATTCGGCCGGATGCCGAGATATTCGATGACCGGCATCGCCCACATGGTGGCGCTCGCGCTGGCCGTACAGATGCCGTCGATGTCGCTCATCTTCAGGCCGGCATCGGCCACCGCTGCCGCTGCGGCGCGGGCCAGCAATTCCATGTCGGTAAAGCCCGGCGCCTCGCCGCAGCCGAAGGTGGCGACGCCGGCAATCGCGGCAGCGCCGCGCAGTTCACGCAATGAGGCGCTCATGGCCGTCCTCCATCATTGTTCAACGGGTCAAACAGCACGATTCCCTTTCCCTGACTGACCTGCACGCGCGCGCGTACCCGATCGCCTATCCTCACCGGCCCTCCGCCCTCGACGCGGCTCATCATCCGCACACCCTCGTCCAGATCGATCAGCGACACGTTGTAATCACCGCCCGCATCGGGCTTGCGGCGCACCGTGGTCACCGCATGCACGGTGCCGGTGCCGGCCGGCGCGACCCACTTGAGTGCCACACCGCCGCAGTGCGGGCAGAGTTCGCGCGGGTAGAACACATGCCGCCGGCAGTCGCTGCAATGCTGAATCATGAAGGCTCCGTCATCGAGCCGCTTCTGGTATGCGGCTTCCACGCCGCTCTCATTCATCCCTGGCCTGCCGTCATCATGCGCCATGCTCTGCTCCTGTGCGCGCAGCCGTCCGTGCCGCTACGCTTGCCTTGTAGGTTTCCCGATAATCCCTGCCGCCCAGCAGGGAGCTGCCGCCGTCGACCGGAATGACCGCTCCGGTCACGAAGCTGGCCAGACCGGACGACAGGACCAGCGCCATGTCGGCCACTTCCTTGCGGGTGCCCATCCTGCCCAGCGGAATCGTTTCTTCCATCGCCCTGCGGGTTTCCTCGGTCGGGGCGAGACGCCGTATGCCCTCGGTGTCGCCGATGGGACCGGGGACGATGGAATTGACGCGGATGCCGTCGCCGCCCCATTCGATCGCCAGCACCCTCGTCAGCATGTCGACGCCCGCCTTGGCCGCGCAGGCATGCGCCTGGAAAATGGTGGGGTTGAAGGACTGCGGCGCGGAAATGTTGATGACCGACGCGCCGGGCTTGCGCAGGTACTGGTGCGCCTGGCGCAGCACGTTGAAGGTGCCCAGCAGGTCGATGTCGACCACGGTCTTGAACGCGTTCGGCGACATGTCGAGTGCCGGCGAGACGAAGTTGCCGGCGGCGCCCGACACCAGCACGTCGAAGTCGCCGAGACGCGCATGGGCTGCTTCCAGTGCGGCAACGACGGCGGCAGGATCGCGCACGTCGCCGGCGAATCCGCACGCGATCCCGCCATGCCGCGAGAGATGTGCGGCGGCGGTGTCGACCCGGTCCTGTGAACGGCTCATGATGGCAACTTTGGCGCCGCGCTGCGCAAACGCATCGGCGATACCGAGATTGATGCCGCTGCTGCCTCCCGCAATGAATACGGCGCGGTCCTTGAACTCCAGAATCTCCTGCATGGGGACTTGCTCCTGTATATGGAATTACTCGATGGCGATTTTCGATTCCTTGATGACATTGCCCCAGATGGCCGAATCGCTCTTCATGATCTGGCTGAACTCGTCGGCCTTCTCTCCGCCGGCCTGCAGGCCGAGCGCCTCGATCCTGGCGGTGCCTTCGGGGCTGCGCACCATCTTCGAAATGTCTTCCGACAGCCGGTTGACAATCTCCTTGGGCGTGGCCGCAGGTACGAAGACGCCGAACCAGCCGTAGGGCTCGAAGGACTTGTATCCGAGTTCGGTCATGGTGGGCACGTCCGGAAGGATCTTGAAGCGCTGGGCGCCGGTCACGGCCAGCACCTTCACCTTGCCAGAACCGAGATGGCTGCGTATCGAGGCGACGTCGACGAAGGCGGAAGTCACCTGGCCGCCGAGCAGGTCGGCCACCAGCGGCGCCGCGCCCTTGTAGGGCACATGCATCAGGTCGGTGCCGGTCTGCGCCTTGAGCATCTCGCCGTGGATATGCGACGAGGTCGCGTTGCCGTAGGAGCCGTAGTTGTACTTGCCGGGATTGGCCTTCACCAGCGCGAGGAATTCCTTGAGGTTGCTGGCGGGATTGGACGCCGGCACCACGAACAGGTCGGCCGAGCGGGCCAGCAGGGCGACCGGCTGGAAAGCCTTGAAGGGATCGAACGGCATCTTCGCGTACAGGAAAGGCGCCTGGATCATCGCGGTGATGCCGATCAGTACGGTATGTCCGTCAGGCGCCGACTTGGCGACCATGTCGCTGCCGATGTTGCCGCTGGCGCCGGGTCGGTTGTCGACGATCACCGTCTGCTTCAGCGCGCTTTCCAGATGGTTCGCGGTCATCCTTCCGAGGGTATCGGTCGCGCCGCCTGCAGGATAAGGCACGACCACCTTGATCGTCTTTTCCGGATAGCTCTTCACGCCCTGGGCATGAACCGCCCCCAGCGAAAGCATGAGCGTGCCGATCAGCACGCTTGCACGGGCGAATTTGCCGTTCATCAATGTCATTGCCGTCTCCATGTCGTTGTTTGTTTTGGGCCGCCGTTGTGGCGCCGTCGATTCATGTATGCCACTGCAATATCGCCCATCCCTGCACGCTCGACAATTTGCATTTGCGGAAGCACCGCTTTGGCTGGAATTAATGCACGCCGCTTTCCCGTTCCTGCAGCTCCCGCCAGAGGATCTTTCCAGTGCTGGACTTGGGCAGGCTGTCGACGAATTCGATCGAGCGCGGCACCTTGTAGGCCGCCATCTGCTCGCGGCACCAGGAAATGATGTCGTCTTCCCCGATGCTGCCGCGGCTTTCCGGCTTGATCACCAGCACCGCCTTGACCGCTTCGCCGCGCCGCTCGTCCGGCGTGCTGATGATGCAGGCCTCGTGCACGCAGGGATGGGAATACATCATGTTCTCGACCTCGGCCGGCCATACCTTGTAGCCGGACACGTTGATCATGCGTTTCAATCGGTCGCACATGAAGAAATAGCCTTCCTCGTCCACGTATCCAAGATCGCCGGTACGGATAAAGTTCTTGCCGTCGAGTTCCACGAATACCTGCGCGGTGGCGCGTTCGTTGTTCCAGTAGCCTTTCATCAGCTGCGGGCCGTGGGTGATGATTTCCCCCACTTCGCCCGGCGCCATTTCCTTGAGCGTCGCCGGATCGACAATGCGCGAGTCGACGCCGAAGAGCGGCATGCCCAGGCATTGCCGCTTCGGGCGGTACAGCGGATTGGTATGCGTGCCCGAGGCGGTCTCGGTCATGCCGTAGCCTTCGATGTATTCGAGGCCGAATTTTTCCCGCAGCAGCGTGGCGACCGCTTCCGGCATCGCCGCGCCGCCGCCGGTGATCAGGCTCAGGCTCGACAGGTCGTAGCGGTCGATGTCGGGATTGGCGAAGAAATCGAGCAGCATCGCCGGCGGCGCCGCCCAGACGGTGCCGCGGTAGCGGCTGATCAGCGAGGCCGCATTGTCACGGTCCCAGCGCGTGAGCAGCAGCGCGGTCGAGCCGAGAAGTATCGGAATGTTCATACCGTTCTGCATGCCCAGCAGATGGAAGGCAGGCGCGACGCTGACGAATACCGACGCCGGAGACAGCTGGCGCCATACCTGGGTGAAGGCCATCACCGCCATCACGCTGCCATGGGTATGCACACAGCCCTTGGGCAGGCCGGTGGTGCCGGAGGTATAGGGCAGCAGGCAGAAATCGTCCTTGCCGGCAAGATGTTCGCCCGGCACGCAGGCTGCGGCAAGCGCATCGTTCCACCGCACCACGCCCTTGCCTTCAATGCCGAGATCCGGCTGCAGCAAGGGTTCGGGCACCGACATGCCGGTCTTCTCGCGCAGGAAGTCGCCGTAGCGGAGCACCAGCACATGCCCGAGTCCGCCGAGTCCATCGTCGCGCATGCAGGGCGCGACCGACTTGTAGAGCTCCTGGGCCACGATGGCGGCCTTTGCGCCGGAGTCGGAGACGTAGTGTTCCAGTTCGCGGGCGGTGCTCATCGCATTGACCGGAACGACCACCGCATCCGCGCGCAGGATGGCATAGTAGGCAATCACGAATTGCGGACAGTTCTGGCTCATCAGCAGAACCCGGTCGCCCTTGCCTATGCCCATGCGCTGCTGAAGGTAACCCGCCAGCGCGTCGGCCTTTTCCTTCAGTTCGGCATAGGTGACGATGGTGTCGTAGAAGACGATCGCCGGCTTTTCGGGATACCTGCGCGCCGCCGCTTCCAGGTTGTAGTAGAGGCTGGTCTCGGGCACCTCCAGCGTCCTGGGGAAGCCCTTCGGCCAAAATCGATGATGCAGCATAGACACGATAGAGTCTCCAGTTACCGTGCATTCTCGTCATCGGCCTGCCATCCCAAAGGGCTACGGCAAGCCTGCCAGTGAATCTGCTACTTGTCTGTTACTGCCTGCAGCCGGAGCTGCAGCCGCGTTTGTCATTCACGCTCGATGGCCCGTGCAATCACTTCCTTCATGATCTCATTGGAACCGCCGTAAATCTTTCCGACGCGGCAATCCGCATACATGCGCGCAATCGGATATTCGAGCATGTAGCCGTAGCCGCCATGAAGCTGCAGGCATTCATCGATCACCTGGCAGTTCATCTGCGTGGTCCACCATTTCGCCATCGCCGCCGTCTGCACGTCCAGCTTTCCCGCCATCAGCTGCACGACGCATTGGTCGACGAAGGTCTGAGCGATGGTGGCCGTGGTTTTGCATTCGGCCAGCTTGAAGCGGGTGTTCTGCAGTGCAATCAGCGGCTTGCCGAAGGCTTCGCGCTGGCGCACATAATCCGCGGTCTCCTGCACCGCCCGCTGCATGACGGCCACCGCGCCGATGGCGATCAGCAGGCGTTCCTGAGGCAGTTGCTCCATCAGCTGTGCAAAGCCTCGTCCCTCTTCCTGCCCGAGCAGATTTTCCGCCGGCACGCGCACGTCATCGAAGAACAGCTCGACCGTATCCTGCCCGCGCTGGCCGATCTTTTCCAGGAATCGGCCGCGCCTAAAGCCCTTGAGATCGCGTGTTTCCAGCATCAGCAGCGAGACGCCGCGCCCCTTTGCCTGCGGATCGGTCTTGACTGCCACGCAAATGAGGTCCGCATGGTAGCCGTTGGTGATGAAGGTCTTGCCGCCGTTGATTACATACTCATTGCCATCACGGATGGCAGTGGTCTTGATGCTCTGCAGATCGGAACCAGCCGAAGGCTCGGTCATGGCAATGGCACCGACCATCTCGCCGCTCGCCATCTTCGGCAGCCAGCGGTGCTTCTGTTCCTCGGTGCCGTAGCGCAGGATGTAATGCGCCAGGATGCCGCTGTGCACGTTCAGGCTGAAGCTGTTCGACAATGCGCGGTTCTGCTCGATGCAGATCACCGCCTCGTGGAGAAAATCACCGCCGCCGCCGCCGTATTCCTCGGGGATGCTGGCACACAGCATGCCGATCTCGCCGGCCTTGCGCCACACCTCGCGGTCGGGATGATGCTGGGCCCGCCATTTGTCTTCGTGGGGAACGACTTCATTTTCGAAGAACCTGCGGATATTGTCCCGGAAGAGTTCCAGGTCCGGGGTCATCCATGGGAAAGTAGAGATGCTCATGCAAGTGGCCGGGTTGACTGGTTTCGGTTTCGCCCCGGCTATGCCGGGGCGGATGCCATCGGAACGCGTGACTTACGGGCGTCCGCCGCCGCAGACCAGCACCTGGCCGCTGACATAGTTGGACTCGGGAATGCAGAACATGAACACCGCGCCGGCGGCCTCCTCCGGGGTGCCCGCGCGGCCTACCGGAATCAGCGCTTCCGCATTCTTCAGCACCTGCGGATTGACGCCGACCTTGATCTTGCGGCCTTCGATGTCGATGCTGGCATCCGCGTCCGCCGCGGCTTCGGTCAGACGGGTCTTGATCAGGCCGAATGCGACGCTGTTGACGTTCACCTTGTAACGGCCCCACTCCTTGGCCAGCGCCTTGGTCAGGCCGTTGATGCCCGCCTTGGCTGCCGCGTAGTTGGCCTGCCCTGCATTGCCCATGACGCCGGAGGTCGAGGAGATGTTGACCACCTTGCGGAAGACTTCCTGGCCGGCTTCGGCTTCCTGCTTCGCCGCGCTGCGAATGAAGTCCGACGCGGCGCGCAGGATCCGGAAAGGCGCGGTCAGATGCACCTGCATGATCGCATCCCACTGCTCGTCGGTCATCTTCTGGATAACGTTGTCCCAGGTGTAGCCGGCGTTGTTGACGATGATGTCGAGTCCGCCGAAACCATCGACAGCCGTGGCAACGAAGCGGCTGCCGAAATCGGCATCGGTCACGCTGCCCACGCAGGCGATCGCCTTGCCGCCGGCTGCGCGGATGACTTCCACGGTTTCTTCCGCCGGTGCGGCGTCGAGATCGTTGACCACCACGCTCGCGCCTTCGCTGGCGAGCTTGAGTGCGATTTCACGGCCGATGCCGCGGCCGGAGCCGGATACGATTGCCACCTTGCCTTCGAGTTTCTTCATGATGTCTCCTGATCCTGTATGAGCTGTATTGGTTATGCGAGGGCGACGACGGCATCGCCCTTGAGCTTGATTTCACCGTTCTGGTTGACGGTCGTCAGCTCTATCCGTATCCGCTTCTCGCCATCCTGCTCGAACTTTTCCACTACCTTGCCGCTGCAGGTCACCGCATCGTCCACATGCGTGATGGCGGCAAAGCGCACGCCGTAGCTGCGCAGGCGCTCCTGGGGCGCATAGTTGGTCAGCAGGCGGCCGAGATAAGCCATGGACAGCATGCCGTGCGCAAACACATCCGGCATGCCGGCCTTGCGGGCGAAATCGATGTCCACGTGGATAGGGTTGTGGTCCCCGGACGCGCCGCAATACAGCGCGAGCGCTTGCCGGCTGATCGGCGCGGTGGTGTACGGGGTGATTTCATCTCCCACCCGCACGGCGTCGAATGTCATTCTGTCCATTGTCGTCCCTTTTGCAGACTTACACGTTGCGCACCACGGTCACCCCGCGCAGTTCGGCGACAAGCGCGCCGTCCTGATTGGTCACCCGCGTATCGCGCACCACGAATTCAAGCGCACCGTTCTTCTTGTCGTAGATATCGGAGATGCGCTGCTCGAAGCTCAGGCGGTCACCGGCATAGGCCATCGCGTGATAGGTAAAGCTCTGCTCGCCGTGCAGCACCTTGCCGATATCGATGCCCAGCAGTTCCCGCACCGCAGCAGGATTGGGCGCATCCATTTCAAGGCAGAAAAGAAACGTCGGCGGCACCGGCAGCGCCGGATGACCGGCCTCGCGCGCGGCCGCCTCGTCGGTGTAGACCGGGTCGGCCTGGCCGATGGCCTTGGAGAAGAAGCGCAGGCGCCCCTTCTCGACATCCACCGTGTAGCGCGGCATCACATGCCCGATATGGCTCCTGTCGATCATGATTTCGCCTCCCTATTCCGCTTACGCCGCCTGATACATGGTGACCACGCAAGCACCGCCGAGGCCGAGGTTGTGCTGCAGCGCGATGCGTGCACCTTCCACCTGGCGCTGGTCGGCCTGTCCGCGCAGCTGCCATACGAGTTCCGCGCACTGGGCCAGACCGGTGGCGCCAAGCGGATGCCCCTTCGACAAAAGACCGCCCGATGGATTGGTCACAACCTTGCCGCCGTAGGTATTGTCGCCGTCGAGAATGAATTTCTCCGCGGTGCCTTCAGCCGTCAGGCCGAGTCCTTCATAGGTGATCAGTTCATTGGCGGTGAAGCAGTCGTGCAGTTCGACCACGTCCACGTCCTCGGGACCCACTCCTGCGGCTTCATAAACCCTGCCTGCAGCCGCAGCGGTCATGTCGTAGCCGACCACACGGCGCATGTCGCCGGAATGGAAGGTGCTGGGGGTGTCGGTCGTCATGGCTTGCGCGGCAATGAACACGCGTGTATCCAGTCCATGCTTCTTCGCAAATTCTTCCGACGCCAGGATGGCGGCGGCCGAACCGCAGGTCGGCGGGCAGCATTGCAGGCGAGTAAGCGGATCGAACACTTTGGGCGCCGCCATGACTTCGTCGAGCGTCACGGTCTGGCGGAAGATTGCCAGCGGATTGCGCGCGGCATGCTGGCGTGCTTTGACCGAAATGCGGGCGAAGGTCTCGGCCTTGGTGCCGAAGCGTTCCATGTGTGCGCGTCCCGCGCCGCCGAAGAATTGCGCGGCGCGCGGCGTGCCGTCCTGGTAACCCTGCACTTCCGTCATCGAGTCGATGAAGCGCGACATCGGCGAGGGGCGGTCGTCATAGGCGCCCTTCAGCGCGCCGGGATTCATCTGGTCGAAGCCGAGCACCAGCACGCATTCCGCCGCGCCGCTTTCGATCGCCTGGCGTCCGAGGAACAATGCGGAAGACCCGCTGGAGCAGTTGTTGTTGACGTTGAAAACCGGAATGCCGCTCAGGCCCACGCCGTACACCGCCGCCTGGCCGGAGGTGGAGTCGCCGTAGACATAGCCGCAATAGGCTTGCTCGACGAGATTGAAATCCATGCGCGCATCTTCGAGCGCCTGCTTCGCGGCGCGTGCGCCCATGACGTGATAAGGCTCGCTTGCGCCAGGCTTGGTGAACGGGATCATGCCCACACCGACTACATGTACTTTTCGGCTCACTGCGGATTCTCCTCTCGAAATTGATCTGGTGTCGCGATATGCGTAGAGTGCCTGCGTGCGCCAGGGCGAACAATGGCGTACGGCGACAAAATGCATTGGCTAAAAATCTCAGCCCGTCGCTTGTACGAAGAATGCAGACGGCATGACGGTCGCAGGCATGGTCATGCCGGCGATGGAAGAATGCTGGAAGTTAACGATTGGAAGCACGGCCGCTGCCGTTGCTACTGCTTACTTGCGATCACATGCCGTTACATCGGCACCGGCGCGCACGGAAGCGTTGAATCAGAGTTCGGCGGACGACGTTCCGGCATGCCGGCCGGCCGGAGCATGCAGACGCGTATTGCGGTATTCGCCGGGGGCGACGCCGGTCCATTTCTTGAAGGCGCGGTGGAAGGTGCTCGGCTCGGAAAAGCCGACCATGTTGGCGATTTCGATCAGCGTCAGGTCCGGCCGCGACAGGTACTCGATCGCCGCATCGCGCCGCAGATCATCCTTGATCGCCTGATAGCCCTGGCCTTCGTCCTGCAGGCGCCGCCGCAAGGTCTGCGGCGTCACGCCGAGCGATTTGCTCACCTCCTCCAGCGAAAGCATCTCGCCTTCGAGATGGCGCCGCAGGATGCGCCTGATGCGTTCGGTCACATTCGCATGATCACGATATTTCACCAGCAGGCTGGCCGGCGCCTGCTCCAGGAATTCCTCGACGCTCTGCGCATTCTGCACGACCGGGAGATCGAGCCATCGTTTTTCGAACCGGAATCCCACCTGGTTGTCCTGATAGCGCACAGGCGCCTGGAAAACCTTGAACGCATCGGAGGACAGGTTTTCGTCCAGATTGCAGTAATCCACCCATTGCAGCGGTATGCGCCTGGCCACCATCCAGCAGGCGAGACCGAAGGTAAAGAACATGAAGGTGCGCTCGACGTAGCGCAGTTTCGCATTCCGCTCGGCGCGCGCCTGGAGAACGACGTGTGCGATGTCGCCTTCGATGCGCAGGCGCGGCACAATGTCCTGGAGGACCAAATGATAGAAGCGGAAACCCTCGACAAGCACTTCATGCAGCGTACGGCAATGGACCAGCGCGCGGCAGTTGCGCGCGAAAGTGCCTATCTTTACGGGATGCGAGCAAAGGCCCCAGAGCTCGTCCTGGGTGACGCGGGTCAGGGTACGGATGAGCGAGGTGTATTGCGACTGGGATACGCGCGACAACGGTGAGTCAAGCAGCGCCGGCGAGATATCCGAGCGGCGCAGAATGTCGGCAACGTCTCTTCCCTGCTCGCGCACGCCCTGCAGTATCTGCTCGACCTGGGCAATCGCAATGGTGTTGTGGGTAACCGTCATGTTCGTCGAAAACCTGGGCAACCGTTTTTGCTTTGGAAACCACAGTGTATACGATCGCCCGGCACATGGCTGCATGGCAAGTTCTTTCCTGGGCTATACCGGGAGCATTCTCCTGGAGCACTTCCGGCAGAATCTGTGCAGGACTGCTTTCCTGCATCTGGAAAGCCAAGGATTGCCGAAATGCCGAAGTAGAACAATTCGTTTTTTGCAAAGCGAGCGTTCAGCGCTGATTAAGTGCAGGTCGTGTGACCGGCATCCGATGCAATGGAGAAATCGTTCTTCAATGCAATTCGTTCGCCGCAAAACGGGGTTCAGAGTACTGCCCGGCTTTCCCTCATCGATACGATGCTTTCTTCCGAATAACCGGCTTCGCGCAGGACTTCCAGCGTATGTTCGCCGGGGGCCGGCGCCTGCCGTTCCACTGCAAAGCGGAAGCCGCTCATCTTCACGGGAAAGCCGACGTGCGTGAGCGGCCCAAGCTGCGGATGGGTGGTTTCATGCACCATGTCGCGCGCACGGAAGTGCGCATGCTGCAGGGTTTCCTCCAGCTTCAGCACGGGCGTGACGCAGCAGTCCGCATCCTTCAGTTTCTCCTGCCACTCCTCGAGAGTGAGAGAAGCCACGATGGCGGCGACTTCCCTGCGTACTTGCTGCGACTGCTCCGGCGCGGCATGGCGGTCGAAGGATTTCAGGTCCGGCCTGCCGATGACCTCGCAGAACTGTTCCCAGAACTTCGGCTCCAGCGCGGCCACCGCCAGCACCCGGCCATCGCGCGTGCGGTACGGCGAGTAATTGTGGAGGCCGCCGGATATGCTGTCTGCGCCGGCGGGGCGGGCCCGTCCCTCGCTGTTGACCCGGGCCAGCGGCAGCACGGCATGCGCGAGCGTGCCGTCGCTGATGGCGACGTCGAGGTAGCGGCCGCGTCCGGTACGGGCGGAATCGAACAGCGCCGCCAGGATGCCCATCACGGAAGTCAGCGTGCCGCCCATGAGATCGGCAATCGGCAGGTTGGACAGCGCAAGTGTCGACTCGCCGCTGCCGACCTGGTCCGCCGCGCCGGCATAGCCTGCGTAATTCATGTCGTGGCCGGCGAGATCGCGGAATGGCCCGGTCTGCCCGTAACCCGTGATGCTGCAATACACGATGCCCGGATTGATCGCCGAGACGTGCTGATACCCGATGCCCAGCCTGTCGACAATGCCGGGGCGGAAGCCTTCCACGATGATGTCGGCAGTCCTGGCCAGTTCCAGGAAGACCTGCACTGCAGCCGGCTGCTTGAGGTCGAGGCGGATGCCGCGCTTGTTGCGGTTGACCAGCGCCTTGACCGGGGCGGCGGTGTAATCGCCGGCGCCCGTATCTTCGATCTTGATCACATCCGCGCCCATGTCGGCCAGATGCTGGGTGCACACCGGCCCGGGCAGCAATCGGGTCAGGTCAAGAACTTTCACGCCTTGCAGCGGCGGCCGGTTCGTCATGCTTGTCTCCCTTTCTATACGCACTGGATGCATCGATTCTATGGGTGCATGCGGATGCGGCCAATGGCAGGATGCTTGAATTGCCGATGGCATAAATGCTCAGCGAGGCCGCCGCTGGCAACTTTGGCCAATGGCGTTGGAAAGAAACGCCATTGCAGCGGCCCTCTACGCGGGCCATTATTCCTGCATCCGGCGGACCATCACCTGCGAAAGCAAGGATCGCAAAACAAAAGGAGACCACAGGCATGTACCTGACACAGGGATTGCACCGATCGCTGCAGAACCATCCTGAACGCATCGCCACCATCTTCGGGGAAAGACAGCAGTCGTTCCGGCGGATGGCGGACCGGGTGGCTCGCATGGCGGGCGCGCTCAAGCGCCTTGGCGTCGGCCGCGGCGACCGGGTCGCGATGCTGGCATTGAATTCGGATCGCTATGTCGAGTATTTCCAGGCGGTCTGGTGGGCCGGCGCGGCAGCCAATCCGGTCAACACGCGCTGGAGCGTCAATGAGATTGCCTATTCTCTGAAAGACTGCGGCAGTCATGTATTGATCGTGGACGACCAGTTTCTGCCGATGGTCGATGCGATCCGCGAGCAGGCTCCCTGCGTGCGGACCGTCATCCATGCAGGCGATGCCCCCGCTCCGCAGGGCATGCCCGCCTGGGAAGACCTGATTTCATCCAATAAGCCCGAGCCGGATGCGATGTCGGATGGCATGGATCTGGCCGCCGTCATGTATACCGGAGGCACCACCGGCTTTCCCAAGGGGGTGATGCTCAGCCATGACAACTTCTGGATATCGTCGATCGCCCGCATGGCGGAGATGGGCGGCCAGCCGGGCTGCGTCTCTCTCATCGCCACGCCGCTCTTCCATGTCGGCGGCGCGGGCCGCCTCGCCGGCCAGTCCATCAGCGGCAACACCATCGTCATCCTGCCCTCGTTCACGCCCGAGTCCGTGCTGCAGGCGGTAGAGCAGCATGGCATTACCGATTTGATGCTCGTGCCGACCATGCTGCAGATGCTGCTCGATCATCCGCAGTTCGAGCGCAGCAAGATGGCGACCGTCAGGCGCATCAGTTATGGCGCATCTCCAATCCCTCTGCCATTGCTGGAACGCACCCTCGACCTGTTTCCCGGCGTGGAATTCGCAAGCGCCTTCGGCATGACGGAAACGGCGGCATCGGTATGCGGCAACCCGCCGGCCAACCACGGCCCTGAGGCGAGGAAGAGCGGCCTGGTGCGCTCGGTCGGCCGCGCCGGCTTCGCCTGCGAAATCAAGGTGGTCGACGCCGAGAACCGCGAGCTGCCGCGCGGCACGGTCGGTGAAATCATCATTCGCGGCGGCTGCGTGATGCTCGGCTACTGGAACAAGCCGGAAGAAACCGCCGCCGCCTTGCGCGACGGCTGGCTGCACAGCGGCGACGGCGGCTATATCGATGACGATGGCCATCTCTACATCGTCGACCGCATCAAGGACATGATCGTGACCGGGGGCGAGAACGTGTACTCTGCCGAAGTCGAAAACGTGCTTGCCCGCCATCCTGCAGTGTCGGTGTGCGCTGTGATCGGCATACCCAGCCAGCAATGGGGAGAGGCCGTGCATGCGGTGGTGGTGCTCAAGCCCGGCATGCAGGCCGGCGAGGACGAACTGCGCATGCACTGCCGTAGCTGGCTTGCGGGTTACAAGTCGCCGAAGAGCATCGAGTTCCGCGACGCGATGCCGCTGTCGGCCGCCGGCAAGGTGGTCAAGACCAGGCTGCGCGAGCCCTACTGGCGCGGCATGGCAAGCAATGTGAATTGAAGGGGTTGTTCAAGGCAGTACGCTTGATGAAGCGTACTGCCTTTTTGTATTGCGCATCAGCCCTCAGCCCAGTTCCTTGGTCAGCTGCGGGACGAGTTCGAACAGGTCGCCGACGATGCCGTAATCCGCCACCGAGAAGATCGGCGCTTCCGGATCCTTGTTGATCGCCACGATTGTCTTCGAATCCTTCATGCCCGCCAGGTGCTGGATCGCGCCCGAGATGCCCACCGCGATGTACAGCTGCGGCGCCACGATCTTGCCGGTCTGGCCCACCTGCCAGTCGTTCGGCACGAAGCCCGCATCCACCGCCGCGCGCGAGGCGCCCATCGCTGCGCCCAGCTTGTCGGCCAGCGGCTCGAGGATCTTGAAGTTGTCGCCAGAGCCCATGCCGCGGCCACCGGAGACGATCACCTTGGCGGCGGTCAGCTCGGGGCGGTCGGACTTGGCCACTTCGCGCGACACGAACGCGGACTTGCCGGAATCGGCTACCGCAGTGATGGTTTCCACTGCGGCGCTGCCGCCTGTGGCTGCGGCATCGAAGCCGGTGCCGCGCACGGTGATGACCTTGACCGGATCGGCCGACTGCACGGTGGCAATCGCATTGCCGGCATAGATCGGACGCTCGAAGGTATCGGGCGAGACCACCCTGGTGATTTCCGAGACCTGGCTCACGTCCAGCTTGGCGGCCACGCGCGGCAGGATGTTCTTGCCGTAGGCAGTGGCCGGAGCGAGGATGTGCGAGTAGGAGGAGGCGATGGCCAGCGCCTGCTCGGCGACGTTTTCGGCCAGACCGTCGGCGAAGTGCGGCGCATCGGCAACCAGCACCTTGGATACGCCGGCGATTTTCGACGCGGCTTCGGCGGCTGCGCCGCAGTTGGCGCCGGCAACCAGCATATGGACGTCGCCGCCGCAGGCAGCCGCCGCGGTGACGGTATTGAGGGTGCTGCCCTTCAGGGAAGCGTTGTCGTGTTCAGCAATGACGAGTGCGGTCATGGTGGAATTCCGTATTTGAAAGAGTGGGGTCCTGTTCGCATTCAATGAATCCCCTCTCCCGCAAGCGGGAGAGGGGCCAGGGGTGAGGGCGGTGTTAAAACCGCAGTAGGCATTGCAATCCCCCTCATCCCCGACCCTTCTCCCGCCTGCGGGAGAAGGGAGCAGGACTTAGATAACCTTCGCTTCGTTCTTGAGCTTGGAAACCAGCTCTTCCACGCTCTTGACCACGATGCCGGCCGAGCGCTTCGGCGGCTCGGACACTTTCAGCGTCTTCAGGCGCGGCGCCACGTCCAC
>NZ_JACYXF010000054.1 GCF_015352985.1 Noviherbaspirillum malthae | reverse complement strand
TTAGGTGCAGTAGTCGCGATCTGATCTGACAGTTGCCCGGTTTGATACTGGCGATTGTCAGGTCAAGTTCAGCTATTCAATGCGGTGATTTTATCGCGCCATGCCTCCTTTCCGTCCAACAGAGTTTGCATCGGGGTCCTACCGCAGCACATCTTTCCCTGGTGCGTTCGGTCGCTGTTGTAGTAGGCCAGCCATTCATCCAAGTCGACTTGCAATTCTTCGATAGAACGATAGATCTTGCGCCGGAACGCTACCTGATAGAACTCATTGAGAATCGTCTTGTGGAAGCGCTCGCAGATACCATTGGTCTGCGGATGGTTTGCCTTGGTCTTCGTGTGTTCTATATCATTCAAGGCAAGATAGAGCTGGTAGTCATGCGTTTCCGGCTTGCCGCAATACTCAGTACCACGATCGGTCAGCACACGGATCATGCCCATGCCTTGTTCTTCGAAGAACGGCAGGACGCGATCATTGAGCAAGTCGGCCGCTGTAATGGGCGTCTTGGTCGTGTAGAGCTTGGCTGCTGCCCACTTCGAATAGGTGTCGACGAAGGTCTGCTGGTAGATGCGTCCGACGCCCTTGATTGTGCCTACGTAAAAGGTGTCCTGGCTGCCCAGATAACCAGGATGGGCCGTTTCGATCTCGCCATGCGCCACATCGTCTTCCTGCTTCTTCTCCAGCGCCGCGACTTGGGACTCGGTCAGTACCTCGCCCGTTTGAGCGACATGACACTCGAGGGCAATCAGCCGCTTCTTGAACGATTCCAGGTCGCGTCGCAGCCATACGGAACGTACGCCAGAGGGAGAAATGAAGATACCGCGCTTGCGCAGTTCGTTGGAAACCCGCACCTGCCCAAAGGCTGGTTGCTCAAGAGCAAAGGCAGCGACTGCCGCTTCAGTGGCTTCTTCCACTCGGTTACAAAGGTTGGGCTTCTTCCGGCTGGCGTCGATCAGCGCATCCACGCCGCCTTCGGCAACAGCAGACTGGTAGCGGTAAAAAGTGTCGCGAGAAAATCCCATCACCTTGCAGGCACGGGACACGTTGCCAAGTTCGGCCGCCAGATTCAGCAGCCCAACCTTGTGTTTGATGACGTTCTGAGGAACACTAGTCATGGGGTTACTCCTTGGCGCTTGCGCGCTGGTTTCATAAAGATTCGCACCTCTATCAAACCGGGTAACCCCACCCTTTGGCAAGGCCTTGCTGTCAGATCAAGTCTGAACTACTACAGTTTAGGCATCATGATTTCCATGTACTCGCTTGCATTCGAGCGCACCGGACACCACCGGAGCTGGCGAGCGAAGTTAATTCCAGCACCAATCTGAAAACCTTCATTTGCGAAGGTTTTTATTTAACCATGGCGAAGTAATTCGGGTATTGCCTCGCCGACGCAATTCGGGCTCGCTCAGGTCTTTACGATCAATGGAAGCTTTATCCACCCTGCTAGGCGAGGCAAAAAATCTACGGCGCCGTACTTGGACTAAGCGTTCTGGCGCGCATACGCGATCGCATCGGCCAGACGGTCGTAATGATAGCCTTTAAAACGGTATTGCCTGCCGTCGTATTCCACGCCGAGCGAATCCATCAAACTTCGTTGCTCCATGGTCAGCGTCAGAGGCGGCGTCCATACAGGTGCACAGTCGCCCATGGTCTGATGTCCGGGACGAGACTGATCGAGCTTCGCGTAAGCGAGTGCGTCAGCGAGCTTATCGTAGCAATACTGTCCGTATCGATAGCAGTGCCCGTCAAAACGCACGTGCACTTCCGACATCCGCGCCATGTCGGCTTTGGATGGCTGAGAAAAGCTCGTGTCGGGATCAGATCGAGACGCCATGCTTGGTAGATCAAGTTTCTCCATACGTGGCTCCGTACAGGCGATTTGAATAGATAGGGCAACGACAGGTAGCTTCACATTGCGTTATGTATATGTGGTTACTGGTAATGTCCAGCTCTCACGAACTATATACCAGTGAGCGCATAGGGGGGCATTTAATTCTTACTATTTAGTAGCCTATCCCAGTAGGCCTATTATTCGCCAAGTGATGAAGCCGCAAGCTAGGTGAAGGAAGGCCAAGTAGTTCTA
>NZ_JACYXF010000053.1 GCF_015352985.1 Noviherbaspirillum malthae | reverse complement strand
GCGCGCTGGTTTCATAAAGATTCGCACCTCTATCAAACCGGGTAACCCCACCCTTTGGCAAGGCCTTGCTGTCAGATCAAGTCTGAACTACTACAGGTTAGGGTGGGGATGTTTATTCGCGTACTTCAAACCCATCCCCACCCTAACCCTCCCCTTGAAGGGGAGGGAACTACAAGGTGTTAGCCAAGCATTGGGAGATGCGGGCCATCGAGAGACTTTTATCTCACCTGCTCAACTGCCGGATCAAGGCTCTCCTTCTCCGTATCGATAGCAGTCAGCGCTGTGCCAAACATGAGGTCACCCTCCCCAAACGCCCTCTCCGGCAAAAACCCGCCCGACTGCTTATTCCAAAGTCGATGATAAGCCCCGCGCATCGCCAGCAATTCCGCATGACTGCCGTCTTCGATAATGCGGCCATTGTCAAAAACAAGAATGCGGTCCAGATGCGCGATCGTAGACAGCCGGTGCGCCACCACCAGCACCGTCTTGCCGAGCATGACCTCATCGAGCGTGTCCTGGATCGCCTTTTCCGTGACCGTATCAAGGCTTGACGTTGCTTCGTCCAGGATCAAGATGGGCGCATCCTTCAGGATCACGCGCGCAATCGCGATCCGCTGCCGCTGTCCGCCGGAGAGCTTGACGCCGCGCTCGCCTACCATCGACTGATACTGCTCGCCGATCTGCATGATGAATTCATGCGCATGTGCTTTCTTAGCCGCGTCGATCACCTCTTCGTCGCTCGCATCCAGCCTGCCGTAGCGGATGTTTTCCATCAGGCTGCGGTGGAACAGGCTTGGGTCCTGCGGAATCAGGCTGAGCTGTGCATGCAGCGCATCCTGCCGCATGTTGCGTACGTCGACGCCGTCGATCAGTATGCCGCCGCGCTGTGCATCGTAGAGGCGCAGGATGAGGCTGACGAACGTGGACTTGCCCGAACCGGAAAAGCCCACCAGCCCCACGCGCTGGCCGGCGGGAATGCGCACGTTGAGCTTGTCGAAGATCTTCCGGTCGGGGTGATAGCCGAACTCCAGGTTACGAAACTCGATCTCCCCGCGCCGGATGGAAGGCGACACGGCCTCGGACTTGTCGACCAGTTCATGCGATCGCACGATGGTCTGCACGCCGTTGGCGACATTGCCGACATATTCGAAGAACTCCAGGAAGCGCCGGCTCAGGTTGCGGGCTTCATTGATGATCAAAAGCGACAGGCTGACCGCCATCACGAAGTCGCCGACTCCGATCTCGCCTTTTCCCCAGAGGGTCATTGCGTAGTACAGCACGCCGACCTTGAGCACTGCGGCAGCCGAGAACTGGAACCAGCGTACGCGTTCGTTGTAGCCGTTGGATCTGCGCACCGCGCGCAGTTCATGCTTCTGCGTTTCCGCCAGCAGTTCGCGTTCATGGTCCAGCCGCGCGAACAGGCGGGCGCTGGTCAGGTTGGTCACGGAATCGACCAGCTTGCCTGTGGTTTCGCTGCGTGCGGCGGCGGCGCCCAACGCATGCGGCTGGCAGCGGCGCGCCAGCGCATAGGAAATGGCGATGAAGAAGAAGGCCCATGCGCCGACGAACAGCCCCAATTCTGCATGCGCACGGAAAAGCAGCACGATGGACACGCCGAACACGATGGCCACAGGCCAGAATTCGGTAATCACCGACCACAGCGTTTGCGTGACGCCCATCGCGGTTTCACTGATGCGGTGGGCCAGCGCGCCGGCGAAGTTGTTGCTGAAATAGCGGTGCGAATGGTATTGCAGATAGTGGTACACCGACCGCGTGACGTTCTGCCGCTGGCGCGGCCCGAGCCGGATATGGATGCCGCCGGCCATGCGCCCGAACAGCAGTTCGCCGGCCGAAAAGGCGACGAACAGCAGCAAGGGACCACGCATGGCGTCGACCATGGCCATCGAATGGCCGGTAGCGCCCGCCACACCCTTGACGATGGAATTGAGCGCATAGGGAATCATGATGCCGCAGACCGAATGTCCGGTTTCGAACAGCACCAGCGCAAGATAGGCCCAGCGGTAGCGCGCGACGAAGTGGAGGATGAAGCGCAGCGGCGTATTTGGCAGGGAAGGCGCATCGGGTGCGCGCTGGATGGTGTCGGCATTGCCTGGCGTGGTACTGCTTGATGTCATTCTGTCTATCTATCTGGGCGCTGGATAAGCGCAATGGTGGGCATGCCGCGTTCGGCGCCACCTTTCACTGGTCACTGTCCGAAACGCACATTGCTCAGAAATGCGTCGGCCTCGTTCAGGCTCGCTCTCGCCGGAGGCGGCTCCCATGCCTGCGCAAACTGTTCGGTATGGAATAGTTGAACGATCTGCAAGGAAGAGTCCGGTACCCGGCAAAACAGGCCGCGATGGCTGAACCGGTATCGCGGTTCGGTGGATTCCGGAAGATAGCGGTCGACCTGCACGGCGCGGTAGCTGATGCATTGCACGCCGGGGAAACGGTCGGGCGCAGCGGCGCTGGCGTCGAGTTCGACCATCTCCCGGCGGAAATTGTTCATTTGTGCCGACAATAAACGGCGTACATCTTCCGGACTCAGGCCATGTTGCCGATTCGGCAGCAGGTCGCGGCTAAATAGCGCCGCACCGGCGGTGATGATGTAAGGATGCGGGTCCGGCGACGCGTCGGCCGAGCTTGCATTCTTGCGATATAGCACTTCTCTTCCATCCTGCAGGACCAGGCGCCATCCCGTTCCGGCGGGCGGCACCAGCAGAACGGCACCATTGCCGAGCACCGCAGGTGATTGTCCTGCCGGCGGCAGGATCCGGCGGGCAGTACATGAAGAAAGCAGGCAGGCGAACGCACATGCCATGATGGCAACATGCATTCTTTCGCTCGTGGCCGGGGAAAACAAAAGTCGCTTATCGCAATGCAAATCCCAGCCCTTCAAGCGCCTCGCGCAGGCGATGCCGTCCTTTCAGGTCCTCGGCGGCGCGCAGGCGGGCAACCGAATGCTCGCTCCACACGCTGGCCTGCATCCCCTGCTCCGCATAAAAGGCCTTCATCGCTTCGTCATAGCTGCCGATTTCCTGCTCCACCGGCGCCGGCGCATACTGCTCGCGGTACAGCACCGACGACTGCGGCAGGCGCGGCTTGATGGCCGACGGGCGGTCCGGGTCGGGACGGCCGACGCACAGGCCGAACACCGGATAGACGCTGTCGCCGGGGCGTATGCCGAGTTCGGCGGCGACCTGCTCGGGCTTGTTGCGCAGTGCGCCGATGTAGACGGTACCGAGTCCGAGCGACTCGGCGGCATTGACGGCATTCTGCGCGGCGAGCGCCGCATCGATCACGCCCATCAGGAAGGTGTCGAGATAGTGCACGCCGTCGAGCTGCTGATGGCGCTGCTGTGCGATGCGCTGGAGGCGCGACAGGTCGACCAGCCAGGCAATGAACAGCGGCGCTTCCCTGACCTGCTTCTGATTGCCGACCAGCACCGACAGGCGTTCGCGGCGAGACGCATCCTCCACCGCGATCGCGCTCCACACCTGCAGGTTGGACGAGCTCGGCGCCGACTGCGCCGCCGCGATCAGCAGGTCTAAGGTGCCCGGATCAAGCGGATCGGGCAGGAAGGCGCGCACCGAGCGGTGGGCAAACAGGGTTTCCAATACCGGATTGAGCGATGCGCCGGCAATGGACGGTGCGTCTTGCCCCGCGCCATAGCGGGCTTTCAGGAGTTCGTAGGGGTCGGCCATGATGAACTGAGTGGATTGTTGTCTTACCAGGAAAACTGCCAGTCGGCGACGGTTCGCTGCACCGCTGGCTGCAGCAGCTCGACACGCGGCGTATCGGAAAACTCGGCCAGCACATCATCCTTGATTTCGGCGAAGGCATAGCTGCCCCGGTCGCGCGGGCGCGGCAGCGGCACGTCCACGATGCGGCGTATGCGGCCGGGACGCGGCTGCATCACCACCACGCGGTCGCCAAGGTAGACGGCCTCTTCCACATCATGCGTGACCAGGATCGCGGTGATGCCTTCCTGTTCCCAGATGCGCTGCAGTTCCTGCTGCAGATGACTGCGGGTCAGCGCATCGAGCGCGCCAAAGGGCTCGTCAAGCAGAAGCACTTCCGGCCGGTTCACGAGCGCGCGCGCAATCGCCACGCGCTGCGACATGCCGCCCGACAGCTGATAGGGGTAGGCGGACTCGAAGCCCTTCAGGCCGACGAGCTCGATATGCTCCTGCACCGACTTGCGTTTCTGGTCCTCGGGCAGACCGGCGTTGAGCAAGCCGAGGCTGACGTTCTGCTCCACCGTCAGCCAGGGAAACAGTCTATGTTCCTGGAACACGATGCCGCGCTCTAGGCTGGTGCCGACGATGCGCTTGCCGTCCAGCAGGATCTCGCCGCGGTAATCGTCCTCGAGGCCGATGACCAGCCTCAGCAGCGTGGACTTGCCGCAGCCGCTCGAGCCGACGATGCTGACGAATTCACCCGGCTTGATGGACAGCGAAATGTTGTCCAGCACCGGCAGGGATTCACCCTTCACTTGATACTGCTTGCTGAGATTCCTGATCTCCAGCGTGGCTGCGTGTGCCATATGGTCCTCCTTGAGTTTCAGTAGATTCAGTATTGGGCCGTCGATGTGCCGCGCCAGCGCAGCAGGCGGGCTTCGATCCGGGTAGCGATCAGGTTGAGCGCGAAGCCGACGAGGCCAACGATCACCACGCCGAGCAGCACCTGGTCCATCCAGAGATGCTCACGTCCATCGGTAAGCAGGTTGCCGATACCGATGCCCGAGGTCAGCAGGTATTCCGCGCCGAGCGTCGCCAGCCAGGCATAGATGAGCGCAAGATAGACACCGGTGAAGATGGAAGGCATGGCGGCCGGCAGCACCACGCGGCGCAGCAGCTGCGTGCGGCTGAACGAAAACACCCTGGCCACTTCGATCAGCTCGCGCGGCACGCTGCGTATGCCCTCGAAGGTATTGAGCATGACCGGAAAGAACGCTGCCAGCGACAGGAAAACGACTTTCGCCGTGTCGCCCAGGCCGAACCAGACCGAAATCAGCGGGATCCAGGCAAACAGCGAGACCTGCTTGATCGTATGCAGCGTCGGCCCGACGAGGTTTTCCATCAAGCGCGACAACCCGAGGGCGGCGCCGACCAGCAATCCGACCGTAGTCCCCAGCGTGAAGCCGGCCAGGTCGCGCGCCAGCGAAGCACCCAGCGACTTCCATAGATGGCCGCTGTCCCACATGCGTACCGCCGTGTCCCAGACTTTGCTGATCGGCACCAGCATCGGCGAATCGGTCCACTCGAAGCGAAATGCGGCCCACCAAAGGAGGAGCAGCAAGCCGGGCAGCGCCGCGCCGCGCAGGAAGCGCCGCCACGGCAAGCGGCGGCCGTACTCTCCTTCCTGTTTTGCAGCCTTGTATTCCGTGTTTGGTGCAGCATGCGTTTGGGTCAATGTCGTCATGGTCATTCTCGTGCAATGAAGTTGATGTAGACGCTGCTCAGAAGCCTTCTCGCCGCCAGCGCAGCAGGCGTGCTTCGATCACGGCCAGCAGCTTGTCGAGGACGAAGCCGACGGCGCCGACGACGATCACTGCGGCCAGCACCACGTCGAGCTGATAAAGCTGCCGTCCGTAGACGATCATGAAACCCAGCCCTTCCGACGACGCCAGCAGCTCGACGGCGACCAGCGCCAGCCAGGCATGGGTAAGGCCGTAACGCACGCCGCTCCATATCTGCGGAAAGGCGGCGGGAAAGACCACCTTGGAAAGCAGTTGCCAGTGCGTGAAGCGGTACACCTTGGCCACTTCGATGAAGCGCGTCGACACGTTCTGAATGCCCTTGTAGGTATTGAGCGTGATCGGCACGAAGGCGGCCTTGGAAATCAGGATGATCTTCAGCGCCTCCTCGATCCCGACGAGCATCATCAGCAGCGGCAGCCAGCCGATGGACGGCACCTGCGCGATGATGCGGAAGGTCGGATACAGGTAATCCTTGGCGACCGGCGACAGGCCGATCAGCACGCCGAGCACCAGTCCGGCAGCGCCGCCTGCAGCGAAGCCGACCACCACGCGCCAGAGGCTGATCCAGGTGTTGTCGGGCAGCTCGCCGCTCTGGATGAGTTCGTAGAATGTGTTCGCGACCATGGCCGGCGGCGGAAGGATTTGCGCCGGCACCCATTCCTGGTCGGCGGCGATATACCAGACCAGAAGCACCGCCAGCGGGAACGGCCATGACAGCGCAAATCGCTTCAGGCGTGCATACCATGCCGCATGCCGGTTGACGGCGGAAGAGGTCTTTCCATCAGTCTTCTGTGAAGCGGATGAAGGCTTAGGCGTGATGCTGCCCGCGACATCTGCGGGAATACGGGCGAGAGGTAGTGAAGACATGACGATGGTCGCGTAAGGGTTGGTAGGGATAATGGCCTGCCGGCCGACATGGTTCATCATTGGTTTGCCGGTCCGCGCCAGTGCAGCACGCGTTGCTCGATCAGCGTGGCAAGCTTGTTGAGCAGCACGCCTACCAGGCCGATGGCCAGCATGCCGAACAGGATCAGCTCGACGTTGAATGCGGCCTTGCCGCGAATGACGACGCTGCCTATGCCTTGGGAAGAAGACCCGAGCAGGTATTCGGCGCCTATCGTCGCCAGCCATGCGTAGAGCAGCGCGAGATGCAGCCCGGTAGCGATTTGCGGGGCCGCCGCCGGCAGGATCAGGCGCAATGCAAGCTGCATGCGGCTGAATCCGAGCACCCTTGCCACCTCAAGCTGTGCACGATTGACGCTGCGCACGCCTTCGAAGGTATTGAGCGCCACCGGATAGAACGCGGAAATGGCGATGAACACAATCTTCGCCGGCTCGCCGCTGCCCAGCCATGCCGACATCAGCGGCAGCCAAGCGAACAGGGAAATCTGCTTGAGCGTATGAAAGGTCGGTCCGATCAGCCGCTCGGCCCAGCGCGACACGCCGAGCAGCACGCCGAACAGGATTCCGGCGATGCTGCCGAGAGCGAAGCCGGCGAGATCGCGCAGCAGGCTGGCCTTGAGGCCGTTGAAGAACTGGCCGTTGGTCAGGTAGTTCCAGCCGGTTTCGATAACCCTGGCCGGCGGCACGATGAGTTTGGTGTCGACGATGCCGGCGGCGGTGATGGTCTGCCAGGTGGCTAGCAGGATCAGTGGCAGGGCCAGGCCGCGGAAGTCGTAGGTGCCGAGCAGAGGACGTAGCGAGATGCGTTTCATTGGCAATTCTTTAAAACGAAGATAGATAAAATTTTTCTGCCGATATGCTGGCGATGCGGATTGGCTCCCTTCTCCCGCAGGCGAGGCGCAGGCAGGACGTCGCAAACCACTGGTTTGCGCTGCCGTAGCCGACTTGGCTTGCAAGCCAAGTCGTGGGGCGCGGAGCGAGGGCTGGGGATGAGGGGCACCGCACAACCTCATGAGGTCTCGGCAATCTCCCTCACCCCTGCCCCTCTCCCGCCTGCGGGAGAGGGGTTTCGTTCTCCGTTGCAGCTTCAGGCTGTTGACTCAATACGCCGCCCGCCTCCATCCCTGCAGCCGCGACTCCAGCAAGCCAAGCACCCGATCCATCAGCAAGCCCACCGCGCCAATCACGATCATCGCCACCACGACAATATCAAGCTGAAGCAACTGCCTTCCCCAAACCATCAGGTAACCGATGCCTTCGCTGGACGCCAGCAATTCGACAAACACCAGCGACAGCCAGGCCTGCATCACGCCCTGGCGAAGACCGTTGAAAATACTGGCGGACGCCGCCGGCAGGACCACCCTCCCCACCACCTGCAGGCCGTTGAAGCGGTACACCTTCGCTACTTCAAGCAGCACGCGCGGGATATTGGCGATACCCTTGTAGGTGTTGACCGCGACGGGCACAACCACGGCAATGGAAATTGCCGAAATCTTCAGTGCCTCCCCGATGCCTGCAAAGATGATCAGCAGCGGAATCCAGCCCACCACCGGGAACTGCGACAACAGCGAAAAACCGGGATACAGATAAGCCCTTGCCGAACGCGAAATGCCCATCATCACCCCTAGCAGCAAACCGCTGCTGCCGCCGATGAGCAGGCTCCAGCCGAAGCGCGACAGGCTGATGCCGAGATGCGAAGCGAGCTCGCCACTGCTCCACAGTTCCGCAAGCGATTGCCAGACGAGGGATGGCGGTGGAAGGATCTGTTCGGCCAGCCAGCGTTCATCGACCGCATGCTGCCAAATCGTGAGCAACAGGAGCGGCAGCAGCAACCCGCTGGCAAACATGGCAAGACGTCGAGCGAACGAAGCGGCAGAGGCACGCCACGACACCGGTGTCGTTATTGCGGCCTGGCCGGGCAGATAGCGGGTGGACGAGACGGTATTCATGTCAATGGGTGTCGGTGCTGGTCGGTATCACTTCGGCGAAGCCTTGGGCTTGCCGGCCGCGTCGAACTCCGGCCAGTAGCCGTCTAGCTTCAATTCCTGCAGCGCCGTATTCAGGTACTGCGGCGCCAGCCAGCCGTTGACCTCGATATCGCGCCGGATCAGCTTGAATTCCTTGGCCTGCTGGATCGATTTCTTCAGGTTCTCGACAAAATATTCATCCAGCAGCGGCGACAGGCGCCATTTGAGCGGGATATCCCCGAAGGTCTTCTGGTACTCGTAGTAGCTGGTGCCGGAGTTGGACCAGAGCTTGTACTGCGCATCCCGGTTCTTTTCATCCGAACTCCATGCGGCCACCCTGATCAGCGTCGTCACCACGCGCTGAACGATGTCCGGGTACTTCTTCTCGAAATCTTCCGACACCCAGAACACTCCCTGCGACGACAGTTCAGGATCAGGACCTGTTGCATAGATGACCTTGCCCACGCCGCGTGCCTCAAGATCAAAGGGAGCGATCACGCCGCCGTCGACGTCCTTGGTGGCAATGGCCGCGCGCAGGGTGTCGCCATCCATGCTGAGCGTCTTGAAGTCCTTCTCGGTCAGGCCGTGCTTCTTCAGGATGCGTCCGAGCGTCAGCTGGCTTGCCGTCCCCTTGAATACCGCGAGACGTTTCCCTTTCAAGTCTTCCAGGCTTTTTGCCGGAGAGTCGATCGGGCCGGTGATGTAATTGCCGCCGAATCGGGTGTACGAAAACAAGATCTTCGTGCGCAAGCCGGTCGAGCGGCCGATGATAATGGGCAGGTCGCCATGGTGGGCGAAGTCGGCGAGGCCGTTCGCCAGCTGTTCATTGGTCGCCGGGCCGGCGCCGGGATTGAATGTCCACTGGATCTTGATGCCATCCTTGGCAAACTCCTTTTCCAGCGCGCCTTGCTGATGTGCGGTGGAGATCACGGTGCCGCCGGTCAGCGGCCGGCCGCCGGTGCCCGCGCCGGAATAGGCAATGCGGATGACCTTGGGCTTGTCCTGAGCGATCGATGCAGGAGCCGCCAGCATGCCGCCGGTAGCAAAGATGACCGCGCCCAGAATAGATGCAATTCGTGTAATGCTGAATTTGTTCATGTCGATATCCATTCAAACAATGCAAAACTGATCAGAATCCGAACTGGAATTGCGCAAGCAATTCATTGACGGCCTGCTGCGCCGGGGTCTCGTACTTGTAGCGGTTCAGATTGATCTGGAACTTGGTGGTCTCTGCAAAGAACAGGTTGAAGCCGGCGGTATAAACCTTGACCTTGTCGTTGGCGGCCCGCACGTTGGGATCGAAGGTGTCGAAGCGTGCGAACAGCTGATAGGACTTCGGCCAGTAGTCGTCGTACTTGGCTTGGGCGCGCGAACTGGCGACCCACTGCTCGCCCCAGGTGTAGAAGGCAGTGAGGTACTGGCCGCGCGCCTTGAGCTCCGGGCCGGCGCCGAGCACGCCATCGCGTCCTTCCGCATATTCATAGGTGATGCCGAAGGGTGCATGGTTGTAATAGATGTCGAATCCGTAGCGATCGCGCTTGCCCTGGCCCACCACCGTGGTGGTGCCGGTCGTCAGGTTCTTCGTGCCCTTATAGCCGGATACGCCGAACTTCAGTTCGCGGAACGGGCTGTTGTAATCCACCGGCAAGGTGTAAGCGAGACGGCCGATCCAGTCCTTGGCATTATTGTCGTCCGACTTGTTCGGGCCGCTGCCGTTGACGATGCCGACCGCATATTCGAGCAGCGGTGCGCGGTAATTGAAACCATAGTCAACATACGGATCGTAGTCACCGCGCACGATGAAACCGATCTGGCGCGTCCCGACGCCGAGACCGCTCAGGAACTGGGCGTTGTTGATCACCGGCCGCAGTTCCTCGCCGATCTGCGCCTCGAGCCCGAAGGGAATCTGCTGCTGGCCGAAAGTGAGCGTCAGGCGCGGATCTTCCAGCCCCGTCAGTGTCGGGAACGGGCTGTAACGCACGAAGGCATCGGTCACATTGAACTGGCTGCCGTCGGTGGCCGGATTGTTCTTCGCATACGCGAAAGCGAGACGGTAATCCAGGTTGCGGCCTTCGGAATAGTCGCGGTACAGGCTGCCGCTGAAGTTCAGCGTGCCCTGGGAGATGTCGAAACTGGAATTGCGGTCTGTAACTGTAGACGAGCTGCCGGTGCGCGTGCCTGGAGTTTGCGCAGCGGCACGCACCTGCACGCTGCCGCCGATGGTGGTGCCGCGTGTCGTCAGTGCGGTCTTGGTCTCTCGGCTGCGGCGCTGCTCGTACTTGTAGTTCTCAAGATCAGTGCGCAGGCCGTCGATATCGGCCTTGGTTGCACTTTCCGGCTTGTCAGCGGCAAGGCCTGGCGTCAGTGCTTCGGCGGCCGTTGCGCTTTCCTGCGCAGCCGGTCTCTGCTGAGACTGAACCTGCTGCTGCAGGCTGTTGACCACTGCTTTCAATTCCTCGATCTGCCGCTTCAACTCCTCGTTGCTCGGTCCCGCTGCGTGACCTGCGCCGGCGAACGCCAGCAAGCCGGCTCCCAGCAGTGCCCTGCCCTTTTTCCTCTCTGCGTGCTTCAATCAATACTCCCTGTATGTGCGTGATGCCGAGCCGCACTGCGGCCTGCTCCATGATTCGTCGCTTCGTGAGTCGCCTGTCCTGCGCCGTCTAGCCGCGGCCTGGGTTCAGCAGCGTGACGCCTGCCGTTGCATTGTCATTAGGCAGAATCCATGCCATGCGTTTTTCATCGTTTTTACGGCCGTCGCGAACGTTTTTCGCCGATGGCTGTGTGAATGCCAGCACATCGACACAGGATGCTGCTGATTGCGCAACAGGAAGTCGACACGAGAATCGATTTGCAAAGAAAACGGCGGCCGGTCCCATATAAATAGAGCGATGAACCAAGTACGAAAGCATTCGTTCTCGTGCGGAGCGTGTTGGCTTACCCTAAGCACACTGGGAGAGAAACCGCCTGATCAATGGCGGTCGTATTTCTTCGCTCATCCGTCAAAGGTTTCACATGCCCGCAAATCTCTTCGCCGACTTTCGGCTGCTCACCGTTCCCGGCCTGCACGGCAGCGGTCCGGAACACTGGCAATCGCGCCGGGAAATCCAGCTGCCGCATGCGCGGCGCGTGGAGCAGGAGCATTGGGATGTGCCGGAACTGGAAGTCTGGTCGAAGCGTCTGGCGCAGGAGCTACGGCAGTCAAGCAAGCCGGCGCTGTTGATCGCACACAGCTTCGGCTGCCTGACCACTGTTCACCGCGCCAGGTTCGATGCTTCGCGCATTGCGGGAGCGCTGCTGGTGGCGCCCGCCGACCCGGTGAAATTCGGCGTGGCCGCGCAGCTGAGCAATGTGCGCCTTGCCTTCCCCGCCGTGGTGATCGGCAGCACCGATGATCCCTGGATGAGCAGCGAGCGTGCCGCCCACTGGGCGCGCCAGTGGCAGGCCGGCTTCGTCAATGCCGGTGCGCTCGGTCATATCAATGCCGACTCCGGCCTGGGCGACTGGCAATACGGGCTTGATCAATTGTCCCGGCTTGCCGGTCTGGCGAGGCTGGCGGAAGCCGAGCGCATTGCCGTGAACTGATACAGGCAACGCTGCAATAACTCGTTTGAGCCAAGGCGCTTGGAGCGCGGTACGAGAAACGCGGTGCGGGCATGCAGGTCTGCACCGCGTTTTCTATTTTTGCAATAACCGGCGTCAGGCAGCCTTCGCCGCCTTGACCGTATGGCGGTTGACCGGCCGGTCGAGTCCCAGATTCTCGCGCAGGGTGCGGCCTTCGTATTCCGTACGGAACAATCCGCGCTTCTGCAATTCTGGAATCACGAGATCGACGAACTCATTCAGCGATTGCGGCAGCACCGGCGGCATGACATTGAAGCCGTCCGCCGCGCCGTTCTCGAACCATGCCTGCATCTCGTCGGCAATCTTCTCCGGCGTTCCGACGACCACCCAGTGGCCGCGAGCGCCCGCGAGGTATTCGTAAAGCTGGCGCACCGTGAATTTTTCGCGCCTTGCCAGTTCAATGACGACATGATGGCGGCTGTTGCGTCCCGCTGGCGGCTCCGGATAGTAAGGCGGCGGCGCATCCAGATCCCAGGACGACAAGTCTTCGTTCGGCCAGTAACGGGCTATCGTGCCGAGGCCGACGGAAGGATGGATCAGGCTTTGCAGTTCCGCCCATTTCGCTTCCGCCTCTTCCTGCGTGCGGCCGATCACCGGAGATATGCCGGGCAGGATCAGCAATTGTTCGGGACGGCGGCCGTATTTCGCCAGCCTGCCCTTCACGTCGCGGTAGAAGGCTTGCGCCTCTTCCAGGCTGGTCCATGCGGTGAAGATGGCTTCCGCGGTTGCCGCCGCGAGTTCGCGTCCGGGTTCGGAAGACCCTGCCTGGACAATGACGGGATGGCCCTGCGGCGGACGCTCGATGTTCAGCGGACCGGACACCTTCAGGTGCTTGCCGGCGTGGTTGAGTGCATGCAGCTTGTCGGGATCGAAATAGACGCCCGACTCGGGATTGCGGATGAACGCGTCGTCCTCGAAGCTGTCCCAGAGACCCTTGACCACGTCAAGGAACTCATGCGCCTTTTCATAGCGAAGCTCAGGGTCGGGATGGCGGTCGAGTCCGAAGTTGCCGTACACGCTCTCGGCACTCGTGGTCACCACGTTCCACGCGGCCCGCCCCTTGCTGATATGGTCCAGCGATGCAAATTTTCGCGCAAGCAGGAAAGGATCTTCATAGGTAGTCGACGCGGTAGCGACGAATCCGATATGTTTGGTGGCCACCGACAACGCAGCCCACAACGTTACCGGCTCGAAATACGATACTCGCCCCTGCCGGCTGAACGATTCATCGTCCCCCTGGTGCCAGACGCCGGGGCTGTCTGCGACGAATACCTGGTCGAACTTGCCGCGCTCGGCCGTCTGCGCGACTTCGATGTAATGGTCGATGTTGACACCGGAATCGATCTGCGATCCCGGATGGCGCCAGGCGGCGACATGGTGTCCGGTCGCCATGATGAAGGCGCCAAGGCGCATCTTGCGTTGGGTCATGCGATGTTCTCCCTGTTTGAAATCAAAACGGTCGCGCGCCGGCGAGGCTGACGCGCTTGAGCAGGCGGCGTTCCGCTGCATCGAAGCCGGTGCGAGCGTGCAGCGTGGCCTGGTTGTCCCAGTGCACGATGTCGCCGACCTGCCAGCGGTGGGTGTACTGGTACTTCGGCTGCAGAATGTGGGCGCGCAGACTTGCGATCAGCTCGCTGCCTTCCTTCGGATCGAATCCGGGAATTTCCACTTCCGAATGGGTGGCAAGGAAAAGAATCTTTCTGCCGCTGCCCGGATGGGTGCGCACCAGCGGATGCGGAAAGCCGTGTCCCAGCGGAGCGATATCGGGGGTGCGGTAGAGCGGCCGCGTCTGGCCGGGGCTGCGCACGAAGGGGTTGTAGGTAATCAGCTTCAAGCCGTCGATACGCTGCTTCGTCGCCTCGTCGAGATCGCTGTACGCCTGCGCAAGATTGAACCAGGTCGTGTCGCCGCCCTTGTGCGGCACTTCCTCCGCATACAGCAGCGACGCCGCCGACGGCAGCGGCGTCCACTGGTGATCGATATGCGGCCTCAATTCGCCGTTGCCGGTATAGCCGCCGTCCAGGTTGGAGACCGGAACGACATCCGGCGCAACGCCGGCATGATCGGAGGAACCCAGTACCGGCACATCGGCCTGTGAATGAAACACCGGACCGAAGTGCGTGGCGAACGCCAGCAAGGCCCGGTCATCGAGAGACTGGCTCTTGAAGATCAGGATGTGATGGTCTTCCAGCGCGCGCTTGAGGCGCCACACCAGCGCGGCGCTCAAGGGACGGTTCACGTCGAGGCCGGTAACGACAGCGCCGAGTCCTTCGCCGGCAGGAACGATGTCTACCTCATCGTCACGCTGCCGTGGAAGCGGCGAATGCGACGCCTCGTGAACGGCGATGGAGACGGAAGTGAAAAGGGGTTGGCTGGCAAAGCTGGTATTCAGTATGGCGCTCAATGAAGAATCTCCCTGACTGTTTCCGTCGAATGACGGAAATGCAGGGCGATTTGAGCAAGGGGTGTACCAGCGGAATGTGCGATCCCATGCGATAAAACGGCAAGACGGTGCGCAGAACGCAACCGCTCCTGCTGCGTTCGCAACATGAACTGTGGGCGAGGAAGCACCCCCGCCCACAGTGACCGATGCTAACGAATTGCTTCTATTGCGGCATCTCCTTCAACCCAGCTTCTTCGACAGATCCCACATCGCATCGACCAGGCGGTCGATATCCGAGGCGTTGTGCCACAGATGCGTGGAGATGCGTACCGGCCAGTGATCAGTGGGAGAATTGATCACCGGTACGTTGACGTTGCGGATCACGAATCCGCGGTTGTAGTCGGAAAGCAGCCTCGATACGAAGGTGCCGGACTTCGCGGAGTTCAGCACGTCGGCCGTATTGTGGAAAGGATTGAACGAGGTGATGGCAGACAGCAGCTTGGGATCGTCCTTCGGCGAATACAGGCGTTCCACGCCCCAGCGTTCGGCAATCTTCTCCTTCAGGTACTGGCTGAGCGTGAGATCATAGGTTTCGATCTTCTTGCGTCCGATCTGGTCCCACAGCTCGCACGCCTTCACCAGCGCCGAGAACATCGGCGTATGCAGGCTGCCGCAGCTGGTAATGATGCTGCCGATGTCGAAGCTTGCCGTGCCTGTCGTGGTGCGCACCAGCGGTGTGGTCGGATAGCTGCTGGTGTGGATCGGATACCACTTCGGCAGCGGCAGCGGGTTGGAACCGCGGATCTTGTTCCTGACCACAAGGATGCCTGTCGAACCCGGGCCGCACTGCCATTTGTGCCCTGCACCGGACATGAAGTCCATGCCCAGGCTGGCATAGTCGTAAGCCATCATGCCCGGCAGGTGGGCACCGTCGACAATGCTGATCAGCTCATTGCGCTTGGCCACGTCCACCAGCTCCGCGATCGGCAGCATGGTGCCCGTCTTGTAGGTCGGCGACGACCACATCATCGCCCTGACCCGCTTGCCGGCAGCCCTGAGTTCCCGGATGCGCTGTTCGAACAGGTTGACGTAGGTGGCGGCTGTCTGGTCATTGCCTACCGGCAGTGCCACGCGCGACACCTGGATGCCGTAACGATCCACCGCAATCTGGAGCGGCACGTCACCGCCGGGATGCTCGTGATTGGTCGTGACGACCACGTCGCCGGCCTTCCAGTCCAGGCCGAGAATCGCGTGGCACATGCCCGAGGAGGTATTGGCCGAGAAGGCGAGTTCGTCCGGGTCGACGCCGAAGCCCGGCGCCACCTTGGTCCGTTCCGCGAGCAGGTTGGTATAGCCGCTGCCGGACGTTCTTGCCTTGGTGCGGTTCTCCTCGTCGAAGACGTCGAGCGATATTTTCGGCATCGATCCCGCCGTGCCGATGTTCATGAAGGTGCGGCTCGGATCGAGCACGAACATGCTGTTGATGCTGGCCCAGAAACGGTCGTCCTGCAGCAAGCGGCTGCGGAGAGCGCCGGCGCCGGCGGAGCCGTTGTTTGCAAATGCGCTCAGCGGGCTGGCCGCGGCGACTGCCGCTCCTGCGCCCAGCATGCGCAGGAAGTCGCGCCTGCTGGGTGTCCAGTGCCGGGTTTCGTCGTGAGAAAAACCGGAAGGCTTGTTTCCTGCAACGTCAGTGACAACATCTTTGCTCATGGTCCTGTCTCCTGCATTCGTTGATGTTTAACGGCGGCCAGCAACAACAGCAATTTCGATCAGCACATCACGCGGCAGGCGGGCGACCTCGACGGTAGCCCGCGCCGGTGCGTTCGTTTTGAAGTACTCCCCGTAGATCTTGTTCATCACCGCGAAATCGTTCAGATTTTTCATGTACACGGTGCTCATCAGTACATCGTCATAAGACAGTCCCTGGGACTTCAGCTTTTCGCCGATATAGTCGAGAACCAGCCTGGTTTGTTCTTCGACGGTGGTTCCCTGAACGGCATTGCCTGCCTTGTTCAATGGGATGACCCCGGAAAGGAAGATCAATCCTCCGTGGGAAGTCATTTGGGAATAGGGCCCGATGGCTGGATAGATCTTGTCGGTGGAAAGGACTTGTTTGGAAGTTTTTCCGGGCATTGCGCAACCGGTCAGCGCAATTGCAGCGGACATGGCGACTACGCGGAATACCGCTCTTTTATTACCCATCAGAATGTCTCCTTATATTTATTGGCAGGATGATTACCCGGAGGCATCATCGAGTCCTGATATCCGATTGGCTTTTTCGATGTCGATGGCTCTCCTTTCAAGGTGGAATTAAGGAGTGAGAGCGGCGATGGAATGAGTGCGATTCATGAACAGCCGCGCCATATGCATTCACTGCATACTTAAATCACATTAGACGCAGTTGGTGTTACAGGATTGATTAAAGATAAACGGAATGCGGGAGATTAGAACGTTCAAGTATCTTAATTTTATTCTTAAGATTCGCTTAAGGTTTTCTGCAGTTGCACAATTTCCTGGTGGCTTCACGATGTATTGTCTGATGTGCAGAACGGCCGAATGAAAGTACGCAATTCGAATGTCAGGCCAAACGTAGATAGTGGTTCTTTAGCCTCCAACAGGAACTGGACAATTCACACTACGGACAATCAGAAAGGAAAGCCCTCTCCCGCAGGCGGGGCGAAGGCTGGGTGTCGCAAACCATTGGTTTTCGCTGCCGTAGCCGGTTCGGCTTGCAAGCCGAAGCGTGGGGCGCGGAGCGGGGGAAGGGGTGAGGGATGAGGGGGATTGTCAAGACCGCGGTGAGAGGGCCTGGCGGTCCCCCTCACCCCCAACCCTCGCTGCGCGCCCCACGACTTGGCTTGCAAGCCAAGTCGGCTACGGGAGAAGGAAGTTAAAATCTCAGCGCCAAATTTTAACAATGTTAAAAAATGGAAGATTTCCTTGATCAAACATTTTAATAATTCGATCTAATTAATCACCAGAGCTGAAGGTTTGTATTAAACATTTTTTAACCAATACTTATTCACCCGCCTTCATACCGACTTTTAATTTTCCCTCCACCGCAGTTCCCTTGAAGAAATCCGGGTTCGCCTCGGTGTACAGCTTGTACGGATTTTCAAACACATACGCCTTGAAATCCGCCTCGCTGAGGATCCCCTCCTCCACCAGTCCATACGCCTCGGCCAGCGCATCTGTCAGATCCGGCACATCCCAGTGTCCGACATCGGAGGAGTAAATCGCATTGATCTTGACGCCGAGAGGATTGGCCTTGTCATTGAAGGCGGTAGCGATCGTACGGTCGTCCGATTCGGAACCGAAGAAGAAGTTGTCGACCCAGCGCGCCTTGATGTCTTCCGGCCTTTCAATGCCTGCCGCCGCAAAATCCTCAAGTTCACTGCCCTGAGGCTGGCGGGCCGAACGGGTATAACGCTCGCCGAGCGTATCGCGAATCAGGTCTTCGCCCTCGATCGAACGGCCCTTGGTCAGGTCGGCGCCGTAGCGGGCGAACAGATCGGTCAGCAGCGCCCGGTCGGTGGCGGCGGGATCGTAATTCTTCAGACCTTCGAGACTGCGCTTTTCCCAGCGATCGACCAGATGGGTGAATACCCGCGCACCCCAGTCAGCCCCGCCCTCCAGCATGCCGACACGCAGCTTGGGGAAGCGGCGGGTGACCCCGCCGAAGAACAGCGACTTGGCAAAAGCTTCCGAACCGTCGGCGAAGTGGCCGATATGGTTGTTCATGTAATTGCTGATGGAACTGCGCCCGGTCCAGCCCTGGCTACCGTAGTGGGTGAGAATGGGCACGCCGAGCTCGACCGCCTTGGCCCAGAAGGGATCGTAGTCGTATTCGCTGTCGAGACCGTAGAAGTCCTGGTAGGAAATGTATTTCTGCAGTTCCGGGTATTTGTCGGCGGGATATTTCTCCGCAAGAGCCCGGATCGGCCGGCGCACGCTGCCGGCGATATTGATGGCCTTGAGGCCCAGCGTCTTGACGGAAAACTCAAGCTCGGCGATGCCCTCTTCCGGCGTGTGCAGCGGCACGCCGGCCACTGGCGTCAGGCGGTCGCTGAATTTGCGGTAGAGATCGGCATGGTAATGATTGACGGCGCGCTGCAGCGCGGTGCGGTCATCCTTGTCGCGTACGCCCAGCGGCGCCAGCACATTGTTCGGGAACAGCACCGAGTAGTCCGAGCCTTGCTCTTCCTGGCGCTCGTACAGCAGTTCCGGCAAATGGTAAGTGGCGACATCGAGCGTGTTTTTCGTCACGCGCGCCCACCACGGCGCACGGATGGTGCGGTAGTACTGACGCTCTTCCGGCGTCTGCTCGTACCAGTTCTTGCCGTTGCCGACGCCGCCGCGTTCGATGCGCGATGCGGATGCCTTGCGCAGCGCATCAACCAGTTTCACGCCGCCATAGTTGGCGACATAGTCTTCGAGGTCGGGCGTGTAGTCGTTGGTATGGACATCGGTATCGATGACGGGGAAATCGAGTTTCTGCTTGACGGCGACCGAGGGCGAAGCCTGGATGCGGCTGAGACGATCATTCACTGTGGTTCTCCAATGGATGTTGAGGACAGTCTGCAGAGTGGCGACGCATCGTCCGCCTGCAGAGCCTCTACCTCATTGCAGCATCCATGCCATTGAAAAACCCTTGATCGCCGTGGAAAACGCCACTGCGCTGCTGCGCTTTCAACCGTGCGATGCGAAAGACCAAGCAGGCTGGTTGAATTCGCAGCAGCATCGTCGCTCAGTCTTCAGCGGGCTGCATCGCCGCGCCGGTACTCGGCGGTGAGTTCGTCCAGCCGCTGCTTGAGCGATGCATCGAGCTGCACGTCGGCCGCCTTGAGCGTTTCATTCAGCTGATCCGGCCGGCTGGCACCGATGATGGCGGACGTGATCACGGGATTGGCCAGCACCCATGCGACCGATGCCGTAGTCAGCGAAAGACCGGATGCGGATACGGCTTCGTTGAGCGCTTCCACCGTGGCAAACTGCCGCTCATGCCAGTAGCGGTCCTGGTAACGATCGGCGGCAGTGCCCAGCGTGAAGCGGGTGCCTGCAGTCGGACCGGTGCCGTACTTGTGCTTGCCTGTCAGCAGGCCTCCCGCCAGCGGGTTGTATGGAATCACGCCGAGACGGTCTTCCTGCGCCAGAGGAAGCAGTTCGCGCTCGATTTCGCGGAACAGCAGGCTGTAGCGCGGCTGTATCGATACCACCCTGGTGAGGTTGCGCGCTTCTGCACGGCCCAGCAGGCGGGCGATGCGATAGGCGAGGAAATTGGAGACGCCGACGTAGCGGGCCTTGCCCGAACGCACGATGGTATCGAGCGCTTCTAGTGTTTCATCGAGCGGCGTATTCGGATCGTCGGAGTGCAGCTGATAGAGGTCGACGTAATCGGTACCAAGACGGTGCAGGGAGGCGTCGATGGCATCGAGCAGATGCTTGCGCGACGCGCCCTGGTCCCAGGCCGAGGGCCCCATCTTGCCGACCGCCTTGGTGGCAAGGATGAAACGGTTGCGCCTGCCCTTGAGCCAGCGGCCGACGATTTCTTCGGTGCGCCCCGCCGTGCCGGTATCTCCGCCGAGCGGATATACGTCGGCGGTATCGATGAAATTCACGCCGCCTTCCGCGGCCCGGTCGAGAATGGCGTTCGAGGTCGTCTCGTCCGATTGCAGTCCGAAGGTCATCGTGCCGAGGCAGAGGCGAGACACTGTCAGGCCGGTGCCGCCGAGTCTTGTGGTTTGCATGTGCTGTCCTTTTCTGTATTGGATTGAAGGCTGCAAAACTGAATGCTTATCCGATGATATTGAAGAGTTCGCCATCCAGCGGCTGCGAACGGAAACCGTCGGGCCCGACCGGCAGATCGCCCGCACGGTGATGCGGCGCACCACGCGAGGCAGGTCGAAGTGCGCATAATCAATCGGCCCCGCATGCGCAGTCGCCTGGTTGTCCCACATGGCGATCGCATTCGGCGTCCAGCGGAAACGCACCGTGTATTCCGGACGGCTCACTTCTTCGAACAGCAAGTCTAGCAGCGCTTGGCTTTCCCGTTCTTTCAGCCCAACGATATGGCTGGTCGTGCCGGGATTGACGAACAGTACTTTCTCGCCGGTATCGGGATGGACGCGCACCAGCGGATGCAGGGCCACGAAGGGGCCGGCCCTGCGGCCATCCTGCCGGATGCGTCCCGGCTCGCCGCTGTCGTAGCTTCCGGTGCGGTGCACCGCCTGCAGGCCGTCGATCAGATTCCTTATCTGCGGCGACAACCCTTCATAAGCCAGCGCGAGATTGCTCCACAGCGTGTCGCCTCCATAGGCCGGGATTTCGACGCCTCTCAGGATCGAATACTTGTTGGGATTGGCGACGAAGATAATGTCGATATGCCAGCCCTTGTAGTCGCGCGGCGGCCGCGCGCTCGGAATGGTGAGATCGCCGCGATGGCGCGTCTTGTACTCGGCCGCCTTGCGCTCCCAGATTTCCGGATGCCCGGCAAGTCCTTTCGCGATGGGATGCGCCGGTGTCAGGGGACCGAACAGGCGACCGAAGGCCAGCTGCTGTTCGTCGCTGATGTCCTGGTCGCGGAAGAACAGCACTTTCCATTTGTGCAATTCCGCGCGCAGGGCGGCGACGGTTTCGCCATCGAGCGTTTCACGCAGATCGGTGCCGTACACTTCGGCGCCGATCACCGGCGTGACCGGGCGTACGTCGAGCCTGACGCGGGTGGATGCTGTGAACATGATTTCTCCTTGTCTGAAAATGGTGATGGCGTTCTTGTAATCGGTGATGCTTCTCGCGGGGCTTATTGAGAGGCGTCCTTCCAGCGAAGGAGGAGCCATGCGCGCGTGCTGTTCCGGGGGCACGCGCGCATGACGGGAAGCTAACGTGGATCGACCGTTATTTCGGTTCGAACCCTTCGCGGTTGGGCATGCGGACCTTGGGCAGCGAAGCGGCATCGAGCACGGTGTCCGCGGCGACGATGCCGTTGAGATGCAGCAGGTAAGCCGACACCGCATAGACGTCTTCGCTGGAAAGGGATTGCGGTTCCCCGAATGGCATTGCACGCCGGATGTAATCGAACAGCGTGGTCGCATAGGGCCAATAGCTGCCGATGGTCTTGACTGGCTTGGCCGTCGCGAGCGTGCCTTTGCCGCCGGCAAGGGCATCGCCGATACCGCCCTCTCCGGCTGCGCCATGGCAGGCCGCGCATTTTGCCTGGTAGACGGTCTTGCCTTCGACGACACTTCCCCGCCCGGCAGGCAAGCCGGTGCCGTCGGCGGAGACATCGATATCCCAATGGCGCAATTGCTCAGATGAAATCGGCGTGCCGAGACCGAGCGGCGAGGCCGATGCCGCCGGAGACAGGCAAGCGATAAGCGCGAAGGCGCATGCCGGCAAGGACAGCCGGCGTCTGGTGTCTTGCCTATGCATTGCTCAGCTCCCCGGACGGGTCGACCTTCCAGCTCTGGATGCCGTTGTAGTGATAGGTGCTGTTGACGCCTCGCCGGGCGACCAGCTGCTCCCGCGTCGGCTGCACCTCGCCGGTTTCATCGACTGCCCTGCTCTGCAGGCGCGCCGGCCCGCCGTCCCATTGCCAGCCGATGCGGAAGCGGGTCAGCGCCCGGTTCAGCGGATCGCCGTCCAGCCTTGCGCGCTGCCAGCTTCTGCCGCCGTCGGTGGAAACGTCGACCTGCCTGATCCGCCCGCGGCCCGACCACGCGATGCCGCTGATTTCGTAAAAGCCGGCGCCGCGCAAGCGGTAGCCGGGCGAAGGCTGCAGGATCACGGATTTGGTCTCCATGACGAAAGTGAACTGATCGGCGCGCCCGTCGGGCATCAGGTCGGTGTACTTGGAAGTTTCCTCGCGCGTCATGAACGGCTCCCTGCCGAGCTTCAGCCTGCGCAGCCACTTGATGCTCATGTTGCCCTCGAAGCCCGGCAGGAACAGGCGCAGCGGATATCCGTTCTCCGGCCTCAGGCGCTCACCGTTCTGTGCATACACGATCAGCGCATCGTCGAGCGCCTTGCGGATGGGAATGCTGCGCGACATCGCCGCCCCGTCCGCGCCTTCGGCGAGTATCCATTTTGCTTCCCTGTCATAGCCGACCTCGTCGAGCAGCGTCGACAGCGGCACGCCCGTCCATTCGCAGCAGGACAGCAGGCCGTGGGTGACCTGCACTGGCTGGCCGGACGGACCGTTCCACTCGCGCCCGGTGTTGCCGGAGCATTCCAAAAAGTGAATGCGGCTGACCGACGGAAAGCGAAGCAGATCATCCATCGTGAAAACCCGCGGCGACTTCACCAGGCCGTGCAGCGCAAGGCGATGCGCATCGGGATCGATCAATGGAATGCCTGCATGGTGTCGTTCGAACACCAGGCCGTTGGGCGTGATGGTTCCGTACAGCTTGTGCAATGGGGCGAGCGAGGAAGCGGCGCCCGGCGTCGCAGCCTTCAATGTCACGGAGCGCCGTACGACATCGCGTTCATGGCTCGACGGCTGCCCGTAGGGATGCCAAAGCACGGGTTCGCCTTGCCTGAGGCTCCAGGGCGCGATATCGAGTGCCGGCGCCGGGTCGGCGTCCACCCTTGCAGGCGATGCCAGCGCCTGCGAAGAGGCTGCGCCGAGCAGGCCGGCAGCCATGCCCTTGAGCGCTCGCCGCCGGCCGGCATGCGCCTGCGTCGGGGTCTGGGTCAGGCCGGCATCTGCGCGTGCCGCACCGGCGTCAGGCCGCTGCTGCACTTGCAGCCTCCCGGCGCAATGCGAACTGGTTCTGCGGTCGCGTCAGGCCAAGATTCTCGCGCAGCGTCCGCCCTTCGTATTCGGTGCGGAAAATGCCGCGCTGCTGCAATTCCGGAATCACCAGTTCAACGAAGTCGTCAAGCGATGCCGGCAGCACCGGCGGCATGACATTGAAGCCGTCCGCGCCTTCGTTGCGGAACCAGGCCTCGATCTCGTCTGCCACCTTCTGCGGCGTGCCCACCACCACGCGATGCCCGCGCGCGCCGGCGAGGCGCTGGTAGAGCTGGCGAAGCGTCAGTTTTTCGCGCTGCGCCAGTTCGGTCACCAGCGCAAGGCGGCTGGTGTTGCCGTTGGTGCTGTCCGCAAACGGCGGCGGCGGACCGTCGAGGTCATATTGCAACAGGTCGACGCCGGGGAAGAAGCGCTGCAGGATGCCGCGCCCGACGGAAGGATGGATCAAGTCCTGCAGTTCGCGGTACTTGGCATCCGCCTCTTCCTGCGTGCGGCCCACCACGGGCGAGATTCCCGGCATGATTTTCAGCTCGTCCGGATGGCGGCCATACTTCGCCATGCGGCCCTTGACGTCGCGGTAAAAGGCCTGGGCCTCGTCCAACGTCTGCCATGCGGTGAAGATGACTTCCGCGGTCCTTGCCGCGAGCTCCCGCCCGGCATCCGATGCGCCGGCCTGCACGATGACCGGATAGCCCTGAGGAGGGCGCGAAATATTGAGCGGCCCGGCGACGGAAAAATGCTTGCCTTTGTGATTGAGCGCATGCAGCTTGTACGGATCGCTGTAGACGCCGCTTTCCTTGTCGCGCAGGAAGGCATCATCTTCGAAACTGTCCCACAAACCCTTGGCGACATCGATGAATTCCTCGGCGCGCTCGTAGCGCAACGGATGCGCAGGATGTTCTTCCTTGCCGAAATTGCCGGCCGCGTTTTCATTTCCCGTGGTGACGACGTTCCATGCGGCGCGGCCCTTGGAGATATGATCGAGCGAGGCGAACTTGCGTGCCAGCAGGTAGGGCTCTTCATAGGTGGTCGAGGCGGTCGCGACGAAACCGATGTGCGTCGTGGTCGCCGCAAGCGCGGAGAACAGGGTCACCGGTTCGAAATGCGCGATGCGTCCATAGCGGCTGCGCGATTCGTCGTCGCCGTGCTGCTGGATGCCGACGCTGTCGGCCAGGAAGACCATGTCGAACTTGCCCTTCTCGGCGGTGCGTGCGACCTGCTGGTAGTGATCGATATTGATTCCCGAGTCGGCTTGCGAGCCGGGATGCCGCCATGCGGCGATGTGGTGGCCGGTCGCCTGGATGAAGGCGCCGAGTTTGAGCTGGCGTTGCGTCATGATCGAGTTCTCACAGTCTCTGTGCGATGGAAGGAAGGACAGCCCCACGGCTGCATCCCGTATCGCTTCGCAAATCCTGTGCCATCGGGAATATGTGGAATCCGCCCAGGCGCCTGCAGAAGCGCCAGCAAATTTGCTGCCGAAGCAACAGCGGTCCACACAACGTGTTCAAAACCAAGCAGGTGCGGCGAGCCAGGACACCGGTATGCCTTAGCAGACCGCAGCTTGCGCTGGTATGGACCTTGCACCGGGATGGTCGTGCCGGACACTAATTCATCAACCCGCATTGCAGGATATCGACATGCAGAACGAAAGAACACCACGATCCGAATTGCGCCAATCGCATCGCCGGGGAGGCCATGCAGCATGACTTCACTCATCCGCAGACAACTGATCAAGGGTATCGCGTCCCTGCCGCTGTCGGGCATCGCACTGCCTGGGCTTGTGCAGGCGCAGGCGCCGCAGGTCATCCGCTTCGGCGTGTCGAACGCAGGCGTGGGCAATCCGCCGCGCATCAGCACCAGCACCCTGGCCATTGCGCAGTCGCAGCGCGTGGTGGAAGAGGAATTCAAGAAAGACGGCATCCGCGTTGAATGGATTTTCTTCAAGGGGGAAGGCCCTGCCGTCAATGAAGCGCTGTCGAACAACCAGCTCGACTTCGCAACCCAGGGCGGCTTGCCTGCCATCGTGGGCAGATCGGTCGGCCTGGACACGCGTGCCGTGTTCATCTCGAGCAGCCGTGCCAATACATTTTTGCTGGCCGGGCGCGATTCCACCATCAAGTCCGTTGCCGATCTGCGCGGCAAGCGCATCGCCTTCCACAAGGGCACGGCCACGCAGCTGGCGGTCAACCGCATCCTCAGCCTGCATGGCTTGTCCGAACGCGATGTGCGGGTGATGAATCTCGATCCCGCCGCCAGCCAGGCGGCGTTGCAGGCCGGCGACCTCGACGCCATCTTCGGCGCCATCACCATTCTCCGCCTGCGGGAAGCCGGCGCGGCGAAACTCGTCTTTACGACACGCGACGCTGCGGTCGCGACTTCGCCGTCTCAGGTGGTCGCCAATCAGGCATTCGCCAGCCGCCATCCAGAACTGACACAGCGCACGGTGAAGGCGCTGGTCCGCGCCGCGCAATGGGTGTCCGATGAAAGGAACCGGGAAGACGTGTTTGCGACATGGAGCAAGGGCGGCAGCATCACTGCGGACATGTACCGCGAGGAGTATGACGGCGTGCCGCTGGCGGAACGGCTGTCGCCGGTATTCGACCCGTTTGTCGTCGCACGCATGCGCCAGTCGGTGGAGGATGCGCACAAGTTCAAGCTGATACGCAAGCCCTTCGATATTCATGCCTGGATCGATACGCGCTATCTGGACGCGTCACTCAAGGAACTGGGCCTGGACAAGCACTGGCCCCGCTTCGATGCTTCCGGCAAGCGCATCGGCCATGCTGCCATTGCCTGAATGCTGCGCGGCTTGCGATGTCTCGGCATCGCAAGCCGCAGCTCTTGAAAAGTGCTGCGGTGCTGCAGCGCTACAGTGCGATGGAGATGTGACGGAACTGACCGCTCTCGGCAGGCGTGCTGCTCTCGGCGCCGCCGTCCGTGCCGCCGATCAGGCCGAAGCGCTTGAGATGGGTGCGCAAGATATTGCGGCTGATGCCGAGCACCTTCGCCGTCTGCACCTGGTTCTGATGGCACCATGCATAAGCCGTGCGGATCAACGCCTCTTCCACGGTATCGAACAGAACGGGCTCCCCGGCTTCGATGAATTCATTGAACAGGCTCTCGAGCCGCTGGCGCAATGCCGGCGCCGGCTGCACTTCCTCCGCCCGGGACGCCGGCACAGCATGCAGATGCCGCTGCTGTTGCTCTGGCGGCAGCTGCAGCGGCTGCGAATATTGCGAAGGCACTGAAGCCGGGCGGCTGCGATGCAGCGTGCCGACCATGCGCAGATCTTCGGAGCGTATGCTCCCGTCGCGGCAGACGATCAACGCATAATGGATGACGTTCTCCAGCTCGCGGATATTGCCCGGCCATTCGTAGGCAAGCAGCGCCGCCTCGGCGTCAGGCCCAAGATCGACATTCTCGAGCTTGAGCTTGGCGCTGTAGAGTCCGATGAAATGGCGGGCCAGCGGCAGGATGTCGCCAGGCCGCTCGCACAGCGGCGGCAGGTTGACCGTGGCGACACTGAGACGGTAGAACAGATCGGACCGGAAACGCTCGGCAGCGACGGCCTTGTGCAGGTCGACGTTGGTGGCGGCGACCAGCCGCACATCCAGCGGTATCGGCCGGCGCGAACCGAGGCGCACCACCTGGCGCTCCTGCAGCACCCGCAGCAGCTTGACCTGCAGGGCCATCGACAGGTCGCCGATCTCGTCGAGGAACAGCGTGCCGCCGTTGGCGGCTTCGAACCAGCCTGAACGTGCCTGCGTTGCTCCGGTAAATGCGCCGGTCTCATGACCGAACAGTTCGGCATCGATCAGCGATTCGCTGAATGCGCCGCAGTTGACGGCAATGAACGGTCCCTTGCGTTCGCTCTGCGAGTGGATATGGCGGGCGATCAGTTCCTTGCCGGTGCCGGTTTCGCCGATCACCAGCACGGTGGCATCGCTGCGCGCAATGCGCTCGACCTGCTCGAGCAATGCGGACGAGCGCGGGTCATGAAACAGGAGAGCCTTGGCGCGGATCGACAACGCCATGCCGAAGGAATCAGGGAATGTCAGGAGTTTGTTCACAATGCCGTCTTAAAATGGAATCCGAAGTCGTGTTTCAGACTATCGGTTGAACAAGCTGCTGAAAACGAATGATTTCAGAAAACCATATTTAATTTTCTGATAACGAGGCGTCATCCCGCCGAGTCCTTTGCTGCTTTGAATACACCCGTAAATGTAGTGTTCAAACTCCATGCTGTCTGAACCAGTCCAGCATGCGCTGCCAGCCATCCTGTGCAGCTTCTTTCCGGTAGGATGGCCGGTAATCTGCATAGAACGCATGCGGCGCATCGGGATAGACATGAATCGACGACGGACTGCCGGCTTGCGCCAGCGCATCGCGCATCTGCTCGACCGTGTCCAGCGGAATGCCCTGGTCCTGGCCTCCGTAGAGGCCCAGCACCGGCGCCTTCAGCTGCGTGGCTAGCTGGACCGGATGCTGCGGCGCCAGGGCGCTTGCATCGCCGACCAGCTTGCCGTACCAGGCGACGCCCGCCTTGAGCTTCGGCTGATGGGCCGCATACAGCCATGTAATGCGGCCGCCCCAGCAGAAGCCGGTCACGCCCGCGCGATTCACGTCGCCTCCGTGGTCCTGCGCCCATGCAAGGCTGGCATCGAGATCGGACATGACCTGCCGGTCCGGCACCGTGACCACGATCTTGCGAATTTCGTCGATGCTTTCCATTCCGGACACATCGCCCTGCCGTACATACAGGTCCGGTGCGACCGCGAGATAGCCGAGCTTGGCAAAGCGGCGGACGACATCCTTGATGTGTTCATGGACACCGAAGATTTCCTGCACCACCAGTACGACCGGATGCGGACCCGCCCCCGATGGCGCGGCCCAGTAGCCGGGAATCGTCCGGTCGGCGGCCGCTATCTGGATGTCTCCAGCCTGAAGGCCGGCGGTATCCGTCGTGATCAGCGTAGCCTGGACCGGCGGAGTTGCGGTGGCAAATGCGGTGGGAGTGGAATTGCTCATGACTTTCCTTTTCGCTGCATTGCTGCGCCGCCTTTCATGGCGGCACGAAAGAATATGGCCGCGGCATGCGATAGCCGCGGCCATGCCAGCCGTCGTGCGCGACGGCGCTATCTCAGGTTCAGTTCCAGCGGCCGCTCTGCCCGCCTATGCTGTATCTGCCGGCGCCAAGGAAAGCGACGGCAAGCGCAGAGGCCAGGAACATTCCCTGCAATTCCAGGGCCCAGCCGCCGGTCTTGTTCAGGCTGCCCAGATCCCCCATGTGCGCCAGCACGACGGCAAACACCATGTTGACGGCAATGATCAGCGCCGCCGGCCTGGTCATGAGTCCAACCAGCACCAGAAGCGGTGCAATCACTTCCCCGACGTAGACGAGGTAGGTGAATGCCGGCGGCAGGCCGATCTTGGTGACCATGCCTTCGATGCCGGTGACACCGTTCATGATCTTGGACACGCCATGCAAAAGAATGAGCAATGCGAGCGTCACTCGCAGAATGAGTTTTCCGAAGTCTTCGGATACGTTTCCTGACTGGTAACGATGCATGGCAGCTCCTTTGATTCATGTTGTTATTGGCGGAAAGATATGCGCTACGCCGAGTACCGCGCTGCCCTTGCCGAAAGGCACGCTGTTCGCGGGAGGCAGAGCTTGCGTGCGAACCTCGCCGGCGGACCTCCATGCAGCACCCGGCGGTTCAAGGCGGCTCTGCGCGCATGATAACTCCGAATGCTTGTTGAGGTGCAATCACGCCATTGATGCAACTCCAAGCTCCTTGCATTGCGCCGGCCGGCAGGCCCTCTCCACGAATGAAACATGATATACGACGGTCTCCCCCGCCATATCGCCGGCCGCGTCCGCAGTCCTTCGGCAACGATGGCACGCAGTCCTTCGGCAACGATGGCAGGCCGTTGTTCACATTGACCAGGAGCGATCATGAGTACAGCAAAAAACGTGGCTGTCATCGTCGGCAGCCTTCGGAAGGATTCGATCAACCGCAAGCTGGCGCAGGCATTGCAGAAAATGGCGCCGGCCTCGCTGACCCTGAATATCGTGGAGATCGGCAACTTGCCGCTGTACAACCAGGATAACGACGCCAACCCGCCGCAGGCGGCCCGCGATTTCAAGACGCAGATCCAAAATGCCGATGCGGTGCTTTTCGTTACGCCTGAATACAACCGCTCGGTGCCGGGCGTGCTCAAGAATGCGATCGATACCGCCTCCCGCCCCTACGGACAGAGCGCCTGGGACGGCAAGCCCGGAGCGGTCATCAGCGTATCGCCGGGCGCCATCGGCGGTTTCGGCGCCAACCACCACCTGCGCCAGTCGCTGGTCTTTCTGAATGTGCCGGTGATGCAGCAGCCGGAAGCCTATATCGGCAACGCGGGCAACCTGGTGGATGAGAGCGGCAATATCGCCAGCGACTCGACGCGCGACTTCATGCAGAAATTCCTGCAGTCCTTCGAGCGATGGGTGGAGCGCAATATCGGCAAGTAGCCGCCAAGCGTGCGACGGCTATGTTCGGAAATAGGCCTTCGCTAAAGGCAGCAGAATGACGGCCCAGGTCATGCCGGCGAGCACAAGCGAAAGAAAGACGGCGGCGCTTCCGATGTCCTTGGCCACCTTCGACAGCGGATGCCGTTCCAGGGAAATCCGGTCGACCACGGTCTCGATGGCGGAGTTGAGCAGTTCGACGATCAGCAGCAGCATCACGACTGCCACCAGGGCAAGCCGGTGCAGGGCTGGAAGCGGCAGGAAAGGCGCGATCAGCATGCCCGGAACGACGATCATCACCTCCTGGCGGAAGGCGTGTTCATTGCGCCAGGCGGCCTGAAAACCCTGCATCGAATAGGAGTAGGCCGACAGGATGCGCCTGAAGCCGCTCTTGCTCTTGAATTCGCTGAATTGTGATTCGTTTTCCGACATTGCCATGATTGCATCCCGATTCCGCCTAGATCGCTTGCCGGCATGCATTGCGCCGGCAGCGTCCGAAGCGTACACGCAAATCGGATGGCAGTCGACAAGCTTGCCATTACGTATCGGACCGTATGGTTTCCGCCTCGGCGGGTACAACTGCGTTTGATGACGCGCTATGAAGATAATCCAAATGTAAGAAAGCACCTTTTTCGTTTTTTCACGATGTGATATAACATGCTTATTGCAACGCACCAACCATATTATGAAAAACGATCAGGCACCTGAAAACAGTCAGACATCGATCCAGGTGATCGAACGCATGATTTCACTGCTGGATGCGCTCGCGCAATATCCTGATCCGGTGAGTCTGAAGGAGCTGTCCACCATGACCGGCCTGCATCCTTCCACCGCTCACCGCATCCTCAACGATCTGGTCGTCAAGCGTTTCGTCGACCGCGCCGAAGCCGGCTCCTACCGGCTGGGCATGCGCCTGCTGGAGCTGGGCAATATCGTCAAGAGCCGGCTCAATGTGCGCGAAGCATCGCTGGAGTACATGCGGGCGCTGCACCGGCGCACGCAGCAGACGATCAACCTGTCGGTCCGGCAGGGCGATGAGATCGTCTACATCGACCGCTCATTCTCGGAACGCTCCGGCATGCAGGTGGTGCGCGCCATTGGCGGCCGCGCGCCGCTGCACCTGACTTCCACCGGCAAGCTTTTCCTGTCGGTCGACGATCCGAAACAGGTACGCGCCTATGCTACCCGCACCGGCCTGGCGGGTCACAACAAGAATTCCATCACCGACCTCGCCAAGCTCGAACGCGAGCTCAGCCTGGTACGCGCGCGCGGCTATGCGCGCGACAATGAGGAATTGGAACTGGGCGTGCGCTGCATGGCCGCCGGCATCTACGACGATTCCGGCAAGCTGATCGCCGGCCTGTCGATTTCCGCACCGGCGGACCGCCTGCAGGATGAATGGGTGGAAGATCTGGTCAGCACGGCCGGAGAGATTTCCTCCGTGCTCGGGCATGTGCCGCAGGGCGCGGCAGCCTGAGATGGAAAATCGCAGTTCCGGGCGCAAAAGGCGGGGACGCGGGTACGCCCGCTCCCCTCGGGTGTCATGCAACGCGCCGGTAAACGCCGAGTTCGCTTGAAATCGGCTTGTAGCGCGACACGAACGGCGCCGCGTCGAGGCCATCTCCCTGATCGACGCTGAGTATGCCGAACACCGGCATGCTTTCATAAAACAGCTGCAGGGTGCGCCGCTTCAGATAGGCGCCGAAGTCCGGCATCGCGCGGCGGCAAATGATGGTCTGGAATTCATTGAATGATGCATCGGTCGCCAGGCTGTACTGCGCCCAGACGATGTTGCTGCGCAGCTGCTCGCTGAAGACGGCGCGCTCCCCTTCCCTCGCGCAGTAGGCGCCCAGGTCTGCCCTGCCGCCGCTTTCGCGGTAATTGCGCTCATAGCTTTCGAACCGTTCGCAGGCGAAACCGCCCTCGCTGGCTTCCGCCAGCAAGGCTTCGTTTTCCGCGGTTGCGAAGATCTGGGTGCGATCGAGCAGCTTTTCCTCCGAGAGCAGGATCGCCATGCCATAGACTTCTTCCGCGGTCGCGCATTCGGCCAGCCAGATGCGCGGCGACGGAAAGGAGCGAAGCCAGGGCACCATGGTCTGCCGCAGCAGCCGAAAGTAGACTGGATCGTCGAACAGCGCGCCGGGGCGCAGGCTGAGCGCCCGCAGCAAGGCGGCACCGGCGGCCGGGTCATGCAGCACCTGCTCCTGCAGGGCCGAAACCGTGCGCAACTTGCGGTTCTGCATCAGCGCGAGCAGCCTCTTCCTGACCGCTTCGCGCTGGTAGCCGCGGAAGTCATGCCCGAAATACCGGAAAACGCCTTCCAGCAGAAGGTCGATTTCCAGGTCTTCAACGATCCCGGCAATGGGCATGGACGGTTCCAAGCGTCATCCCATCCTATTGATGCAGCCAGACGCGCATCAGCGACAGCAGCTGCGCCACGTCCACCGGCTTGGTGATGTAATCGGAAGCGCCCGCCGCCAGGCACTTGTCGCGGTCGCCTTTCATGGCCTTTGCCGTCAGCGTGATGATGGGCAGTGACTTGAAGCGCGGAATGGCTCGGATGGCGCGCATGGTGTCGTATCCGTCCATTTCCGGCATCATGATGTCCATTAGCACGATTTCGATGGTCGGGTCCTTCTCCAGCACTTCGATGCCGTCCTTGCCGTTTTCCGCAAACAGTACCTTCATCTGCTGCCGCTCCAGCACCGAACTGAGGGCGAAGATGTTGCGCAGGTCGTCATCGACGATCAGCACCTTGCGGCCTATCAGTCCGCCGTCGGCCTGGTGGATATCCTCAAGCATCCGGCGCTGCGTCTCCGGCAGGCTGGTCGGCGAGCGATGCAGGAACAGCGCCGTTTCATCGAGCAGGCGCTCGGGCGAGCGCGCGTCCTTGACCACGATGGTCTTGGCGATGCGTTTCAGGTGCGTCACTTCCTTGCGGTTCAGTTCCTTTGCGGTATAGATCACCACCGGCAGGTTGCGCAGGCTGGCATCGTCGCCGATCCGGTCCAGCAGTTCCATGCCGTTGATATCGGGCAGCGACAGGTCGAGCACCATGCAGTCGAACTGGCTCGCATGCAGCGCGTCCAGCGCTTCCTTGCCGGAGCTGACCGCGACGATATGCACGTCGTTGGCACCGATGAGGTCGACGATCATGCTGCGCTGCATCGGGTCGTCTTCCACCACCAGCAGGCTGCGCTTGCCGCGGATGAGGAACTGCTGGATGCGGGTGAATTCCTCCTGCAGGCGCTCGCGGCTGACCGGCTTGTGCAGGTAGGAGATCGCGCCCTGGCGCAGCACCCGCTCGCGCTCCTTCAGGTTGGTCATGACATGAACCGGGATATGGCGCGTGCCCGGGTCTCGCTTGAGGCGTTCGAGCACGGTGAAGCCGTCGATGTCCGGCAGGTCGATGTCAAGCAGGATGGCCGCCGGCAGGTAGTCGCGCGCCAGGGTCAGCGCGGAATCACCCTGGTGCGTGACGATGCCCTTGAAATTCTTCTCGCGTGCGTAATCGAGCAGGATTCCGGCGAAGCGGGCATCGTCTTCCACGATCAGTACGGATGGATCGCCGGGCGCGATCAGCGCGCGGTCGTCGGAGGTGGTGCTTTCATAGGGCAATGAGGGCGCATCGGTACCGAGCTGCGACGGATGCAGTTCCTCCACATCGCTGATCTCGCTGATGTCGGAATTCAGGTAGACCATGTCGCCGCGCAGCATGCCCATCGACGATGTGGACTGCAGCGTCTCCTGGCTGATGAATCCGGAACGGTTGTACGGCAGGAACAGGGTGAAGGTACTGCCGACGCCGACCACGCTTTCCACGCGAATTTCGCCGCCGAGCAGGCGGGCAAGTTCCCGGCTGATGGACAGGCCGAGGCCGGTTCCGCCGTAGCGGCGGGCGGTACTGCCGTCGGCCTGCTGGAAGGCTTCGAAGATCAGCTGCAGCTTGTCGGAAGCAATGCCGACGCCGGTATCGGTAACCGAGAAGGCCAGCACTGCATCGGCCTGGTTCAGGTTGGGATGATCCGGCGTCCAGCCCGAGAGCACGCGGCCGATGCGCAGGGATACCTGTCCATGCGAGGTGAACTTGAAGGCGTTCGAGAGCAGGTTCTTCAGGATCTGCTGCAGGCGGGTGGTATCGGTCATCATTGCCACCGGCAGGTCGTCCGCCAGGTCGACCGAGAAGTTGAGCTGCTTGGCTTCGGCCATGTGGCGGAAGGTGCGCTCCACATAGCCGGACAGCGTGCGGAAACGGTATTCGCTGAGTTCCAGCGTGACCGTTCCGGACTCGATCTTCGACAGGTCCAGAATATCGTTGATGAGCGTCAGCAGGTCGCTGCCGGAACCGTAAATGGTCTTGGCGAACTCCACCTGGCGCGGGCTGAGGTTGCCGTCCGGGTTGTCGGAGAGCTGCTGGGCGAGAATGAGCAGGCTGTTGAGCGGTGTGCGCAGCTCATGCGACATGTTGGCAAGGAACTCGGACTTGTACTTGGAAGACAGGGCGAGCTGGGTTGCCTTTTCCTCGAGCGCGAGCTTCGCCTGTTCCACTTCGCGGTTCTTGCGTTCGACCTCGATGTTCTGCTCGGACAGCAGGCGCGCCTTTTCCGCCAGTTCGAGGTTGGTCTGCTGCAGCTCCTGGGCCAGCGACTGCGACTGGGTCAGCAGCGATTCAGTACGGCTATTCGCCTCGATCGTATTGAGCACCACACCGATCGATTCCATCAGCTGATCAAGGAACCAGAGATGAGTTTCGGTGAAGCGGTCCAGCGATGCGATCTCGATGACGGCCTTGACCTGCTGTTCGAACAGGATGGGCAGCACGACGATGTTGGTCGGCGGCGCCGCACCCAGGCCGGATGACACCTGGATGTAATCGCGCGGCACGTTGGTCAGCCAGATGCGCTGCTTTTCCAGCGCGCACTGCCCCACCAGGCCTTCGCCCGGCAGGAAGGAGGTCGGCAGCTTGCGGTTGGAACGGTAGCCGTAGCTGGCGATCATGCGCAGGCGGGCATCCTGGTCCTGCGAATCCATCATGTAGAACACGCCATGGTGCGCCGTCACCAGCGGTGCCAGTTCGGACAGGATCAGCGTTGTCACCGCGGTCAGGTCGCGCTGGCCCTGCAGCAGGCGCGTGAAGCGCGCCAGGTTGGTCTTGAGCCAGTCCTGCTGTGCATTCTTCTGCGTGGTTTCTTTCAGGTTGCGGATCATCTCGTTGATGTTGTCCTTGAGGTCCGCCACCTCTCCGCGCGTTTCCACCTGAATGGAACGGGACAAGTCACCGCGCGTCACGGCGGTCGCCACTTCCGCAATCGCACGCACCTGCGTGGTCAGCGTTGCCGCCATCTGGTTGAGGTTTTCGGTCAAGTCCTTCCAGGTACCTGCCGCGCCCGGCACCGAAGCCTGGCCGCCGAGCTTGCCCTCCACGCCCACCTCGCGGGCCACGGTGGTGGCCTGATCGGCAAACACCGCGAGCGTGTCGGTCATTTCGTTAATCGTGTTGGCCAGCGCCGCGATCTCGCCGCGCGCCGCCACGGTCAGTTTCTTTTTCAGATCGCCGTTCGCGACCGCGGTCACCACGCCGGCAATACCCCGCACCTGCGCGGTCAGGTTCGCCGCCATGAAGTTCACGTTATCGGTCAGATCCTTCCAGGTGCCCGCCGCGCCTTCGACCTGAGCCTGGCCGCCCAGCTTGCCTTCGGTACCCACCTCGCGCGCCACCCGCGTCACCTCGGATGCGAACGAGGACAACTGGTCCACCATGACGTTGATGGTGTTCTTCAGCTCCAGGATCTCGCCCTTGACGTCCACGGTGATCTTCTTGGACAAGTCACCGCGCGCCACCGCCGTGGTCACTTCCGCGATGTTACGTACCTGGCCGGTCAGGTTCGAGGCCATGAAGTTCACGTTGTCGGTCAAGTCCTTCCAGGTGCCGGACGCGCCGGGAACGTTCGCCTGGCCGCCGAGACGGCCTTCGGTGCCCACTTCACGCGCCACACGGGTCACCTCGGATGCGAAGGACCGCAGCTGGTCCACCATGGTGTTGATCGTGTCCTTGAGCTGCAAGATCTCGCCGCGCACGTCCACGGTAATCTTCTTGGACAAGTCGCCGTTCGCTACCGCAGTCGTCACGTCGGCGATGTTACGCACCTGGGACGTCAGGTTGCCCGCCATGGAGTTCACCGAGTCGGTCAAGTCCTTCCAGGTACCGGCCACACCGGGCACGTTCGCCTGGCCGCCCAGCTTGCCTTCGGTACCCACCTCTCGCGCCACTCGGGTGACTTCGGATGCAAACGAAGACAACTGGTCCACCATCACGTTGATGGTGTTCTTGAGTTCGAGAATCTCGCCCTTGACGTCCACCGTAATCTTCTTGGACAGGTCGCCGCGCGCCACCGCCGTCGTCACTTCCGCGATGTTTCGCACCTGACCGGTCAGGTTGGAGGCCATGAAGTTCACGTTGTCGGTCAAGTCCTTCCAGGTGCCGCCCACGCCCTTCACCTGAGCCTGTCCGCCCAGCTTGCCTTCAGTACCCACTTCACGCGCCACCCGCGTCACTTCCGACGCGAAGGAGTTCAGCTGGTCCACCATGACGTTGATGGTGTTCTTCAATTCGAAAATCTCACCGCGCACATCCACGGTAATTTTCTTGGACAGGTCACCGTTCGCTACCGCCGTCGTCACGTCGGCGATGTTGCGCACCTGGGACGTCAGGTTGCCCGCCATGGAGTTTACCGAGTCGGTCAAGTCCTTCCAGGTACCGGCCACGCCGGGCACGTTTGCCTGGCCGCCGAGCTTGCCTTCGGTACCCACTTCCCGCGCCACCCGCGTCACTTCGGACGCGAAGGAATTCAGCTGGTCCACCATCACGTTGATGGTGTTCTTGAGTTCCAGAATCTCGCCCTTCACGTCCACCGTGATTTTCTTCGACAAGTCACCGTTCGCCACAGCAGTCGTCACGTCGGCAATGTTACGCACCTGCGCGGTCAGGTTGCCTGCCATCGAGTTCACCGAGTCGGTCAAGTCCTTCCAGGTGCCGGCCACGCCCGCCACCCTGGCCTGGCCGCCCAGCTTGCCTTCGGTACCCACCTCGCGCGCCACCCGCGTCACCTCGGATGCGAACGAGGACAGCTGGTCCACCATCACGTTGATGGTGTCTTTCAGTTCCAGGATCTCGCCCTTGACGTCCACGGTGATCTTCTTGGACAAGTCGCCGTTCGCCACCGCCGTCGTCACTTCCGCGATGTTACGTACCTGGCCGGTCAGGTTCGAGGCCATGAAGTTCACGTTGTCGGTCAAGTCCTTCCAGGTACCGCCCACGCCTGGCACGTAAGCCTGTCCGCCCAGCTTGCCTTCGGTACCCACTTCCCGCGCCACACGGGTCACCTCGGATGCGAAGGAGCGCAGCTGGTCCACCATGGTGTTGATCGTGTCCTTGAGCTGCAGGATCTCGCCGCGCACGTCCACGGTAATCTTCTTGGACAAGTCGCCGTTGGCTACCGCCGTCGTCACGTCGGCGATGTTACGCACCTGGGACGTCAGGTTGCCCGCCATGGAGTTCACCGAGTCGGTCAAGTCTTTCCATGTCCCGGCCACACCGGGCACGTTCGCCTGGCCGCCCAGCTTGCCTTCGGTACCCACTTCCCGCGCCACCCGCGTCACTTCCGATGCGAACGAAGACAACTGGTCCACCATCGTATTCGCGGTGGAAGCGGCGCGCAGGAATTGTCCCTTGAGAGGCCGTCCGTCGACATCGAGCGCCATGGTCTGGGAAAGGTCGCCCTTCGCCACCGCGCCGATGACGCGAGCCATCTCGGTCGTCGGATGCACGAGGTCGTCGATCAGGGTATTGACGGATTTGACGATGGTGGCCCAGCCGCCGGCGACGCTGGGGAGCGTTGCGCGCTGCGTGAGACGGCCTTCGCGTCCGACCACGCGGCTGACTTCGGTGATCTCCCGCGTCAGCTGCTCGTTGGTCTCCATGATGTCATTCAATGTATCCGCGATCTTGCCTGCCAAGCCGGTCAGGTCCGACGGCATGCGCGTGGAGAAATCCCCCTTTTTCAGCGCGGTCAGGACGCCCAGCAACAGCTTGGCATCCAGTTCATCGGTCAACTTGGTCCTGGTGTCCATCAACGATCTCCCACTCCTGATCAAAATCCGTTATCGCACGCATGCTGCCGTCGAGGGCAGCCGCAGTTCCTCTCCGCACTCCGCGGCCGGCATCCGGATAATCATCTTATCCTTGCGGCGCAAGCGGGCATAGCATCTCCAGGCTGACATACGGGCAGCCTGGATGCTTTCTATGAAGAAAGGAATAACGTATTTTGGGCGAAAGAGTGCCGTCAAGCAATTCGCGGATGGATAGCTGACGGTATTAGGCGACCAACCATTGATTAATATCAAGCGCCATAGGAAGGCAGTGAGAGGCGCTTGTCAGGTCAGTTCGTTGAGGTTGTCCGATTCCTTCTTGCGGCGCGCTGCGGGCGCCCGCTTGCGGCCGATTTTCAGGTCGAGCGCATCGCTGGCGCGCCGGTCGAACAGCACTGTGGGCAGGCTGCCGTCAGCGCCGTCGCTGGCCATTCCGATTGCGTCGTCGAGCGGTATGGAAATGCTGAGAGTGGTGCCGATATCCTGGCCGGTCTGAATCTCGAATTCGCCGCCCAGGGTGCTGACGCGCTCCTTGATGCCGACCAGGCCGAAGGAATTGGCCTTGCGCCTGCATCCCGGGAAAATGCCGACGCCATTGTCGGAAATCTTCATCTGCAGCTGGGTGGCGCTCAGCGACAGTTCAATATTCGCCTTGGTCGCGCGCGCATGCCGGAACACATTGTTCAGCGACTCCTGAACGATGCGGAAAAGCGCAGTGGCTCGGCCGTCATCCATGACCAGTTCCGTAGGCGGCATGATCAGTTCGCAGGCGATGCCGGTGCGCCGCTGGAATTCCTTGACCTGCCATTCGATGGCAGCATTCAGGCCGAGGTCAAGAACCGTCGGCCGGAGGTTGTTGATGATGGCCCGCATGGCTTTCATCGTGCTGTCGATATGATCGAGCACGCCATGCACCTTCTTGTTCAGCTTGGGATGCGTCGCGCCGGTGCGCGCATGCAGCATGGCGATGTCGATGCGCAGGGCGAGCAGGTTCTGGCCGAGCTCGTCATGAATCTCGCGGGCGATCCGCTTGCGCTCGTCTTCCTTGATGCGTTCCTGGTAGCTGGCCAGCTGACGCAGCTCTTCCTGCGACTGGCGCAGCGCTTCTTCGGCCTGGCGCCGCTCGCTGATGTGCTGCAAATCCTGCTTGCGCTGCTCCTGCAGGTCTTCATTGAGCTTTTCAAGCTCCTTCTTCTGGTGCTGCAGCTGCAGATTCTTCTTGGCCAGCTCGACGAAGACGGCAACCTTGGATTGCAGGATTTGGGGAATGATCGGAGTAAACAGATAATCGACCGCGCCGCGCTGATAACCTTTCAAGCGGTTCATCTCGTCCGCGTAATGGGCGGTGACGAAAATGATCGGCACTGCGGCCGAGCGCGGATGGGAGTGAATCGCCTCCGCGGTTTCGAAGCCATCCATGCTGGGCATGCTGACGTCGAGCAGGATAACGGCAAAATCGTGGGTCAACACCTTCCGCAACGCTTCCTCGCCCGAGCGTGCCGTGATGACTTCGTAGTTGTCACGGTCGGTCAGCAGGCTGGCCAGGGCCAGCAGGCTTGCGGAATCGTCGTTGACTAGTAAGACCTTAGGAGTAAACACCGGTATCAGGACGCATCTATGAACGAGGAAGGCTCATGAAATTTCCGCGTCATCAGGGCTATCCCGAAACGGAATTTCCCCGGCCTGCGCGACATGTCTGGCCGTCCTTCGTCTGGGTTAAACAAAACTGCAGACTTCTCATCCCCGGAACCGGATGCACCTCATATTCCGCAACGCATTGATTTCATTTGAGAAATATGCTGGTTCCAAGAAACCCCAATGTAACATAGATAAATGAAAACGGCTGCCCGGTCCCGGCAGCCGTTATTGCTCTATATCAAGTGTTGATCACGGGAAGTATTGGCTTCAGCGCGCCGCCGCCTGCACCTGCACCAGAGTTTGCGGCTTGGTGGACTCCAGCCATTTGCGGACCCGGCCGGCGTCGGCGAGCCGTGAATCCTTGCCTTTCGAGTCCAGGAATACCATCACGACCGGGCGGCCGTCGATGCGGCTCTGCATCAGCAGGCATCGGCCTGCTTCGGAGATATAGCCGGTTTTCTGAAGACCGATATCCCAGCCCGGGTTCTTGACCAGGCGATTGGAATTCATGTACTGCAGCTGATGCCCGTTACCGGTATCGACTGCGTAGTTCTCATCGGTGGAGTAATCCCGAATGACGGGGTACTGGTAGGCAGCAACGACCAGCCTGGCCAGGTCACGCGCGCTTGCAACGTTATGGCTGGACAGGCCGGTCGAATCGACATAGCGGGTGTCCATCATGCCGAGGGCCTTGGCCTTTGCATTCATGGCGGCTACGAAGGCCGGCAAGCCACCCGGGTAATTGCGTCCGAGGGCGGAAGCGGCACGGTTCTCCGAGCTCATCAACGCAATGTGCAGCATGTTGGCCCGGCTCATGTGGGAGCCTACGCGCAGACGGGAGGTGCTGTTCTTTTCGCGATCGATATCGTCGGTCGTGACTTCAAGGACCTCGTCCATGTTCTGCCGGGACTCGACCACGATCATGGCTGTCATCAGCTTGGTGAGCGATGCGATCGGCAGGGGCACGGCGGCGTTTTTCTCGAACAGGACCTGGGACGTTCTCTGGTCGATGACGACCGCAGCATTGGATTTGAGGGAAAGCGGATCATGGGTCAGGTTCAATCCTGCCATGTCACCGGCTGTCATGACGGGGGGCACCGCTGCGGCTGCCGGGTTGGGCGAAGGACTGAATGCCACCCGCTGGTAGCCGGAATTCGGCTTCGCCTTGACGGCCACGGCAGAACGCACGGCAGTGGCTTGGACGACCTTCTTGCCTGAACGGCGCTCGACGGATGTCTTGACCTTGGCGGAAGCGGTTTTCGCTACCGGCTTCTTGGCCACCTGTTTCTTGACAACCTGCTTTTTGCCGGATTTCGCGGCGGCCGAACCCTGCGCATGCACTGCGGGGCTCGCAACGGCAAAAGCGAATAATGAAATAACGATACCCAGCGCGGACTTAACCATCGCCCCTCTCCCTGATTCTGCAAGTCGCAATTATAGCTTGCAGCCTAGCAAAATAGTGAAAATCAGCAAGGGAATTAAGGCCTTAGCGCAACGTGTTAAACGAGTTTCTCACTCGGATTTGACGATTCGCAATCTTGACCAATGGAAATATAGTTTCTTAAGAACAATTTACTTGATGCGTCATATCTCCCTCGCATGTTGCATCATTACAACTTTTTTATTCCTCGGCGTGCAGGATCGTCTGCAGCAGCGACCGGAGCCGGTCAGGCAGGGGAGTCGGCTTGCGGCTTGTGCGGTCTACGTAGACATGGACGAAATGACCTTGGGCTGCAGCCTGGTCTTCGTTCGCTCTGAATATTCCCACCTCATAGCGCACGCTGGAATTCCCCAGTCTGCTGACCCTCAGTCCGGCCGAGATTTCTTCGGGAAAGGCGACCGACGCAAAATAATTGCATTGCGTCTCGATGACCAGACCAATGACCGGGCTGTGCTCGATATCCAGCGCGCCGTTGTTGATCAAAAACTGGTTCACCACGGTGTCGAACCAGCTGTAGTACACGACATTGTTCACATGACCGTAGGCGTCGTTGTCCATCCAGCGGGTGGTAATCGGCAGAAAATGCCTGAAATCCTTTCTGGTCAAGCGGCTTGTTTTCTCAGGCTTGCTGTTCTGATCCATCAACTGCGTCTCCCTGTCTTTGCCCGACCGATCCCGGCCAGGCCTGGTCATTTTCAACGTGGAGCGGAGTGTATCCCAATCACCGCCCCGCGTCTCGGGAGGTTTTACTTCTTGACGACGAGGGCGACGCCGATCACCGCGAGCAGCATTCCAAGCATGCCGATCATGCTGAAGGCTTCCCCGAACATGATCCAGGCCATCACGGCCGTCGTCGGCGGCGTCAGGTACAGCAGGCTGGTCACCTGCGTCGCCGCGCTTTTCCGGATCAACGCAAACAGCAGGAAGATGGCGCCGATGGAGAGCGCAAGAATCGACCAGAGCAGCGCACCGACGAACTGGGGCGTCCACTGCACCGTGGAGAATCCGGGGTCAAGGTGCTCGAACAGGATCGCGAACGGCAGCACCGCCACGATGGAAGCGGAGAACTGGATGATGGTGCCGGTACGCAGATCGAAATTGGGGCAATAGCGCTTCTGGTAGAGCGTCCCGACGGTGATCGACAGCAGTGCGAAGATGCACAGGGCAATGCTTTCCCAGGAAAGGCCGATCAGCGATATCTTGTTGGCCACGACCAAGCCCACGCCGGCAATGCCGAAACCCAGCCCGACCCACTGCTGCCTGCGTACCGATTCGCCGATCAGCGGCGCGGCAAACGCCGTCAGGATGGGCTGCATGCCGACGATCAGCGCCGACAGTCCCGCCGGCATGCCGACCTTGATCGCGCACCATACGCCTCCGAGGTAACCGGCCTGCACCAGCACGCCGGCAACGGCGATATGGCGCATGCGTCCGACCGGCCAGGGCGCGCGCATCAGCAGCACCAGCGGCAGCAGGACGATCAGCACGCCGAAAAACCGCAGCAGCAGGAAACTCAGCGGCTGGGCATACGGCAGGCCGAACTTGGCGACGATGAAGCCGGTGCTCCAGATCAGCACGAAGACGAAAGGCATGGCGGAGAGCATGGGGCTGTTGCTGCCCGAAGCCACGGAAGTGGGTGGAGTAAGAGCTTTCATTCGGCGGATGCGGTCTGTTCAAGGCCGGCGGTGCCGGCATAAGTGGAAGCGATCGCGATAGTCTGCAGGTGCACCGCTACCGTGTCTTGTATATTCTTGCCGTAGCCTCCTGCCATGGCGACCGCCACCGGCAGGCCCCGCTCCCGCGCGCGGTCGAAGACCATGCGGTCGCGCGCCGCAAGTCCGGCTAGCGTGAGCTTCATCTTGCCGAGCCGGTCGCCTTCATGCGGATCGGCGCCGGCGAGATAGATCAGCAGGTCCGGCGCGAAACGGGAAAACAGCGTGTCCAGCCCCTCCTTCAGGCTGGCGAGATATTCATCATCTTCCACGCCGTCCGGCAAGGCTATGTCGAGATCGCTTGTCTCCTTGGCAAACGGATAGTTGTTTTGGCCGTGGACCGAGAACGTGAACACCGAATCATCATTGGCCAGGATGGCGGCCGTGCCGTTGCCCTGGTGGACGTCGAGGTCGATGACGGCCACGCGCCGGGCGCGGCGCTCGGCCTGCATGAGGCGGGCTGCGATTGCGGCATCGTTGAAGATGCAGAATCCTTCCCCGTGATCGGCATAGGCATGATGGGTGCCCCCGGCCAGATTGACGGCGACGCCGGAATCGAAGGCGGCGCGGCAGGCGGAGATGGTGGCGCCGGAAGAGCGGCGCGAGCGCTCCACCATCTGCGGTGTCCAGGGAAAGCCGATCGCCTTTTGTTCCTTGTCCGAGAGGAGCCCGTGCGAGACGCGTTCTATGTAAAGCGGATGATGCGCCAGTGCCAGCACGCCGTCCGTCGTATACGGCGCTTCCTCGAAACTGACCCGAGGAAGCTCAGCCGCCACGCCGTCGCGCAGCATCCGGTATTTCTGCATGGGGAAACGGTGTCCCTGCGGCAGTGGCAGGACGAAATGATCGCTGTAAAAGGCTTTCACCGGGGGCGTGTGCACTTGAAGGAAAGTCGTCGAGTTTAACATCCGCGTCCCGGACCTCTTGGCAGAACCCGACCGTTCTCCGATGCAATTGATTTTCAAGCGAATTTCCGAATTTTGTGCTTCGCAACAAAAATTGTTGACTCGCCAAAAAAAATCCATAAAATGCGAATTGTTGCGACGCACAAAAATGAAATCCGGGTGCGTCTCTTTCTTCAAACGAAGCACCTCTTTCCAGGAGATCATCATGTTTGCAATTCCCGAGCAATTCTCTGCAGCCTCCAAAGCCAGCGTCGAAGCCCAGCTCGCCGTCCTGTCCACCCTGACCAGCAAGACCTTCGAAAGCCTGGAAAAGGTCGTGGACCTGAACCTGGCCACCGTGAAGTCTTCGCTCGAAGATTCCGGCAACGCAGTCAAGCAGCTGCTGACCGTCAAGGACCCGCAGGAATGGCTGAGCGTCGCTACAGCCCAGACCCAGCCCAACGCCGAGAAGGCCATCGCCTACGGTCGCCAGCTGGCAAGCATCGCTTCCAGCGTCCAGGCAGAGTTCAGCAAGGCCGCCGAAGCGCAGATCGCGGAAAACAGCCGCAAGCTGCTGGAACTGATCGATGAAGTGACAAAAAATGCACCGGCCGGCTCGGAAAACGCCATCGCCCTGTTCAAGTCCGCCATCGGCAACGCCAACGCCGGCTATGAGCAGTTCAACAAGACTGCCAAGCAGGCTGCCGACACGATCGAAACCAACCTGAACCAGGCTGTCACCCAGTTCGCCCAGCCGGCAGCGGCTGCAGCCAAGGCGACCGCCCGCGCTGCGAAGAAGTAAGACGACGAGAAACACGGCGCACCAGCCGCCAACGAAAAAGCCCCGGTTTCCGGGGCTTTCTTTTTTATTATGCGTTTTAGCCTGACCTACATGACCTAGCGGTACTTTGTTGAAAGTGGATTATTGAGCGGCTATGCTGGGAGCAGGAGGTCTGCTGCCATGACTGCTCGTCGACCCTGTCCAGTTGCACCGGGCCCACTTGAGGACTATGCGGTACAGTTTGATT
>NZ_JACYXF010000052.1 GCF_015352985.1 Noviherbaspirillum malthae | reverse complement strand
ATGCCCATGAGCATGAGCTTGGCAGCCGACAGGACGATGAAGGTGATGACGAACAGGATCAGGCCGAGCGCAAACAGCGACGACACGTGCAGCGTTGATTCGGCTTCGGCGAACTCGTTGGCCAGCGTGGAAGCGATGCTGTTGCCGGCGGCAAACAGCGACCAGGACAGCTTGTGGGCATTGCCGATGACAAACGTCACCGCCATGGTTTCGCCGAGCGCGCGGCCCAGGCCGAGCATGACACCGCCGACGACGCCAGTCTTGGTATAGGGCAGCACGATCTTGCGCACCACTTCCCAGCGGGTGCAGCCCAGGCCGTAGGCCGATTCCTTGAGGACGGCGGGGACGATCTCGAAGACGTCGCGCATGACCGAGGCGATGAAGGGGATGATCATGACGGCCAGAATCAGCCCGGCGGTGAGGATGCCGATGCCCATCATGGGGCCCTGGAACAGGTGGCCGATAAGGGGCAGCTGGCCGAGGGTGCTCTTCAAGAAGGGCTGGACGTGGTCGCCGAAGAGGGGTGCGAAGACGAACAGGCCCCACATGCCGTAGATGATGCTGGGCACGCCGGCGAGCAGTTCGACGGCGGTGCCGAGCGGCCGGCGCAGCGAGGCGGGGCAGATCTCGGTGAGGAAGAGCGCGATGCCGAAGCTGATGGGGAAGGCGATGAGCAGCGCGATGAGCGACGTGGCCAGGGTGCCGACGATGGCGATGAGGGCGCCGTACTGGTCGTTGACCGGGTCCCATTCGACGGTGGTGACGAAGGCCGGGCCGAACTCCTTGAGCGCCGGCCAGGCGCCGATGATCAGGGAGACGATGATGCCGACCAGGACGATCAGCACGCTCAGCGCGAAGGCCAGCGTCACCTTGTGGAAAAGGAAATCCTGGATCCGCTGCCTGCGCATGGTCGATACCATGGCTCTGGAAGCCGCTTCCTGCTCTTTCGTCATCTGCAGCTGACCGGTGCCGGACGAGGTCATCGTAGAAATGTGTGCATTCATAATGCGGTGTGCCCTCAGGGCAGATGAGGCTGCGGCCGGAATGCCCATGCAAACAGGCATGGCCGCAGCGGTTCAGTGCCAGGACTCAGCCTGGCCCGGGGTCTTACCAGAGCGCCTTGCCGGCGGCATCCTTGACCTGGTTCTTCCAGGCGTCCTGCACCAGCTTCACCACTGGTGCGGGCATCGCCACATAGTCCAGGTCCGCAGCCATCGCGCCGCCGTTCTTGTAAGCCCAGTCGAAGAACTTCAGCACTTCCTTGCCCTTGGCGGAATCCGCCTGGCTCTTGTGCATCAAGATGAAGGAGGCGCCGGTGATCGGCCAGCTGTTCTTGCCAGCCTGGTCGGTCAGCACCACGGCGAAGCCGGGCGTCTTCGTCCAGTCGGCGCCGGCGGCGGCTGCCTTGAAGGTTTCATCGTCGGGCTGCACGAACTGGCCATCTTTGTTTTTCAGCTGGGTATGCGACATCTTGTTCTTCTTGGCATACGCATACTCGACGTAACCGATGGAGTTCTTGATCCGCTGTACGTTGGCGGCAACGCCCTCATTGCCCTTGCCGCCCACGCCGGTCGGCCATTTGACCGCCGTGCCTGCACCCACCTTGGCCTTGAAGTCGGGGCTGGTCTTGGACAGGTAGTCGGTGAACAGGAAGGACGTACCCGAGCCGTCGGCGCGGTGCACCACGGTGATGTCGTCCGCCGGCAGCTTCACGCCCGGGTTGAGCGCGGCGATTTCAGGCGCATTCCACTTGGTGATCTTGCCGAGATAGATGTCGGCAACAACCTGGCCGGTCAGCTTCAGCTGGCCCGGGGTGACGCCTTCGACGTTAATGACCGGCACCACGCCGCCCATGATGGCCGGGAACTGCATCAGGCCGCCCGCATCCAGGTCTTCCGCCTTGAGCGGCATGTCGGAGGCGCCGAAATCCACGGTCTTGGCCTTGATCTGCTTGATGCCGCCGCCGGAGCCGATGGACTGGTAATTCAGGCCGTTGCCGGTGGCCTTCTTGTACTCCTGCGCCCAGGCGGCATAGATCGGATAGGGGAACGTCGCGCCGGCGCCAGTGATGTCAGCTGCCTTGGCGCTGGAAAACAGGGTGGCGCTGCCCGCCGCAATCATCATCGCCGTGATGAATTTATTCAGTCGCATATCTGCTCCATGAGTTTCGTCAAAATCAGACACGGCGAACTGTAGCCAACAATTGTGACATCTTTATGACAGTACTAGAAAGCTATGTCATAAATGGCGGAAGGGGCTGTAATTCTGTCATTAACTTGTCATATTGCACGACTACACTGCCGCAAAACTGACTTATGAAACGGTTTACCGCTAATGAATAAGAAGACGAACCGTGAGATGCCAAAAGCGAAAGAGACCGCAGCAGAGATTCCCGAAAGCATTTACCTGAACCGCGAGCTGTCCCAGCTCGCCTTCAATCGCCGCGTACTTGCCCAGGCGGAAGACAAGAGCATTCCTCTGCTCGAACGTCTCCGGTACCTGTGTATCGTCAGCAGTAACCTGGATGAATTCTTTGAAGTGCGGATCGCAAGCCTGCTCGCCCACAACCGGATGCAGGGCGCCCAGACCGAGCCTCCGTCACTGGCGGCGGCGCTGGAACGCACCGGCGATGAATGCCATGCCATCATCGAGCGGCAATACAATCTGCTGAACAATGAGATTCTTCCCCGGCTGGCCGAAGCAGGCATCGAGCTGCTGCGGCACACCGACCGCAATGAGGAACAGCGCGCCTGGGTCAAGGATTATTTCGACCGCGAGGTGCGCCCGCTGCTGACACCCATCGGACTGGACCCGGCACATCCCTTCCCGCAGGTCGTCAACAAGAGCCTGAACTTCATTGTCGAGCTCTCCGGCAAGGATGCTTTCGGACGCGGCGCCGGCATCGCCATTCTGAAAGCCCCGCGCGTTCTGCCGCGTGTCATCCGCCTGCCCGATCGCCTGTCGAAAAAAGGCGTCGCGTCGTTCTGCCTGCTGTCTTCAGTCATTCATGCGCATATCGCCGATCTGTTCACCGGCCGCGAAGTCATTGCCTATTCCCAATTCCGGGTGACCCGCAACAGCGACCTCTGGGTGGATGAGGAGGAAGTGAAAAACCTGCGCCAGGCATTGCAAAGCGAATTGCACAGCCGGCAGTTCGGCTTTGCGGTACGCCTCGAAGTCTCCCGCAACTGCCCTCGCCACCTTGCCGATTTCCTGCTCGGCCAGTTCTCGATTCCGCGCAGCAGGCTCTATGCCGTGGACGGTCCGGTCAACATGGTCAGGCTGCTGGAGCTGATCAACGGCGTGAAGCAGCCGGATCTGCATTTTCCGCCCTTTCATCCCGGCATCCTGCCGCGGCTGGCGGACGGCGACATGTTCACCGCGCTCAAGCAGCAGGACGTGCTGCTGCACCATCCCTTCCAGTCCTTCCAGCCGGTGGTGGAATTCATCCGCACCGCGGCCTTCGATCCCAATGTGGTGGCGATCAAGCAGACCATTTACCGCACCGGCATGAATTCCGACCTGATGGAAGCGCTGATCGCGGCTGCGCACCGGGGCAAGGAAGTCACCGTCATCGTGGAATTGATGGCCCGCTTCGACGAGGAAGCCAATATCAACTGGGCGGAGAAACTCGAGCGTGCCGGCGCCCAGGTCGTCTACGGCGTGGTCGGCCTGAAGACGCATGCCAAGCTGGCGCTGGTGCTGCGGCGGGAAGACAATGAACTGCAGCGCTTCGCCCATCTGGGCACCGGCAATTACCACCCGACCACGACCAAGCACTATACCGACTTCGGCCTGCTGACCGCCCATCCGGGGCTGACGGCGGAAGTCAATGAAGTCTTCATCCACCTGACCAGCCTGACCAAGCCGAAGAAGCTGCAATACCTGTGGCTGGCGCCGTTCGACCTGCAGAAGGAAATCATCCGCGCCATCAAGAACGAAGCGGACATCGCCAAGCAGGGCAAGCCGGCGCGCATCATCGCCAAGATGAATGCGCTGCTCGACGAATCCGTGATCCGGGCGCTCTATGCGGCCTCCTCCGACGGCGTGAAGATAGACCTCATTGTCAGGGGCGCCTGCGCACTGCGTCCGGGCGTACCCGGCCTGTCGGAAAACATTCGGGTCCGCTCCATCGTCGGACGTTTCCTCGAACACAGCCGCATCTATTATTTCCGCAACAATCTCGCGCACGACGTGTATCTCGCCAGCGCGGACTGGATGAACCGCAATCTGTTCCGGCGGGTGGAAGTGGCCTTTCCCGTGCTGGACAAGACATTGAAGAAACAGGTGATTGCGCATGGGCTCAATCCCTACCTGAAGGACAATATGAATGCCTGGGAACTGGCCGCCGACGGCAAGTATCACAGGCGCAAGCCGCGCGGAAAGCAGCATGCTTTCTGTGCCCAGCAATACCTGGCGCAATTGCTCGGCGGTCCGGAGCTTCGCCACTGATTTTCGCCACTCACCAAGGAGCGAACATGGAACTCATATTGTGGCGGCACGCCGAAGCCGAACCGCATGAAGCGCCCAAGCCCGATGCCGAGCGCGCCCTGACGCCAAAGGGCAAGAAGCAGGCCGCGAGAATGGGCGAATGGCTGGACCGCCATCTGCCCGACAACTGCCGGATTCTGTCCAGCCCGGCGGTGCGCACGGTGCAGACGGCCGAGGCGCTGCGCCGCAAATTCAAGACCCATGTCTCGCTCTCGACCGACACGACTGCCGAAGCCATCCTGGAAGCCGCAAACTGGCCGAACAGCAAGGAACCGGTGCTCGTGGTCGGCCACCAGCCTACGCTCGGGCATGTGATCACCCTTCTATTGAACGGCACCGCCCAAGACTGGACGATGCGCAAGGGCAGCATCTGCTGGATCGCCCGGAAAGCGGATGATGAAGTCGAGGCACCCTATATCAAGGCCATACTCGGAGCGGACCTGGCAGGAAAGTAAACCGGCGAAAGATCAGGTGTGCAGGCGACTGCAGGCGACACGAGTTGAAGATAAGACTGCGGCAGTCGTTCAGGCGCCGCTCTGCCACAGAAGCAGCGTGATCGCATGCAGCACCAGCCCGACCAGACCGCCGACGAGGGTGCCGTTGATGCGGATGTACTGCAGGTCTCGGCCGACATGCAGTTCCAGCTTGCGCGACATGGTTTCCGCATCCCATTTCCGGATGACGCGCGCCACGAGATCGGCGATGTCCTGCCGCCGGCCGACGATCGTCTCGGTGGCGAAGATGCGGATCCACTGGTTGAGCTTCTTCTGCACTTTTTCATCGCCCAGCAGTTCGGTGCCGAATGCGCCGACCGCCTGCTCCAGCTTGGCGGCCAGCGCCGAGTCGGGCGACGCCGCATCGGCCACCAGCCGCGCCTTGATGTCGTGCCAGACCTGCACCGCGTAGTCGCGCACCATCGGATGTCCGAGGATATCCCCAAGCACCGCATCGATTCTCTTCTCGTAGTCCGGCGACGTGCGCAGCTTTCCAACGAAGTCGTCGGCAACGCGCTGGAAGCGGGTCTGCCATTCACTGTCTTCATCGCGCATTTCATCCAGCGTGCTCTGGATGGCTTCGAGCAGCCGCTCGTAGACTTTTTCATCGACGGCCTTGGGCATCCAGCGCGGACTGCTCTCGTGAATCTTCCAACGGATGTAGGGCTTGTTGTGTTCTATGGCCGAACTGGCCATACCGATCAGATGATGGAACAGCGCACGGTGATGCCCGCTCGCAATGAGCGATGACAGCAGCTCCGCAAACAGCGGCGCAATCTCGGTCCGCTCCAGTGCGGAAACCAGCCGGTTGTGCATGAAGTGCCGCACGTCATCGTCTTCAATGACCTTCAGCAAGGTAGGCACGCTGCGCACGATCTGCCGCGATACTGCCTGGCTGTTCTCCGGCGTGGAGAGCCAGCCGGCGGCCGCGCCTGCAAAATCCATGGGGCGCAACTCCTCGCGGATGATCTCTTGCGTAATGAAATTGTGCTCGAGGAAGTTGGACAGGCTGTCGCCTATCCTGTCCTTATTGCGCGGAATGATGGCGGTATGGGGAATCGGCAGGTTCAGCGGCGAGCGGAACAAGGCCGTGACGGCGAACCAGTCGGCCAGGGCGCCGACCATCGCGGCTTCGGCGAAGGCGGAAACGAAGGAAAGAAAGGGGTATCTCGGCTGAAACAGCCTCGACAGGACGAACAGCGCAGCCATCGCAAGAAGCAAGCCGGTCGCCAGCCGTCGTGTTCTGGATAACTGTTGTGCCTGTTCTGATTCTGTCATCGATGCAATGCCTATACCCATGTCGAACTTTGGAGTTCGAGCATCGCCGGCACGGTTTGGTTCATCTTTGACAACAGCCGGAGGAACGTTGAATGCGGCGGTTTCATCCAACCCCGATTCAGATTTCCCCCCGGCGCGGCGTGCTGCCGGAATCGGCGGCACGGCAAACTGCGGTGTTTCCGTTTATTTCGCTTTCTTCGGACGCCCGGTCTTCAGCGCGGGAAGCGTTTCCAGGACTTCCTTCAGCCTGGTTGTGTCGAGCTGGCGGATCAGTGCGACCCCGACGCGCAGCAATTCGCTTTTCTTGACCTCGAAGCCCGCTTTCAGGCAGTCCTTCTTGACCTGTCCCAGCACCGCATACTCGGCTTCGGGCATGGTGAAGCTGTCCCTGACCAGCTTGGGCTTTTTCGCCTTTTCCTTCTCTTCGGGCTTGGCGGCCGGCTCCTTGGAGGTCGGCTTTGCGGCAGGTTTTGCAGCCTTGTCGGTCTTGGCTGTCTTGGCAGTCTTTACCGGCTTGGATGCGGGAGCAGTTCCAGCGGCTGGCGGCACGGCCAGCAGCGCGCCGGCAGGCTTCTTCAACAATTCGGTCTTGCCTTTGCTGGCGCCGCTTGCCAGCGGCTTGACGGTCGGCGCGGAGGGTGAGGCTGCTTTTTTTGTCATTGTCGTCCCTTGGAAATTTTAACGGTGTAAATAATTTATACCGTTTATACCTTTTGCGCAACATCCACTGCCCGCAGGCCAGCTCAGCGCAGCATCCCTCAACCGCTGACCTTGACGTTAAACTCCACACCGACCTCATTCCAGGCGCCGCGCTCCTTGTCGAGCCAGTAGGAAAGCGTCCTGTGTTCGGAAAGCCATGCGTTGTCCATCTCGAGTTCGATCCGGTTTTTCATCTTCACGCGCAAGTGGCTGACATCGGCATCGATGCGGGAATGCATCAGCATCGCGGCCAGCCTGAGCGCCAGTACGGCCTTTGCAAAATCGGGATCATGCAGCGCTTCGCCGACTTTTCTCAGATTGCCCTTCTGGGCGACGATGAGCATGCTCATGAAATGCTGTTCGCGCGTCGTGAAACCCGGAAGATCGGCGTTTTCCACCATGTAGGCGGAGTGCTTGTGAAAGCCGGTATGCGATACCGTCAGTCCTATTTCATGCAGCAGCGAGCTCCAGTAGAGATAGCGCGCATAGACATCGGATTCCGGCTTGAGCTGCTGGAACAAGGTGGCGGCAGTGTTGGCGACCCGGACGGCGCGCCCTTCATCGGCCTGGAAACGCCGCATGAATTCATGCGCGGACTGGTCGCGCCGGTCGCGCCGCGTGGCACGCAGCTGCAGATCCCACAGCACGCCCATGCGCAATCCGGCATCCACCGCGGTCATGGACGGCACTCCGATTTCCTGCATGACACCGATTAGCACCGACAGGCCGCCGATCATGACGATGACGCGCTCCGGCTTGATGCCGAGCAGATTGATCTTGCCGACATGGCCGAAGCCGATCAGCATGTTCTTGAGCATTTCCAGATTGTGCAGCGACATGCTGCCGTCGCCGATGGCGTTCTTCGCAACCACGTCCGAAATGGCGCGCATGGTGCCGGAAGAGCCATAGGCCGCATTCCAGTGCCTGGGATGATACGGCGTGACGGCATCTTCGAAGTAGGTGCGCGCCGCCAGAATCGCGGCATCGTAGGACGCGGCATCGATGCGGCCGCCGGGAAAGAAGGTTTCGCTCTGCCGTACGGTGCCCACGCCGTAGGAATCGACATGCAGTATCTCGGCGCCGTGGCCGAGAATCAGTTCGGTCGAGCCGCCCCCGATGTCGATGACAAGCCGTTTTTCCTTGCTTGCGAGGGTACTGGCCACGCCCATGTAGATCAGCCTCCCCTCCTCCTCCCCGGAAATGATTTCGATCGGATAGCCGATTGCTTCTTCGGCGCGCGGCAGAAACTCCGCTGCGTTTTTGGCGATGCGCAGGGTATTGGTCGCGACGACACGCACCGCATCGAGAGAAAATTCCGAGAGAATGACCCGAAAATTGCGCAGGCAGGAGAGCGCCGTCTGCATCGCTTGCGGCGTGAGATTGCCGTCCTTGTCCAGACCGGCACCCAGGCGTATCGGGTCGCGCGCGGTCTTCAGGATGCGTATCGATTCCCCGTCATGCGTGCCGATGTGCAGCCGGAAGCTGTTGGAGCCGAGATCTACCGCAGCAAACATTTCTTGTTCCTTTTCTGAACTGCGTTCTGGAGTTTCCGAGTTGCGTGGCATGCAATGCATGAACACCGAAAACGGTATAAACGATATTCATGGAATGTGACGCTGACATGACATTGACGCCCCGCCGCTGGTGTGCCGGGTAACCGGTCCGACAATGAAATTGCATCATCCGTTCCGGAACCAGGCATCATGACAGAATTTTAACGAACTTCCCTGCCTGTTCCGCTTCGGAATCAGAATTCCGCCGGTTCGGGATTCCGTCAGGCCTCTTCCCGGAATAGATAATTGCATGCCTGTATGCCGAGTGCACTACACCCGCTTCCCAACCCCTTGTTGTCTGATTTCAGGTGGCCCTGGAGACCAGCGGGATGCTCCTTGCCTCGACGCAGATCATCGGCATAGAAATGGATGGTTGTCATGGTGAGCGCAATGCCCAATGCGCGAGACTGCAAGGAACTCAGTTTTAGTGCAGGAAGAACTGGAGGCTGCTGGGGAAGTCGGATTGACGCGAGACTCACTGGCCCCGGTCCTGTACCGGGATAGATCCCGGAATCGGCCTTGGAAAAAATAAAGCCGCTTCAAGCGGCTTCATGACTTTCTTGCTTTTATTCTTGTAGATTTGGCGGAAAGGGAGGGATTCGAACCCTCGGTACGGGGATACCGTACGCCTGATTTCGAGTCAGGTACATTCGACCACTCTGCCACCTTTCCGTTTTGGGTCGTTCTGCGGCGGGCAAGAGCCGCAGAGCACAAAATTATAGCAGACACTTCTTGCGAACGGTATAGATTTTATGTGTGCCTGGGAAATTTCCCAACGCGACCGGTTCCGCGTCCATTGCGCCTCGTCCTTTCTCTTAATCATCGTGTTGTCATAAATGGTCTCTACTATTCTTCCGGCAAGAGAAAAAGAGGAAAAGACAACCTCTTCACGATCAAAGAAAAAGAAAGACTGTTTTGAGCATGCTTTCAAACTCCATCGCGCCAAGTAAGGCAATGGGACAGGGATATTCGACCATGACAGTTCTCGCATCCGGAATTGCCGGCACCGCGACGCTCATCGACGATGGGCTGTCGCGCGTGCAGCGCCAAGCCGCCAAAGAGCGAGGCAACGAAGCAGGCAAACAGTCGGAAAACAGGGATGCCATGCTGTTATCACGCTTGAATGAGATCCTCACCCAGCGCCAGCTCACCGCACTGTTCCAGCCCATCATCGACATGCGGCGCGGTGCGATCGTCGGTTACGAAGGCCTGATCCGCGGCCCCTCCGACAGCCCGCTGCATTCGCCGATGAATCTGTTCAAGGTGGCGCGCGCCAACAACCTGAGCGTCGAGGTCGAGCACATGTGCCGGCGCATCGTACTCGAACGATTCGCCGAGCTTGGCCTGCCGGGCAAGCTGTTCCTCAACGTCAGCCCGGAAATGCTGCTGCTGCCGCATGCGCGCCACGGCGAGACGCTGAGCTATATCGATGAACTCGGCATCAACCCGGACAAGGTCATTATCGAGCTGACCGAGAACCAGCCCACCTATGACTACGACCTCCTGCGCGAAGCGGTCATGCACTACCGCGGCATGGGCTTCGAGATCGCCATCGACGATCTGGGAGAAGGCTTTTCCAGCCTGCGGCTGTGGTCGGAACTGCGCCCCGAGTACGTCAAGATCGACATGCACTTCGTGCAGGGGATCAACCAGGATCCCGTCAAGCTGCAGTTCGTGCGCTCGATCCAGGAGATTGCGCAGGAGTCGGGCAGCATCACGATCGCCGAAGGCATCGAGACGCAGGCGGAACTGCTCCTGCTGCGCGACCTCGGCATTGCCTACGGCCAGGGCTACCATATCGCCCGGCCCAATCCGCATCCGGGCGCTGAAGTACCGAATGAAGTGGCCTCCGCATTGCACCGCAACGGCGTCGCCGTCTATCCGCACAAGGGTGCGTTCGAATACAACGTCGTCACCGCGGCCAAACTGCTCCGGCCCATTCCCACGGCCAGCCCGGAGATGACCAATACCGAAGTCTACGAGATGTTCAACGCCGCATCGGACCTGCAGACGGTGCCTGTGGTGCAGAACGGCGTACCGGTGGGTCTGATCATGCGCGCCAACCTGATCGACCGGTTCGCACGTCTTTTTTCGCGCGACGTCTACGGCAAGAAGCCCTGCGCCACCTTCATGGACCCGTATCCCCTGATTGTCGACAGGAACACCAGCCTGCAGGAACTGAGCCGGATGATGGTGGAAGCGGATCACCACCATTTGTCCAACGGCTTCATCATTACAGACGAAGGCCGCTATATCGGCATGGGCACCGGGCAGGACCTGATGCGCGAGATCACGCAGATGCAAATCAATGCGGCGCGCTATGCCAATCCCCTGACTCTCCTGCCGGGCAATGTCCCGATCAACGAGCACATCGACAGGCTGCTGCAGAACGGCGTGCGGTTTTACGCATGCTATGCCGATCTCGACCACTTCAAGCCCTTCAACGATGTCTATGGCTATCGGAAGGGCGACGACGTGATCCAGCTTACCGGCAGAATCCTGGCGGATCATTGCGATCCCAACCGGGATTTCATCGGCCACATCGGCGGCGACGATTTCATCATCCTTTTCCAGAGCGAGGATTGGGAGGAGCGCTGCCGGCGCATGCTGGAATCCTTCGGCATCGCAGTCGGGGACCACTACAGCCCAACGGACAGAGACCGTGGCGGCTATGTCGGCGAAGACCGGCGCGGGCACAAGGTCTTTCATCCGCTGATCAGCCTCTCGCTCGGCGTGGTCAGGGTCGAGCCGGGCAATTTCCTCTCGCATCACCGGATTGCGGCAGCGGCGGCTGATGCAAAGAAGCAGGCGAAAAAAATCCCCGGCAACGCCTTGTTCATCGAACGTCGCCAGGGATTGGGATTGGAAGCCTGATTCCTGTCCATGCTCCTTCCCCCGATATGCAGCGGGAGGAGCATGACCGAAACGAAATCGAAACGAAATCGAGACTGAGGCCTTGCTTATGCCGCGCGGCTCAGGCGCTTGAGACCGCCCATGTAGGGCTGCAGCGCTTCAGGAATATCGACGCTGCCGTCGGCCTGCTGGTAGTTTTCGAGAATGGCTACCAGAGTACGGCCGACCGCGAGGCCGGAACCGTTGAGGGTATGCACCAGTTCCGGCTTGCCTTGGGCGTTGCGAAAACGCGCCTGCATGCGGCGCGCCTGGAAGGATTCGCAGTTGGATACCGAGGAAATCTCGCGGTAGGTGTTCTGAGCCGGCAGCCAGACTTCGAGGTCATAGGTCTTGGCGGCGCCGAAGCCCATGTCGCCGGTGCAGAGCGTGATCAGGCGGTACGGCAGGCCGAGCTTCTTCAGGATGTTCTCGGCATGTCCGACCATCTCTTCCAGCGCGTCATAGGACTTCTCGGGGTGCACCACCTGCACCATTTCCACCTTGTCGAACTGGTGCTGGCGGATCATGCCGCGCGTGTCGCGGCCGTAGCTCCCTGCTTCGGAACGGAAGCAGGGCGTATGTGCGGTCATTTTGATGGGCAGCGCATCGGCGGCAACGATTTCATCTCGGACCATGTTCGTCAGCGGCACTTCAGAGGTGGGAATCAGGTAGAGCGATTCGCCCTCTCCCTCCTGTCCGCCCTTTTTCACGGCGAACAGGTCGGCTTCGAATTTCGGCAGCTGGCCGGTGCCGCGCAGCGAATCCGCATTGACGATATACGGTGTGTAGCACTCGGTATAGCCGTGTTCGCCGGTATGGGTGTCGAGCATGAACTGGGCAAGCGCGCGGTGCAGACGGGCGATGCCGCCCTTCATGACCGCGAAGCGCGAGCCGGTCAGCTTGGCGGCGACATCGAAATCCAGCCCCAGGCCGGCGCCGACGTCGACATGATCCTTGACTTCGAAATCGAAACTGCGCGGCGTGCCGACCTTGCGCACCTCCACGTTGCCGCTCTCGTCCTGGCCGACCGGAACCGACTCGTGCGGCAGGTTGGGAACGGCAAGAATGAACTCGCCCATTTTTGCCTGGATGACATCGAGGCGTTCGGCGGATGTCTTCAGTTCATCACCGATGCCGGCAACTTCCGCCATTACCGCTGACGCATCCTCGCCCTTGCCTTTGAGCATGCCGATCTGCTTGGACAGGGTGTTGCGCTTGCCCTGCAGTTCTTCTGTTCGGGTCTGGATCTGCTTGCGCTCGGCTTCCAGCGCGTTGAAGGCTGCCGTATCGAGCTGGAATTTTCGGGCGGCAAGCCGGGCGGCGACATTGTCGATGTCTTTGCGGAGAAGTTGGATGTCGATCATGGGAAGTGCGGGAATCTGGATGCGAAAACCGCCATTGTACCAAGCGGGCAAGGTTTTCCCGCCAGGTCGGCGGGTATTTGGCGCCATTGGCATTGAGCCCCGCCAAGCAAGGCTCACTCTCCACTCTCCTGCCCTGCGCCGGCATGAGGGACGGTGCGGCGCGTTCCGAGGAGCAGGCCGCTTATTTCTTTTCGTTCTTCCTGGCTTCGCGGTCCAGCGTGCGCAGGAAGTTCAGCTTTTCCCCGATTTTTCCTTCCAGGCCGCGCGGCGTCGGCTGATACCAGTTGGGCTCGCGCATGCCGTCGGGCAGATAGGTCTCGCCCGCCGCATAGGCATCCGGCTCGTCATGCGCATAGCGGTAGAGCTTGCCGTAGCCGAGTTCCTTCATCAGCTTGGTCGGCGCATTGCGCAGATGCTCGGGCACAGGCCGCGACTTGTCCTTGGCGACAAAGGCTCGGGCTGCGTTGTAGGCGTTGTAGACTGCATTCGACTTGGCGGCGCAGGCCAGATAGACGACGGCTTCGGCCAGCGCCAGTTCGCCCTCGGGCGAGCCGAGGCGCTCATAGGTTTCGGCGGCATCGAGCGACAGGCGCAGGGCGCGCGGGTCGGCCAGGCCGATGTCTTCCGCCGCCATGCGGATGATGCGCCGCGCGAGATAGCGCGGGTCAGCGCCGCCGTCGAGCATGCGCACGAACCAGTACAGCGATGCGTCCGGATTGGAGCCGCGCACCGATTTATGCAATGCCGATATCTGGTCGTAGAATGCGTCGCCGCCCTTGTCGAAGCGGCGCAGGTTCTCCGCCAGCGCGGTCGCCAGCAGCGCTTCATCGACCTCCGGCTGGCCGTTGGCAGCGGCGGCGCGAGCGACGATCTCAAGGTTGTTCAGCAGCTTGCGTCCGTCGCCGTCGGCGCTGGCGATCAGCGTCGATTTGGCCTCGGGCGTGAAGTCGAGTCCATCCAATTCCTGGATGCAGGCGCGGTCTACCAGCGCGTCGAGGTCCTCGTCGCTCAGCGACTTCAGCACGTAAACCGCTGCGCGCGACAGCAGCGCGCCGTTGACCTCGAAGGAAGGGTTTTCGGTCGTCGCCCCGATGAAGGTGAACAGACCGCTTTCCACATGGGGCAGGAAGGCATCCTGCTGGCTTTTGTTGAAGCGGTGCACCTCGTCGACGAAGAGTATGGTGCGGCGGCCCGAGTTCGCACGCACGACCTGGGCGCGCTCGACGGCCTCGCGGATATCCTTCACGCCGGACAGCACAGCGGACAAGGCGATGAATTCCGCCTGGAAGCTGTCGGCCATCAGGCGGGCGAGCGTGGTCTTGCCCACGCCCGGCGGACCCCACAGGATCATGGAGTGCGGCTCGCCCGATTCGAAGGCGACGCGCAGGGGCTTGCCCGGGCCGAGCAGGTGCTGCTGGCCTATTACATCGTCCAGGGTCTGGGGCCGGAGCCTTTCGGCGAGAGGAGTGGTGTTCATGGGTCGGGACGGGTCGGGCCCGCCTTTCTTCTTGTCAAAGGCGGCTTCTGGTCATTCAGGTCTGGTTATCAATGCCATCGGCCGCCGGGATCAGGTGATCTACTGCTGGAAGACGTCGACTCCCTTGGGCACCGTGAAGCGGAACTGGTCGGCAGCCATCGGCGGATTCTTTTCGAACTTCTTGAACGACAGCAGCGAAACCTGGCCGAAGCTGTCGCGCAGCTCCATCGCCACCGGCACGCCATCCTTCAGGCCGATGCCGATGCGTTCGAAGGTGGTGTCCTTGGACTTCGGCGTGGCTTCCAGCCACTCCAGGCCATCCTTGGTGCCGGCTTCCTTCAGGTTGAAATTCTTTTCCAGATCATTGCTGCCGAACAGGATGGCGGCCGGCGAGGAACCGAGCGCATTGCCGAGCGCCCTGACCGTCACCTGGTTCAGGTCCTTGTCATAGATGTAGAGCTTTTCACCGTCGGCCTGCAGCAGCTGCTCGTACGGTTTCTGGTAGGTCCAGATGAAGCGGCCCGGCCGGGCGAACATGAAAGTGCCAGTGGATTCGTTCGACACCTTCGCGCTGCCGTCGGCCATCTTGACCTGGCGCTGCATGAATTCGCCTTTCGCCGACTTGGTGGTGCCGACGAAGGACTTGAATTGTTCGAGCGCGGCGGCATGGGCGAATGCCGGAAGCGCAAAAGCAAAAGCCGCCAGCAGGCGGGCGGCCTTTTTTACCTGCTGAAATGAGGATGTATCGGATCTGTTCAATGTCTTTCCTATCCCTTTATTCCTGGGTTGCTCCCGCCGGCACGAGGATCTCGCGGTTGCCGTTCGATTGCATCGTGGAAACCAGGCCGCTCTGCTCCATCTGTTCCAGCAGGCGGGCTGCGCGATTGTAGCCGATGCGCAGATGGCGCTGGACCAGGGAGATCGATGCACGCCGGTTCTTCAGTACGACGGCGACGGCCTGGTCATAGAGATTGTCGGACTCACCGCTTGCACCTGCGCCTTCGCCGCCCATGGCAGCATCACCGCCCTCTTCGGCTACGCCTCCCTCTAGGATTCCCTCTATGTAATTCGGTTCCCCCTGCGCCTTGAGGTGTTCGACAACGCGGTGCACTTCATCATCGGAGACGAATGCCCCGTGCACGCGCACCGGCAGGCCGGTACCCGGCGGCATGTAGAGCATGTCGCCCATGCCGAGCAGGGTCTCGGCGCCCATCTGGTCGAGGATGGTGCGGGAGTCGATCTTGCTGCTGACCTGGAATGCGATGCGCGTCGGGATGTTGGCCTTGATCAGGCCGGTGATGACATCGACCGACGGACGCTGGGTCGCGAGAATCAGGTGGATGCCGGCCGCCCGTGCCTTCTGGGCGATGCGGGCGATCAGTTCCTCGACCTTCTTGCCGACCACCATCATGAGGTCGGCAAGTTCGTCGATGATGATGACGATGGTCGGCAGTTTCTCCAGCGGCTCGGGCGCATCCGGCGTCAGGCTGAAGGGATTGGGAATCTTCTGCTCGGCCTTCTCGGCTTCGGCGATCTTGTTGTTGTAGCCGGCGAGATTGCGCACGCCCAGCTTGGACATCAGCTTGTAGCGGCGCTCCATCTCGGCGACCGCCCAGTTCAGCGCATGGCCGGCCTGGCGCATGTCGGTGACCACCGGCGCCAGCAGGTGCGGAATGCCTTCGTAGACCGACATCTCCAGCATCTTCGGATCGATCAGGATCATGCGCACGTTGTTCGGGTCCGACTTGTACAGCAGCGACAGGATGGTGGCGTTGATGCCCACCGACTTGCCGGAGCCGGTGGTGCCGGCCACCAGCAGGTGAGGCATCTTCGCCAGGTCGGCGACGACCGGATGGCCAGCGATATCCTTGCCGAGCGCAACCGTCAGGCTGGATGCGCTGTCGTTGTAGACCTTGGAACCGAGGATTTCCGTCAGGCGCACGATCTGGCGCTTGGGGTTGGGCAGCTCCAGGCCCATGTAATTCTTGCCCGGGATCGTTTCGACCACGCGAATCGACGTCAGCGAGAGGGAGCGCGCAAGGTCGCGCGCAAGGTTCACGATCTGGCTGCCCTTGACGCCGGTGGCCGGCTCGATTTCATAGCGGGTGATCACAGGGCCGGGATAGGCAGCAACCACCTTGGCTTCCACGCCGAAATCGGAAAGCTTTTTCTCGATCAGGCGGCTGGTGAATTCCAGCGTCTCGACGCTGACGGTTTCCTGGGCGGCCGGCGGTTCGTCCAGCAGCGACAGCGGCGGCAGGTTGGTGTCCGGCAGATCGGCGAAGAGCGATACCTGCCTTTCCTTTTCCACCCGCTCCGACTTCGGCACCGCGACCACCTGCGGCTCGATGCGGATCGGCGCCGCTTCCACGATCTTGGCGCGCTCCTGCACCACCACCTCTTCCCGCTTTTCGGCGGCCACCTGGCCGGCCTTGCGGTCTTCCCTTGCGGCATACAGGGTCTGGAAGCGGGTGACGGCAATCTCGATGGCGGCGCCGATGCGCTCTGCGACATTCAGCCAGGACACCTGGAAAAACAGGCTGAATCCGACGCCGAACAGCAGCAGCAGGAACAGCGTCGCGCCGGTGAAACCGAATGCGGCCTGGGACGCGCCGCCGATCAGTTCGCCCAGCACGCCGCCCGGCGCGCGCGGCAGCTGCGCCTTGATCGAATACATGCGCAGATGTTCGATCGCCACGCTGCCGAGCAGCATCAGGACGAAACCGATGGCGCGCACCCAGACTTCGTGATGATGCTCGGGCTCGGGTTCGATCTGCAGGAGAAAGCGCTGCGACAGGCGGCGGTATCCCTTCCATACGGAACGCAACAGGAAGACGCAGCACCACCAGGCCGACATGCCGAAGATGAACAGCATCAGGTCGGCCAGCCAGGCGCCGATACGCCCGCCCCAGTTGTGCAGATGGGGTACGACATTGGCCTGCGACCAGCCCGGGTCGGTCTTGGAATATGTCAGAAAGATAATGATCAGGTAAGCGGTGACGACCGTCAGCAGGAACCAGCGCGCTTCGGACAGCAGCCGTACCAGCCGGTTGGGCATCGGAGGGCTTGCCTGGGGTTTGGTGTTGCGGGTATAGGCTTGGCTTGTTCTGGTCATAACACGGGACAATTCTGGAATGCCGTCTGGGCGGGGAGTCGCGGAATGGGTCGGCGCTCGGACCCGCAAGGCAGGTTCGTCTATAATCTTAACCAGTTTTTCGAGTGCAATACTGATACGCCATTGAAATTTTGCCTTTTGGCGACATATCCGTGCCATGAGCTGCCCGGTGGCGACTCCTGCGCGTCTCCGGCGACTCGAAGCCCGTCCTCAATTCCTTACTCTGCACACTGCTATGGCAACCACCAAACACGCCCATGTACTGATTATCGGCTCCGGCCCCGCCGGCTACAGCGCTGCCGTCTATGCGGCGCGCGCCAACTTGAAACCGGTGCTGATCACCGGCGTCGAGCAAGGCGGCCAGCTGATGACCACCACCGATGTCGAAAACTGGCCGGGCGATCCCATGGGCGTACAGGGTCCGGAACTGATGCAGCGCCTGCTTCAGCATGCGGAACGTTTCAATACTGAAATCATTTTCGACTATATCCATACCGCCAAGCTGAACGAGAAGCCGATGCGGCTGATCGGCGATTCCGGCGAATACACCTGCGACGCGCTGATCATTGCCACCGGCGCTTCGGCACAGTATCTCGGCCTGCCTTCGGAAGAGCTTTTCATGGGCAAGGGCGTATCGGCCTGCGCGACCTGCGACGGCTTTTTCTACAAGGGCCAGGAAGTGGCCGTGGTCGGCGGCGGCAATACCGCGGTCGAGGAAGCGCTCTACCTGTCGAACATCGCGACCAAGGTGACGGTCATTCACCGCCGCAACAAGTTCCGCGCGGAACCGATTCTGGTCGACCGCCTGATGGCCAAGGTTGCGGAAGGCAAGATCGAGGTCAAGTGGGACCACACGCTTGAAGAAGTGCTGGGCGACGACAGCGGCGTAACCGGCATCAGCATCAAGTCCACCAAGGATGGCGAAGTCAGCAAGGTCAATGTGCACGGCCTGTTCATCGCCATCGGCCACAAGCCCAACACCAGCATCTTCGAAGGCCAGCTCGACATGTACAACGGCTACATCAAGACCAAGACCGGTCTGGAGGGCATGGCGACATCGACCAATATTCCCGGCGTGTTTGCGGCGGGCGACGTGCAGGATCACGTCTATCGTCAAGCCATCACCAGCGCCGGCACCGGCTGCATGGCCGCGCTGGATGCCCAGCGCTACCTGGAAAGCCTGGAAGCGTAATCTCCCGCCAAGCCCCCTGCCCGTTCGGGGGGCTTGGCATTGCGGACATTTGCCGCAGGCACCAGAGCCCGTATCCACCCAGTGCCTTGCAACAATTGCAGGCCTGCGCACTCGAATGACTGGACACGGACAAGGAATGACCCATCATGGCTGGACCTATCAAGGATTTCGCGGCGTTGAAAACGCTGCGCACACAAATCAAGGCCCAGGAAGAAGCGCGCAAGGCGGCGGAAGAAGAACGCCTGCGCCGTGAAAAGGAGGGCCGCCGCGACGCCGAACTGTTCCGGCGAGCCATCGGCGACGTCGCCCCGCTTCCCAAACCGAACAAGGCCGAACTCTCTCCGCCTCGCCCCCTGCCGATTGCGAACCAGCATCTTGCCGACGAGCAGGCCGCACTCGAGGAATCGTGGTCGGACGAATTCAATGTCGATACCCTGCTCGATACCGATGAAGCGCTGAGTTATGCGCGCAGCAATATCGGGCAGGATACCTTGCGCAAGCTCAGGCGCGGCCAATGGGTGATCCAGTCGCAGCTGGACCTGCACGGCCTGCGGCGGGAGGAAGCGCGCGAAGCGCTGGCCGAATTCCTGCGCCAGGCCGTCAAGCGCGGCATACGCTGCGTGCGCATCATCCACGGCAAGGGCCTGGGGTCGGTGAACAAGGAGCCGGTGCTGAAGAACAAGGTACGCAACTGGCTGATCCAGAAGGAGGAAGTCATCGCCTTCTGCCAGGCGCGTGCCGCCGACGGCGGCGCCGGGGCGCTGGTCGTGCTGCTCAAGGCCTGATATCGGGGCAAATCAGGATACGCCGCCCGCCCGGCGGTGCAACATGCGCATCATGCCTGCACGCCGGAATTTTTCCTGCTTGCATTCCCCCGCCGCGCCATTATCATGCCGACATCGCCTATTTCGAATGCGCGCATGTCACTCATCAAGGTACTAGAAATCCTCGCCATTCTGGTGGGAGCGTTTTCCGGCTTCATCGAAGCGCGCAGGAAGCGCATGGACGTGGTCGGCATCTTCACCATTGCCTTCATCACGGCATTCGGCGGCGGCACCCTGCGCGATATCCTGCTCGACAAGAGGCCGCTGTTCTGGGTGACTCACCAAGAATACGCGATTCTGATCTTCGTCCTTGCCCTGGTGTCAGCCCCGGCCATACGGACCCTGCGCAGGGTCATTTCCGAGCGACTCATCATCGTTGCCGATGCGCTCGGCCTCGGCCTGTTCTCGATTGTCGGCGTGTCGCAGGCCTTGGCGGCCGGCATGCCGATCTTCATCGCCTCCATGATGGGCGTCATTACAGGCATCTTCGGCGGCATCCTGCGCGATGTCGTCTGCAATGAAATTCCGATGGTGCTCAGGGACGGCAGGCCGTATGCGATCTGCTCGTTCGGAGGATGCTGGATGTATCTGCTGATGCAGAAGGTCGGCATTCCGCCGGACTTCTCGCTATGGGCGAGTGCGATGGCGATTTCGCTTGCGCGCATCCTCACCTGGCATAGAGGGGTGCGGCTGGATTGATCCGCCGCTCGGGGGAGTATCGCACTCCCGCGCCAGAAGAAAACGCCTGCTGCAGTCGTCAGACTTCCAAACTCCAGACAGGCGCTTGCAAATGAGTCCTTTGCAGGACTTATACTGCGTCCGGACCGGTTTCGCCGGTGCGGATGCGGATGACCTGCTCCACTTCCCGCACGAAGATCTTGCCGTCGCCGATCTTGCCGGTGCGCGCGGCCTTGATGATCGCATCCACTGCCTGATCGACCTGCTTGTCGTCGATCACGGCCTCGATCTTCACCTTCGGCAGGAAATCGACCACATACTCGGCGCCGCGATAGAGTTCGGTATGCCCCTTCTGCCGCCCGAAGCCCTTGACTTCGGTAACCGTCAGGCCCGTGACGCCGATCTCGCCCAGTGCCTCGCGCACTTCATCCAGCTTGAAAGGTTTGATGACTGCAGTAACCAGCTTCATAACAGCTCCTTCATGAATAAATCGTTTGAAAACGGCGAATCAGGTCGTCCAGGATATTTTCAGCGACGATACACCAGCAGCGCTCCGGCGTCCTTGATGCCGGCGTACCCGCAAAACCGCGGAATGCTTTTTGCGTACAATGATCCAACGTCAATCGCGTTACTTTCTTGACGGCAAGCTCCCGGCGCATGCCATGCTGCTGGTCGGGTGCCATGCACTTGCCGCCGGCAGCAGGAAAGCCCGGCGGCCAGGCTTCCGACAAGCGAAATATTGAAATTTTCATAGTGAATTATCGCACGCAAATAGTTTCTTCTCTCTCGGAAATAGGACGGGATGCCTGGGACAGCCTGGCTGCGAGCCAGGAGCAATTCAACCCCTTTCTCTCCTTTGCATTTCTTGACGCCCTGCATGAATCCGGCTCGGCGTCGGCAAAGGCGGGATGGCAGCCGCAATACCTGCTTGTATTGAAAGGCGACAGGTTGGAAGCCGCGATGCCGCTGTACGTGAAGTCGCACTCCTACGGCGAATACGTATTCGACTGGGCATGGGCGGACGCTTACCGGCGCAACGGCCTTCCCTACTATCCGAAGCTGCTGTCCGCCATTCCCTTTACGCCGGTATCCGGCAGCCGGTTGATGGCGCGCACGCCGGAAGCCGCCGCCGCGCTGGTGCAGGCGCTGCTCGAGGTGCAGCAAGCCAACGACTTTTCGTCCACCCATGTCCTGTTCCCTCCCGAGGAGCAGGCACAGGTGCTGGAGAAGGCTGGCTTCATGCTCCGCTCCGGCGTGCAGTTCCACTGGCTGAACCAGGGTTATCGCGACTTCGAGGAATTCCTGTCGACGCTGGACCGCAAGAAGCGCAAGAACATCCGTGCCGAGCGCCGCAAGGTCGCGGAAGCGGGCGTGAGCTTCCGTCATATCCGCGGTGCGGACGCCACCGACGCCGACTGGCGCTTCTTCAAGCGCTGCTACGACCACACCTATGCCGAGCACTATTCGACGCCTTACCTGAACCTCGACTTCTTCCGCCGCATCGGCGCCGACATGCAGCAAAACATCCTGCTGGTGCAGGCGGAGCACGATGGCAGGCCGATCGCCTCTTCGCTGCTGATCCACGACGACACTACGCTCTACGGACGCTACTGGGGATGCATCGAGCATCTGCCCTGCCTGCACTTCGAGACGGCTTACTATCAGCCGCTTGAGTTCTGCATCGCCAACCGGATTGCGTGTTTCGAAGGTGGAGCGCAGGGCGAGCACAAGATGGCGCGCGGCTTCCTGCCTCAAAAAACCTGGTCGGCGCACTGGCTCGCGCATCCCGCGTTCGCGGATGCGATCGCGCGCTTTCTTGCACAGGAAGCCGATGGCATCGATGCCTATATCGATGAACTGAACGAACATAATCCGTTCCGGCAGGCCTGAGTCGTCATCACTCCATCGAAGCGCGTTTAGCGACGGCGGCCGCTCTTGCGGAAAACGGCGCTTCACGGCATGCTGTCGCCTCATGCCGCCGCCTTCTTCCGCAGCCTTTGCGCACAGCCTGCCCGCCAACAGCCGTATCGGCCGATTCTGCATCGTGCGCGAGCTCGGTCGCGGCACGGCCGGCTGCGTCTATCTTGCGCATGATCCGGTGATCGACCGCGACGTCGCGGTCAAGACCTTCAATCCCCGCCTCAGCCTGGCCGACAGAGCGCGCTTCGAACAGCACTTCATCAATGAAGCCCGCGCCGCGGGGCGTCTTTCGCATCCGCATATCGTCACGATCCATGAAGCGTCCAGCGAGGGCGGCTCGACCTATCTGGCCATGGAATACATCGAAGGTAAGGAACTTCATCGGGTGCTTGAAAACGGCCGCCGCTTTTCCGCCGACGAAACCGCGGCCATCGCCTGGAAAGTCGCCTCGGCCCTGCATCATGCGCATCAGCGCGGCGTGATCCATCGCGACATCAAGCCGTCCAACATCTTCCTCGTCGACGGCGATCAGCCGAAGCTGATCGACTTCGGCATTGCCCGCGCGCCGAACCGGCTGGCCGACCGGCAGTCCCCGCAGTACGAGCCCTTTACGATGGTGCGCGATAACGAACTTCTGGGAACGCCGCACTACATGTCGCCGGAACAGGCGGCGGGAAAAGCGGTGGACCACCGTACCGACATCTATTCGCTCGGCGCCGTCATGTTCGAGATGCTGACCGGCAGGACGCCCTTTCACGCCGATCGCGCAGACAAGCTGCTGCAGCAGATCATCCACAAGGCGGCCCCTTCGCCGCGCGACATCAATGCGCGCGTGCCGGAACGGCTGGCGGCCATCGTCGTGAAGGCCATGCACAAGCGCGCCGAGAAACGCTATCAAGACGCTGACGAGATGGCACGCGACATCAAGCGCTACCTTCTGAAGGAAAAGCAGGCGAGGCGACGCACGCGGGAACCGCATGCGTCCGATGAAATTCCGCCGATGCAGCAGGCAGCAGCAGACGCGTTCGGCCTGCGCCGCATCGGCATCGCAGCGGCAGCCGCACTCTGCATCGCGGCCGCTGCCGCAGCGTACCTGCTGCCGCATTGACACGGCAGCGAGTCAAGCGGCGCCGTATCACCGCACCTGCAGCGCAGTAAGAATCTGGCCCTTCAATGTCTTGATCAATGCCGTTTCATCCGCCGGCACCCCTTCCGGCGCAGGCTGTTCGCGGTCGGCATAGAACAGCCCGATCTGCTTCTTGCTCACTACCATGGGCAGCACGATGAAGCTGCGCGCATCCGGCAACAGGCGGCGGTGCCAGTCTGGCAGCAGATTGCGTATCTTGGGCGCGCTCGAGTCCGAGATCATCAGATCCGCGTCGTTTTCCATCGCCAGATGGAACAGGTCGCGCGTCGATGCGCAGGGAAAGCTGAAACCGGCCTGCCGCTCCGCATGCCTGTCGCCCATGGAAATGCGGGCCCGGTACTGATTGGCCTGCGCATCGCGCAGGCAGATCGTCGCGAAGCGGAAACCCATGCTGCCGTACAGCGTCTCGAGCACCAGCAGCATCAGGTCGTTGACCTTGCATCGTCCGGAAGCCATCATCTGGGTCACATCCTGGACGCCTGCGAGCAGGAGATCGCGTGCATTGACGGGCTTGCCGCTGGCATGGCGCTGGATGGCCTGCAAGGGCGGGACGTCGCCCAGCACCTGCAGCAGAAGCTCGCCCGGCAAGCCGGCATCGGCGTCATCCGCCGGCACATCGTCACTTCCGCTGCCCGGTTCCGTCATGCCGCGCTCTTCCTCGGACTGCATGGGCATCTCTGCATTGCTGGCGAGTGTGCGGGTCTGTTCGGCGACGCTGGCAAACAATTGGATCAGCTTGGCATGATCGAGATTGAGCGCCTGGCCGAAGCGCGCAAGCACCGCCTTGCCGGCCGCCTCCTGTCCGGGATCGTTCATCGCCGGGATCAGGCGGGCCGATGCGGAACTGAAGGCGGCAACCTGCTGCAGCCATTCCTGACGCGCCTTGGCCGGCTTCAGGACGCCGGACGGAGGCGACGCAAGCGCATGCACGATGGAATCGGGAATATTCCATTCGCGCAGGACGGACTCGCCCAGCAGGTCGAAGCTGCAGCCCAGCACCTGCATCGAGGCCTGGGCAGGCGTGAATTTGCCGCTCTCGACGAGTTTCGCGATGTCGTTGTAGAGCTTGTGGTCATGGGCAGCCACCAGCAGGCGGCCGATGTTCTTGAACAGCGACGCGATGGCGGCTTCCTCGGGATCCTTGAACTGGCTGCGCTTGGCCATCTCGCGGCCGACGATGCTGGCGCACAGGGCGTGATTGAGTTCGGTGCGGACATCCTTCGCATGTCTGGATGACATGCCTTCCACCAGCACCATGGCAAGCGCACTGGTTTTCACGACTTCGAAACCAAGCAGGAAGATCGCCTTGGAAACCGTGGTGACGGTGGCGCCGGAAGCGGTCCGGTAGGACACCGTGTTGGCGATGCGCAGAATCTTTTGCGTCAGCGCCGCGTCGGAAAGGATGAAGTGAGCGAGGTTGCGTACCGCTTCGTCGTCCGACGATGTCATCTGCACAACCTTCGACACGGAGCTGCCCAGCGCCGGCAGATCCGCTTCGGCGCTGATTTTTTTCAGCAGACGGTCGCGTGCAATCAGCGCGGTGTCTTCCTGACTGCCGTGCGCGGCAGGGTCGGAGCGTCCCTGGACCGTATTTTGGAAAACCACTTGAGGCTCCTGAGTATGCGTACGCCGATAAATCTATGATGACCCATAGCCCTGGAATTGTCGATGCCGGATTGCATGCCGGAACGACGCTTCCAACACTCTTATCGGCGCGATCGGCATAAAATTGAGCGCTCGACGCCGCTCATGCTGCCTGCTGCAGGCCGTGCTCCACCGCATCCAGAAACAGCCTCACCTTGGACGCGAGATAACGGTTGGGCAGATAGATCCCGTACAGCCATTTCTGGGGAAGCGCCTGGTAGCCGGGTAGCATCCTGACCAGCCGCTTCTGCGCGATGTCGTCCTCGATCATGAAATCCGGCAGCAGCGCCACGCCCATCCTGCGCAATGCGCACTGGCGCAGCCATTCGCTGTTGCCGCAGCGGACGCGCGGCGCGACCTGCACCTCCCGCGTCTGCCCGTTCTCGCCGGTCTGCCTGAACAGCCACAAGTCGCGCGGCGACATTGCGGTATCGAAAAGACAATCCAGCTTCGCCAGATCGTCGAGGTCGTGCAGCCTGCGCCGCTTCAGGTATTCCGGGCTGCCGACAAGGCTCCAGCCGACCCGGCACAGCCGTCTTGCATAGACGTTCATCGGGATCTCGTCGACCACGCGCAGCGCGATATCTATCGACTCTTCGGCGAGGTCGAAAAACCGGTTGGACAGGATGAGTTCGAGCTGGATGTCGGGATAGCGCGCCATGAAATCCTGCACGATGTCGCCCAGCCGGGCATTGGCGAGGTTGGGCGGCGCCGTCACCCGCAGCAGGCCCTGGGGTGATTCGTGACGGCGCAGCACTTCCTGCTCGGCCGATGCAATATCAGACAGGATCGCCTTGCAGCGCTGGTGAAAGATATGGCCCGCCTCCGTCAGGCTGATGCTGCGGGTGGTCCGGTGCAGCAGCCTGGCATGCAGCTCCTGCTCCAGTGCGCCGATCTGCTTGCTGACATGGGACGTTGATACGCCCAGCCGCGCAGCGGCAAGGGAAAAGCTCATGGTATCGGCGACGGCGGCAAAGACGGCAAGGCGCTGGAGATCGAACATTTTTTCTTCATAAAAACAATCCGTTTCCAAAGCCTACTTTAATCAACAATCAGAAACAATAGAATGCAAAGACAATCACAAAACCATTTTCAGCGAGCCTGATCATGAAGCCATCCGATATCTGCCTTGCCCTGCTGGTCGTTCTGATCTGGGGCTTCAACTTCGTGGTCATCAAGCTCGGCCTGCAGGGCCTGCCGCCGATATTGTTCACGGCTCTGCGCCTCCTCTTTGCTGCGCTGCCGCTGGTCTTTTTCCTGAGGCGTCCGGCGGTGCCCTGGCGGCTGCTTGCGGGATATGCGGCCTTCCAGTTTGCCATCCAGTTCAGCCTGCTGTTCTGCGGCATGAAGCTCGGCTTTCCGCCCGGCCTGGCGTCGCTGGCGATTCAGCTGCAAGCATTCTTCACTATCGGGCTGGCGGTTGCCGTGCTCGGCGAGCGCCCTTCGAAAACACAGATTGCGGGGGCGGCGGTGGCTTTTTCCGGCATGGCGCTGGTAGCGTCGCAACTTGATGCGCGCGCCACCCTGCTCGGCTTCATGCTGGTGATCGCAGCGGCCTTTTCCTGGGGCATCGGCAACATTTTCACCAAGCGCATGGGCAAGGTCGATGTGCTTGCCCTCGTGGCTTGGGGATCGCTGCTGGCTGCTCCGCCACTACTCCTCGTTTCCCTCCTGCTGATCGAAGGTCCGTCGGCAGTGACTTCAGCGATTGCACAGCTGAACTGGATGTCGATCGGCGCCGTGCTGTTCCAGGCTTACCCGACCACGGTTCTGGGCTTCGGCATCTGGTCCCTGCTGATGCGAAAATACCCTGTGGCCACCGTTGCGCCATTCAGCCTGCTGGTGCCGGTTGCCGGCATGTTCAGCGCGGCGCTGGTACTCGGCGAAGCGCTTCCATGGTGGAAAATGATGGCCGGGGCGCTGGTCATGTGCGGGCTGGCCTTGAACCAGTTCGGCCCGCGCTTTGCCGCCAGATTCAGCTTCGCAAAATAAAAAAGCGCACCTTGGGGTGCGCTTTTCTTCATGGCTTGTCGCCCCTTGTCAGGGTGACTCCCGGTTATCCAGGAGAACCGATTACTCGTCCTTCTTGAGCTTTTCGTAAGCTGCGGCCGAATTCAGAATTTCCTTCTTGGCTTCTTCCGGACCGTACCAGCCGTCGACCTTGACCCACTTGCCCTTTTCGAGATCCTTGTAGTGCTCGAAGAAGTGCTGGATCTGCTGCAGGCGCAGGTCGTTGATGTCTTCCGGCTTCTGCCAGTGAGTGTAGATGGGCAGCACCTTGTCGACCGGCACCGCGAGGACTTTGGCATCACCGCCGCCTTCGTCTTCCATCTTCAGCACGCCGATCGGACGGCAGCGCACGACGACGCCGGGGATCAGCGGGAACGGCGTGACCACCAGAACGTCGACCGGATCGCCGTCATCGGAAATGGTTTGCGGGATGTAGCCATAGTTGCAGGGATAATGCATCGCCGTGCCCATGAAGCGGTCGACGAAAATGGCGCCGGTATCCTTGTCCACTTCATACTTGATCGGATCGGCATTCATGGGGATTTCAATGACGACATTGAAGTCGTCCGGCAGGCTGCGGCCGGCGGGCACTTGCTTCAGGCTCATGTTGCACTCTCAAAAGGTTGGAAAATCTGGAATCCGCGAATTATAGCGGCTTCATCACGTGGTCGCGCGCGCCGAAGGATCGTTCCTGTGCGGCATCAAAGGTCGAAAGCCTACCCTCCCGACCTTACACCGGGCTGAATACAGGGTCGACCATGTGATTGGACTCAACCCTTGGACTCCGCGTTTAGAGCATCGTCACGAGTGCGCACTGACGATAGTGCGAAGCGGCTTCATCCGGCTGGTTCAATGCTTCGTGCAATTGCGCGAGCTTGAGGTGGGCCTGGCGGACGGTTTCCATGTCGCTGGCCTGGGAAAGCGCCTGCTCCAGGTGCCGCTGCGCCTTGCCCCAGAGTTTCTGGCGCAGGCATAGCGTGCCCAGGGTCAGCGCCAGTTCCGGGTCGGTAGGATGCGCCTTGCTCCATTGCTCGCAGTGTTCGATCTGCGTCAGCAAGGCCGCCGAACCTTCGGCCGCGGCCGATTCGCCGTAGGCGCGCACCAGGCGCTCGTCCCAGTCGACGGCAAGCGCCTTTTCAACCACGCCGCGCGCCTCGTCATGCAGGCCCTTGGCATTGAATGCCTTGGCGGCGCGCACCGCCACATACGGCTGCACCCGGTCCTCCGCCGGAATGCCGGACCAGACCCGGCGGATCGATTCCGCGTCATGCGCCTGCGTCGACAGCAGGTCTTCGTAAGCCAGTTCGCGCAGGCGGCGCGACAGCGCGGGATGCAGCGCATTGCGCTTGTCGAGCAGGCGCACGAGGCGCAGCACTTCCGGCCAGTCCTTGGCGCGCTGGTTGGCTTTCAATGCGAGCCGCAGCGCATGAATATGGCGCGTACCGCTGGAGTTGAGTTCGCGCACCGCTTCCAGCGCGGAAGCCGGATCGTGCTCGTCGGTGGACAGTTCGATCGCCGTCATCAGGCGGGCGGTTTTCAGGGACGGGTCCTGAGTCCTGGACAGCCAGGCATCGCGCCGGTCGGTCTGGCTCATGCGGTGGGCGGCACGCGCCGCGATCAACGCCGACAGGCCTGCATTTTCTTCCGACTCGGCAGCGCGCATGGCAGCCTTTTCCGCATGGCCGAAGCGTCCTTCGAACAGCGACTTGAGCGCATCGCGCAGCGCACGGTTGCCCTCGCGCTCGCGCTTTTCCCGCCGGTAGGCGGCGACCCGCTGCGGCATCTGCTGGGTGCTGCGGATTGCGTTCATGATCGTGTACAGCACCGCGAACAATGCCAGCGCCAGCGCCAGGAACAGGTTCAGCGACATGTCGATGCGATATGGCGGATAGAAGAACACCACATTGCCGGGATTGAAGCGGGCGCCGACCGCCAGTCCGATGGCGACCGCGAACAGGATGACGATGGTGATGAAGATGCGCATTGTTATGGCTTGGCTTTGTAGTTGCGCACCGCGTTCAGGCTTTCCGCCAGCGTCGGCAATTCAATCGAGAGGTTGCTCGCCTGGACCTGGCGCAGCAGGGCCTGCGTGGTCTGGGTCTGCCGGGCGCGGGTATCGAAGAACTTGCCGATGGCGTCCTGGGCTGCGATCAGGTCGCTGCGGAATGCCGCCTCGTTGCGCGTCAGCAGGGCAAGGCGCGCATTGAGCAGGCGCAGCTTCAGGTTTTCGCGGGCGTAGTACGACTGGGTTGGCGACAGCAGCAGGGCGTCGGGCGACTCGACATGGCGCACCTGGATCAGCTGGCGCACCTCGCTCCACATTTCGCTGGTCCAGCTGTACCAGGCATTTTCGAGACCGGCGATCCAGTCGGAGCCGGCGCTGCCCTTCGCTGCGGCACCTGCAGGTACTCCGGCTGCAGCCTGCTGCTGCGCACGGCGGGAAGTCTTTGGCTGGGTCGCGCTGACCACTGGTTTTTCATCCGACAGCAGAGGCATGGCGTCGATCTGCCCGATGATGCTGTCCAGGCGAAGGGCGATGCCGGTCAGGTCGACCACCGGCAGCGCCTTGAGCCGCTCCAGGTCTTTCGCAATTGCGCGCCGGATGATGATGAACTGGGGCTTGTCCGAACGCGACAGGCGGTTGTCCGCATTCTGCAGGGCGATCACCGCGCCCTGCACATTGCCGGCCAGCTGCAGCTGCTGGCTGGCCGTCGACAGGACCTGCTCGATCTCGGCCAGCGCCCAGTCGTCGCGATTGCGGTTCAGTTCCTGGTAGAGCTGTTCGAGCGCGAGCTGCTGGCTCTGCGATTCGGTCTGCCGGCTCTCCAGCACATTGACCTTGGCCTGCAGTTCCTTGATCGTATCCTGGGCGGATTTGGCGATCACACGGGTTTCGGTGGTGAGGCTGTCGCCCGTCTTGAGGCGCTGAGCGACTTCCTCGCGCAGGCTGGTGATCTCGCGCTGGCTGGCCCACCACTGGGCCAGCAGCAGCAGCGCCAGGGCGCCGAGGCCGGCGAAGACGAGCTTGCGGACCTGCTCTACCCTGGCGCCGTCGCCGCGCACGGGCGCATGCTGCGGGACCATGTCGGGCCGGGCAGATGAATTCGTGGATGCGGATGCGCCGCTGTCGGAGGAAGGCAATTCGTTCATGCTCGGGATTGTAACGCGGCTATTAACTGATCGTCGCCGGAACCTGTCTCGACGACATGAAGAAAACCTGACGCGTCCGCAGTTTCCGCGATGCGGACATGCGGCACATAGATGTTTTGCTGTTGCATTTTAACCACTCCCTCTTCACCCATGTCATTTCGGACCAGCTGCAGCAGGATGCGCAGGGCTTCCGAGCTGGTGATGACCCAGTCGGCCGGCTCCGTCACCAGCGACCGCAGCTGCTCTCTTGCCGCCACATCGAGGCGGGGCGCCGTGCGCCGGTAGGCGGCGAGCTGTTCGACCCTGACTCCCTGCGAACGCAGCGCATCGGCAAGCAGCTCGCGCCCGCTTTCGCCGCGCACGATCAGCACGCGCCGGCCGCGCAGGGCTTCGATGTCGAGCACGTCGAGCAAGGTCTGCGAATCGGTGCGGCGCACATCCCTGGGACTGAAGATGGCACGGTTCGCGGGCGTAATGCCGTATCCGGCGAGCGCCGCCTTGCTGCCTTCTCCCACCACGGCGATGGCCACCTGCTGCGGCCACTCGGCGACATGGCGCATGGCCGCATGAATGGCGTTGGGACTGACGAAGGCCACCATCGCATAATCGTTGAGCGCGCACAGCGTCTTGCGCAGTGCCGACTCGTCATCGAGCGGATGGATTTCCAGCAAAGGGAAAACCACGGCCCTGCGTCCGACCCGGGCGACGCGCTGCGCAAGCGGTTCCGCCTGTTCCAGCGGGCGCGTGATGACGACAGGATGATGCCGTGAGTCGTTCATGGCTCGATGTTTGTTTGGATGGAGAGCTCAGTCATTGCAATGCAGGCGCGGATGCGCCGCCTGCAGGGAAACCGCGCTTTCAGCCAGCGTCCATTGCCTTGCATGCGGCCAGAATGTCTTCCGCGCCCTTGGCGCCGAGCGCATCGGCCACCTGCTGCCCGAGGCTTTCCGGAAGCGCGCTGTCGCCCCTCACCTCGGCATTGGCAATGCGCTTGCCGTCGGGCGTGCCAACCATGGCGCGCAGATGCATTGCACCCTGGCCGTCGACGGTGGCGAAGGCGGCAAGCGGTATCTGGCAGCTGCCGCCGAAGACGCGCGACACCATGCGCTCGGCGCGCACCGCCTGCGCGGTCGCTTCATGATTGAGCGGTGCCAGCAGTTCCATCAAGTCGTCGCGGCCGGCGAGCACTTCGATGGCCATGGCGCCCTGCCCCGGTGCCGGCAGGCTTTGCTCGGGCTCGAGCAGGGAACGGATGCGCTGCGGCAGGCCGAGGCGCTTCAGGCCGGCGGCAGCGAGGATGATCGCCGCATATTCGCCGCGGTCGAGCTTGCCGAGCCGGGTGTCGAGATTGCCGCGCAAGGGCCGGATTTCCAGCCTGGGGTAGCGGCTCGCGATCAATGCCTGGCGGCGCAGGCTGCTGGTGCCGACGACGGCGCCGTCGGGCAGTTCGTCGAGCGAGGCGTAATCATTCGAGACGAAGGCGTCGCGCGGGTCCTCCCGCTCAAGCACGGCGGCTAGCGCAAAGCCCTCGGGCAGCTCCATCGGCACGTCCTTGAGCGAATGGACGGCGAGGTCGGCGCGCCGCTCTTCCATCGCCACTTCCAGCTCCTTGACGAACAGCCCCTTGCCGCCGACCTTGGACAGGGTGCGGTCCAGGATCTGGTCGCCCTTGGTGGTCATGCCGAGAATTTCGATGCTGCACTGCGGATATAATGCCGACAGCCTTGCTCTGACATATTCTGCTTGCCACATGGCGAGACGGCTCTCGCGCGAGGCGATCACTAATTTGGACGGAAGGGAAACTTTCACGACGGGCTCTTTCAATTCATGGACGCTGGCCGGGCCAGCGCGCAGATTCTATCATGCGCATGCGGGCGAACCCTCGGCGGACAGCCGCCAATTCTTCTCTCAGACAAGCATTCAACATGGCAAGACAAGCGAATATCCCGGCGAGTCCGGCGAAGCAAGTGATTGACAAGGACGCACCGTTGAAGGAAGACATCCGCCTGCTCGGCCGTCTTCTCGGCAACGTGCTGCGCGAGCAGGAAGGCGACGAAGTCTTCCAGGTGGTCGAGACGGTGCGCCAGACCGCGGTGCGCTTCCGGCGCGAGTCGGATGCCCAGTCCGGCACCGAGCTGAACCGCATGCTGAAGAAGCTGACCCGCGACCAGACCGTCTCCGTCGTGCGCGCCTTCTCGTATTTTTCCCATCTGGCCAATATTGCCGAGGACCAGCACCACAACCGCCGCCGCCGCGCCCATCTGCTGGCCGGCTCGGCGGCGCAGCGCGGCAGCATCGCCTGGGCGCTGTCCCGCCTGGACGATGCCGGCATTCCCGGTTCCGCGGTGCGCAGCTTCTTCAAGGAAGCCCTGATTTCGCCGGTGCTCACCGCCCATCCCACCGAGGTGCAGCGCAAGAGCATTCTCGATGCGGAGCGTGAAATCGCCCGCCTGCTTGCCGAGCGCGACCTGCCGCTGACCGCGCGGGAACTGGCGCGCAACACCCAGCTGCTGCATGCCCGGGTGGCGACACTGTGGCAGACCAGGATGCTGCGCTATACCAAGCTCACCGTAGCCGACGAAATCGAGAACGCGCTGTCCTATTACCGCATCACCTTCCTGCGCGAACTTCCCGGCCTGTACGAGGACATCGAGACCGAGATCGCGGCCCAGTTCCCGCAGCGCCATGCGGCCGACCGCGAGCTGCCTGCCTTCGTGCAGATGGGCAGCTGGATCGGCGGCGACCGCGACGGCAACCCGAATGTCAACGCCGGCACGATGCAGCATGCGCTGGTGCGCCAGTCCACCGCCATCTTCGATTTCTACCTCGATGAAGTCCATGCGCTGGGCGCGGAATTGTCGGTGTCGACACTCCTGGTCAGCGTCAGCGACGAGCTGCAGGCGCTTGCCGGCAAGTCGCCCGACCAGTCTTCGCACCGGATGGATGAACCCTACCGGCGCGCATTGATCGGCCTGTATGCCCGCCTGGCCGCCACCGCGCGCACGCTCGGCGCGGCGCACGTGCTGCGCCAGGAAATCGGCGGCGCGGCGCCCTACTCGACGCCGGCCGAATTCACGGCCGACCTGCAGGTGGTGGCGGATTCGCTCAAAAGCCACCACGGCGCCGCCCTCATCAAGCCCAGGCTGGCGGCACTCAGGCGCGCCTCGGAAATCTTCGGCTTTCATCTGGCCACGCTCGACCTGCGGCAAAGCTCCGACGTGCACGAGCGGGTGCTGGCGGAATTGTTCGCGCGCGCCCAGGTGGCGTCGGATTATGCCGGCCTTGCGGAAGAGGCCAAGGTCGAACTGCTGCTGGAAGAACTCGGCAAGCCACGCCTGCTGCACTCGCCCTACCTCGCCTACACCGACGAGACCGAATCCGAGCTCGCCGTTTTCCGCGCCGCACGCGAAGTGCGCGAGCGCTATGGCCAGCGGGCCATCCGCAATTACATCATTTCCCATACCGAGACGGTGTCGGATCTGCTGGAAGTCCTGCTGCTGCAGAAGGAAACCGGCCTCCTGCACGGCACTTGGGAAAACTCTGCGGAAGGCCGCAAGGCGTCCTGCATGGAATTGATGGTGATTCCCCTGTTCGAAACCATCCCCGACCTGCGCTGCGCGGCCGACATCATGCAGCGCTACATGGCCATTCCGCAGGTGCGCGGCCTGATAGCGCAGCAGGGCGAACTGCAGGAAGTCATGCTGGGATATTCCGACTCCAACAAGGACGGCGGCTTCCTCACCTCAAACTGGGAGCTGTACAAGGCGGAAACCCGGCTGATCGAACTGTTCGACACCGCCGGCGTCAAGCTGCGGCTCTTCCACGGCCGCGGCGGCACCGTGGGCCGGGGCGGCGGCCCCAGCTATGAAGCGATCCTGGCGCAGCCGGCGGGCACGGTCAACGGCCAGATCCGCCTCACCGAACAGGGCGAGATCATCGCGTCCAAGTTCTCCAATGCCGAGATCGGCCGCCGCAACCTGGAACTGCTGGTCGCGGCGACGCTGGAAGCGAGCCTGATGCCGAACGAATCCGCCGGCAGGCAGGCGCGCAAGCAGGCGGTGTTCGAGGAAGTCATGGAAGAACTTTCGGATCGCGCCTACCGCGCCTACCGCAATCTCGTCTACGACACGCCCGGCTTCACCGACTACTTCTTTGCCGCCACGCCGATCGCCGAGATCGCTGAACTCAATATCGGCTCCCGCCCTGCCTCGCGCAAGGCAAGCCGGCGCATTGAAGACCTGCGCGCCATTCCCTGGGGTTTCTCCTGGGGACAGTGCCGGCTGCTGCTGCCGGGCTGGTACGGCTTCGGCAGCGCGGTCGACGCCTGGCTCAACGACAGCGAAGACGGCAAGGAGCAGAAGCGGCGCATCAACCTGCTGCGCACCATGTTCAAGGAATGGCCGTTCTTCGCCACCCTGCTGTCGAACATGGACATGGTGCTGGCCAAGACCGATCTCGCGGTGGCGTCCCGCTATGCCGAACTGGTCAGCGACAAGCGGCTGCGCAACAGCATTTTCAAGCGCATCGTCGAAGAGCACGAACGCGTCGCCGCCTGCCTGGGCGCGATCACCGGCGCCAGGGAGCGCCTTGCCGGCAATCCGCTGCTGGCCCGTTCCATCAAGAACCGGTTTGCCTATCTTGACCCGCTGAATCATTTGCAGGTGGAACTGATCAAGCGGCACCGTGCTTCCGTCGCGGACGGCCGCACGACCGATGAAAGGGTGCGGCGCGGCATCCACCTGTCGATCAACGGCATTGCGGCGGGCCTGCGCAACACCGGCTGACCCGGACCGGACGAAGACATGCGGCGCTGCCGGGCGCCCGCATGTCCGCGCGTCCCCGCTTGTTTTATAATCTCGGATTCACCGGAATCCACATCATGACAGCACAACTTTCCAAAAAGGGCGAAGCCTGGTCGGCGCGCTTTTCCGAACCGGTCTCCGACCTGGTCAAACGTTACACCGCCTCCGTATTCTTCGACAAGCGCATGGCCGACGCCGACATCCAGGGCTCGCTGGCGCACGCGGAGATGCTCTCGCATCAGGGCATCATCAGCGCCGAGGACTACGCCGCCATCCAGCGCGGCATGGCGCAGATCCAGTCGGAAATCGCCTCCGGCCAGTTCGAATGGCTGCTCGACCTGGAAGACGTGCACCTGAACATCGAGAAACGCCTGACCGAACTGGTCGGCGACGCCGGCAAGCGCCTGCATACCGGCCGCTCCCGCAACGACCAGGTAGCGACCGACATCCGCCTCTACCTGCGTTCCGCGATCGACGACATCGCCGCCCTGCTGCGCGACCTGCGCCTGGCTCTGGTGGACCTGGCCGAGCAGCATGCAGACACCATCCTGCCGGGCTTCACCCACATGCAGGTGGCGCAGCCGATCACCTTCGGCCATCACATGCTGGCTTATGTGGAAATGTTCAACCGCGACGCCGAACGCATGGCCGACTGCCGCAAGCGGGTCAACCGCCTGCCGCTCGGCGCCGCCGCGCTGGCCGGAACGACCTTCCCGATCGACCGCGAGCGCGTGGCGAAGACGCTGGGCTTCGACGACGTCTGCCGCAATTCGCTCGATGCCGTCTCCGACCGCGACTTCGCCATCGAATTCTGCGCCGCCGCCGCACTCGTGATGACGCACATCTCCCGCATGTCGGAAGAACTGGTGATCTGGATGAGTCCGCGCGTCGGCTTCATCGACATCGCCGACCGCTTCTGCACCGGCTCCTCGATCATGCCGCAGAAGAAAAACCCGGATGTTCCCGAACTCGCCCGCGGCAAGACCGGCCGCGTCAACGGCCACCTGATCGGCCTGCTGACTTTGATGAAGGGCCAGCCGCTGGCTTACAACAAGGACAACCAGGAAGACAAGGAACCCTTGTTCGATACCGTCGACACGCTGACCGATACGCTGCGCATCTTCGCCGACATGGCGCGCGGCATCACCGTCAAGCCGGAAGCCATGCGCGCAGCCGCGCTGCAGGGCTATGCCACGGCGACCGATCTTGCGGACTACCTTGTGAAGAAGGGGCTGCCTTTCCGCGATGCGCATGAAGCGGTGGCGCATGCGGTGCGCGCCTGCGAGCAGCGCGGCTGCGATCTCACCGACCTCAGCCTGGACGAGCTGCGCGCCTTCTCCTCATTGATCGAACAAGACGTTTTCGAGGTGCTGACGCTGGAAGGTTCGGTGGCGGCACGCAACCACATCGGCGGCACCGCGCCTGCGCAGGTGCGCGCGGCGATCGCCCACGTCCGCAGCCAGTTGGGCTGACTGCAACCCGGGTAAAATCGGCGGCGCTCGCAGCGCGGGCACCGCCGTCACCGGTTCAATGCTTCACCCTGTTGCACACTTGCCGCGATCCTGTGCAGGCACACGCTCGAAAACGGCTTAAATCAATGCTCGTCCCGTAAAACGAGATAAGCTTGCGACTGCGCTCTGTCGCTTTACGCCTTGCCCTCCTCTCCATCCTCCTTCTCGTTCTCCAGCCGCCCAACTTCAGTAGTACCACGTAGGCGCTAATACTCGATTAATGAAAAAAACGGGCCGCTTTTGCCGCGCAACATGAAAAGTATTGCGCCCGCAGCGGGGAAGTGTTCGTTCGCAAGTTGAAATGACATATACTGCCCGAGCCTGAAAGTAGCCTTACTTTTAGCTACAAATCGACACTCACGCGCCACGGACCGCGCCTACAAAAACAAAGCGGCCGACAGCAATGATTTTTCATTCATGGAGACACAATCATGTCTTTTTTACTCTCGTTATCGAGATTCATTGATACCCTCAATGAAAAAATAGGGAACGGCATCAGCTGGGCTCTTCTCGTTTCGGTACTGATCTGCACAGGCAATGCGCTGGTCCGTTACACCTTCAACACCAGTTCCAACGCCTGGCTGGAGATCCAGTGGTACCTGTTCTCTGCCATCTTCCTGCTCGCGACCTCCTACACGCTGCGCCGCAACGAACATGTCCGCATCGACGTCATCGCAGGCCGATTCTCCAAGCGCACCCAAGTCTGGATCGACATCTTCGGCTTCCTGCTGTTCCTGCTGCCGATCACCCTGATCATTCTGTACTATGCAATTCCTTACGCATGGGTTTCCATTCAGAACCAGGAAGTCTCGAGCAACGCTGGCGGCCTGATCATCTGGCCCGCGAAACTCCTGATTCCGGTTGGCTTCCTGCTGCTGGCCCTGCAAGGCATCTCCGAACTGATCAAGCGCATCGGCTTCCTGCGCGGCGACGTGGATGCGAGCGCATTCGAAAAGCAAGCGACCACGCCTGAAGAAGAAATCGAGGCGATCAAAGCCGCAAACAAACTCAACTGATCGTCGGAGACATTCAAATGGAGCAGTTCCTTATTGCAAACATGGCGCCGATCATGTTCGGCGCCCTGGTGGTATTCCTGCTATCGGGCTTTCCGGTAGCATTCGCGCTGGCCGCCAACGGCCTTTTCTTCGGCCTGCTCGGCATCGAGCTCGGCCTGCTCAAGCCCGAGCTGCTGCAGGCGCTGCCGAACCGCATCTTCGGCATCATGGCCAACGACACCCTGCTGGCGATTCCGTTCTTCACCTTCATGGGCCTTATCCTTGAGCGTTCCGGCATGGCGGAAGACCTGCTCGACACGATCGGCCAGCTGTTCGGCCCGATCCGCGGCGGCGTCGCCTATGCGGTGATTTTCGTCGGCGCGCTGCTCGCAGCGACAACCGGCGTGGTCGCGGCATCCGTGATCTCGATGGGCCTGATCTCGCTGCCGGTGATGCTGCGCTACGGCTATGACAAGCGCCTTGCCTCCGGCGTCATCGCCGCATCGGGCACGCTGGCGCAGATCATTCCGCCCTCGCTGGTGCTCATCGTGATGGCCGACCAGCTTGGTCGTTCGGTCGGCGACATGTACAAGGCCGCGTTCGCGCCCGGCCTGCTGCTGACTGCAATGTATGGCGGCTACGTGCTGGCCGTATCGATTTTCAAGCCCCACGCAGTGCCCGCCCTGCCGCCCGAAGCGCGCAACCTGCGCGAACCGAACGGCAACAGCGGCGTCGTGTCGCTGCTGGCGCTGGTAGTACTGGCCACGGCCGCCTCGTTCGCCTTCGCGTCCTACTACGGCGCCAAGCACCCTAACGCGGCACCTGACGAAGTCGGCATCTACTCGGCAGGCGTGGGTATTGTCGGCGCCTTTGTGCTTGCGCTGGTCAACCGCTTCTTCAAGCTCGGCCTGCTTTCGCGCATGGCTGAAAAAGTCGTGTTCGTGCTGATTCCCCCGCTGGCGCTGATCTTCCTGGTGCTGGGCACGATCTTCGTCGGTATCGCAACCCCGACCGAAGGCGGCGGCATGGGCGCCTTCGGCGCACTCGTGCTGGCCATGATGAACCGCCGCCTGTCGTGGTCGCTGATGAAGCAGGCGATGGATTCCACCACCCGCCTGTCGTGCTTCGTGGTGTTCATCCTGATCGGCTCCAGCGTCTTCGGCCTGACCTTCCGCGCAGTCAACGGCGATCTGTGGGTCGAGCATCTGCTGACCTCGCTGCCCGGCGGCACGATGGGCTTCCTGATCGTCGTGAACCTCATGTTCTTCTTCCTGGCCTTCTTCCTCGACTTCTTCGAGCTGGCCTTCATCCTGGTGCCGCTGGTGGGCCCGGTAGCGGAAAAGCTCGGCATCGACCTGATCTGGTTCGGCGTCCTGCTGGGCGTGAACATGCAGACTTCGTTCATGCACCCGCCGTTCGGCTTCGCCCTCTTCTACCTGCGCTCAGTGGCGCCCAAGGAGGTGAAGACGTCGGACATCTACTGGGGTGCGGTGCCCTTCGTGCTGATACAGATCATCATGGTGGCCCTGATCATTGCGTTCCCGAACATCGTGTCCATCGAAAAGAAAACCGACATGAAGGAACAGATCGAACTGAAGATCGACATTCCGACCCAGGAATCCCCGGACAGCGGCACCGGCACCGACAGCGGTACCGACAGCGGCGCGCCCAACCTGAACTTCTCGACCGAAGAGAACAAGGAAAGCAGCAGCAGCGAAGAGCCGCAGCTGAACTTCTCGACGGATACGGAAAAGAAATAACCCGCGCCGTCTTGCATCGGACACCCCGCATGGTTCGCCCTGCGGGGTTTTTTATTGGGTCCGACAGCCATGTGAAGCGCACTGCGTTGGCGAAGCCGACGGCACGGGCAACGGGATGTATTGAAAAAGACGTGAGGGCAAAAGAAAAGCTGCCTTCATGCGCAAACATGAAAGCAGCTTGAAGTGGTCTTGCGGCGGGCAGCCGCAAGCAAGCCGGTGTTACTTGCGGCTGGTCATGAAGTTCTGCAGCTGCACTTCGGCCACCGAGAACCACTGGTTCTGGTCGCGCTGGAAGCGCTTGTAGGGCTCCCAGATCTTCTTGAACTTGGCATTCTTCGCAGCTTCTTCTTCCATTGTAGTCATTGCAGCCTTGTAGGAGGCTTCCATGATTTCCTTCGAGAAGAAACGCAGCTTCGCGCCGTTCTTGATCAGGCGAGCCAGCGCGGCCGGGTTCTTGGCATCGTATTCCGCCTGCATGACGACGTGCGCCTCGTAGGATGCGGCCTCGATCGCATACTGGTAGTCCTTCGGCAGCTTTTCCCATTCCTTGATGCCGATATAGAAGGACAGCTGCGCACCGGCTTCCCACCAGCCCGGCGCGTAGTAGTACGGCGCGACCTTGTAAAAGCCCAGTTTTTCATCGTCGTAAGGCGTGGTCCATTCAACCGCGTCCAGCGTACCCTTTTCCAGCGCCGGATAGATGTCGGCACCGGCGAGCTGCTGCGGAACGAGGCCGAGCGGCGCCATGACTTTGCCGGCGAAGGCGCTGATGCGCATCTTCAGGCCCTTGATGTCGTTCAGGGTCTTGATCTCCTTGCGGAACCAGCCGCCCATCTGGGCACCAGTGTTACCGCCGAGGAAGTTGATGACGCCGTAGTCCTTGTAGAATTCGCGCAGGAGGTCGCGGCCGCCTCCCTGGTCGAACCATGCGGTCTGCTGACGGGAGTGCATGCCGAACGGAACGGCGCAGTCGAACGCGAATGTCGGGTCCTTGCCGAAATAGTAATACGGTGCGGTGTGGCCCATTTCCACGGTGCCGTTCTGCACTGCATCGACGACCTGCAGCGCCGGAACGATTTCACCGCCGGCGAATACGCGGATATTCAGCTTGCCGCCCGTCAGCTGCGAGACGCGCTTGCTGAACACTTCAGCGGTGCCGAACAGGGTATCGAGGGATTTCGGGAAGCTGGAAGCCAGACGCCAGTTGATGGTGGGCTGCGATTGAGCGAGGGCCGGAGCAGCCATGGCGCCGACGGAGGCACCTACCGCTGCTTTTTTTAGAAAGGAACGACGTTCCATGTTGTCTCCTGTTGGATGATGCATCAAACAAAAACACGTCGCGGACGGCCCGCTGCCGGTACCGCCACGAAATTTCACGCTGGTACTGTTCGTAACCAAGCCACCCCGAAGAATGCCATAAAAACCTTGTTTAGGCTCCGGATTGGCTTACCGAAATGCAATTTTTCCAAATAAAAAAACCCGCAGCATTGCCTGCTGCGGGTTTGCCATGGCATTTGATCCACGGCCGGGTCGCTTGCCGATTACTTGCGGGTGATCATGAAGTTCTGCAGTGGCACTTCCGCGACCGAGAACCACTGGTTCTGATCCTGACGGAAACGCTTCCAAGGCTCATAGATCTTCTTGAACTTCGCATTCTTCGAAGCTTCCTCCTCCATGACATCGTTGGTCGCCTTGTAGCAGGCTTCCATGATCTCCTTCGAGAACTGGCGCAGCTTCACACCGTTCTTCAGCAGCCGGGCGAGCGCAGCCGGATTGCGCGCATCGTATTCCGCCTGCATGGTGACGTGCGCTTCATAGGAAGCCGCTTCAATGGCTGCCTGGTATTCCTTGGGCAGCTTTTCCCATTCCTTGATGCCGACGTAGAACGACACCTGCAGACCGGCTTCCCACCAGCCCGGCGTGTAGTAGAACGGAGCAACCTTGTTGAAGCCCAGTTTTTCATCGTCGTACGGGCCGATCCACTCGGCTGCGTCGATGGTGCCCTTTTCAAGTGCGGGATAGATGTCGCCGCCAGCGATCTGCTGGGGTACGAGACCGAGGTTCTGCATCACGCGGCCGGCGAAGCCGCCGATACGCATTTTCAGGCCCTTGATGTCATTGACGGTCTTGACTTCCTTGCGGAACCAGCCGCCCATCTGCGCACCGGTATTGCCGCCCATGAAGTTCATGATGCCGTAATCCTTGAAGAACTCGCGGGTCAGCGCCTTGCCGCCGCCCTGGTCCCACCATGCGGTCTGCTGGCGGGAGTTGAGGCCGAAGGGCACCACGCCGTCGAAGGCGAATGTCGGATCCTTGCCGAAATAATAATAGGAAGCGCTGTGGCCGATTTCCACGGTGCCGGCCTGGACTGCGTCCATCACCTGCAGTGCCGGGACGATTTCGCCGCCTGCAAAGACACGGATGTTGAACTTGCCGCCGGTCAGCGCGGCGACGCGCTTGGAAAACACTTCGGCAGCGCCGTAGATCGTGTCGAGGGATTTCGGGAAGCTGGAAGCAAGACGCCAGTTGATGGTGGGCTGGGTTTGCGCCAGCGCCGGAGCGGCCACTGCGCCGACGGACGCGCCGACAGCAGCCTTTTTGATAAACGAACGACGTTCCATTTAGTCTCCTGGTGGATGGAATATTCGGATTGTTTCTGATTGCGTTCCGTGCCCGGAGGATGGCCGGGCGGCGAGCCTGGCAATTCCAGGTGATCAAATACGCTGGGTGCAATACTAAACCGACATCGAAGCGCGTGGGTTTAAGTAGTAATACTGAGAAAGGCGCAGCCCCGGGAAAATCTCCGCAAACCGTGCTATTGCGGGAGAAAACGCGGGAAGGCGGGATCGTGGCAGCGTATGAATAATTTTGTATGGAAACAAACCAAAATTTTCATGCACAGCGGGTTGACCTTATGTGCGGGATATCCACAATTGTAAGGACGGCGTAAGAAAAAGCAAAATCGCGGTCAAGTCCACGGCTCTCATTCAGCGCGTTATCCCGCCATGCCCGATAGCACTGCCAGTCCTCCGTGAGCCGTCTCCCCGCTTCTTCACCCAGACTCCAAATGCAAAAGAAACCTCTCTACCAATCCCTGTATGTGCAGGTGCTGACCGCCATCGTCATCGGCGTCCTGCTCGGCCACTTCTACCCGTCGCTGGGCGCAGAAATGAAGCCGCTCGGCGACGGCTTCATCAAGCTGATCAAGATGATCATCGCCCCGATCATCTTCTGTACCGTGGTGATCGGCATCGCGGGCATGGAAGACATGAAGCAGGTCGGCAAGACCGGCGGCCTCGCCCTTCTCTACTTCGAGATCGTCAGCACCATCGCCCTGATCGTCGGCCTGATCATCGTCAATCTGGTCCAACCCGGAAGCGGCATGCATGTCGACCCCAATTCCCTGGACACCAAGGGCATCGCGGCCTATACCGGCCCCGGCAAGATGCAGTCGACCACGGACTTCCTTCTCAACGTCATTCCCACCAGCGTGGTCGATGCCTTCGCCAAGGGCGACATCCTGCAGGTGCTGCTGTTCTCGGTGCTGTTCGGCTTCGCATTGCACAAGTTCGGCGGCCGCGGCACGCTCGTATTCGACTTCATTGAAAAGCTGTCCCATGTCCTGTTCGGCATCGTCGGCATCATCATGAAGTTTGCACCGATCGGCGCTTTCGGCGCGATGGCGTTCACTATCGGCAAGTACGGCGTCGGCTCGCTGCTGTCGCTCGGCAAGCTGATGGCCACCTTCTACCTGACCTGCGTGGTCTTCATCTTCGTGGTGCTGGGCACGATTGCGAGGCTTCACGGCTTCTCGGTCTGGAAGTTCGTCAAGTACATCAAGGAAGAACTGTTCATCGTTCTCGGCACATCATCGTCGGAATCGGTCCTGCCTCGCATGATGGCCAAGCTCGAAAACCTCGGCGTTCGCAAGTCGGTGGTCGGTCTCGTGATTCCGACCGGCTACTCCTTCAACCTCGACGGCACCTCCATCTACCTGACGATGGCGGCGGTTTTCATCGCCCAGGCCACCGATACGCCGATGACCCTGACCCAGCAGATAACCCTGCTGGCGGTGCTGCTCCTGACGTCGAAGGGCGCCGCCGGCATTACCGGAAGCGGCTTCATCGTCCTGGCGGCGACGCTGTCCGCCGTGGGCGGCGTGCCGGTTGCGGGCCTGGCGCTGATTCTTGGCATCGACCGCTTCATGTCCGAAGCGCGTGCGCTGACCAATCTGATCGGCAACGGCGTGGCGACCGTCGTGGTGGGCAAGTGGACCGGCGACGTGGACATGGCACGATTGCAAAAGCATCTGAACCAGGAATCGGATGAGGAAGCCGACGCGCCGGAACAGGTTCTCGACCAGCAGCCCGCCGTGCACCTGAATACGGTACGCAAGCCCTCCGTCTGATGTTCTCATGTTCCCGCGGTCCGGCAGCCTGATGCCGGACTGCGCATGATGGCCCGAGTAAAAAGGCCGCGAACAACGTCTGGTTGTTCGCGGCCTTTTTCTATTCCTGCCTTGCTGTTACCGACGAGCTTTAATTACCCGCCACCGTCATGTTCGCAACCAGGATGGAGCCTGTTTCGCGAGTACCGCGCACCAGGGTATCCGCCCCCACCGCCACGATCTGCTGGAACATTTCCTTCAGGTTGCCCGCGATCGTGATTTCCTCGACCGGATACTGAATCACGCCGTCCTCCACCCAATAGCCGGATGCGCCGCGGGAATAATCGCCGGTAACGTAGTTGACGCCCTGCCCCATCAGTTCCGTCACCAGCAGCCCGGTATCGAGCTTGCGCAGCATGGCGTTGAAATCGTCGCCGGGCGTCGTCAGCGCCGAGGTGAAGTAAAGATTGTGCGAGCCGCCGGAGTTCCCGGTGGTCTTCATGCCCAGCTTGCGCGCCGAATAGGTAGACAGGAAGTAGCCCTGCACGACGCCGTCCCTGACGACCTCGCGCCGGAGGGTCTTCACGCCTTCCTCGTCGAACGGCGACGAACCGACGGCGCCGATCACATGCGGATCTTCCAGCACTTGAATATGCGGAGCGAAGACCCGCTGCCCCATCGAATCGAGCAGAAAGCTGGACTTGCGGTACAGGGCGCCGCCGGAAATCGCCTGCACGAAGGCGCCGACCAGGCCGGCCGCCAGCGGCGCCTCGAACAGGACCGGGCATTTGCGGGTATCGAGCTTGCGCGCATTCAGGCGCGCAAGCGCGCGCTCGGCGGCATAGCGGCCGATATCTTCTGGCCGGGCCAGCCTGGCCGGATCGCGCGAGGAGGAATACCAGTCGTCGCGCTGCATATTGCCGCCCTTGCCGGCAATCGGCGCGACCGAGATCGTATGGCGGGAATAGGGATAGCCGCCCATGAAGCCGCGCGTGTTGGCGGAAACGAAGTGCGACTGCTGCGCATACACGCTGGCGCCTTCGCTGTTGGAGATGCGCTTGTCGACCGCAAAGGCAGCGGCTTCGCAGCGTTTCGCCAGCTCCACGGCCTCCTCGGTGGAGACGTTCCACGGATAGAACAACTGCAGGTCGCGCGGATTCATCTCCAGCATGTCCTCGTCGGGCAAGCCGGCGCAGTCATCCTCGGCGGTGAAACGGGCGATGTTGTACGCCGCCTCGACGGTATCCTTGAGCGACTGCGTCGAAAAGTCCGAGGTACTGGCATTGCCGCGGCGGATGTGGCCAGCCTCGCCAAGATAAACGGTGACGCCGATGCCCTTGTCCTTGTTCTGCTCGATGGTCTCGATATTGCCCTTGCGCACGGAAACCGACAGGCCGCTACCCTCGCTGATCTCCACCACGGCGTCCGAAGCGCCTTTTTCCTTGGCGAAACGCAGTACGTCTTCGGCAAGCTGCTTCAGCTGATCATGACCATGGGTAAAGTCGGAGGTGCTCATAGGCTGTTTTTTTGGAGTTCGTTTTAAAACAGTTATCATATCAGCCGTTTACAGAATGGCTCAGGTTCATCATGGTTAATCCAAATCGAGGTGCGGTCGGCTTCAAGTCGAGCGAATTCGAACAGCAGTACGATCGCCCGTCAAAATCCCAACTCAAGCGCGAAATGACCGCGTTGCAAGACTTGGGCGAAGAACTGGTTTCCCAACCCAAAGACCGCGTCATGCGGGTCCCCATGCCGGAAGATGTGCGGGAAGCGATTCTCGAATGCCAGAAGATCAAGGATCACGAGGGCCGCCGCCGCCAGATGCAATTCGTCGGCAAGAAAATGCGCACGCTGGAAGAAGACGAAGTCACGGCGATACAGAAAGTGATCGACAGCTGGAAAGGCGCTTCCAAGTCGGAAACCGCCGCCATGCACGCGCTGGAGAAGCGGCGCGACAAGCTGCTGGCCGACGACAAGGCGCTGACCGAGCTCAAGGAACAATACCCTCAGGCCGACGTGCAGCAGCTTCGCACCTTGATCCGCAATGCCCGCAAGGAGCAGGCGGAAAACAAGCCGCCCAAGGCCTATCGCGAAATTTTCCAGATTCTCAAGCAGCTGCAGGCTGGCGCAGCGTCTTCTGCAGCGGCGCCAGCCGCGGACGGGAATGAAGATGACGACACGGAAGAAGAGTAATCCCGACGAACTGCTGATTGGGCTGGTGTCGGTATCCGACCGCGCCTCTTCCGGCGTCTACGAAGATCAGGGCATCCCGGCGCTGCGCGACTGGTTCGCGTCGGCGCTGACCAGTCCATGGCAGATGGAAACCCGGCTGATTCCGGATGAACGCTCGCAGATCGAGCAGGCGCTCATCGACCTGGTCGACAATGCCGGCTGCGACCTGGTGCTGACAACCGGCGGCACCGGACCGGCGCGGCGCGACGTCACCCCCGAAGCCACGCTAGCGGTGGGCACCAGGGAAATGCCCGGATTCGGTGAGCAGATGCGCCAGATCAGCCTGCGCTTCGTGCCGACAGCCATCCTTTCCCGGCAGGTGGCGGTGATTCGCGAAACGGAAGATCATGCGGCGCTGATCATGAACCTCCCTGGCCAACCGAAGTCCATCAAGGAGACGCTGGAAGGACTCAAGGATGCCGACGGCAAGCAGATCGTGCCCGGCATCTTCGCCGCCGTGCCGTATTGCATCGACCTGATCGGCGGCCCTTACATCGAAACGAACGAGGCGGTCTGCAAGGCATTCCGGCCCAAATCCGCGATCCGGCAAAAATGATGCTGCATCCACTGGATGCAGCGACAAAAGCAAGAAAGCAAGCGCATGAGCGAACACCAACTGGAAGCCATAGAAATCGAAACCGCACCGGATCCTTCGGTGTCCGTAATCTGGCTGCATGGCCTGGGTGCCGACGGCAACGACTTCGCGCCCATCGTACGCGAGCTTGATCTGAACGGCTGCCCGGCGATCCGCTTCGTCTTCCCGCATGCTCCTACCATGCCGGTGACGATCAACAACGGTTATGTGATGCGCGCCTGGTACGACATAATCGGCCTTGATATCGGCCAACGGGAAGACATGGCCGGCCTGCGCAAGTCCCAGGCGCTGGTGGAGGCGCTGATCGCCAACGAAAAGGCGCGCGGCGTTCCCGCGAACCGCATCATCCTCGCCGGCTTCTCGCAAGGCTGTGCGATGACGCTGCAGACCGGCTTGCGGCATCCGGAGAAGCTTGCCGGACTGCTTTGCCTGTCGGGCTATCTGCCCCTGCATCAGGCCGTGCCGGACGAGCGCCACAGTGCAAATCACGAAACGCCGATTTTCCTGGCCCATGGCCGCAGCGACCCGGTGGTGCCGATCACCCTCGCCGAGAAATCGCACAGCATCCTGAGCTCGCTGGGCTACAAGGTCGAATGGCATGAGTACATGATGCCGCACTCGGTATGCAAGGAAGAGATCGACGATATCAGCGCGTGGCTCAAGCGCATACTGGCAGAGTGAATCGGCTGCTCCGGTCTGACTCACTGACTGACATGTGAAAAAGGCGGCTCCGCGCAATGCGGAGCCGCCTTTCTTTATGCCCGACGGCCGATGGCCAGCAGAGGTGATTAGAACTCATTTCATAAATGGCGGCGAAGCAGAATCATGATGAGTGAGAGATGAACAAAGGCGGTGTAATGTTCGATGCAGCGGTCCCAACGTGTAATGACACGCTTGAACTTGTTAAGCCAGGCAA
>NZ_JACYXF010000004.1 GCF_015352985.1 Noviherbaspirillum malthae | reverse complement strand
CCCTGCTCATCAAGGGTTTCAGCGCACTGAGCATCGCCATGTTCACCGAAACCACGCCGGCCCCGGGCGGCGAGGGCGGCGGCCTGATCAATGCCATCGTCGGCAGCCTGCTGATGGTGGGCGCGGCCACGCTCATCAGCACGCCGGTGGGCATCCTGGCCGGCATCTACCTGGCCGAGTACGGCGAGGAAAGCTGGCTGGCGCAGGTCACGCGCTTTGTCACCGACATCATGCTCTCGGCGCCGTCGATCGTCATCGGCCTGTTCGTCTATGCGATCTACGTGGCCAACGTGAAGCATTTTTCCGGCTGGGCCGGCACGTTTGCGATCTCGCTGATTGCCATTCCGGTGGTGGTGCGCACCACCGACAACATGCTCAAGCTGGTGCCCAGCAGCCTGCGCGAGGCGGCGTTCTCGCTGGGCGCGCCGCGCTGGAAGGTGGCGATGATGGTGCGGCTGCGGGCGGTGAAGGCCGGCGTGATCACGGGCGTGCTGCTGGCGGTGGCGCGCATCTCGGGCGAGACGGCGCCGCTGCTGTTCACGGCGCTCAATAACCAGTTCTTCAGCGCCAACATGAATGCGCCGATGGCCAACCTGCCGGTGGTGATCTACCAGTTTGCTATGAGCCCGTACGACAACTGGCGCGAACTGGCCTGGGGCGGCGCGCTGCTGATCACCTTCAGCGTGCTGGGCCTCAATATCCTGTCGCGTACCCTGTTCAGCCAGAAAATTCCCAACTGACATGAATGCACCGAGCCAACCGATGACACCGAACGCCACACTGCAGATCTCCGGCCTGAATTTCTTCTATGGCAGCTTTCAAGGCCTGAAAAACGTCAATCTCAACGTCTACGAGAAGAAAGTGACGGCCTTTATCGGCCCGTCCGGCTGCGGCAAGTCGACGCTGCTCCGTACCCTCAACCGCATGTACGACCTGTACCCCGGCCAGCGCGCCGAAGGCAACATCAACTTCAACGGGCGCAACATCCTCGATCCCGGCCAGGACGTCAACATGCTGCGCGCCAAGGTCGGCATGGTGTTCCAGAAACCGACGCCGTTCCCGATGTCGGTCTATGAAAACATCGCCTTCGGCGTGCGGCTGTACGAAAACCTGTCCAGGGGCGAGATGGACGAGCGGGTGGAATGGGCGCTGAAGAAGGCGGCGCTGTGGGGCGAGGTCAAGGACAAGCTCAACAAGAGCGGCCTGAGCCTGTCGGGCGGTCAGCAGCAGCGGCTGTGCATCGCGCGCGGGGTGGCGGTCAAGCCCGATGTGCTGCTGCTGGACGAGCCGACGTCGGCGCTGGACCCGATCTCGACGGTGAAGATCGAGGAGCTGATCCACGAGCTCAAGCAGGATTACACGATCGCCATCGTGACGCACAACATGCAGCAGGCGGCGCGCTGCTCGGATTTCACTGCCTACATGTATCTGGGCGAGCTGGTCGAGTTCGGCGAAACCGACCAGATCTTCATGAATCCGGCGAAGAAGGCGACGCAGGATTACATCACCGGGCGCTTCGGCTAGTCCACTTTCAGGAGCCACTTATGTCGGCCGATCATTCCTCCACGCAGTACGACCTCGACCTCGAAACCATACGGGCCAAGATGCTGATGGTCGGAGGCATCGTGGAAAACCAGCTGTACGATGCCATCGGCTGCTTCCGCACCGGCAACATGAGCCAGGCGGACAAGGTCATCAAGGGCGACGAAAGCGTCAACCGCCTGGAAGTCGATCTCGACGATGCCTGCAGCCATCTCATCGTCAAGCGCCAGCCGACGGCCAATGACCTGCGCTCCGTGGTCGCCACGCTGAAGGTGATCACCGACCTCGAGCGCATCGGGGACGAGGCGGTCAAGATCGCCCGCACCGCGCAGGCCTTGCATGAGCGCGGGCCGGTCAGCGTGCTCAATCACTACGAATCGATCCGCATCCTCGCGCTGGGCGCCATCCAGCTGCTGCGCGATGCGCTCGACTGCTTCGCGCGCCTCGACGACAAGCAGGCAATGCAGATCATTTCGCAGGACCAGGACATCGATCATGAATTCCGCGCCACGACGCGCGAAATGGTGACCTTCATGATGGAAGACCCGCGCACCATTTCCGCCGCGCTCGACACGATCTGGGTCGCGAAAGCGATCGAGCGCGTCGGCGACCATGCGAAGAACATTGCCGAGTATGTGATCTACGTCGTCGAAGGCAAGGACATCCGGCATACCGATTACGCATACACCAAGCTGGACAGCCGGGTGCAGTGAAGGGCGCCACGCCGGTGCCCTGGCAGCCGAAGTACTTGCATGCAGCTCAGACCCACGATTCATCTGTATTTTGAGGATGGCCGCTACGTCGCAATCGTTCCCGACCATCCCGACTGCCATGCCTATGGCGCAAGCTATGCACAGGCGCTGGAAAATTTGGAGCTGCTGCTTGGCCGGCGGTTTGAACACGGCATCGATGCCCGGAGCGAAGCGGGCAGCCGATGCAACTCGAGCGCCATCAGGGCACGCCTGGTTGCCAAGTTCGGCAGATTGTCCAACCGCCGGCTGGCTGCCAGCATCGGCATCGTCGCGCCGGATGCGCCGGTCATGCTTTCCTCGGCGCTGGGCGGGAAAGGCTCAAGACAAGTAAGGTGCGCGATTGCATTGGCATTGAACGAACTGCCGTCGCAGCTGTGGCCGGATGCCGCGGGGCGGATCAGAACCATGGACGACAGCTGCTTTCTCGCTGCCCGGCGCGGCATGCGCGATGCGTCGTCGGCTGCCGATGAACAAGCCGCCAATGATGTTCCCTCGGGCGAGCAGGCGCATCGCCGTTTCAGTTGAAGTGTTATCGTTGCGCATCGGGATGTCATGAAGCGCCGGGATGGTCCCGGTTCCACTTTTCAATGCAAGGACGACAACATGAAACAGGCATGGACCGCGGCATTGATGGCAGGCGCATGCAGCCTTTTGCCGCTCGGCGTACACAGCGCGGATGGCATGGATGGCGGCGCGAAGCCAACACCGCTTCCCGCGACGCTGGTGATCGGCCATCGCGGCGCGAGCGCCTTGCGGCCGGAACATACGCTGGAGGCGTATGAAAAAGCCATCGACGACGGCGCCGACGTGATCGAACCCGACCTGGTCAGCACCGGAGACGGCGTCCTGGTAGCGCGTCATGAGAACGAGATTTCCGGCACCACCGACGTTGCGGACAAGCCGGAATTCGCCGAGCGCAGAACCACCAGGATCATCGACAACGTTCCGGTGAGCGGATGGTTCACCGAAGACTTCACGCTGGCCGAACTGAAGACGCTGCGCGCGAAGGAGCGCATTCCGGCGAACCGCCCGGCCAACACCGCCTACGACGGTCGATTCCAGATACCGACTCTGCAGGAAGTGATCGATCTTGCGCAGCGCAAGTCGAAGGAGACGGGACGCACCATCGGCATCTATGCGGAGACGAAGCACCCCAGCCATTTCAAGGCGATTGGCCTGCCGCTGGAAAGGCGCCTGGTCGATGCGCTTCATGCCAACGGCTATCGCGGCAGGGAAGCGCCGGTATTCATTCAATCCTTCGAGGTGGCGAACCTGAAGGAAATCCGGACGATGACCGAACTGCCCGTTGTGCAGCTGCTAGCCGGCGGCGGCAGGCCGGAAGATTTCCGCCGTGCCGGCGACAAGCGCACCTATGCGGATATCGCAAGCGCAGACGGGCTGCGGGAAGTAGCGACCTATGCGGACGGTATCGGCCCGAGCAAGGAAATGGTAATTCCGCGCGACGCCACAAGAAACCTTGGCACGCCGACCAGCCTCGTGCGCAACGCCCATGCCGCGATGCTTTTCGTCCACCCCTATACCTTCCGTCCCGAGAATCCATTCCTCCCTGCCGATCTCCGGCAGGGTAACCCGGCGTCCCCATCGCAGCGCGGTAACATGGCGGCCGAACTGCAAGCCTTCCTGCGAGCGGGCATCGACGGCTTTTTCACCGATGATCCGGCGGTCGGCAGGGCGGTGACAGACGACCTTCGGAAGACGGCGGGGAAGTGAAGCATCCGGAGGCGGCGGCTGCCTGATTCATTTGCCCAATGCCAATGCCAAGGTATGACATGCCATGAGATCGCGTCTTTTTCCGCCTGCCCGCGTTGTGCTCGTCATCCATAGCCCCGCCATGGATTCCTGAACTGCGACCTCAGCCTTCCCGGACGAAAAAATCCATCGTTCTCATCTGGCACGTTATGCCTTGGGATTGGTATGACTCATGCGGATGCGCCGAGCTTTTCCGTTTCCCGGTCCGGTTTTGCCGCATCGGCCTTCAACAAATTTCCAAGTCATTCCCGCCTGGGTTATCCGGTAATCCAGGCGGGAATGCCGGGGCGCATTGGGTCTGGCAATCAGCTTGAATTGCTCTGCCTCATTTTCCGGGCTTTGATTGGTCTGCTGCAGCACAGGAACTCTTTCCGCCACCAAACCACATATTGTCAACCCTGGTTCGATAAACGGGCCTGCTTCGACATCTCTATACAAGCAGACTTGGTGCTGTAATACATCAAACTCAATTCAGATGGATACTGTCATGACACTTCCAATTGCAAGCGGCCTAAGCGGAAAATTCGACCCGAACTCTTATGAGGAACCAAAACATTTCAGGAAGAACGCGGACGGCAGCTATTACCCTACCGATTATCAAACGGCGCTGACTCTCAGGAAATTCATGCATGACAATAACATGCCGTTTATTTCTCAAGCCCAGATTGACGATGCGGCCAATGCGGGGTTCCTCAAACTCGACGAGAATAAAACGATCGCGTTGAGCGACAAGGAAAAAGCTGCATTCTTGCAGTTGAAAACGGCAGGGACGGGTCTGGCTCTGAGGCTCGATGCCGGTACTACCAACACTCAAGACGGCTGGATCGGTATTCAGGATATCAACGACGCCATCAAGGAATCCTGGAAACTGCATGGTTCCGATGAATCGGAGAAGGGTCACTGGAAAGCTCCTTTCAGCGACTCCAAGATGACAAAGGAGGAAGTCAAGCAGGAGGTGCTTAAGTTCATGAACGAGAGGGGAAAAACCTACGTCGACCCAATGAATATCTCGATACGCCTGGACAATCAATCGAATGAACCTCGAGTCCTGGAGGCACTCGCCATCCTGAGAAGACATAGCGATGAAATCGATACCGATGCTTCCTACTATTTGAGTATCGACGAAATCAAGAATTGGAATACCGAGGTGTGAGCAGCCGTCAGGTTATCTTCGAGAAGCTCAAGCAATATCCGGCATTGCCGCCTGCCATGCCGGAACCGCTCGCAACTTCCCGGGCACTTTCCATCTCATCACCCTCGTCATTCGGCTCGATTGCTGGAGCAATCTAGAGCGCATTCGGCCTGACTGGCCTGTCGATCCCGGCTGATTTGCCAGCGGCACTGCGTTGTGTGGGGACGCCGAGTCCTCCTTGTCATGGCCCGCCATGTCGCGTCACCACGCCTTCTCCCACGGACCGGCCTGCAGGCCAGTCCGGCTATGGCAGCGCAAACCGGTGGTTTGCGAAACCCTGCCGTCGCCCACAGGCAAATCACCTCGGCCTCGCCTAGTCCGGTCAGGCCGAATGCGCTCTAGTCATTGCGGCTCATCTGCATTCCGTGGACGGTCCGTGTCCACAAGCCCACACGCGGCGCGGCGTTCGCCGCCTGCCTGCGTCTGATCGCATCGGCAGCCATCAGGCCGCCATGGCCGAGCCGCCACAGCTTGCGGCCGCCCGATACCCGCATGCGTGCGTCCCAGGCGCTGATGCCGCCCTTTCTTACCAGCAGCCCGATATCACGGTAGATCAGCAAGGCGCTGGAAATCGCCCAGGCGCATCGCCACGGCAGATGCGCGATGCCGATGCGGGCCGAGGCGTAGTAGCGTTCCGCCAGTTCAACCAGATCGCTCGCCGCTGCATGCAAGCCTTCCCTGTGTGCGGGCAGATGCAGCTCCTCGACGGGAATCCCTTTCTTCGCCAGCCATTCCTCCGGCAGGTAGCACCGGCCTATGCTCAGGTCGTCCATCACATCGCGGGAGATGTTGGTGAGCTGGAACGCGATGCCGAGGTCGGATGCGCGATGAATCACATCCTCGTCTTCGGCACCCATGATGCGCGCCATCATCACGCCCACCACGCCGGCGACGTGATAGCAGTAGCGCAGGGTATCGTCGAGCGTGACGAAGCGCACCTCGTCGGCGTCCATTGCGAAGCCGTCGAGCAGGTCGAACAGGTGGCGCCGCGCAATCCCATGCTTGCGCACCACTTGCTGCAAGGCGGCGAAGGCGGGGATGTCGCTGCCCTGCCCGGCGCACACGCGCTCGGTTTCCCGGCGCAGCATATCCAGCCGCTGCAGCTTCTGCTGTACGGTCAGCGCCTGCAGGCCGTGGCCCAGTTCCTGGCCGTCGATCACGTCGTCGCAATGGCGGCACCAGGCATAGAGCATCATGACGCTGTTGCGGGTATCGGCGTCGAACAGCATTGCCGCCCTGGCGAAGCTGTTGGAGCCTTGCTTGATCGTGGTTTCGCTGTAAGCGGCCAGGTCTTGCATCAGGCGGCCCTCCTTGCGGGGATGTCGTCGAGGATGATGCGGGAGGTCGCCTTCGCAGAGCCGACCACGCCCGGCACCCCCGCGCCGGGATGGGTGCCGGCACCGACAAAGTACAGGCCCTGTATCTGCTGGTCCTTGTTATGGGTGCGGAAATAGGCGCTCTGCCACAGCACCGGTTCCAGAGAGAAGGCGGAACCGACATGGGCATTGAGTTCGTCGCGGAAGTCGCAGGGCGTGAAGATGCGCGAGGTGACCAGGTCGCGCTGCAGCCCGGGAATGTAATGCTTTTCCAGGTAGGCAAGGATGCGGTCGCGGTAGCGCGGCCCCTCCGTCGCCCAGTCGATGCCGGCATGGCCGAGGTGCGGTACCGGCGCCAGCACGTAATAGGCGCTGTGGCCCGGCGGCGCGAGCGAAGGGTCGGTGACCGTCGGCGCATGCAGGTAAAGCGAAAAATCCTCCGGCAGCTCGGCGCCGTGGAAGATGTCCTTCAGCAGCTCGCGGTAGCGCGGCCCGAACAGCACCGTATGATGCTGCAGGTCGTCGCGCACGCCGCGCAGCCCGAAGTAGATCACGAACAGCGACATGCTGAAGCGCTTTTTCTTCAGGCCGGCCGCCTTGCGCTGCGCCAGCGCGTCGTTGCGCAGCAGCTTGTCGTAGGTATGCACCACATCGGCGTTGCTGGCCGCGAACAGGCAGGGAATGCGCTCGCCCGACTGCAGCATCACCGCGCTCACCCGGCCCTGCTCGACGCAGATTTCATCGACCGGCGCATTGAGCCGTACTTCGCCGCCCAGTTCCTCGAAGAGGCGCACCATGCCGCGCACCAGCGCGCCGGTGCCGCCCTGCGGAAAGAACACGCCCCACTGCCGCTCGAGCGCGTGGATCAATGCATAGATGGACGAGGTTTCAAAGGGGTTGCCGCCCACCAGCAGCGAATGGAAGCTGAACGCCTGGCGCAGATGCGGGTCGCGGATGAAGCGCGAGACGATACTGTACACGCTGCGGTAGCTTTCCAGCCGGATCAATTGTGGCGCCACGCGGATCATGCTGCGGAAATCCGGGAAGGGAACATGACCCAGTTTGAGATAGCCTTCGTCCAGCACCGCCTTCGAATAGTCGAGGAACTGGCGGTAGCCAGCAACGTCCTGCGGCGACTTTTCCCCGATCTGACGGTCCAGCTCCTGCTGGTCATTGACATAGTCGAAGCGGTAGCCGTCTTCCCAGCAGAGCCGGTAGAAGGGACTGACCGGCATCAGCTTCGCATAGTCGCCGAGCTTGCGGCCCGACAGCGCGAACAGCTCTTCCAGCGCGGTGGGATCGGTAATGACGGTCGGGCCGGCATCGAAGGTGAAGCCTTCGTCTTCATAGACGTAGGCGCGCCCGCCCGGCTTGTCGCGGCCTTCGAGGACAAGGGTAGGTATGCCTGCCGACTGCAGGCGGATGGCCAGGGCGAGGCCACCGAATCCACTGCCAATCACGACGGCTTTGATGATGTTTCCTTTCGAAGATCGCATAGCGCCCGCAGCGCGGCGGCCACGGGCACGGGCGGTTTGCCCGACAGGATGCGGAGTTGGTCGAACCGCGTCAGCCGCGCCGCATAGAAGCGCTCGACCAGCTGCTGCGGAAGGGTGTAGAAACGCTGCAATATCCGGTAGCGCTGATCCGGCTCGCCGGCGAAAAACAGCATGCGGTTCAGGGCACGCAGGAAACGCTGGCTGCGCCACTGCTCCGCGGAAAAATTCCTGACGAGGCGGTAGACCGTGTCCGCTCGGATGTCGCCGGCTTCTGCGAGTGCGGCGATCTCGTCCGCAAGGCGTACGGTGAACAGCAGCGAATAGCCGGTGGTAGCGTGGAACAACCCGGCGCGCAGGCCGCTGCGCGGCAAGGCGTCCGGCTTGTCGTTCCAGTATCGGTCGATATCGCCGGACAGCGCGATCGGCAGCACCCCGGTTTCCTCCCGCAGCACGCGCGCGATCTGCCAGCCGCGTGCTGCGGCATAGGCATCGATGTTCGTCCGCAGCGAGGCCGGATCGAGCGCGGGCGAGGTGCTGTAGTAGGTGTCCTCGATCAGAATGCGGCGTTCGTCGAAAGGCAGCGTATAGACGAAGCGGTAGCCGTCGCGCTGCTCCACCGTGGCATCCATGATGATCGGCATGGCCTGGCCATGCGGCCGGCCGAGCTCGACTTCGCGGCCGAGGAATTTCTGCCAGGCGTGGCGCATGTGCGCCGAGGATTCATGGCCGCGTCCGTCGATGATGGCGTGCGCAGCATGGCGCTGGCCGTTGATGACCACCGTGCCATTGACAGCGTCGATGTCGCCGACCTCGGCATCCAGCATCACGCAATCGCTCAGATCATGCATCAGTACTGCATGGAAGCGTTCGGAATCGATGCTGTAGCATGCGGTATTCAGTATTCGCCGGTGCGCCGGGAAGCGCACTTCGTAAGCCGGCCACTGCCGCACGACCAGCGGCGCCAGCCATGCATGCTGCGCGGGCGCCAGGTCTTCCTGATAGAACGACCAGGTATGGTTGCCGCCGAGAGCGGTTTCGCGTTCGACGAGCAGGATGCGCAGCGCCGGCCTCAGTTGTTTGAGACGCCATGCAATGAGACCGTTGGCCAGGCCGCCGCCAATGAGGATCAGGTCATGCATGGGCAAGCTGCTCCTCGATCTCGTCGCATGCGCTGGCCACGCCGTTTTCCCCGCGCGTTTCGTCGGCGAGTGCGGCAGCCCGCTGCTGCATCTGCCGGTCGGCCAGGACTTTGCGCAGCCTGCCCGCATCGATGCGCCTGCCCTGAATAACGTCGGCCACGCCCAGGCGCGCAAGACGCATCGCATTGTCGAGCTGATCGTGCGCATGCGGCACCACGATCTGCGGCTTGCCGGCCTGCAGGGCCTTGAACGAGGTAGCGATGCCGCCCGAATGCACAATGACGGCGGCATGCGGAAATACCTGTTCGAAGGCGGCGTAATCAACGCGCATTGCCCACGGCGGCAGAGGCTGCGGCAAGACTGAACCTGCGGCCAAACCGCCCATCACCAGCAGGGCCCGCATTCCAGCGGCTTCCGCCGCATGCAGGCTGTCGCGATAGAAGTCGCCGGCATCATTGCTGGCGGCAGAAGAGAGCGTAAACACCGCCAGCGGCAGGGACGACTGGTGCAGGAAATGCTGCAGCTCAGGCGGCATCGGCTGCTCCTGGCGATACAGCGCGGTGCCGGTCTGCACCGCAGGCTGCGGCCAGTCGGGCTGCGGTTTGCCCAAGAGCGGAGAAAACATGGCCAGCACCCGGCTCGGCGAATGCTGGCCTTCGTACATCGGATGACGCTGTTCGATCCCGTCGGCGATGCCGAGTTCATGCCTAAGCTCCATCACCGGGCGCACCCATTCCTCGGTATGCTTCCTGACGTAATGAAAGACCCGTCCGTGCAGTTCCGGCGAGCGCCCGCACAGCCAGGACAGCAGCTGTAGGGGAAGATAGTTGGGCCGTTCATGCACGGAAAAGAAGGACATCGGCTGCAGCACCGCCGAGACCCAGCGGATGCCGGTACGGGCTGCGACCAGCGGCGCGGCCAGCGCCATCAGCGACTGGCTGACCAGCAGGTCGGCCTTGGCGGCGGCCCGGGCCAGGTCTTCATAGCTGTCGCGGATCGCGGGACCGAGATAATGCCGGTAGACGAACTCGCCGCCGGTCTTCGGATGCATGTAGCGCGCATGAAAGGCCGGCGAGTCTTCAGGGTCGGGCCGCATGTGATGGAAGTCCAGCCCCGCCTTGGACACATGCTCGCGATGAACGGCGCTGGTGGCCAGCGTCACGCGGTGGCCGCGCCGCCGCAGTTCGCCGCCGAGCGCGAGGAAGGGATGCAGGTCGCCCAGCGAACCGGTGGTCGCGAAAACGATATGCCGTCCGCCGGATGTCGAGGCCGTGGCGCTCATGGTCTGCGCGCTCCGGGCAGGCGCCACCACGGTAGCCCGGGCTGCAGGTGATGCTCGTGGTGATAGCCGAAATGGAAGCAGCTCAGCAGCGAACACAGGTAGCCGTATTCGTTGCTGCGCGCCCGGTGATGGTCTGCGAAAGGCGCGGCGCCGTCGGGCGCATGCCGGTGCGGAAGATAGGTACCGAAGTAAAACAGCTGGAACGAGGACAGCAGGCCGGGCAGGGCAAAGAAGAGCAGGATGTTCTGCAGCTTCGCGCCGAGCAGCAGGTAGACGCCGGCGCGTGCTGCAATCACCAGCATTTCGCGCCGGCCGAGATAGGTCGTCATGAAGCGTCCGTACCAAGCCAGCGCGCGGCTCGATGCATCCGGCGCGAAGTCCGGATCGTCGGGCGAACCCGGATACCTGTGATGCGACTGGTGCTTGGGGAGCAGCCTGCGGTAGGAAAAGCCGGCATACAGCCACAGCGCCAGCGTGCCGATTGCGTCGCCGGCGCTGCGCTTGCCGGGCCAGAGCGAACCGTGCATCGCGTCATGGGCGACGATGTAAAGGCCCACGGAAAGCCAGATCAGCGCAATGACCATGAGCAGGGCGGGCAGCCATTGCTGCGCACTCGACAGGTCGATGAAGAATATGCCGGTGACATGCAGCGCAGTCCACGCCGCCATGATCAGCAGCGCCAATGCCATGCCTATGCGGCCTTGCGTAGCTGCGTTCATCTGGGCGGCCCGTTGCGGCGCAGCCGGGAGCGAATCCTGTCCAGCGGCGGCGCATACAGAAATCCGAAGGAGACGCCGTCCTCGCGTGTCTTGACGGCATGATGCAGATAATGGGCCTTGATCAGCCGCTGCAGATAGCGGTTGCGCGGCTTCCATTTGAAAGGCAGCCTGCGATGGATCAGCACGTCATGCAGGATGCCGTAGAGCAAGCCGTACAAGGTGATGCCGAAGGCCACCCACCACAGCGGCGCGTGCTTGTCGCCCAACGCAAACAGCAGAATGGTGGCGCCGGCAAACACGATGGCGTACAGGTCGTTCTTTTCCCAGGTCGGGGTCTTGCCCGACTGATGATGCGATGCATGCCAGCCCCAGCCGAAACCATGCATCACGTACCGATGAAACAGCGTGACCGCGACTTCCATGACCAGCAGGGTCGCAACGACGATCAGCAGGCGATAGAAAATCATGGTGGTCATGCCGGTCATGCGTATGCCTTTGGCGCAATCAATGAATGCAGGAAACGCGGTCGGCAAGGCTGGCCGGTCAGAAAACCGGGAGGCCTGCTCCTCCGCGCGGCGAATGGATCATGTCGAGGACATGGTGAAGGAATCACCGTCGGCCCTGCTTGATCGCGTTCAATGTAAAAGCGTTTTGTCTTGGACAGGATTGGACGGCGACAGTTGCCATGCCAGTAGCTGCAGTTGGATAAAGCGCAAGGCGAACGGCGGCGGAAGGAAGGAGTGAATTTGCAGCAGGGAAAGGCGGCCTGCGTGGTCGCCTTTCCGGATGGATGCAGCACGACAGGTGAAGCGATGGATCTGTCCCATGCGCTTCATCCACTGTATTTGCAGCCCCTCGAGCTCAGCTCTTGCCCTTGTAGGTTTGGATCTGGTCGCGCAGCTGGCCGGGGTTGTACTGCGTATAGTCCTTGTCGATCTCCACGTCAATGGCCGACTGCACCTGGGGATCGAGCACCTTGCGCAGCATGCCGAGAAACTGCGGTGCCGCAACCACCGACAGCTTGTCGAAGCGGCCGTCGCGCTGGTTCTCCAGCAGGTAGCTGGCGATGTCGCGGGCAAACAGTTCCGCCTCGCGCACGTCCGGCGTGGTCGGCGGCTCGTACAGCTTGTTCGGCACGGCACCGCCGGTGTTGTGCATGCTCTTCGTGCCGGCAGTCGGTCCGCGCTTGTCGGACTCGGTGGATTCCACCATCCTCAGGCGCGACCCCTCGTTGACCATGTCATTGATTTCTTCCAGAGGTTCGGTCAGATTGCTTTGGGAAAAGAACCTCGCGCGGCTTGCGTTCGCGGAAACGATCCAGGTAGCGTTCATATCATCCTCTTGAGTCTGTTGGTAAGGGGATTCGATGCGCGGACCTGAGGATTGTTCCTACCCGGTCGACTGACTCATCACCTGCTGTCCGCCTGCCGCGTAATGCCGTCTTGACCGCACATGCAGCTTTCTTTCCGCAAACCCTGTAACCGGATGCAGCCATGCAAGCCATGCTGGTTTTGCGTAGACTCGAAAAGGATAGCTAGTGGGGTGAGTTGAAAATTTGTTGAAGGCAAATATGGCGAAATCGAGTCGAGACAAAGAAACAAGCACAGCAAGGCCGGGGCCTTGCGCGCATTGTTGACGCCGTATCGGCACGATTCTCGTCCACTATTTGACCAACAAATTTTTAACACGCACCACTAGGAAAAGAGGCGCAATGCAGCAGCCCCGGCAGTCCGCCTGCGGGCGGGCAACGGACATCAAAACCAAAGGAGAGTCACAACATGCTCAAGGCAATACTGACCGGCCACAGCCGCGGCCTGGGCGCCGCGATCTGCAATGAACTGCTCGGCCGGGGCATCCCCGTGCTGGGCATCGCCCGTAGTCCGCTGGCCGATGTTCCCCGGCAAGGAGACAAGTTGGAACAAGTCGGCCTCGATCTGTCCGACCCGGCGGCTGTCGCCGCATGGCTGGGTTCGGATGAATTGCCGCGCCGGCTCGCAGGATGCACCCGCATCCTGCTGATCAACAATGCCGGGTTGGTGGAGCCGGTGGGGCCGCTCGGCGTGCAGGACCCGTCGGCTGTCGCGCGGGCGGTCAGCGTCAACGTGGCGGCGCCGCTGATGCTGGCGGATGCGGTCTGCGCGTACGCGAACGCAAGCAAGGCAGGCGAGGTGCGCGTGCTGCATGTATCGAGCGGCGCCGGCCGCAGCGCCTATCCCGGCTGGAGCGTCTACTGCGCGACCAAGGCCGCGCTCGATCATCATGCACGCGCGGCGGCGCTCGACGGCGTGTCGACGCTGCGCATCTGCAGTCTCGCGCCCGGCGTCATCGATACCGACATGCAGGCCGCCATCCGTGCAACCCCGCTGGAACGCTTCCCGCTGCGCGAGCGTTTCGAAGGCATGAAGCGCGACGGCGCGCTGAGCAGTCCCGGGGAATGTGCGGACAGGCTGGTCGGCTTCCTGTTGAGTGAAGGCTTCGGCAAGGAGCCGGTGGCCGATTTGAGGGCGCTGTAGCGGATGGACGGCACCGCCGAGGTGGCGCCGTCCATCTATACCGCCTTTTCAAGGAGTGAAGAATTTGCTCGCTCATTTTGCAACCTCCATTAAGCCATGTCCGAGTCTAATCTTCTAATAGCTATGTTAAATCTAATTTTTTGCGTTTTATCAAGAGGTGAATCTTTGCCAATCCATGATTCCAGGTTAGGCGCAATAGACCTCGCGAAAACTCCACCATCGACTGAGTGAGCAGGAAATTCCTTAAGCAGAGCAATAAAGCGATCCACCTGTTCGCCGTTATCCATCCTGAGATGGCCGTCTTTAAACAACCCTATTAGCTCATTAACGACGGTGACAATCACGCGTCCATTGCCCTCTAATTTACTGAGCTGCATTCCTGTGGCAAGCGCATGCATATGCCTGAATGCCCATGTGCTGAAATCGTGGTCATTAATTTCACGCAATGCGAGTGTGGTGTTATTTATGTAGACCAATCGTTGCCTGCCCGTTAACCCGTCGATATGATGTTTGACCATCTTATTATCCAGCGCATCCATTGCAGCTTTTCTTTTAGTACCGTCTTTTGGGTCAAGATCATTATAGAGTTGATTCGTGGCGGACCGAGTCTGAGCTTTAATTTCCTCGCTTATGGTATCGATGTCAGCCTGCGTGATGAGGTAATCCGACCCATTCAACGTGAGTGTCAACTCCTTGATGCCGGTGGTTCCGGACTGCACCATTAGCGGATAAAGGTCCATGGCCAATGCATTCTTGACGGCGTTGTGGTTGTCACGGTCAATGCCCCTGAAATCGAGCACAGCGTTATAGTATGCGGACATCAGATTGCCAAAGAAGTCGCGTTTTTCATTGTTGGCGATGACGGCCCTTTCGTTACCCGGAAGCGTCATGTCCGTTGATACTTTCTGTGGCAAGAGCAGGAGGGACTGCAACTCGTCGGCGGAATCAATCCGCCTCGGGTTGCCTTTGACGTCATAAATGAAAACTTCGACGTTGCTACGAATAAGCGCTTGAAGCGGACGTAAGAGCTTGCATAAGAATTCGAGCGTTTCTGTTTCTCTTTCGCTGTTTTGTTGCGGAAGACCCTCTATATACACTCGGCGAAAGCGCATTACGGCACTCGTGGCCGCCCTGCGGTATATATTCCTTTCTCCTTGGAAAACGCGTTTGAGAACGAGGTCTCCCGAGTAGGGATTGAATTTCTCCGTATCGTCTTGCATGTCCCAATATTCCAACCCGAGCTTGCCTGGAGAAAAGTGATTATTCAACAGTTCCGGCGGTATGTTCAATTCGGTCCAGGAGTTTAGTTGAATCCAGGGCAATGAGGAAGTTGGATTTCGGCGGCCAGCGGCTATTTTAATGGCACGTTCGTCCGGAACAGCGCCAGGATGACCGGCACGATTGTTAACAGGGGCAGAGGGCGTCGGATCGATGCGATGCCAATGGTTTGCAGCATCGGCATATTCGACCCACTGGTGCTTTTGGGCCGGAATACGATCTGATTGTGTGTAATATCCGGAGCACTGACGCGTGGCGATCCCAAAGACTTGCTCAAGAATGGCGGCATAGGTTCCAGCAAATTCAAAACAGACACCTTTACCGGCACGGAGGAATCGATTGAATCGTGCAGTTAGATCGGGTGCGGCATTCAGAGCTTGCGTATCGTCGTCGGAGTAAAGGAAGAATCGCGGGTTTTTCAAGATGGTTTTCAAAGACTCGGCTATCTCATGCTTTGTCATATTTACTCTCGAAGCTTGTTTCCATAGCCGGCTAATGGCCTCGACTGCGGATTTTGCATTGTCGTTATCAACGTCAAGCTCATCATCGGAAGTCGATAAATTCAGATCAAGCCCATTGAAGAATTTCGCTTTGCTCTTGCCCTTGTCTTTGCGCTCTGATGTCGTTGCGTCCGGGTCCTGATAGCTTGCAAGCGCATAGGTCAGCGCTTTCACCGATGCCTGCGCGGAATCATCGGCATGCACATACCAGCCGCCATGTTCGTCACGATATACCGTGGTGGCAGGAGTACCGTCGATAAGTACGCTAGTAGGGCGAGTCTCGCTTGTGGCAAGCAGATAAATGATGCGTTTGCCGGAAGCCGTATGGTCCACGCGGACATTATTGAGCTCAATACGCGGCAACTTCGCTGTCAATGTCTGACTTGATCTGCTTTCCGCTTCGTTGAACTGTTGCCGCTCAAACGAGCAAGTTTTTTCATCGAGCGTTGCCTTCATCGTATTGAGGTAAATTTCGCCATGGTAGTTATGTATGGTTCCGATATATCCTTCCTTAGGCGGACTGCCGACGCCGGACGTTGGAAGAGGTACATTGGAATTAAAGCTCTGCGGCTGCACCGCTGGTGAATGCTGAGAGGTGTCGTTTTGTATGGGGAGCTGAACGCCGGTTTCCTTTGGTCCCGGCATTTCACGCACAGGGACTTGAAAACTATTCACGGCAAGCTCCAGCAATTCGTTGCATAGCTGGCTGATGGCGCGATCGGCATCAAACTCAAGGCGGTGCATCGTCGGATCGTAACGAACTGCCTGCTCCGAATTTGTCACAGAGGAAAACTCCGGCAGGGATAGCCATGAAGGATAGGTAAGCTTCAGCGCCAGTTGCAGCAGCTGAGTCTTGCGTGCAACCGGATCATCCATGTCCGCCGATGCTACATTGAGAGCAGCGCCTCCGGAGGCGTCGGCAAGCCGCAGGTAATAGGCATAGTTTTCGTTGATCACCGTGCCCGCGGTTTGAAAAGAGTTACGGCTCAACGACTCGATGCTGGCACGCAGTTCGCGGATCGTTGGCTGGTGCTGCTCCGAATAAGCCGCCAGTTCTTTGTTCAGTCCAATATGTCGCTCGACCAGAGCATTTACAGTCTCTTCGGTGAGTCGGGGAAGTGCCATATCCCTGCTGCCCGGCAGACGGAGGCGGGCGGCAAGCTTGGTAAGTCTGTTGCCGGACCGGCGTTGCGCGAGGCCCCGTGCGATTTCCCGCAGTTCCGCCGGTTCGTAAGATGGAATGACGAGCATTTGCATCCGGTTTTGCAATGCCGGCGACATGCTCTTGCGGCCGGCATAGTCGGCCGGGTTGACGGTGGCTATCAGACGGAAATTCGGATGGGCCGGCACGTCGCCGGTCAGCACCGGATTGAGGATTCGTTCAAGCTGCTTGCTGTCGTATAGCGTCATTTCCGAGACCACCAGCACCAACCCTTCCTCGCGTGCTTGCCTGATGTCGTCTTTCAGTTGTTCCGGATTGGTAGGACTGGCATTGACATGAAGGTAGCGGTAGTTGCCGGTTTCAAGCGCCGCCTTCACGATTTCATCCTTGCCGCGCGAAGCCGGGCCTTCGATCAGAAGCGCCTGCTGTCCCAGGGCGTTCGGTTTGTGATTGAATTGACGACGCTTGTTCTGGGTATCGAGCCACCAAAGTATCCTGCTGCCCAATTCCCGAGTGCTGTCGGTGAGAACCAGGCGATCGGATTTCAGTTCGGCGACAGGTAAGCGGGGCAGAACGGTGTGCGCCGGCACATTGAAATGCCGACGGAGCCAGATATCGATGATGGGGCGTTCGTCGAAAGGCAGCCCGCCGGCATAGACATCCAGCGCCAGGCGAACCATCCATGGCGCGAGCTCCGCGGGGGTGGAAGGGGCGGCCCCGCTTTTCAGGGAACAGATCACCTGAGTGACGAACTCTTCCAGGTTGCGAAGCGAAAAACCCTTGTTGGAATAGGCTTGCTGGAAGGCCGCATGAATTTCCACTCCATGCTGGATGATGTATTGCTTGAAGCCGGCCGGCTGCGCATGAAAAAGGGCTTCCAGTCTCCTGACCGTGGGCTTGGCAAACAGCCTGTGCAGAATCCTTTTCGGAAGGGAACGGGCAAGTGCCTTGCCGACAAGCGGCCTTGCATGTCTGTCGCGCAAATCCTCCGCCTGTGTCGGCTTGAAAATGATGGTGGCGAAGGCATCTGCGGCGATGTCATGCCGGGTTCGGCCGGGATAGTCATCTGCGTTTCCGGTAAAGACCACCTGATGCATTTCGCTGAGTTGGTAGCGCTGGCCGTCGATCAGCATGCTGCCTTCGGTCAGCAGGCCGCGGAAGATGTCATGGCTGCCTTCCTTGGCAAGATTGGCTTCGTCGATGATGAGAAGAGGTGGTTCGGTAGCGGTGGCCCATTGTTTCAGGATGGATTCATCGGCTGCCGTGCCGGTGGCGGCAACCAGTGTGTTCCGCCCATCGTTTGCGATCCTGCTTGCGAAATGCGTTTTTCCTGTGCCAGGCGGACCTTTGAAAAAACGGGCCCTGCCGCGGCGCTGATCGTTGTCTCGCCTGCCCGTCTCTTCGATCTTGTCCCGGACCTTTTGCCCTGGTTCCTGCTTGCGCATGCGGCTATGCGGGGTAAGCTTCCCGATGCCGTCGTCAACTCCGGCTGCCGGTGCATCATGCCCATGAAACGAGCCTGGCAGTTCGACCCCGTGTTGGGCAGCGGCCTGGTGTATCAATGCCAGCACCATGGGGGCCAGGCGCTCGGCGTCCTCCGCTCCACGATCTTCCGCCGTCTGCCCGATGATCTTCCGGATCACATCCGGGCTGAAGAGGTTAATGAACTGCCAGACATGTTCACGGACCTGTTTTGGATGGATGACCTGGCTCAGCAGGCTTCGCAGACGGTCGATGTCGAAAGTCTGCGGCGCCATCGGGCTCATCTCCTCGGGGAACGTCACCTTGAGCATTGCCTTGAGATAGGCATAGCGCTCATCGGCGTTCCGGTCGAACTGCCGGTAGTCGCCGAGCAGGATATCCTTGAATACGGCACGCTGGATTTTCCATCGCGGATTGTCACCTCCATCGCGCGTAGCCAAGCTGCTATCGGGAAAATGACGAAACAGCTTTTCTATCATCGAATAGCTGGCAGGGAATGGCGCATCAGTCTGCTTATTAAGGGCGGGCATGTGCTTGAGCAGTCCCAGCAAACTATCCAGCCGCATCTGCAGGCGATTCCCATCTTCCTGGGGAAATGCCGCAGTCAACTTGTCGAGTACCGCACTTTTCCAATGCTCCTGGTTATTAGTGTCAAAACCGTCATGGTAGACAGGGGAGAGCGGATGCGCGTCAAGTACCTCCCGCTTGCTTGTGACGATGATCAGCCTGCCGTTAAGCTTGCCGTTAAGCTTGCCGTCTTTTCCGAAATCCAGATACTCGCCATTGAAGTGCAGTCGGTGAGGAGGATGAATCAGCGGAGCGAGTTCTTCCACGAGTGCCGGGTTCTTGTCCAGGCCATGCAGAAAAACGGTTTCACCATTCACGAGGTCAATCAGCAACTGCTGCGTGTCATTGGAGAATTCCGGCAGCGCCGTGCCCGGCGTCTGCGTCATGTTCAAGCGCGAGATGAGCGTATCGCTGCGGGTATCCGGTGTGATGAATATCTTGCGGGCGTCGGCAGGATAGTCGATCAAAGTCGGGTCCGCGGTGAACAGAAAACCGACCGGCCCATGCGACTCGGATGCTGGTTCGATTGATGCATGGCTTGTGGCCTCAGCGCCTCTATTCACTGTCGTGACGAGATCCTTGTACAGGTATGGCACCGGCACGCCGGCTGCTGCGGCGACGAGAAAGCTCTGGGGATGCAGCATCAGCCGGTCCCAGAACGGCTCGGGCATCAGATGGCTCACGTACACGATTGGCCGTTTTCCAGACGGACCCTTACTTGCCTGCTCCAGTATGGACGGATGCCGTCGCAATTGTCCGCCTTCTGCGCCATAGCTGCCTTCCAGCGTTTCGATCAGGTTGCAGGAATTCACCACGAATACCGGTGCGTCTGGCCGGTGCAAATTGGGTAAGTCCTCTTGCGGAAGAGCTTGCTTGTTGGCAGCAAGCTTCTTGTGCTCCTCGGGCGAGATACCATGTTCCCGCCAGACAGTTCGCCCATTCTCGCGCAAGGCGGCTATCTGATCCATCAGGTCCGCATCGTCCGGCAAGACGCCGCGCAGGCAAAGCGGCGTCGATGCCTGCATATCGACGAGGGGTTCGCGCATGCGCCAGGTCTGGTCCAAGGCAAGCTCCGGACCGCCAAACAACCTGAATCGCCAATTGCTGTCGCCCTGCAGATCAATGACCTGGGTGCCAAGCGGGTAGGTTTCCTGAGCTTCGGTAAAAGCCGGATCACCGGCCTCCGGAAACTCATGTTGACTCATGTCCCGGAAGATCGCACGGGAGACGACGGCTCCGCTGAGCCTGCCCTTTTGCAAGGTGTTGCTGTCGCAGAGATAGATGGTCTTTACCTTGTTCGGCAGCCGCTCTCCCTTCCAGGTCTGCTCCTCTACCAGTGTATTGAAGCCCTCCAGCTCCTGTGGCGAGAAGCGCGCCACGTTCAGTACCAGCGTTCCTCCCCTCTGCAGCATCAGCCGAAACGGACCAGCGCACAGAACCGGCCTGCCGTTCTCGACATGCAACGTCGTGTCGAGATCATCCAGCGATTGCGGATTATCAAGGTAAAGCATGTCTTGCCCGTGCTGATGCAGGATGCTGCGCAGGCGCCGCCGTGCGTTGCGCTGTTGCGCGGGAGCGGTGATCATCAGGTCGGCATTGCGATTGCGCTCCGCAAGCAGCCATTGCAGTTCAGGCTCCACGTCGGCCGCTTGCAAAGATATGCGGTGCCGGGCAGTTGGGCGGCTGATATTGCCGGAGGGCTGAACCGGCCCGGCATACTGACTGGATTGCGCTCCGTGCCCGGTTAATGGTCCATGGGTTCTGTCGGGCGGACGAGCATGTTCCGTATGAATCGATGTAAGACGGGATGGATTGAAACGGGAAAAATTCACCACAATGCGCTCGCGATGGAAGTAATGGATTGTCGGGTTTGTTGCAAACCTGAAAACGGGACGCAATGAGTGCGTTGCTGCGTGAGAAAAGTTCCATCGGTTCCCGCTGCGTTGCAAACCCTTCCGATGAAAGCTGGAACGCTGCGGCAGAATAACGATCCGACAACAGTAAGAAGTCTTTGCCTTTCTGCCCATGAAATCACTCTGGAACCGCATCACGTGTCCGCGCGGTGTCTTGCATGCCGGCCGCTACGCGGCAATTGCCCAGCTGCCGGAAGGACTTGATACCCTGTGGCTGGAACGCATCGCCCGGCTGCATCCGGGATCCGGCATCAACGAAAAAGCCTTGCGGCATGTGGCCGAAGCCCTGCTCACGTATTTCGACTGCCTTGCCCGTACCGACAAGCCGTGCGCATTGCCGTCGCTGGCGGCACAGGTCTTGTGGGATGCCTGGGCGGATCTGGATAGCGCAGGACTCGACCGCCTGCGTGCCCATCATTTCCCCTCATCGGCCGACAGCAATCCGCCGCGCAGCCGCGCACAATGGGAAGAGGCCATTGCCAATTGCCTGCTGCAGGCGAGAGCCGTCGCCGGCATGTCCCCGATGACGCCCGCGCTGCCGGCCCTGTTCCTGCTGGACCAGCAGCTGGCCCTGCCCGGCGGCCACGGCTGGCTGATCAGCGGCGGCCGCATCGGCTACGTGAAACTCGATGGACGCGGCCTGATGTCGGCAGTGCCCAATTTTCCCGAAGTGCTGACGCCGGCGGGCATGCTGCTGGCGGGCCTCGTCTCGGCGGCTGCGTTCAACGACTTCTTTGCCGCCGCGCATGCAGGAAGCGGTTTCGGCGGCGGTGATGGCGGCGGTGGAGACGGTGGAGGGGGAGGCGCGGGAGACGGCTGCGGAGGAGACGGGGGCGGTGACGGAGGAGGGGACTAGAGTTTTTCTCTCCCCGAACCTGCTGCCGCATTCAACGTTGTTCCGCGGCTGCTGCCCGCAGCAGCATCAGGAGGAATTCAGGAGCGCGGGAAGCCGTACACTTCCTCGGGGTTCTCGACCAGAATGCGATGGCGCGCACGTTCGTCGGGCGCCCAGTCAAGGAGCAGATCCAGCAGGCCCGCATCCGACGGCAGCGGATCGCGGTTGGGATGCGGCCAGTTGCTCGCCCACAGGCAGCGCTCCGGATAAGCGGCGGCCAGGGTGCGTGCAAGCAGGCCGACGTCGCCGTAATGCGGCGCGCCGTCGCGCGAAGTCTCATACGGTGCGGAAAGCTTGACCCAGCATTTGCCGCCGTCGAGCAGGCGGCATAGCGCCTTGAAGGCGGGATCATCCGGCGTCACCGGCTCGAGGAATTTTCCGGTGTGGTCGATGACCAGCTTGCCCGGCACGCGCTGCAGCAGCGCGGCGTGATCGGGCAACTCCCGTCCGTCCAGCTGCAGGTTGACGTGCCAGTCGAAGGCTTGCAGGCGCGACGCCATCGGTTCCAGCGCTTCCCAGGGAAGAACGCCGCCCAGCATCATGAAGCGCACGCCGCGCATGCCCCTTGCATGCAGCTTTTCCACTTCGTCGTCTGGCAGGTCGGGCGCAATGACGGCAACGCCGCGCGCCGTATCGCCGAGGGCGGCAAGCGCATCCAGCGTGCAGCTGTTGTCGAAGCCGTAGCCGGTGGGCTGGACGACGATCGTGCGTTCCAGTCCCAAGTCCTGCTGCACCTTTCTGTAGGCATCCACCGGCGCATGCGGCGGCTTGAAGGTGGCCGTCGGTGCAAGAGGATAACGGTCTTCATAAACGTGCATGTGGCAATCGCATGCGCCGGGCGGCGGTTTCAGTCTGGCGGATTCCATGTCTTCTCCTGTTTTATTTTCTCGAACGGATGAGCTCAGCTCGCCACGGCATTGGTGCAGTCGAGGCGTCGAAGGCGTTTCGCATGCGCCGCATTGACCGCGCCTTCCGGCACGCGCCCCTGCAGGATCGCTTCGACCTGCCTGACCGTATCCATGGCCTGGTGCTCGATGGCCTGCGGGGTAAGACCGCCGGTGTGGGGGGTGGCGATTGCGCGCGGATGCCTCGCCAGCTCGGGCGAGGGCATCTGGTCCGGCGCCCGGCCGACATCCATCGCGCAGCCGGCGATGTGCCCCGAGTCCAGCGCGGCCAGCAATGCCGCCTCGTCGACCAGATTGCCGCGCGAGGCATTGATGAAATACGCGCCCGGCCGCATGCGGGCGAAGGCCTCGGCATTCATCAGGTTCTCGGTCTGCTCGTTGGCGACGGCGAGGCAGACCACGAAATCGGACTGCTCCAGCAGCGCCTCCTGGCCGAGCTGCGTGACGGCAGGATCGTCGACGGCGGCGAAAGGATCGCTGACCACCACACGCATGCCGAAGGCCGTGGCCAGCCGGCACAGGTAGCGGCTGATCTGGCCGTAACCGATTACGCCGAGGGTGGAGTGGCGCAGTTCACGTCCCATTGCAGCTGCAGGCACTTCACCCCGGTGGTAGCTTTCGCTGGAGGCGGTGACATGGCGCCCGAGATCGATCATCGTGCCGATGATCCATTCCGACACCGAAGGAATGAAACCTGCGCTGGCCTGCGTCACCAGGATGCCGTGCGCGCTTGCGGCGTTGACATCGATGTTGCGGATATCGATCGCGCAGCGGGAGAACGACACCAGCTTCGGCAGCTGCGCAAACAGTTCCGCGCTGCCGGGCGTGCCGCGGTAGGACACGATGCATACGCAGTCCTTCGCCGCCTCGATCAGTTCGGCCGGGGACAGTTCCCGGTCCAGCGGGTTGAAGCGCACTTCGGCGAGTGCCTGCAGCGCTTCGATCGCCCGCGGACCGTAATAGTTGTGCAACGCATCCTGCGGATGCGTAAGGAATACCGTGGGCATGTGTTTTTCTCTTTGCAAGGTAAATTGATACCAGATCCGATCCCGAGCCATTCCATGACGTGGGATCGGTTCAACGGAAGTCCCGTACGGATTGCCGTGCCACGAATTCGGGCTGAAACAGGAACTCGGACGGCGTCACCGCGGGATCGCCGAGCCGGGCAATGATGCGTTCGACCATGGTGGCCGCCATGTCCTTCACCGGCAGGCGCACCGTGCTCAGGCCAGGGTTCGCCAGCGACGACAGGAACATGTCGTCCATGCCGATGACCGACATGTCGTCGGGCACCTTGAGCCCGGCATCGTGAAAGCCGGCCATCAAGCCGAGCGCCAGCATGTCGTTGATGGCGATCAGGCCGCTCGGCGCGGCGGCATCCCTGGCGTGCGCCATGTGCGCGGCATGCTGGCGTCCCGCATCGGCCATGTCGGAATCGCCGAACACGCTGCCGGTCTTGATTTCGATGACCTGCGCATGCCTGCGCAGTCCGGCTTCGTCGACGGCCGACCAGAAACCTTCCAGCTTCTCGCTTCGGCTCAGGGTCTTGCCGGAAGCCGTCACGAAGCCGAGCCGTTCATGCCCGCACTCGATCAGATGCCGGGTGGCCAGATAACCGGAGCGGAAGTTGTCGACCGAGACATGATCGATCAGCGATGTCGCGCCGGGCGTCGCGCGGCGGTCGTAGCTCACCACCACCATGCCATGCCGCATTGCCGCCTCGATATGCTTCTCGTCGGCCAGCGAGGAAATCACGATGACGGCCCGCACGCCGTAAGCCAGCAGATCGTCGATGAAGCTGGCCTCCTTTTCCTTGTCGCGGTAGGTGTTGCCGAGCATGACGCGATAGCCGTAGCGCTCCTGCGCGATCGATTCGATTTCCCGCGCGATGAAGCCGTACATGGGGTTGGCAATCGACGGCACCAGCAGGCCGAGCATGGCCGTGGTGCCGGTCTTGAGCTGGCGCGCAACCCGGTTCGGGCGGAAATTGAGGGCGGCAATCGCCGCCTCCACCTTGGCCAGCGTGCTTTTTCCCATACGGTCCGACCGGCCGTTCAGCACGTTCGATACGGTGCTGACGGAAACGCCGGCGTGATTGGCCACATCCTGAATGGTGCTGCTCAACTGCATTCTCCTTTGTCAAGACAGGCCGAGATGCGTCGGCAACCACATCGAAAACTGCGGCACCAGAACCAGCAGGATGAGCACGAGAAACAGAACCGCCAGGTATTTCATCATGGGGCGCGCTACATGCTTGACCTCGGTGCCGGTGATCGAGCAGGTTGCAAACAGACCCAGGCCGATCGGCGGTGCGAACAGGCCCAGGCCCATCGCAATCACCATCACTGTTCCGAAGTGTAGCGGATGCACGCCCAGCTGCTGCGCGATCGGCGTCAGAAGCGGACCGAAAATGATCAGCGCGGGCGCGCCTTCGAGGACGGCACCGAACACGATCATGATCAATACCGAGGCCAGCACGAAGAAGATGCTGCCGTATTCGCGGCCGAAGGCCACCATGGCATCGGACACATAGACCGGGATCTGCAGCAGCGTCAGCGCGAACGACAGGCTGGAAGCGGCGGCCACGATGAACAGGATGCCGCCGGCCATCGATGCCGACTTGACGAAGAGCTGCACCACCGATTGCAGCGTCAGTTCCCTGAAGGCAAAGCCGCCGACCACCAGCGCGTAGATCACCGCGAATGCGGAGATTTCCGTCGAGGTGGCCACGCCGGAGGTGACGCCCTTGCCGATCATGGTCACCATGACCAATGCGACCAGCGCGCCGCCGATCAGGGGCAGCAGCGGCGTGCGGATATCGAAGGCCTCGTCGGGATTGATTTTCTTGCCGACATACACGGCCACCGCGGCCAGCGACAGCGCCAGCACCGCGGCCGGTATCAGGCCCGCCATGAACAGCCCGGCGATCGATACGTTGGCGACGAATCCCATGATGATCATGTTGATGCAGGGCGGGATCGTCTCGGCCATCACGGCGGTGCAGGCGAGAAGGCCGGCGGCTTCGTTCGGGTCCTGGCGGGTCTTGCGCACCGCCGGCATGATGATGCCGCCCACCGCCGCGATGTCGGCCAGCTTCGAACCCGACACGCCGGAGAAGAATGCGGTGGCGACGATCATGATCAGATTCAGGCCGCCGCGGACGCGGCCGAAGATGCGCAGCAGCAGTTCGATCAGGCGCGACGACATGCCGTTGGATTCCATCAGCAGGCCGGCAAGAACAAAGAAGGGAATCGCCAGCAGCACGAAATGGTCCATGCCGGCCAGCACCTGCTGCGAATAGATCAGCAGCGGGAGTGTCGGATCGGTGAGGAAGTACAGCAGCGACGACAGCGCCAGCACGAAGGCGATCGGCAAGCCGATGAGGAGGCCGACCAGGAAACCGGCGGTCAGCAGGAACCACGGCTGGACCGGGTGTTCCGGCATCAGCGTGTTCCAGCACCAGACCGCGCCGCACAGCGCCGCGCCTGCCGCAAACGTTCCCCAGACCGTGCGTGCCGGACCGTTGACCGCATTGGCGATGCCGAACAGCGTCATGAAGGCGCTGCCGATGACGACCGGATAAATGTAGATCCATTGCGGCAGCCCGATCGGCGTGGTCTGGCCCTGGGCGTCGAACAGCAGCTGGCAGGAAGAGACGAACAGCGTTCCCGACACCGCAACGATGATCCAGCTGCACAGCTGCATGAGCGCAGGCCGCCATGACGACGGCAGCATGCCGCGGAACACGTCGATGCCCACATGCTGGCTTCGCGCCAGCACGGTGGCCGCGCCGAAAAACACCTGGATCACCATCAGCGCACGGGCGATTTCCTCGGCCCAGTGCCAGGGGTCATGCAGAAAGTAGCGGTAGACGACCGACGCGAACACGATGGCGACATCGACAGCCAGGACGGCGCCGGAAAAATATTCCGTCCCGCGCATCAGGCGCGCCAGCCAGCGCCCGCCGGAATGATCGATGCGAAAGCCGAGCGCGGGCGCGGCATCGCCATGCAGGGCCGGCGCGTTCATGCCGGCAGCGCGGCGGCGCCGCGCTCTCCTTCAGGCAGATCCGGAAAGGCGCTGCCCGGCAAGCCGGCCGGGCTCATCATGAGATAGGTGTTCATGCGCGTGCCTCCGCGATGGACTTGAACATGGGCGCGGTGGCCGGATACTGCTTGGCGAAGGCGGGCCACAGCTTGGCTTCCATTTCCTTGCGCACCGATTCCCGTTCCGCCGGCGCCATCGGGTGGAATGCCATGCCGAGCCGCTTCAGCTCGGCAATCGCCTGTTCGCCTTTTGCGGCGGCCAGTTCGCGCTGCTGTACGGTCGCGTCCTGCGCCGCCTTCAGGAAAGCGGGGCGCAGATCGGCGGGAATCTTGTCGAGGCAGCGCTTGCCGGCCACCACTACCATTGGACTGAACAGGTGCTCGGTGGTCCAGGAATGCTTGACGACTTCGTTGAGCTTGGAGGCCAGTACGGTCGCGGCATCGTGTTCGAAACCGTCGACCACGCCGGTCTGCGCGGCCATGTAGAGCTCGCCGAACGGGATCGGCGTCGGGATGGCGCCCATGGCCTTGAAGGTTTCGATGAAGGCCTGGGTCGGCAGCACGCGCAGCTTGACGTTCTTCACGTCGTTCAGCGAAGCCACCGGCGCCTTGGTATAGACGCTGCGCGGACCGAAATGCGAAGCCCAGGCAATGACGGAACAGCCGGTGCGGCTTTGCAGCATCTTGTTGAGCTGGGTGCCGACGCCGCCGTCCAGCGCCTTGGCCACATGCTTGTAGCTGTCGAACATGTAGCCCAGGTCCAGCATGCCGAATTCCGGCACCAGGGTCGCCCAGATGGAGGAGCCGGTGACCATCATGTCGATCGAACCCACCTTCACCTGCTGCACCACGTCGGCTTCCTTGCCGAGCTGGTTGTTGGGGAAATAGGCCAGCTTGATGCGGTCGCCGACCGCCGCCTTCAGGTTGGCCTCCATGCGCTGATGCCAGATGAAATGGGCGGCATTGTCATCGGCCACCATCGAGGAGGAAAAGCGCAGCGTGACCGGAGTCTGCGCGCGCAGGAGCGGTGTGGCGATGCCCGAAGCCAGGGCGAGCGAGGCGGTTGAAGCGGACTGCAGAAAGCGACGGCGGGAAAGGGATTGCATGATGTCTCCTGACCAATCCAAGGTTGGAATTTGTTATGGGCAAAGCCGGGGCATGCTGCCTCCAGCAATGGAAAACCGTTACTAAAACGATTTACTAAAACGATACACCTGCAATTTATAGGCTGTCAACGCGAATTTTTCAGCGAAGTTGGAGGTGCCCTTCGGCATCACCGCGACTGCAGTTTGCTTGGAAAGCTGAGGGGCAATAACGGGAGCAGGAAATTGGACAGGCACAAGCGGAATGACTGAATCGGCTCAAACGCCAAGCAAAGGCGGACCCGAGGCGCTCAATTGCTGAACTGCTGCGTCACCATGATGCCGCGCCGGCCCCCGTCCATGATGCCGATGCCGACTTTCGCAAATTGCGGCCGCAGGATGTTGGCGCGGTGCCCCGGTGAATTCATCAGGCCCGTATGCGCGAGTTTCAGGGTGGGTGCGAGCGCCAGGTTTTCACCCGCAAGGCGGAAGCTTATCTTCGCTGCCCGCATGCGGTCGAAGGCGTCTTTTCCTTCGGGGGAGTGATGCGAGAAGTAGCCGCGCGCCAGCATGTCCGATGAATGCGCCCGTGCGACTTCGGTGAGGTCGGCATTCATCGTCAGCGGCTTCAATCCGGCGGCGCGCCTTTCCTTGTTCACCATTTCGAGCATCTGCGCTTCCAGCGACGGCAGCGGCCTGGACTCCTTGACCGTGAACGGCAGCTTCACCATCTCGGACGACTGCGGCCGAACGGTCAGCATGTTCAGCGTCTCGCCGAGCGCGTCGTCGAAGACCGGAAGCAGCCTGGCTTCCACCGCGTCGGCATAGCCGGCGAAACGGTTGGCAAGCTCGCTGTCGCGGGCTTCGCGCTGCATGCCTTCCGGCAGGGGCAGGGCCATCAGCAGGGCGGCGGCAACCGTCGCATGGATCAGGCCGTTGGCCAGCCCGGGCAGCACGCCCAGCGCCCGGTTGGCGGGATGCAGGTGGACCTGCCGGGGCAGCCGCGCGAGAAGCAGCGCGGCGAGCAGGCGCACCGCCAGCAGGCCGGCAAAGAAGATTGCGAGGAACGCGCCCGGACGGCTCCACGCCGGGGGCCAGCCTGTCATGCGAGCCAGCCATTGCGCGGCCGGCGCGTAGAAATGCAGGGCCAGCAGCAGCCCGGCGACCCAGGCGGCGAGGTCCACCGCCTCCAGCACGAAGCCGCGGCGCCACGCCACGGCCATGCTCAGAAGAATGAAGGCGCCCAGCAGCAGGTCTATCCAGTTGAGTGCCATGGGGCGCTTCGCTTAGCGGCGACTGCCCGGCGCCCGCATCACGCCGCCTTGTTCGACAGGTGGGCCAGCGAAGCAATCAGGTCGGCGAAGCGCTGCCCCTGGATCATGATGTGATCACGCAGCAGCGCGGCGGTGCGTTCGCCGTCGCCGGCGACGATGGCATCGACGATTTCCTGGTGCTCGGAAAAGGAAGTGGCGACCCGGTCGCGCACGCGCAGCTGCAGCCTGCGGTAGGGCCGCAGGCGGCGGTGCAGGTTGCGCGCCTGTTCGGCAAGAAAGGCATTGTGGCTGCCGGCGTAGATCTGCTCGTGGAAGGCTTCGTTGCGGTAATAGTATTCGTCGGAGTCGCCGGCTTCGTGCGCATCCCGGCAGGCTTCATGCGCCTTCTGAAGCTGCGCATGTTCCTCGGTGAACATGCGGCGCGCGGCCAGGCGGCCGCACATGGCTTCCAGTTCGGCCATCACTTCGAACATTTCCACCAGCTGCTGGGGCGCGATTTCGGCCACCACGGCGCCGCGCCGGGGGCGGATCACCACCAGGCCCATCGATCCAAGCTGGATCAGCGCTTCGCGAATGGGCGTGCGCGAGACGCCGAAGCGGGTGGCGAGTTCGGTTTCGTCCAGATGCTGGCCCGGACGCAGCTCGCCGACTGCGATCTTGTCTTCGATCGCGTCGCGCAGGGAATGGGAGCGGCTTGTCATGTGTTCTTTGCTGTGGTGTGTGTTTCGGCGGCAAACCTGTCTGTTTGGGCTGCCTCAGGGATAACAGTTCCATCGCTTGCCTCCGGGCAGTTTGATGTTGATCAACCGCCTTGTATTTTATTTTCAAATTCTTGTATACATGAGGCGTGCGATAAGTATACGATCAGGCACATAATAAACCGTAAAGCGGTAAATGCCTGCAGCCATTCGCTGCAAACCCAACCTTCCATTGGTGGAGACAACGATGATGCTCAAACGCGCTTTCCTACTCGCGGCCGGTCTGGCCGTTTCCTCGCTCACCGGGCTGTGCGCCGCGGCCGACGCCTGGCCGAGCCGGCCGATCACCGTCATCGTGCCGTTCCCGGCCGGCGGCGGCACCGATGCGTTCGCGCGCCCGCTCGCCGCGCAGCTGACGAAGCAGCTGGGCAAGACGGTCATCATCGACAACCGCGGCGGCGCCGGCGGCAACCTGGGCGCCGGCGTGGCGGCAAAAGCGGCGCCCGACGGCTATACCTTCTTCATGGGCGCGGCCCACCATGCGATCGCGCCGTCCATCTATCCCAAGCTCGACTATGACATCCAGAAAGATTTCATCCCGGTCGCGCTGGTTGCCACGCCGCCGCAAGTGATCGTCGTCAATCCGCAGCGGGTGCCGGTCAAGGACTTGGCTTCCTTCATCGACTATGCGAACAAGAATCCGGGCAAGGTCAATTTCGGCTCGGCAGGCAACGGCACCTCGCACCATCTCGCCGGCGAACTGTTCAAGATCCAGACCAAGACGGCGCTGACCCACATTCCCTACCGCGGCGCCGGCCCGGCATTGCAGGACTTGGTGGCGGGGCAGGTCGACATGATGTTCGACGGGTTGGGTTCGTCGGCTTCGCACATCAAGGCGGGCCGCATCAAGGCGCTGGCAGTGGCTGCGCCCAAGCGCGCGCCCGGTTTCCCGGACGTGCCGACCGCCGCCGAGGCCGGCGTGCCCGACTATGAAGTGTCGACCTGGTACGGCCTGTTCGCAGTCAAGGGCACGCCGCCCGAGGTCGTCGAGCGCATGACGGCCGAAGTGAAGAAGGCGCTCGCGACGCCCGAGCTGCAGGCCAACTGGCAGAACGCCGGCTCGGAAGTGCCGACCATGTCGCAGGCCGAGTTCGGCTCCATGCTCGCGGCCGACATCGCCCGCTGGAGGAAGGTGGTCAAGACCGCCAACGTCAAGCTCGACTGAGTTTTTCCGCCGACAGGAGAATGAGTAATGGGTGCGCGTGAACACGCATGGAACCGGCAGCAATGCAATCGGGCGGACCGCCTGGCGCGCGCGCATTCCGCGCTGGCCGGCGGGCTCTCCGGCAAGGTGTGCGCGGCGGATCGCATTGCCGATCTGCTGCATGCGGTGCTGGAGCCGGGCGACCGGGTCTGCCTGGAAGGCAACAACCAGAAGCAGGCTGATTTTCTCGGCAAGGCGCTCGCCGGCCTCGATCCGGCGCGCGTCAACCGGCTGCACATGCTGCAGTCGGTGATTGCCCTGCCCGAGCATCTCGATGTCTTCGAACGCGGCATCGCCTCGCGCCTGGATTTCTCCTTCTCCGGGCCGCAGGCAGCTCGTCTTGCGCGTTTGGCCGCGGCGGGCCAGCTCAACATCGGCGCCATCCACACCTACCTGGAATTGTTTTCGCGCTATTTCATCGACCTCACGCCGAGGGTGTCGCTGATCGTGGCCGAAGCGGCCGACCGTGCCGGCAACCTGTATACCGGGCCCAATACGGAAGACACGCCGGCCATTGCGGAAGCGACCGCCTTCAAGAGCGGCATCGTCATCGCCCAGGTCAACCGCATCGTCGATGCGCTGCCGCGCGTCGACATTCCGGCCGACTGGGTGGATTTCGTCGTGCAGTCGCCGACGCCGTATTACATCGAACCCCTGTTCACCCGCGATCCTGCGCAGATTTCCGAGATCCAGGTGCTGATGGCGATGATGGCCATCAAGGGCATCTACGCGGAATACCAGGTCGAACGCCTCAACCACGGCATCGGCTTCGATACCGCCGCCATCGAGCTGCTGCTGCCGACCTATGCGCAGTCGCTCGGCCTGAAGGGCAAGATCGCGCGCCACTGGGCGCTGAATCCGCACCCGGCGCTGATACCCGCCATCGAGGCCGGTTTCGTCGAATCGGTGCATTCCTTCGGCTCCGAACTCGGCATGGAAGACTATGTGCGGGCGCGGCCCGACGTCTTCTTCGTCGGACCGGACGGCTCCATGCGCAGCAACCGGGCGCTGTGCCAGGCGGCCGGGCACTATGCCTGCGACATGTTCATCGGCTCGACGCTGCAGATCGATTTGCAGGGCAATTCCTCCACCGCGACGCTCGGCCGCATCGCCGGCTTCGGCGGCGCGCCCAACATGGGTGCCGATGCACGCGGCCGGCGCCATGTCAGCCCGGCATGGCTGAAGGCGGGAAGCCAGGCGCGCCAAGGCAGCAATGCCATGCCGCGCGGACAGAAGCTGGTGGTGCAGATGGTGGAGACCTTCCGCGAACACATGGCGCCGGCCTTCGTCGACAAGCTCGATGCCTGGCAGCTGGCCGAGCAGGCCGGCATGGCGATTCCGCCGGTGATGATCTACGGCGACGACGTGACCCACATCCTTACCGAGGAAGGCATTGCGAACCTGCTGCTGTGCCGCAGCGAGGAGGAGCGCGAGCAGGCGATCCGCGGCGTGGCCGGGTATACGCCGGTGGGGCTGGGGCGCGACAGGCGCATGGTGGAGAATTTGCGCGACCGCGGCATCATCCGCCGGGCTGAAGACCTTGGCATCGACAAGCGGCTGGCGACAAGGGATCTGCTGGCGGCGAAGAACATGAAGGATCTGGTGCGTGCTTCGGGCGGCTTGTATGACCCGCCGAAGCGGTTCAGGAATTGGTGAGAGCAAGTTTTTGGGTTTGACAATTCAACCCTTTGACGAGTGCTGAGTAAGGAAGGCTCCTTCCCTTTCAAGGGCGCCCGGCGTAGGGGGAAGGTTGGGATGGGGATGGGTTTCATTAACTCGCGCTAAACCCATCCCCACCCTAACCCTCCCCTTGAAGGGGAGGAAACAATAGGTCTTGACGGACGCAAGTGGAATTCGCAACCCATCAACCACAACCATCAAACCCATGGAAACCCTCACATTCCGCTACGAAAACGGCAGCCGCAGAAACAGCGCCCAGCCGCAGCTGGTCGGCGTGGTCAGCTCCGGCAACCTGGAAGTGCTGATCGAGCCGGCCGAGCTCGGCGGCGCCTGCGAAATCGAAGTCCATACCGCCGCCGTCGGCTTCGGCGCCATCTGGCAGGCCGTGATGAACGACTTCCATGCGCGCTGGCCGCTGGCCGATGCGCGCATCTCCATCAACGACATGGGCGCCACGCCCGCCGTGGTCAGCCTGCGGCTCGATCAGGCCGCCGAATCGGCACTGGAAGGAAAGCCATGAGCAGCTATCTCGAAGCCAGCGCCCGCGAGCGCATCCGCATGCTGCTCGACGCCGGCAGCTTCACCGAATACCTGCCGCCCGCGGCGCGCTTCACCAGTCCGCACCTGGGGCAGCTCGATGCTCCGGTGGCCTTCGACGACGGCGTGGTCATCGGCTCCGGCAGCCTGCAGGGCCGGCGGGTGATGGCGGCTGCGCAGGAGGGCGGCTTCATGGGCGGCGCGGTGGGCGAGGTGCACGGCGCCAAGCTGGTCGGCCTGCTCAAGCGCGCCGCTGCCGAACGTGCGGATGCGGTCGTTCTCCTATTGGAAACCGGCGGCGTGCGCCTGCATGAAGCCAACGCCGGGCTGATCGCCGTGTCGGAAGTGATGCGCGCGCTGCTCGATGTGCGCGAGGCCGGCATCCCGGTGCTGGCGCTGATCGGCGGCGCCAACGGCTGCTTCGGCGGCATGGGCATCGTCGCGCGCTGTGCCAATGCCGTCATCATGTCGGAAGAAGGGCGGCTCGCCATGTCGGGACCGGAAGTGATCGAGACCGCGGGCGGCGTCGAGGAGTTCGACTCGCGCGACCGCGCCCTGGTATGGCGCACCACCGGCGGCAAGCACCGCTATCTGCTGGGCGACTGCGATGCCGTCGTGCCCGACGATATCGGTGCGTTCCGTTCGGCGGCGACCGAGGCCATCGACCGTCTGTCGCGGCAAGCGCCTGCACTGACCCTGGAGGAACTGGAGGCCGAACAGCGGATGCTGGAACAGCGGCTAGCCGTCTTCGGCGGCCGCAGCGAACCCATGCAGATCTGGTCCGACCTCGGCATCGTGCAGCCGGAGCAGGTGCCGATGCTGGACGCGCAAGCCTTCACCGATCTCGCCGATCGTCACCGCACAGGAGCGCAGACATGAACTGGCAGGAACTGGCCTCGCAACTTTTTCCGGGCGGGCATGACATCCAGGAGCAGGATCGCTTCCTGTCGGGCACCGCCCGCGTCGGCGAACAGACGGTCGCCGTGATCGGCACCACGGACCACACGCCGATCGGCATCGAGATCGCATTGGCCCAGGCGCAGGCGGTGCTGGCCGTCGTCCGCGAACATCCGCAGCGCCCCATCGTGATCCTGGTCGATACCCAAGGCCAGCGCCTGCGCCACCGTGATGAAATGCTGGGCATCAACAGCTACATGGCGCATCTCGGCAAGTGCATCGACCTCGCGCGCCGGCGCGGCCACCGGGTGATCGGGCTCGTCTATGACCAAGCCTTGTCGGGTGGCTTCATCACCAGCGGCCTGATGGCAGACGCATGCTATGCGCTGCCCCAGGCGACCATCCGCGTGATGGGGTTGCCGGCGATGGCGCGCATCACCAAGGTGCCGGAGGAAAGGCTGGTCGAGCTGGCCAGGGACAATCCTGTCTTCGCGCCGGGCGCCCACAACTACCTGGCCATGGGCGGCGTCGAAGCGATCTGGGACGGCGACCTCGCCGCGCAGATGGAGCAGGCGCTGGCGCAGGCGACGCCTCAGGACAGGCGCGCCGAGCTCGGTGCGCAGCGCGGCGGCAGGAAATGGTCGCAGCAAGTCGTGCAGGCCGTGCTCGCCGATACCCATGCTCGCGCGGCATAGCCTGGTCTGGCTGCATCCGCAAGGATGGCAGGAGGCAGAAGCCGCAGCTTCCGCAGCGGCGGCGGCGTCCACTGCCGCCGATTGCAGCGATGCGTTCAGGCAGTGGCGGCAGGCCGACTGGCCGCTGATCGCCCGCCGGCCCGATGCCGATGCCGGCAGCGATGACTGCTGCCTCGGCCTGGCGATGCCGCCTGACCCTGCAACCGGATTCAAGCGCCGCATCGGATTGCGCGTGCAGCGCAGCGGCGTGCGCCGGATCGCCGCGCCGCTGCCCGTCGCAAGCACGGTTGATCGTGCGCCGCAGCTTTGGCGCACGCCGCTGTCCCGATTGAGCGAACAGGCGGAAGAGGCCGGAATGGCGCTGCATGTCTTCGGCTCGCTCGCCCTGCAGACGCTGACCGGCCGGTCTTATCTGACGCCGGCTTCCGATATCGACCTGCTGTTCATTCCCGCCAGCGCACGCCAGCTTGAGGAAGGCATGGCCATGCTCGGTGCCGCGGCCGAACAATTGCCGCTCGACGGCGAGGTCGTCTTTCCCGGCGGGCAGGCGGTGGCATGGAAGGAATGGAGGAACGCGGCAGGAGCCGCGCGGGGCATGCGCGTGCTGGCCAAGGACATGCACGGGGTGCGGCTGGCCAGCACCGCGGAACTGCTCGGCAGTCTGGAGGCGGGACAATGAACGCCATGCTGCCGCAATCCGGCCTTGCGCTGAATGACGCGATCGTCACGGATTGCGATGCCGGAAAGGAAGGGCAGTTCTGCCTGCGGGTAGGGCGCGCCGCCGTGTCCAGCCTTTACGACGAACTGGTGCTGTATCCGAAACCCGGACTGGTATCGCTGGTCGACAACGGCAGCCATGATGACATGAGCGCCGACACCTTCTTCCGCAGCCTGTTCGCGCTGCGCAGCTATTTCATCCGGATTACCGAAGCGGGCATGCGCGGCGCGCCGTTCGGCGTGCTCAGGCAACTCGGCATCGAAGCGGAAGGCCGCATGCTGCAAGCCACCGGCGGCATCAATACCCATCGCGGCGCCATCTTTGCGCTCGGCCTGCTGTGCGCATCGGCCGGCGCTTGCCGAGCCAATCACGCACCCATGACCGCAGAGAATATGCGTTCCACGCTGATGTCGGAGTGGGGGAGCGGACTGGCGATGCATACGCAAAAACATACGCAGAACGCGGGCGCATCGCACGGACTGCAGGCAGCCCGGCAATACGCGGCAACCGGCGCGCGCGAGGAAGCGGCGCTCGGCCTGCCTTCGGTATTCAATGTCGCCTTGCCCGCGCTGAAGACTACACTGGCGGCAAGCGGCTGCTGGGAGCGCGCCCGCATCGATGCGCTGTTCGCCCTGATGGCCTGCATGAGCGATACCAATGTCTACCATCGCGGCGGCGCCGAAGGGGCGCGCCTTGTCAGGGAATGCGCCGCCGACTTTCTTGCACGCGGCGGCACCGCGGCGGCTGACTGGGGCGTGCACGCGGTCGAGTGCCATCGGCGTTTCGTCGCCGACCGCCTTTCGCCGGGCGGCGCGGCGGATCTGCTTGGCGCGGCCTGCCTGGTACACAGGCTGACCCGGGACTCATGAACAGACGCCTTGCCATTCTGTGTCCCGGCCAGGGCGGTCAGCATGCGCAGATGTTCGATGTGCTCGGCAACGGCGCGCATGCAATGGCGCTGCTCGAACAATGGGGAATGCGGGATGCGCTCGGCATGCCGCCGGAGACTGCGCTGCAGGATACCGCGCACCTGTATGCGAACCGCAGCGCGCAGCCGCTGCTCGTCGCGGCTGCGCTGACTTCATGGGATGCAGTGAAGAACGTCATGCCGCAGCCTGCGCTCGTCGCGGGTTACAGCATCGGCGAACTGTCCGCCTACGCCGTCGCCGAAAGTGTTTCGCCGCCAGATGCGCTTGCACTCGCCGCGGCGCGTGCGGCGGTAATGGATGGCTGTATTGCATCCGAGGCGCCGCAGGCGATGCTGGCAGTGTCCGGACTGGGCTTGCCGCTGCTTCGCGACATGCTGCCGGCCGATGCGCTTTTCATTGCCATTGAAACCGGCAAGGACAGTGCGATCGTGGGCGGCTTGCGCGAACATGCGGAGGCTTTCCGCGTGCACGCCGAGCAGCGGGGGGGCCGCGTCACGCCATTGCCCATGGGCGTCGCTTCGCATACGCCGTTCATGCAGCCGGCCGTTGCGCCGTTTCTCGCCGAAATGCGGGCGCGCGGCTTCTCCGATCCGCATCTGCCCGTGATCTGCGGCATCTCCGCCGAAAGCGTGCGCCGCAAGGAACGCGCGGTGGAAACGCTGGCGCGCCAGCTTGCCGATACCGTGCTCTGGGACCAGTGCATGGACAGCTGCGCGGAAGCCGGCATTACGATCGCGCTCGAACTCGGTCCGGGGCGCGCCCTGTCGCGCATGCTGGAACAGCGCCATCCGCAGATCGCCTGCCGGTCGGTCTGTGAATTCCGCTCCGTCGCAGGCGTTGCCGCCTGGATCGGCCGGCACTTCGGTGAATAGGTGTCCTACTCGCTGACCGGGTCCAGCAGCAAGGCCATTTCCGGTTGACGTTCGCGTTCCTGCAATCGCGACTGCAGGAATCCGGCGATGCGCTGCTGGGTCGTTTCGAGGTAGGGAATATTGAAATGATCCGAACCGGCAATCGTGTCGTCCGCCTGCACGGTCGCCAGCTTCGATACCAGCAGATCGGTATGGATCTGCGGCACGACGTTATCCTTTTCGGCGCGCAGGACCAGCACCGGCGCGTTCACCTTGGCGGCATACTTGACCGATTCGAAGCGGTGTTTGAGCACCAGCGCCACCGGTATGGTGCGGAAGCGCCGCTTGGCGATCGCGAGGATCGAATCGTAGGGGGTGATCAGCGCCACCGCCGCCACCGGATGATGCGCGGCGACCTGCAGCGCTACGCCGGAGCCGAGGCTGCGGCCGATGACCGCAATGCGCGCAGGATCGACCTGCCGGTGCGCGGCCAGCCAGTCGAACAGCATCTTGCCGTCCTCGATGAGATGCCGCTCCGCAGGAACGCCGTCGGAATCGCCGTAGCCGCGGTAGTTCATCACCAGGACAGCCATGCCGGGAAACATGCTGGTGGCATCGCGCACCACCCATGAGACTTCTTCCGAACGTCCGCCGAAGTAGATCACCGCGGGATGCCTGCCGGGCGCCTTGGGCGTCAGCAGCCAGCCGCACAGGCGTATGCCGTCGGCGCTGCGCAGGACCACCGAGCGCGTCCGATGGCCGCTGCTGCGCGGCCGCTCGACTTCCCTGAGGCGAACCGGATTGAAGATCAGCCTGTGCTGCCTGGCCGACAGCGTGGCGAACATGCCGAGCCAGACGGTGCCTGCCATGCCTGCGATGCCGGAGAGGATGCGCTTGGTTTGTACGTTCATGGTGTCGGTGCCGGCGCACAGTGAAGGCGTCGAGCGGCAAAAGGTTTCCACTGATTTCAGCTTAGATGCCCGGCGGCATTGCGTCTTGCGTTGACGCAGACGCAGTGAGCGACGTCGCCGCAATGCGACAGATCGCTGCAGATGCCGGCGCTTTCCGCGATCTGCTGGTGTTCAGCGGTGAACTTAATCGTAAAGCTCCTGCCTACTCTTGATGGTCTCATCGACGCTGCCTTTGCAGATTCATCGTTCACATGACACAGGAGGGCATCCATGAACATCCAGCAAGACAAGCAGCAGGAACGCCAACACCAGGGACATCAGGTGGCGCAGCCGGCCGAGGAGTCGCTGAAAAAGCATGGCGACCAACTGGAAAAACCCTTGCACGATGCGCTCGTGCCCGACAGCCGCAACGGGCAGGCCGACCGTACAAGCGACGGTTCAGGCGGGCAGCAGTGAGGTTTGCAAACCGGCATGAGCATCGGCGCCGGACACCTGCCCGCCCGAGGGCAACGCTGATGTGCGCCGCACTGTCGGCCGTCTTCCTGCTCGCAGGCTGCGGCGGCTACGCGCGCAACCCCTCCGGCAGTTCCAGTTCCGGCGTCGAGGTGTACGGCACCATTGACGCCGGCGTACAGCGCGAACGCTCTCGCTAACGGCCTGCGCATCATATTTCCGTGCTCCTTGCGGGAGCGGGAATGCGGTTCCCGCATGTATTTCCGGCATTCAATCCTCTCCCCGATTATTAACATTCCCGACAAACTGCTTTAACCCCTGCCCGTATCTCTGCCGCTGCAAAAGGCATACAGTTGCTATGGCTGGGCATGTCTGCGCCGGGATTGCGAATCAGCAGCCTGCGCCGGCGCCCGTCCTCAAATCGGCTGTATAAAAACACGACAAGACAGGAGACAGGCATGAAGCTGCATTCGATACTGGCAGGTGTCGCACTCGGGCTGGCCGCGTTCGGCGCGCACGCACAGGCGCAGAATTATCCCGACAAGCAGATCCAGTACATCATTCCCTTTCCCGCCGGCGGCGAATCGGATTATGTCGCGCGGCTGCAGGCGGAACTGTTCAAGAACAAGTACAAGCAGTCGTCGATGCTGGTCCTGAACAAGGCAGGCGCGGGCGGCGGCCTTGCCTGGTCGCAGCTCAACACCATGCCGGCGGACGGCTATACCATCGTCGGCGTCAACCTGCCGCATATCGTGCTGCAGCCGCTTGAAGGCTCGGTGCAGTACAAGACCGAGGACATCACGCCGGTCTATTTCTATCACTTCACCGCCGATGCCATCGTCGTGCCGGGCAGCAGTCCGTACAAGACCTACCAGGAACTGGTGCAAGCCGCCAAGGCGAAGCCGGGCACGCTCAACATCGCCGGTTCCGGCAGCCTGTCGGCCAACCACATGGCGCACGAGCGCTGGAACAAGCAGGCCGCCGTCAAGACGACCTACGTGCCGTTCAAGGGCACCGGCGACCTGATCTCGTCGATGATGGGCAGCCACGTCGATGCGGCCATGACCTACCTGCCGTTCGCAATCCAGCAGAAAGGCAAGATGCGCCTGCTCGCGGTGGCCTCGGAAAAGCGCCATCCGGCCTTTCCCGATGTGCCCACCTTCAGGGAAGTGGGACTGGACTGGGTCGACGGCGCCTACCGCGGCGTTGCCGTGCCCAAGGCTACGCCCAAGGACATCCAGAAAAAAGTGTCCAACATCATGGCCGAACTCAACAGCGACCCGGACATGCGCAGCAAGCTGTCGGCGGCCGGCTATGACCTGGTCGACATCTCGGTGGACCAGATGCCGGACTTCGTCGCCAAGCGCACCAAATCGTATCTGCAGGATGCAAAGGATGCGGGCCTGGTCAAGTAATCAGGCAATTTCGCAGTCCCTGCTATCGGGCAATGCCATCCCCGGGCAGCGACTTTCATCAGCAAGTATCATGTGAAAAAACCGCCGGAGCCATTCTCCGTCGGCTTTCTCATCGTTTTCAGTTCAAGGTAATCTTTTATGACAACTCATCGCATTGCGGTCATTGCCGGCGACGGCATCGGCAAGGAAACCGTCCCGGAAGGCTTGCGCGTGCTCGACGCGGCGGCAAGGAAATTCGGCATCGATTTCCAGTGGGACCATTTCGATTTCGCCTCCTGCGATTATTACCAGAAGCACGGCCAGATGATGCCGGACAACTGGAAGGATCAGATCGGCGGCCATGACGCCATTTTCTTCGGCGCGGTCGGCTGGCCCGACACCGTGCCCGACCATATCTCGCTGTGGGGCTCGCTGCTGAAATTCCGGCGAGAATTCGACCAGTACGTGAACCTGCGCCCGGTCAGGCTGATGCCCGGCATTCCCTCGCCGCTGGCCAACCGCAAGCCGGGCGACATCGACTTCTACGTGGTGCGCGAAAACACCGAGGGAGAGTATTCGTCGGTGGGCGGCAAGATGTACGAAGGCACCGAGCGCGAAGTGGTGTTCCAGGAAAGCGTGTTTTCCAGGAAGGGCGTCGACCGCATCCTGAAGTTCGCCTTCGATCTGGCGCAGAAGCGGCCGAAGAAGCACCTGACCTCGGCCACCAAGTCTAACGGCATTTCCATCACGATGCCCTACTGGGACGACCGCGTCGTCGAGATGGCGAAGCAGTATCCGGATATCCGCTGGGACAAGTACCACATCGACATCCTGACCGCGCACTTCGTGCAGAATCCGGACCGCTTCGACGTGGTGGTCGCATCCAACCTGTTCGGCGACATTCTTTCCGATCTCGGCCCTGCCTGCACGGGCACCATCGCCATTGCGCCGTCGGCCAACATCAACCCCGAGCGCGCCTTCCCTTCGCTGTTCGAACCGGTGCACGGCTCCGCGCCCGACATTGCCGGCAAGGGGCTGGCCAATCCGATCGGCCAGATCTGGTGCGGCGCGATGATGCTCGAGCATCTCGGCTATGCCGAGGCGGGTGCAGCGGTATTGCGCGCGATTGAAAAGGTGCTCGAGGCCGGTCCGGCCAATGCGCCGTTCACCCGTGACATCGGCGGCAAGGCCGGCACGCAGGATCTCGGACGCGCGATCGCGGAAGCGATCTGAACGCGGCCGCAGCCGCGGCTGGTGCTTGCCGGTTGCGGTGCGTCGAAGTCAGACGATGGCGCGGCGTGTCTTTCGGCGGCCGCCGCCATCCGCCGGCTTGCCTTCGGCACCGGGCTCCAGCAATTGCGGACCGGCGCCGCAATCGGCCATGCTGTCCGCAGGATTGACCAGCGGACAGAGCTTCATCGAGAGGCAGCCGCAGCCGATGCAGCCGGTCAATCGGTCGCGCAGCAGCACCATGCGCTGTATGCGGTCGTCGAGATCGTCTTTCCAGCGCTTTGCCAGTCTTTCCCAATCCCTTGCCGTCGGCGTCCTGGCTTCCGGCAGCGCCCTGAGCGCACCCTCGATCTCGGACAGCGGTATGCCCAGGCGCTGCGCCGCCTTGATGACGCTCACCCGGCGCAGCATGTCGCGGGAATAGCGCCGCTGGTTTCCCGAGGTGCGCGCGCTCCTGATCAAGCCCTTGGTTTCGTAGAAGTGCAGCGCCGACACCGTCACGCCGCTGCGCCTGGCCATCTCGCCCACGCTCAGGTCGTGCGTCGGCTTCCTGTCCGCATCGTCATCATTTTTCATGTTGCCTCTTGACCTCAAGTTAAGTTGAGGTTTTATGCTACCGCACATTGGCATTTCCCAAGGTGAGGAATGCCGGATACCCCGCAACCAGCTGGAGAATCATATGGAAAGATCCCTCATGCAGCCGTCCGCCTCGCTCATCCGGCTCGTCAATCCGCCGGGCCTGTACGATCCTGCTCCCAACGGTTATTCGCACATGGCCGTCGTCGCCGGACCGTCGCGGCTGGTTCTGCTTGCCGGGCAGGGCGGGCAAAATGAACATGGCGTACTGGCCCCGGACTTCAGGTCGCAAGTACGTCAGGCGTTCGAGAATGTGCTGATCGCGCTCAAGGCAGCCGACACGTCGGCCAGGAAGGTGGTGAGGCTGATGGCGCTCGTGGTCGATCACAATGAAGACAAGCTGGCCGTGTTCGGCGAGGAGCTCGCGCGCGCCTTCGGCACCGGCATGATGCCGGCATGCACGCTGGTTCCGGTGCCTCGGCTGGCGCTGGACGGCATGCTGTTCGAAGTGGAGGCGACTGCGGTAGGTTAACAGGTGCCTCGATTGCCGCAGCTGCCAGGCGGTGGCCATATGCCTGGTCACTGCTCTGCTCGATTCGCCGACAGCTGCGGGCCTTCCGCATGCACGGTTCAGGGAACATGCATGCCGGAATGGCGGCAGCGGCAAGGACCTTCAGGCCACCAATCCCGGCATCGGGGAAAAAGTTTGGTAAACCGGCCGGTGCCGCATCATCGAGCCGGGGCGCCTCGCCGTGAACCATTCATTGACCGTATCGTGGCTGGTTCGGCCTGCCCGACAAATGCAGAGGAGGCCACATTAATACGCATGGCTTCGGCTTATGCCTTTGTTTTCCAATTCTTTACTTCATCGGCGTCAATGTAATGGTCGCCGTTGGTATTGACGTTGTCGTATTCCTTCCCGAGCATCATCAGCGCCTGGATATAGCGGGGATCGGCATCGACAGGACTGCCGTCCTTCGAACGATGATTCTGGTAATCGATGACCGAATCGATCGTTCGTGGCGTGAAGTAATCAATTTTATGTTTTTGCATCTGATCCAGCAGGATCTGCTTGGCTTCGTCCTGTGTGATTTTCAACTTGCCTTCGGTGCCGGGCATATTCTGCGCCTTGGAACCGTGCAGCTGGATCCTGTTCTTGATGGCGTCATTGATGTCTTGAATACCGACCCATCCATCCTGGGTGTGCGTCGTACCGGCATCCAGCCGATTGAACAGTCCATCTTCACTCAGCTTGAGGAACATGGCCTTGTCCTGATCGTTCAACTGAATCACCTTCTTGTCATCAAGCGTGACGGTTCCTTTATTGACCGCTTCCCTGACCTGGGCATTGGACATGAATGGAAGGTTATTGTCATGCATGAATTTCCTGAACCCCGCCGCCGTCTGGTAGGTAGAGGGATCATAATTGCCGTCCTTGTCCTTCGTGAACTTCGGCGCTTCGTAGGATTCGGGATTGAAATTGTATTTTGTGCTGCCTGAAGCTGGAACTGCCATAACGTCCTCCTGATTTTATGTCTTGACTGGATGCAGTGCGGCCTGCCCCCCTTTTTCCTGAAGCCTGGACTCTGTCGTCAATTCAAGAACTGGTGACGATGTGTGGTTTGGCGAACCCAAGGGTTCCCCGTATGCCTCGAATGAAGGCAAGTCTTCGGATAAAAATGAAAGCCGGAAAAGCTCGCATGCCTGCAGAAAACAGGTCTTGACGACATTTGCCAGCAGCATCTTGTTGAAACCGGCGGAAAGTGCGGGAAGGTGATAATCGGTGCTGACAAGGTTTGCAGTCTTGGGGCCCGATCTATAAGGGCCTGGACGTCTTTCGAATGGGCCGTCTGCTGTTTCGCGGATCCTTGCCGTAACGCGTGGCTGTTCACTTCAGGAGGAAAGTCGCGAGCAGCAGAAAGTAGCCGAACGCATAGGGCGCGTTCCATGCGCACAGGCGGAAGGCCGAGACGCCCGAGATGGTCTGGGTCAGTCCCAGGGTGCCGCTGAATGGGCCCAGCATGAAGGTCAGCACCGAGCCGCCGATCAGGGCGAGTGCCAGCTGCGCGGAGGTGAGGCCGAGAAGTTCCGGGCGCAGCGAATCCGCCAGCAGGGCAATGGCGACCAGCGGATGCAGTCCGAGGAAGGACGCCGCCAGTGTCATTACCGGAATCAGCAGCGCCAGCGCTTGGGCGCCAACCGCCGCACTCAGTTGCATGAACAGCTGATTTACCCCGGCGTCTGCGCCAGATAGCCGGATCGCCGCTGCGAAGAAACCGGCGGCAAGGAATACGGCAAACTGGTCGGCCATGCGCGGGATGCGCGACAGCGCCGCGCGGCCGCCTTCGGTGACGAATCGCCTGCCTTGACCGATGGCCGCGCACCACAGGAAGGCACCGGGCACGGCGACCAGCGTAACAACCGTCACCAGGCCGACGCCAAGCCTGTATTCGATCAGCACAAAGGCTGCCACCAGCAGGGTGATCCCCACCAGCATGGCACCCAGCCCGCGCCATGGCGATGGAACGTGGGCCGGAACGGAGCAGGGAGGCGCTGCCTGGGGCGCCGGCTTGCGTGCTTCCAGCAGGTAGAAGATCAGCCAGTTGATCAGCAGGCAGCCCGCGCTCAGTGCGAACAGGCACGGGAAAAGTGCTGCCCAATCCAGCTGCAAGGTGTGCAGAACCACGCCGACCACGCCCGATACCGGGGTCCAGAACAAGGGCAGCACATAGCCGGAGATCGAGGCGCCGGTCATGAAACGCAACCGGTTGTCGAGCGGGTAGCGCTCCACCACCGGCTGCAGGCAGGCCATCATGATGGGCACGGCGGCAAGGCTCACTACCGAGCCGCAAAGGTAGGCCATCAGGGTCGTCAGGCAATTGAGGCCGACCAGTCCGCTCACGCGCCGCTGCAGCAGTGCCTGTATCGCATGGCTGTAACCGCCGAGGCGGATCGGTTCGGCCAGAACCGGCAAGGCGGCGAACAGGGCCAGCAGATAAGCCATGTCGCCGAAGGCGTGCAGCCACTCGTCCAGCCCCAGGCCTGCCTGCCAAAGCAGCAGACTGCCGCTGCCGACGAAGCCGAGCGAGATGACGCGCGCAAGTCTCGCCGCGTGCGGTATGGACAGGGTGATGGCGATAATGGACAGCAGCGACAGCGGCAGGCGAAAGACTGGATTGCCGGTCACGTTGAGCAGCAGCACGCAGGCGATCACGCCGAGGTAGGCTGCCGCATGCAGGACATGACCGCCTTGCGCGGCAGTGCGGGTGGCGGATTGTGATTGCGACGCCGGTGACGGGGAATTCATTGACAGGATAATGCGCAGCGTAGTCGGGAACAGCCCACAGTATAGGCGCGATCGGCAGGCGAAAAAAAAGCCCGCAGACCTGTCGGCTTGCGGGCTGAATCCAATTCAAGGAGAGTTGGAGGAGACGGAAAGCATGTTACCTGGGACATGAAGACGTGTCTGCTTTCGATTCATGATATTGGGATATAGACACGGCATATAACAGCGGAAAGACGACAGGAACCGGCTTGTCCTTATCCGTGCTGCCCGGCCCGCTCTTGTTGCATGGCAATCCATGACTCTTTGCAAGCACTGGAACGATTCAAAGTTTGCAACATCTATGCTGTAGTCTGATTCCCCCAACCCGCATAGTTTGATGAAGAACTTTCCCTTGAGTACCTTCGTTCTGGATGTTCATGCCGACTGGCACTGCACGTGCGCCATGACGGCTTTCGCTATGCCGGTTATCTCAATCCCTCGCAACTTCACAAAGGCCATAACTTTCCTCATGCATACCAATAACAAGGAGGAGCAATGACGCTCATCAACTCCGGCAGCATCCCCGACGTTATGAAACCATCCATCATCCGCGAAGGGCGGCCGTTTCCGCTCGGCGCCACCTGGGACGGCCTAGGGGTCAACTTCGCGATCTTTTCCGCCAATGCCACCAAGGTGGAGCTGTGCCTGTTCGATATCGACGGCCGTCAGGAAATCGAACGCATCGAGCTGCCCGAGTACACCGATGAAGTGTGGCACGGCTACCTGCCGAACGCCCGCCCCGGTACGGTCTACGGCTACCGGGTGCACGGCCCTTATGAGCCGGACGCCGGCCATCGCTTCAACCCGAACAAGCTGCTGATCGACCCCTATGCCAGGCAGCTGGTCGGCGAGCTGCGCTGGGGGCCGGAAGTGTTCGGCTATCAGCTCGACTCGCCGGACAAGGACCTGTCCTTCGATGAACGCGACAGCGCGCATCTGGTGCCGAAGTGCCGCGTCATCGACCCCGCTTTCACCTGGGGTCCGGAGCGCCGCCCGCAGATTCCTTGGGAAAACACCGTCTTCTACGAAATGCATGTGAAGGGATTCACCGCGCTCAACGAAAAGATTCCGCCCGAGGAGCGCGGCACCTTCGCCGGCCTTGCCAGCCCCGAGGTAGCCGCATACCTGAAGGCGCTCGGCGTCACCACTGTCGAACTCCTGCCGGTGCATGCCTTTCTGCATGACAGCTACCTGACCGAAAAGGGATTGAAGAATTACTGGGGCTACAACTCGATCGCATTCTTTGCGCCGCATGCGGCTTACCTGCAGACGCCGTTCGCCAATGAATTCAAGGAAATGGTGAATCAGTTCCATGCAGCCGGCATCGAACTGGTGCTCGACGTGGTCTACAACCACACCGCCGAAGGCAACGAGCTCGGTCCGACCCTGTCGCTCAAGGGCATCGACAATGCCAGCTACTACCGCCTGATGCCGGACAACAAGCGCTTCTACATCAACGACACCGGCACCGGCAATACCGTCAACCTGTCGCACCAGCGGGTGCTGCAGATGGTGACCGATTCGCTGCGCTACTGGGTGCAGGAAATGCGGGTGGACGGCTTCCGCTTCGATCTCGCCACCATCCTCGCGCGCGAACCCTACGGCTTCGACGAAGGCGGCGGCTTTCTCGACGCCTGCCGCCAGGACCCGGTGCTGTCCAGCGTAAAGCTCATCGCCGAGCCCTGGGACATCGGGCCCGGCGGCTACCAGGTCGGACAGTTTCCGCCGGGCTGGGCAGAGTGGAACGACAAGTTCCGCGATACCGTGCGTGCCTTCTGGAAGGGCGACGAAGGCAAGCTGTCGGATTTCGCCTCGCGCATTTCCGGCTCCGGCGACCTGTTCAACAAGCGCGGCCGCCGCTCATGGGCCAGCGTCAATTTCATCTGCGCGCACGACGGCTTCACGCTCAACGACCTGGTGTCGTACAACGACAAGCACAACGAAGCCAACGGCGAGGAAAACCGCGACGGCCACTCCAACAACCACTCCTGGAATCATGGCGAGGAAGGGCCGACCGATGATCCCGAAATCCATGCGCTGCGCGAGCGGCAGAAGCGTAATCTGATGGCGACGCTGATCCTGTCGCGCGGCACGCCGATGATTCTCGCCGGTGACGAGTTCGGCAATTCCCAGCGCGGCAACAACAACGCCTATGCGCAGGACAATGAAATTACCTGGATGGAATGGGCGAAGATCGGCCCGGAAGACCGCACCATGCTGGCCTTCACCCGCAAGCTGCTGGAAATCCGCAAGAGTTTTCCCATTCTCAACCGCGGCCGCTTCCTGACCGGCAATTACAACGAAGAGCTCAACGTCAAGGACGTTGCCTGGCTCACGCCCGACGGCAGCGAAATGTGCGAGCAGCACTGGCAGGATCCGAACGCCAAATGCTTCGGCATGCTGCTCGACGGCCGCGCGCAGGCAACCGGCATCAAGAAGCAGGGCTCGGACGCGACGCTGCTGATCGTGTTCAATGCCCATCATGACGTGGTGAACTTCACGCTGCCCGCCGTGCCGGAAGGGAAGGACTGGGTGAACCTGATCGATACCAATGAGCCGGACCGCACGGAGCATCCGGCCTTCGACTTCGGTCATGTGTATGCGGTGACCGGCCGCTCGCTGCTGGTCTTTGCGCTGATCGGCGAGGACAAGCAGCTGTGGCGGTTGAGGAATGCGGGGTCGATGCGGGATATCGATAACTGGGTGGGGGCGGCGCCGGAAGCTTGAGGCTTGGGTGCGTTGTGAGGCTTTGACGCAGCTTGCATGTGTAAAGAATGCGCCTCACCTTTCAAGAAGGTGGACCGTAGCAGGGGTCTCGCAACGCATGCGTTGCGCCTACGGAGTCGGAGCCGCTTGCAAGCGGCAACGTGGAAGGCAAAATGATAAAGAATGTTCCTCCCCTTTCAAGGGCGGCCGGCGAGGTGGGAGGTTAGGAGGGGGATGGGTTTCAATGTGGCGATGCTAGGTTTGAAACCCATCCCCACCCCAACCCTCCCCCTCGCCGGGCGCCCTTGAAGGGGAGGGAGTAGGGCGAGCGAGGAAATCGCAACACCCGTATCGCTCTCGCAAAATGCTACTCTTCTTTAGTTCCACTCCCTGAATCGGCCAGTTTCCCCAGCAAATCCGACAACTGCCCGCTCATCGTCGTCAGCACGCCCGTCAGATAAGCAAGCTGCGCCTCCAGCCGTTCGACTCGCTGCTCAAGGCTGGGGAGCGCATCCTGCGCTTCCTGCTCCGCCGGCAAATCGGCAGCATCACCTGCACCCTCGCCGGATGCCGTGATCCCCTGCCTGCGCTGCTCCAGAATCCTCTCGAGAATCTTCAGCGCCGTTTCATAATCGCCCTTGGTCTGATCCAGCAAGTAGCTGCAATGCGCGAGCGGCTCGCCGGTCATCTGGTGCAGGCGCAAAGCCATCTGCGCGATTCTTTCCTGCATGGTAGCCCCCATCGAAATTTGAACAGCTCGCCAGATGCTCAGGCGAGATAAACGTACAAGCCTTCCACCGGCCGCCCCTGGTCATGCCGTATCGGCGCGCATGCAATCTCGTCCACGCGGAAGCCGGATGCCTGCGCCAGCTTGCGGATGTACGGTTCCGAATGGGCATAGCGCAGGCTGGGCAGAAGCTGCAGATCCTGCCCGGCCTGCGTTCCCTCCGGCGCTTCCACGGTGAAAAGGAAGCGGCCGGAAGGCGCCAGCAGGCGGCGCACATGCTTGAACACCTCGGCCAGTTCGCCGACATAGATGAAGACATCCGCAGCCACCACCAGGTCTGCCGGCTCCTGGGAAACCGCCAGATAGGAGGCGATATCCGCATGCGTCAGCTCACGGTAGATGCCCAGCCGGCGCGCCTGTTCCAGCATGGCCTGGGAAATGTCGACGCCGTCGATGGTCTCCGCAATCGGACGCAGGAGCGGTGCGCACAGACCGGTGCCGCAGCCCAGGTCGAGCGCACGGCCGAATGTTTTGCCGGCATCGACGAGAGGGCGCAGCAGGCGCTCATAGCCCTGATAGCCCAGTTGCCCGACGACATGCTGCTGGAAGTCGCTTGCATAGTCATCGAACAATCCCTCGACATAGCGGCGCGGCGGCGCGGGCGGAATGGAGGGAGCCGCGTTGCCGCGCACCGAGGCGAGATAGTAGCCGTTGAGCTCCGCATCGCCGCCGAAGGCAAGCGCCTTTTCGAAACAGGCGGCGGCTTCGTCCAGCCGGTTCAGTTCGCGCAGCAGGCTGCCGCGCGCGCTCCAAGCCTGCGCAAATTCTGGCGCCGTTGCAAGGCATTGGTCGAAGGCATGCAGGGCGTCCTGCACGCGCGCCTGGCGCAGCAGGCACTGGGCCTTGTGCAGCTGCAATGCAGCCTGGCCCGGGCTCAGGCGGATGGCCTGCTCCAGCGCTTCGACCGCCTCCGGCCAGCGCCCGAGCGCTTCCTGCGCCAAGCCGAGGCTGGCCCAGGCATCCGCATAGGCCGGATCGGCGCCGGTGGCCAGTTCCAGCAGCGGAACGGCCTCCGCGAAGCGGTGCAGATGGCACAGCGTGATGCCGAGGTTGCCGGCCACAGAAGGACGTCCCGGCGCATGGGACAACGACGCTTCGAAGGCGGCGCGGGCCTGCTCCAGACGGCCTGCCTCGAAATGTTCTACGCCCTGAAAAAACAGCGTGCGCGCCTGTTCCAGTGCGGAATCCATTGGACTGCTCATGGGATTGTTCTCCTGCCGAACGGTCATGCCGCCGGTCTGGTGATGATGGATTGAGGACGATGCGGTTGCCGCAGCTGCCGCATCATTCCCGGCATTGTAGCCTGCCGCCGCCGGCTGCCCTGCCTTACTTGGCCGTGCCAGGCAGCCGCGACAGGTAGGCTTCGAAAGCCTCCAGCGTCAGCGGCCTTGCCAGGAAGTAGCCTTGCGCTTCGTCGCAGGACGCTTTGCGCAGGAATTGCAGCGTTTCCGCGGTCTCGACGCCTTCGGCCACTACCGCCATCTTCAGGGCATGCGCCATGTCGACGAAGGCCTTGATGAATTCGGGGCTGTTTTCTGCTTCGTCCTGATGCATCACGAACGAGCGGTCGAGCTTGAGCACGTCCAGCGGAAAGCGCCGCAGATAGGCCAGGCCGGAATAACCGGTGCCGAAATCGTCGACTGCAAGCTGTATGCCCAGGGCCTTGAGCTGCTTGAGCATGCCGGCCGAGTGCGCAATGTCGTCGATGAGCGCGCTTTCCGTCAGTTCCAGTTCCAGCAGCTGCGGCGGAATGCCGGTCTTGTCGAGAATGCCGCGCACCTGGTCGACGATGGTGCGGGACTTGAGCTGGCGCGCCGACAGGTTGACCGAGATGCGCAGCTGCCTGCCGAACTTGGCAAGCAGGCGCTGGGTCTGGGTGCAGGCTTCCTCCAGCACCCAGTGGCCTATGGTTTCGATCAGGCCGTTGTCCTCGGCGATCGGGATGAACTGCATCGGCGGCACGTCGCCCAGTTCCGGATGGCGCCAGCGCGCCAGCGCTTCCATGCCGACGATGGACATGGTCTTGAGATCGATACGCGGCTGGTAGTGCAGCGACAGTTCCCGCCGTTCCAGCGCATGGCGCAGCGACAGGTCGAGCGTCATCCGGGTCTTGGCCGCGATGCTCATCTCCGGCTCGAAGAAGCGGTAGCCGTTGCGCCCGGCTCCCTTGGCGCGGTACATCGCGGTGTCGGCGCACTGGAAGAGCAGTTCCTTGGTCTGCCCGTGCTCGGGGTACATGCTGATGCCGATCGATGCGCCGACGAACACTTCCTGTCCGGCGACCTGCACCGGCGCGCCGAGCGTCGACAGCAGCTTGCTGGCGATGGCGTCCGCCGACTCGCGGCCGGCGGAACAGGGGGCGGCCACCACGAACTCGTCGCCGCCGAGGCGGGCGATGAAGTCGTCCGGCCGCAGATGCTTCTGCAGCCGCTGCCCCACTTCGCACAGCAGCATGTCGCCCGGTTCGTGGCCGAAGGAATCGTTGACCTCCTTGAAGCGGTCGAGATCGATGAAGAAGATGGCCACGCTTTGATTGCGCGGCGTGCCTTCGATCATCTGCTGCACCCGGGTGTTGAGATAGGCGCGGTTCGGCAGGCCGGTCAGGGTGTCGTGCGTGGCCAGGTGTTCGAGACGGCGTTCGGCCTGCTTGCGTGCAGTGACGTCGCGGGCGGTCACGTACAGGGCAGCCCTGTCTTCAGCCCAGCGCGCAGACAGTGACAGATGCGCGATGCTGCCGTCCCTGCGCACCCAGCGCGTTTCGTAGTCCTGGACGGTATTCTTGCCGGTGCGCAGGCCGGCATCCACCGCGCGCGTCTCCTGCAGTTCGTCGGGATGCAGGAAGTCGGAGTAAGGCCGGCCCAGCCATTCCTCCGGCCGGTAGCCGAGAATCTCGGTGAGCGCGCCGTTGATGCGCAGGAAGCGCCCTTCCGCATCCAGCAGCGCGATGATGTCCAGCGAGTTTTCGACCAGCGCCTTGTTTTCGTTGGCGAGCTGCAGCAGGCGTTCGGCGACCTCGATTTCCTGCGTCACGTCGCGGCCGATGCCGCGGTAGCCGCGGAAGATGCCGTCTTCGAATACCGGCTCGCCCGATATGCTCACGCAGCACAGCTTGCCGTCGCCGGGCGAGATGCTCGAATAGCGCAGATCCCGGAACGGCTGCCTGCCCGCAAGCCTCTCGCGATACTCCCGCAGGCCCGGTTCGGACAGGTCGGCCGCGATGTCCGCGCGCGTTTTTTGCAGAAAGTAGCTGGCCGGCGTATCGAAAATTCTTTCCGCGCCCTCGGAAATGAAGGTGAAGCGGTCTGCCTCGTCCGTTTCCCAGTACCAGTCGGAGGAAAGGGTGGTCAGGCTGCGAAAGCGCTCCTCGCGCTTCTTCAGTTCCTCGGTGGCCTGGCGCTCGAAGGTCATGTCGCGGCAGACCGAGATCACGCCGGTGCATTCCTTCGTGAGCGGATCGATCAGCGTGCGCATCTTGGTCGCCATCCACACGTAATGGCCCAGCTTGTGCCGCTTGCGCAGTTCCACCATCCTGCCTTCGCCGCCGGCAAGCTGGCGCTTCACCTCTGCGATGATGAGCGCCTTGTCATCGGCATGGATATGCTCGTAGGCCGAGGTGCCGAGCAGTTCGGAGGGCTCGTAGCCGAGCAGGGGCGTTACCGACGATGAAATGTGCCGCACGATGCTGGCGCCGTCATGGTGGGTGATCACGTCCAGGCTGTTTTCCGTCAGCAGCCGGTGCGTGGCTTCGCTCTTGCTGATGTCTTCCAGCGCCGCATGATGGTCGCTGACATCGATCTCGGTGCCGTTATAGCCGATGAATTCGCCGCTGCCGTCGAAGCGCGGCGCGCCGGTGCCCTGCATCCAGCGGATCGAGCCGTCGCTGCGGAGGATGCGGTAGCGCAGCTGGTATTCCCGCCTGGCCGCGATGGCCTCATGCAAAACGGGAAGGACGCGCGGCATGTCGTCCGGATGCATGAATTCCAGCCAGGCCGAGATATCGATCTTCTCGTTTTCCGCAAACAGGGCCGCCGTGCTCGGATTGATGTAGGTGCAGACATTTTCCGCGTCCAGCATCCACATCACCATGGGCGCGGAATCGGCAACCAGGCGAATGGTGGATTTGGTGCCGGGCAGGCTTTGGCTGGGAGGAAAGTGCGGAGTCATTCGGCTGCTCGCGGTGGCGGCCCGTCTTCTCGGCGAAGCAGGGATGCATGATTGGGCATGATGTTCAATGCCCAAATAATGCCACAAGGAAACATTTTAGTGGAAGCGGAAAGAGGTCTGTCCGCTTCCTTATTCCCTGTCTGTATCGGCTTTTACGGTGCTCCGCGTCGCACCGGTGCAACTGCAGCCGAAAGAGTTGCCTTTCTGGCATGCCCCTGGCCCGCTAGCAAGGACCAGGCAGGCCGGGGCTGCTCAGATTGCGGACGCCTTGGGCGTACCGTGCTCGAAGAAATGCGCCAGGTTTTCCAGGACCAGCGCAGCCATCGCCTCCCGGGTTTCGTGCGTGGCGCTGGCCATGTGCGGCAGCAGGACCACGTTGTCGAGTCCGAACAGCGCCTGAGGCACATGCGGTTCGTTCTCGAACACATCGAGCCCGGCGCCGGCGATGCGGCGCTGTGCGAGCGCCTCCACCAGCGCCGCCTCGTCGACCACGGTGCCGCGCGAGATGTTGATCAGGAAGCCCGACGGTCCCAGCGCATCAAGGATGTTCGCCGACACCAGATGCCGGGCTTCCGGACCGCCCGCGCTGGCGATGACCAGGAAATCGGCCCAGCGGGCGAGTTCTTCCAGCGATGCCTCGTAGGCATAAGGCGCATCCGCCAGCTCCCTGCGGTTGTGATATCGCACTTCCATGTCGAAGCCCGACGCGCGCCGCGCGATCACGCGGCCGATGCGGCCGAGTCCGAGGATGCCCAGCCGCTTGCCGCTGACTTGCGTCGACAGGGGGAAGGTTTTGGTCGCCCATTCGCCCCGGCGCACGAAGCGGTCGGCTGCCGACAGCCCGCGCGCGACGTCGAGCAGCAAGGCGAACGCGGTGTCGGCCACGGCATCATTGAGCACGTCGGGCGTATAGCCGACGGCAATGCCGCGCCGTCTGGCCGCATCGAGATCGAGCTTGTCCAGTCCGACGCCGAAGCTGGAAATGACGCGCAGCGAAGGCAGGGCGTCGATGAGGGCCGCGTCGGCTCCGCTGGCCGCGCGCGTGACCAGCGCCGCGAACTCATGGCCGCGCCGCGCAAGGAAATCCTTCCGATCGGATTCGGTCCAGAGCGGATGCACGTCGTAGCGTTCGGCGAGCGCTGCTTCGAGCGAGGGTTGCATGCGGTCAAATTGAAGAAGTCGGTGTTTCATGCGGTGGTTCCTGGATAGCGATAGGTAGCGTCTTTGTTGGAGCTGGGGATTGTCCCATAATCCCGGCATGTCGATTGGCTAGGCGGACTGGCGGCCAGACCGTCGAAACGAATGCGCTGGAATCGCATGCCGCTATTCCAGCAGGACCGGATAGCCATTACACTGGATGCCATTCGGTGCTGCATGCAGCGCCAACCATGATGACAGGGAGAATCGAATGAATTCCAAAGCCACAGAAACCAGCCGTCCGCGCGAAATCACGCTGCGTTTTCTTGCCGAGCCGGGCGATGTGAACTTCGGCGGCAAGGTGCACGGCGGCGCCGTGATGAAATGGATCGACCAGGCCGGCTATGCCTGCGCGGTCGGCTGGAGCGGCTATTACTGCGTGACCGTTTATGTCGGCGGCATTCGTTTCTACAAGCCCATTTTCATCGGCCAGGTCGTCGACGTGAAGGCGAGCGTGGTGCATACCGGCAGTTCCAGCATGCACATCGCCATCGAAGTGTGCGCCACCGATCCGCGCACCGGCGCCCGCAAGCTGACCACGCGCTGCCTGATCGTCTTCGTTGCGGTCGATGGCGGCGGCGACACCGTGAGCGTTCCCTCCTGGGTGCCGCAGACGGATGAGGACAAGCGGCTGGAGCAGTATGCGATGCACATGGCGCAGCTGCGCAAGGAAGAAGACAACGAGCTGCTGTCCCTGCCGACGCCGGCGAACCGATAGGCATGCAGTCCGATCGATCCGAATCCCGGTCACAGAGTGAAACCGCCGGCACCTCCGGCAGCAATACAGGCAACAGCGCCGAAAGCCATGCCATGACAGGCGGCGATGCCGGCACGAAAGTCGGCATCGCGGCCGTCATGGCGCTTGCGGCCAGTTCGGTCGCAAGCGCGTTCGGCGGGCCGTCGTGGCTCTACCTGCCCATGCTCGGCGCCTTGCTGCTGCTGATTGCCGCCGGCTTCGGCCGCATCAACCGCAAGCTGCGCACCACGTCCTTCGTCCTGCTGTCGGTCGGCCTGCTGGCGATACCGTTTGCCAAGGATGCGGTCGCCGCGGTACAGCGCGGCGTCTTCGTTTCGGGCCTGCTGGTCTCGCTGACCGCGAGCGTTCTGCTGATCGCGCGCTGCGCGGTGCAGAGTCCGCGCATCCAGCTGATCGGGGCCGCCCTGCGCGAGCGCGAGGGTACGCCGCGCTACGCGGCCTTCACGCTCGCCAGCCAGTTCTTCTCCGGCATCCTTGGCCTGGCCGGCGCCAACCTGATGTACGTGATGGCCGCGCCGTCTACGGAAAAGCCGAGCGAGACGCGCACGGCAACAGTCATCTCCGTGGGCCGCGGCTTTTCCGCCGCAAGCTGCTGGAGCCCGGTATTTGGCAACATGGCCATCCTGCTGGCCCTTTATCCCACATTGCACTGGGCGGAGGTCTTTCCGATCGGCCTTGCGCTCGGCCAGCTGACCATGTTCGTCAGCGTGCTCATGCAGCATGTCGCCGGCAGGCGCGCAGCCAGCCATGCTCAGGCCAGCGCATCCGGCGCGGCACATGCAACCCCTGCAACCCCGCTGTCGACCCTGCTGTGGATCGCCGCGCCGGTTGTGCTCGTCCTGCTGAGCTTTCTCGTCGTGATCATGAGCCTGAGCAGGATGCTGCAGATCGTGATTTCCGCCGCCATCATCATGATGGGACCGCTCGTCTCGCTCGCCTTCAACGCAGGCATGGGCGAACCCGGCCGCAGGCTGTCGAACGGCGTGCAGGGCCTGCTGGCCAGCATGCGGCTGTTTCCCGCACTGGCCAGCGAAGCCAGTCTTTTCCTGTCTGCAGGCTGCGCCGGCAGCATCATGGCCGATGCCTTCCCGCAAGCCTGGGTTGCCTTCATCGGCAGCCACCTGAGCGGCCATCCGTTCTGGGCGGTGGCCTTTCTCGTCTTCGGCATCATGGCGGCAGCGCTGGCGGGCATTCATCCGGTGCTCTCCGCAGTCTTCCTCGCATCGACGCTGACACCATCGGTACTAGGCATCCCGCCGATCTCGCACATGGCCGCCATCCTGGCGGGCTGGGGCCTGTCCGCCAGTGTCACGCCGTTCTCGGTGCTGTCGCTCACGGCAAGCCGCTATGCCGGCGTCGGTCTCTACCAGATCAGCCTCGGCAGAAACTGGGCATATGCGGCGGGCAATGCCGTTGTCGTTTGCTGTTTGCTGACCATCTACATCGTCTTGCTGGCCTAGCAATTTTTCTCTCCGCCAGCCGGCAGCCTTGTTTTCACGTTAATTAAATTTATGCAATATTTAACTTTATTTAACGATTCAAGGCTGTCATTTAATTAATCTTTCCAATAATTAATAATGCATTAAATAAAGATTGCATATTTAAAATAATGGCGATCTTCTGTGTAAGCGACCTGCTGAAAAAATATGCAGGGAGACGCTTGAAAAAATGCGGACGAAACGCATATGAAATAAGCGGTACTGCGTTGTTCCTCTTGCCTTTCCTGCAAGGAAAACATGAGTAAATTCAAGGTGTTGCGCAGATGTGTGCAGTACGGCAGAGCCTCTCTGATTTCGCTGAAAAATCTGAAATTCTTGTTGTAGTCACTCCCCGATTTGATTAAAATACTGTATATGCATACAGTGCTGAAAAGACTGTATGGTCAGGGCCTGACAGAGTATGCAGGCAGGTTTTTACCGGCGTGACTGCCGGGTTTCTGGCTTAGAGGATGAAGTCTCAAGACGTTGGCGCAACATGGTGATCATGAATTCACGTGCCTCGGCTTGCTGCGTTCGAAACAGGGTCAAGGCCATTTCGATAAACAGCTTTTCGTTCTCGTCGACCGGTGGATTTAACCGGTCATGTTCCCGATCCATCCAGCCACGGGGCAGCTTGAGTCGCTCTTCGATGTTGCGGGCGACATTGCTGCCGATGTTTTTGCGGTTGCATTTGATATGGCTGAGGTATCGGTCCGATAAACCTAGATATTCAGCGAAGAGCTTGAGCATGCCGCGCTGCGGCAGGTGGGGGCGCTGGTCGACGAAATCGGTATAGAGCTTGTGAAAGTTCTTGTGCCGGATTTGTGCACTATCCATCGCCATTCGACTTCTTCCTTGTTGACAGCGTCATGAGCGGGCCGCTCGCAGTGTTCTCCACTCTGCAGCCGGCAGTGTAACTCGGGAACGCGATGTTGGGTGGTTTTGTGCGACCAAATCAGTTGTATATGCAGGCTGGCCGCGTCATTACATGTGCAAATTTCGAGAACGGTAAACAGGGTTTATGAGCAAGACGAAAATTCATTATCCGCAGTGGAAGAACCGCAGTGCCTCCAGCAACCCGCGCCGCGACATCAGCTACCGGGAACTGGTGGAAGCCATCACGCTCACCGCCGAGGTCTGCGGTCAGGCGCTGTCGCGCGCCGCTGCTGAGTTGCTGGCGGACGATCTGGCGGATTTCAGCGAGGACGACGTGATGACATCCCTGGCGCGCTGCAGGCTGGAACTGCAGGGGCCGCTGCGGGTCAAGGAGATCCTGCTGCGCCTCGAAGACGGCCGGCCGGGCGTGGACGAAGCCTGGGCGCTGCTGCCGCGCGACGAGCGCACCTCCGTGGTGTGGACCGAGGAAATGGCCCACGCCTGGGGCGCGGTGCTGCCCATGCTCGAAAGCGGTGACGTCGGCGGCGCGCAGACGGTGTTTCGCGAACTGTACGTGAAGTGCGTGCTCGAAGCGAGGCTGCGCCGCGAGCCGGCGCGCTGGACGCCGTCGCTGGGCAGCGATGTGGCTGCGCGCGAGCAGGTGCTGCGGGAAGCGGTCGAGATGGGCCGCATGACGGCGGCCCATGCCGAACAGCTGCTGCAGGGAAGCAGCAAGGATGCCGAAGAAGTGGCGCTGCTCGAGCAGGCCGATATCAAGAACCTGCATTGATGCAGGCATGGCGGCAAGGCGGCAACAGGGAGAAACCGAACAAGAAAATGCTACCTGAAAGATAGCAGTGAACGGATCTCAATGATTGGAATCGCTTGATGGATTGCCAAGCTGGAATGGATGATGGCGGCATGCAGTGGTATGAGCAGATCGGCCGTCAGGAGCAGTTCGAGCAGTTGAACGACCAGGAACCAGAAAGGACACGACTTACCATGGCTACATTTGAAATTCACCGCGCAACCAAGCGCCGCGCAAAACTCCGTCTGGGCATGTCGGGTCCGGCAGGCAGCGGCAAGACCTATTCCGCTCTCCAGATCGCCAGCGGCCTGGGCGGACGCATCGGCATGATCGACACCGAGCACGGCAGCGGCGACCTGTATGCCGACCTGCTGCCCGAAGGCTACGACGTGCTGTCGCTGTCGCCGCCGTACACGCCCGCGCGCTACATCGAAGCGATCCATGCGCTGGAAGACATCGGCGTGTCGACCATCATCATCGACAGCCTGACCCATGCCTGGAGCGGCGAGGGCGGTTCGCTCGACCGGCAGGGCAAGATCGCCGACAAGTCCGGCAACAGCTGGCAGGCATGGCGGCAGGTGACGCCCGAGCACAATGCGCTGGTCGAAGCGCTGCTGCAGAGCCGCTGCCACATCATCGCAACCATGCGCGCCAAGACCGAGTATGTGCAGGAGAAGGACGAGCGCACCGGCAAGCAGGTGGTGCGCAAGATCGGCCTGGCGCCGATCATGCGCGACGGCATCGAATACGAGTTCACCACCTTCTTCGAGCTCGACGTGCAGCACATGGCCTATGCCGGCAAGGACCGCACGCGCCTGTTCGACGCCGAGATCTTCCGTCCCGACGTCGAGACCGGCCGCAAGCTGCTGAGCTGGCTCAACAGCGGCGTCGACAGCGCGCAGCCGGCCAACGTGATGTCGCCCGACCAGAAGACCGCGATGATGGATGCGATCAACCGCGCCGGCAATCTCGACGACCTGTACCGCGCGTTCTCGGTGGCCTACCGCGTCGCCAATTCGCTGCCGGACGCCAACGCGCTGGCCGAGCTGACCGCGCTGAAGGACCAGCGCAAGGCCTTGCTGGAAGTGCATGACGAAGCCTACGGGATGGCTGCATGAACCCGATCTTCGAGGCTTTCGAAGTCGCCACGCAGTACCGCCGGCTGGCCGAGCTGCTGGCGGAGCGGCATGACGACGAACAGGTCATCGCGGACACGCTGGAAAGCATGTCCGAGCCGCTCGATGCGCGGCTGGAAAACCTGGCGAAAATGGTCAGGAACATCGAATCCGCCACGCGCGGCGTCGAGCAGACCATCACGCACCTGGAAGCCCGGCATGAGGCCCTGCAGCGCGCCGCCCAGCGCGGCCGCCAGCTCATTCTCGACCTGATGCGCACGGCCGGACGCGACAGGGTCAACACCGCGCTGTTCTCGATGGCGGTGAAGAAGAATCCGCTGACCGTGGTGATCGACGACGAAGCGCAGCTGCAGTCCGAGTACTTCACGCACCATGAAGCACCGGCGCCGACGCCGAACAAGCGTGCCATCGCCGCCGCCCTGAAGGCCGGCATACCGGTGGCAGGGGTGCATACCGAACAAGGCGTACGCCTTGATATCCAGTAATTCCAAGTCGCATCAACCCCAGAGGAGATTGCAATGGCAACACTGAACAAAGTCACACTGATCGGCCATCTCGGCCGCGACCCCGAGCGCCGCGTTACTGCGAACGGTGATGCCGTCACGCAGTTCACGCTGGCCACGACAGAGACCTGGAAGGACAAGTCCACCGGCGAGCGCAAGCAGACCACCGAATGGCATCGCGTGGTGCTGTACCGCAAGCTGGCCGAGATCGCCGGCGAATACCTGAAGAAGGGTTCGCTGGTCTATGTCGAAGGCCGCCTGCAGACCCGCAAATGGGTCGGCAAGGATGACGTCGAGCGCATTGCGGTGGAAATCATCGCCGACGACATGCGCATGCTGGGCGGACGTCCGCACGAGCATGACGGCGAATCCGAGCATGCCGATGAGCATCACGCCGATGCCGACCAGGGACAAGCTCAGCAGCGCGACACCGGCACCGCCTCCCGCGCCGGCGCATCGCGCTTCGACCTGATCGACGATGCGATTCCGTTCTAAGGATTCTGTTCGATCAGGCAGTACCGAGCGAAGCAGGCTCATTCATTCAACATGGTGAATGAGCTTTTAGAGACTGCCATGCCCTATCCCAGGGAGCGCGTTCCTATCAAAAGGGATGCATCCGATAGGAGCAGGACGTGCCGCAGTGCGGGCACTGCAAGCGTTCTGCGACACCGCGGGGCGCCCTTTTGATAGGAACCCTTCGGGCAGCCCCGAGAACCCATCGCCTGCGGCGTTGCGGCTCCTTGCCGTAGCCCCGCTACGACGCGTCGCCGCGCCTTGCATTCGATGGGTTCTCGGGGCTGCGCGCCCCCTAGGATGGGGCATGGCAGTCTCTCACGCCGGCAATTCCAGCGCACTGGGATTGCCGGCTTCTTTTTGGGCACGACAGGCATGACAGTGGAGACACAGCAGATCACCGGCACGCTCACCTCCTGCCAGGTGTACAACGAACGCTGGGGCCGGGGCATCGTCAAGCTGGAAGACGGCAGCTACCTTGTCGTCACCGGCGAATCCCTGGTCGGCCTGAGCGAGGGAAACCGCTACCGCATGGATGGGCGCATCGTCGTGCATCCGCGCTTCGGCAAGCAGTTCGAATGCGAGATCGCCGCCATCGACATTCCGATCGATGACGAAGCGCTGGTTCGCCATCTGCAAAAGAACTTCAAGGGCTGCGGCGCGGCGACGGCGAAGAAGATCATCGATCTCTACCGCGGCGACCTGACGAAACTGCGCGACCAGCTGGTCAGCAATCCGTACGCGCTCGACTTCTCCAGAGTGACGAAGCGCAAGGTGTCGGTGGCCGGCGCGGAAGACCTGAAAGGTCTGATCTATCGCGACCTGTCCACCCGCATCGGCATCATCGGCGTCAAGGACAGCATCCTGCGCAAGCTGGCCGAATGGCTGGCCGGCCGCGTCGAGGAAAAGCGCGAACCCATTGCCGCAGCCTGGGCGCTATATTCGAAAGATCCGTACGCTCCCATACAGGACATCGAAGGCTACGGCTTTGCCGCCGCAGACCTGATCGCATTGCGCGGCATCGGCTTCCCGCGCTTCCATGAATTCCGTCTCGCCGCGCTTGCCACGCATGCCTTGCGCGACGGCTGCGAGCGCAATGGTCATGTCTTTCTCAATCTGGAAAACCTGTCCGAGCGCATCGGCGCCATCGATCCCGACGTCAGCCCGGAAAGCGCGATGGCCGCCGCCAAGGCGCGCAAGGAGCCGATCGTCATCGACAGTGACCGCTACTATCCGCGCCACCTCTGGAATGCCGAGCGGGCACTGGCCAGGAATTTCGCCGTGCGCGCCCTTCAGATGGCGGCGCCGATCATCGATGCGCCGAAAGAAGAACTGGAAAGCGAGATTGCCGATGCCGAGGCCATGCTATCGACCGAAAAGCATGCCTTTCGTCTGGACGAGTCGCAGCGCAAGGCCATCATCGGCATGCTCACCTCGACGCACCTGGTGCATACCCTGACCGCCGGACCCGGCTGCGGCAAGACCGCACTGATGGAAATCCTGGTGCATGTGGCCAAGGACAGGAAGATCCTCTTCTGCGCACCCACAGGCAAGGCGGCCAAGGTGCTGTCGTCCCGGGTGCAGCGCTTCGGCGCCTCCGCTACCACGATCCACGCCATGCTCGGCGTGACGGCGGAAGGCTTCGAATACAACGAGCACAATCCGCTCGATGCCGAGATCGTCATCGCCGACGAAACCTCGATGGACGACCTGATGCTGACGCGAGCACTGATGGAGGCGGTCGGCCCCGACACGCATGTGATCTTCCTCGGCGACGTCGACCAGCTGCAGTCGGTCGGTCCCGGGCAGGTGCTCAAGGATCTGCTGCAGATGCCCTTCGACCACCATCGGCTCGTGCATACCTACCGCAATGACGGCGGCATCCTGGAGGTGGTGCGCAAGGCAGGCAGCGGCGAGGTCGACTGCGAGAACCGGGAGGACGTGAGTTTCTCGCGCCGCCTGCCGGAGCCGGACGATATCGGCATCACCCGCGTCACCAATGCCTACCTGAAAGCCATCGAACGCTGCGGCATCGAGCGCGTCGGACTGCTGATGCCGCGCCGCAAGGGCGACATTCATCTGCCCGGCTGGAATATCACCTACCTCAACGAACTGCTGCGGCAGCGGCTTAACACGGACGGTACGCGCGTCGTGGGGACGACGCTGCACGTGGGCGACCGCATCATCATCCGCAAGAACATCCTGATCGAACACGGTGTCGATGCCCATGGCAACAAGCTGGCCGAGCAGGTGGTCAACGGCGATACCGGCTTCATCCGCGACTTCAGCGTCGACGAGACCGGGCGCAACGTGATCGACGTGCATCTCGAACTCGACGACGGCCGCGCCATCCGCTTTCCCGGCAAGGAAGTCGAGTCGATCGGGCTGGCCTATGCGATGACGGTTCATGCGGCGCAGGGTTCGGAATATGAAGTGGTGATTTTCGTGTGCACCAACGGCTCGCCCAACTTCGTGCATCGCGGCATTCTTTATACCGCGTTTTCGCGGGCGCGCAGCAAGCTGTGGGTGCTGGGGGATGATCGCATCCTCCGTGCGGTTGCCGAGCGCGATATCCCGGCGCGCAATTCCCGGCTTGCCGAGCGCATGAGAACCAGCATGCGGCATCTGCAGAAGATGGGCGGGGTGCATTGAAAGCCTGATGTGTGGCAATGCTTGCAGTCCAGGGGCTACGGGTAGCAGAGATAAGAGCGGTTGAGCACACAAAGGACGCTCCTTCCCCCTTGGAAGGCGGCCGGCAAGGTGGAAGGCTGGGATGGGTTTGCCACCTTACATGTAACCCATCCCCCCACACCCGTCCTCTACCTTGCCGGCCGCCTTCCAAGGGGGGAGAAGACGATGCTGCGTGGATGGAGCGATGTCTTCGCGATGCACCGTAAATCTCCTCTTATCCAGCTACGCACTCACCACATCAGCCCCGCCCCCAACTCCCTTCACCCGCTTGAAGTTACTGCAGCCGGCACCATGCATTTGCTGCAGCCTGGCCTCCGCAATGGCGGCCCTGACGCCATCCGCTCTCTTCCTCTCTCCTTTGATAATTATTGAGATTTCTCAACGCCATGAATCCCGTTCACCGGTGGTAAGGTCCTGCCTCCGTCGCAAAACCTTGTCGCACAAGGTGATCACGAGGGATCCGCGAACCGGTGCCGCCTGCAGCGCAAAGCGATAACGCTCGAGCGGCCGTCGTCTGCCGCGCCTGCGTTCACTGGAGATACTGGAACCCCGGCTATTGCCGCGAACACCTAATGGCTGAACGGGCCGTGCTCGTTCCTCATAACACCACACCAAAGGAAACAACATGAAAACAACACATCTCATCGCAAGCATCACCGCAGGCATGGCTGTCCTGCTGACACACGCCGCGGCGCATGCCACGACTCCCGCGCCGTCGAATGCCGTCACATCGGGCAATGTCTCGGTCGGCACATCGATCAAGGGCAACTTCTCCGTCGGCCAGAACGGCACCGCGTCGTCCTACGCTCACAACAGCCAGACGGCAAGCGCCACCGTCAATGCCACCCGTGCCTACACGCCGAGCCAGAACGGCATCAACGCCATCGTCTCCGGCGAAACGAAAACCGAAAGCATGGGCAAGGCCTATAACACCAGCACCGGTTCCGGCACCGGCTCGGCCATGTCTTCCGGCTACGCCGATACGGCGGTGCGCGGCAAGCTGAATATCCCGGGCGTCACCCAGGGCTTCAACGGCGGCGGTTCCGGCACCCATACCGACAGCCTGATCAAGGCCGGCACCAACCAGGGCAGCTACGTCACCGGCCAGACCGTCTCCGGCTTCCAGGCCGAAGTCAAGTACGGCAAGAACTACAGCACGACGCCCGTTGCGACACCGGCGCCGACCACGACGACGCCTGCACCGGCGCCGGTTGTCGGCACCACGACCACCAACTCCGTCAATGTCGCAGGCAGCAACGAGGGCTATGCCAGCGGCGCCAACACGACAGCAGCGCTGAACCAGATGAACGCCGCCGGCATCGCCAACATCAATTCGACCGGCTACTTCTACGGCAAGACCAACCTGTCGGGTTCGACCGGTTATCCCAGCGCCCGCTAATCACCATCCCCCATAACACAGGCGAGACAAACCATGAAGTTCACACCCTATATTTTGCTGGCCGCACTCGCGGCCGCAGGCTCGGTGTCCGCACAGGGCACGGCGCTGCGCACAAGTCCCGTGCAGCCGCGCAGCGCCAGCTTGAGTGCGGGCCCTGCCAGCGCGACGACGCAATCCAATTCCACCTCCGCGGCGAATTCCACGAGCCGCGGCGGCGCCGCGCTCGGCGTCGGCAGCCAGGGGCAGTCGCTGTCGATCGACAGCCATGCCGTCTATCAGGCGCAGGCGCGCAATCCGGTGGCGACGGCGGTGTCGCCGCCGCTGACCAGCAGCAACGATACCTGCATGGGTTCGACATCCATCGGCGGCAGCGCCGTGTCGTTCGGATTCAGCGCAGGCACCACCTGGACGGATGAGAATTGCGTCATGCTGAAGAACGCGCGCGAAATCTGGAACATGGGCTTCAAGGGTGCAGCACTCGCTCGCCTGTGCATGGACAAGCGCAACCGGGAGGCATTCGAGCTGACCGGCATCAATTGTCCGGTCACCTCGCAGGAGGCGCGAGCAGGCAACAGTACGGTTGCCGACTCGCGCTCCGGCAACCGTAACGATGATCTGTATCGTTATTGACGAGCGCCGGGAGACAACATGAAAGCGATATTCCACGCCGTTCTGCTCGCCGCTGCCGCCGGAACCTGCGCCGCGTCGGCAGGCGAACTCAACTTCCAGGTCGAACGCCTTCCCTTCGGCTCGGGCACGCCGTTCAATGGTCCAGCAGTCGGTACGGAATCCGCGCTGCATGTGATGGACGGTCTCTACCACCTGCCCAATTACCTTCCCGGCTACCCCACCGCGGCCGTCATCTGGCCGCGCGAGTTGCCGGTGGAGTGCGGGCCCGCCAGCACGATCGATGAAGCGGTGTGCACCGGCTATCGCGTGCTGCCGGCGGTCGGACGGGGCGAGTACCTGTTCGTGCGGCCGGTGGCGAAGGTGGTGGCTCCGCCGCCGGAAGTCGCGCGGCCGGAGCCCGAGGTGCAACCGGCTCCGCCGGTCACGCGCAAGAAGCCGCTGGGCTGACGTCCGTCATGGTGATCGTCGATCTTCTCGCTGCAACCATCTGCTTTGCCGGCGCATGCCATCCCGCGCTGGTAGGGCAGGACACGCCGGCAGGGACCTACTCCCTGTCGCCTCGGCGCATCGAGGATGCCGGCTACGACGGCAGCGTGCTGGTGTATCGGGAAAACGAGAAATATCTCTGGGCCATCCATCGCGTCTATACCCTCAATCCGGGGGAGCGGCGCATGGAGCGGCTGCAGTCCGGCCGCGCCGACCAGCGGCGCAACATTACCAAGGGCTGCATCAATGTCGCGCCGGAAGTCTACCGGCAGCTGATGGACTGCTGCGCCAGGGATATTCTTGTCATTAACAAACATCGCTCATGAAGCAACATCATCAAGCGGGTTCAGGAACACCACAGGGAAGTGGAAGCCATGAGAACATTCAATACCTTCAACGAGCGCATCGCATCCCGCATCGCATTCCTCTGCCTGGCGGCGATGACGATGACGGCGGGAGGCGCTGCGGCTGCCGGCACGAATGAAGCCGAAGACGTCGCCGTGCTGCTGCAGTCGGGCCGTTACCAGGAAGCGCTCAACAGAATCGATGCGCTGCCGGAAGAAAGCCGCAACCAGCCGCAGATCCGGCTTTACCGCGGCACGGCGCTGATGGCACAGGACAGGCAAGCGGAAGCGCTGCGCGCCTTCGAAGCGCTGGCGGCGGACCATCCGGAGATGCCGGAACCGTTCAACAACATGGCCGTGATCCAGGCGGCGAACGGCCAATACGGCGAGGCTCGCCTGCTGCTGAGGCAGTCGCTGCGCGCCGACGCCGGCTATTCGGTCGCCCTGGAAAATATCGGGGACGTGTACGTCAAGCTGGCCAACCAGACCTATGCGCGCCTGCGCACGCTGGATCCGAATCGCAAGTCGGCGAAGGCGCGGCATGAGGCGGTGCAGAAAGTCGCCAGGCTGGTCGACCATCCGCCCAAGGCGAGGTAATACCAATCCCAAATCATTCCATGCCATGAGAGCGCGTCTTTTTCCACCTGGCCGCGTCGCGCTCGTCATCCATAGCCCCGCTATGAACTCCTCCCGCGCCTTGCCAGTCGAAAAAATCCATCGATCTCATTCGGCATGTCATGACTTGGGATTGGTATAAGTCCCGGCGCGGACAAGCCTGCAACGATCACGAAGCTTGAGATAACACAACTGCGGCGTGCCGCGGGCGAGAAACTATCGCCGACCTGTCCGGGACGAATTGTCATATGAAACGCGACGACAATTCTCCTCTCTTCAAGAAGCCTGTCCTGCCTGCCGGCCAGAAGCCGGGCGGGCCTGCCGCAGGCGTGCCGAACAAGATGCCGCCGCGCAAGGCCTGGCTGCTGTTCCTGATCATCCTCTTCACCAATTACTTCCTGATGCGCACCTTCTTTCCGGACGGCGACGCACCGGTGACGGTGCCTTATACCGTCTTCAAGCAGGAAGTGGCGCGCGGCAACGTCAAGTCGATCTACAGCCAGGGCGCGAGCATCGAAGGCCGCTTCAATGCGCCAGTCACCTGGCCGCCGGAAGGCAAGGCCAACGAGGAGCGTCCCGGACCCTTGCCGGAAACGCCGAGCCGCACCGCGCCCACCTTCACCACCACCTTGCCGGCCTTCGTCGATTCAGGGCTGGAACAATTCCTGATCGCCAACAAGGTCGAGATCAGCGCTGTGCCGATCAAGAACAGCAGCGCGCTGGCCACGCTGCTGTACGGCTTCGGCCCGGCGCTGCTGCTCATCGGCTTCTACGTCTGGCTTTACCGCCGCGCTGCCCAGCAGGGCGGCGGCATGGGCGGATCATTGTTCGGCATCGGCAAGAGCAAGGCGCGCCGCTACGACCAGGAACAGGATTCGCGCGTCACCTTCAATGACGTGGCCGGCATCGACGAGGCCGAACAGGAACTGGTCGAGGTCGTGGATTTCCTGAAGGATCCGGACAAGTACACCCGGCTCGGCGGCGCGGCGCCCAAGGGAGTGCTGCTGGTCGGCTCGCCGGGCACCGGCAAGACGCTGCTGGCAAGGGCGGTGGCCGGCGAGGCCGGCGTGCCTTTCTTCTCGATGAGCGCGGCCGAGTTCGTGGAAATGATCGTCGGCGTCGGCGCGGCCCGGGTGCGCGACCTGTTCAAGCAGGCGCGCGAACATGCGCCCGCCATCATCTTCATCGACGAACTCGACTCGATCGGCCGCGCGCGCGGCCAGACGGCCATCGGCGGCTCCAGCGAACAGGAGCAGACCCTGAACCAGATCCTGACCGAGATGGACGGCTTCTCCAGCCGCGAAGGCATCATCGTGCTGGCGGCCACCAACCAGCCCGACGTGCTCGACAAGGCCCTGCTGCGGCCGGGCCGCTTCGACCGCCGCGTGGTCGTCAACCTGCCCGACAAGACCGGCCGCGAAGCCATCCTCGGCGTGCATACCCGCAAGGTGCCGCTGGCAAAGGATGTGAATCTTTCGGAGCTGGCCGCCGCCACGCCGGGCCTGTCGGGCGCCGACCTGAAGAACCTGGTCAACGAGGCGGCCCTGCTTGCCGCCAGGCGCGAACAGACCGATGTGCGCCACAAGGACTTTCTCGACGCGCTGGAAAAGATCGTGCTCGGGCCCGAGCGGCCCATCCTGCTGAGCCAGGCCGACCGCGAGCGCATCGCCTACCACGAGAGCGGACATGCGATCCTCGGCCTGCTGGTGCCGGGCGCCGATCCGGTGCACCGCGTCACCATCGTGCCGCGCGGGCAGGCGCTCGGCGTCACCTACCAGCGGCCGCAGACCGACCGCTACAACTATCCCGAAGCCTATCTCCGCGCCAGGATCATCGGCATGCTCGGCGGGCGCGTGGCGGAGGAAGTGGTGTACGGCACCCGCACCACGGGCGCGGAGAACGACATCGAGCAGGCCACCAATCTCGCCCGCAACATGGTGACCCGCTGGGGCATGAGCGACAGGCTGGGCATGGTGCAGCTGGCGCCGCGCCAGAATGCCTTTCTCGGTAGTTCGGCGGGCTTCGGCGGCGACAAGCCCTTCAGCGAAGAAACCGCGCGGCTGATCGATCTTGAAGTCCATCGCATCATCGATGAAAGCCATCAGGAAGCCACGCGCCTGCTGCGCCAGCACCGGGGCGAACTCGACGCGCTGGTGCGCGCGCTGCTGGACAGGGAAACCCTGGATGAACAGGAAATCCTTGAAGTCACCGGCCTGCCGCCGGCGCCGGAGCTGTAGCAAGCTTCAGCATTCCACTCCTTGTCGGAAACGGCATCGAAACCGTCGTTTTTCACCATGGAGCAATCGCCTGCGGAAGCGGACACTGCACCCCGTAGCAGAGAATCCGGGTTTTGACCGGTTTTCCCCCATCCGGAGGTGAGACATGAAATCGATCCATCAAGGCTCCTGCCATTGCGGCAAGGTCCGTTTCGAACTGCAGGCCGATATCAATCAGGCGACGGAGTGCAACTGTTCCCTGTGCCTGCGCGTCGGCGCGCTATGGCACGGCACGCCCGATAGCAAGCTGCGCATTCTGAGCGGCGAGGAAGAGCTGGAGGTTTATCAGTTCCATACCATGACGGCGATGCATTACTTCTGCCGGCATTGCGGCGTTCATCCATTCTCGCGGCCGCGCATCGATCCGCGCATCTGGGTGGTGAACCTGCGCTGTGTTCATGAGATTGATTTGTCGTCCGTCAGAGTGAGCTTGTTTGACGGCAGGAACTGGGAGAGTGCGGCGAAGGCGCTGCTTGAGACAAGATAAACATGGGGTGGGTGGCGAGGACTGGGGATGATGGGCATGGCAAAAGACTTTCTGCGGATGTGCGATCTCCCTCACCCCCGACCCCCGCTCTGCACCCCGCGGTTCGGCGTGCAAGCCGAACCGACTGCGGCAGTGCAGACCGATGGTCTGCGAAATCTTGCCTTCGCCCCCCTCTGGAGAGGGGAAGCATTCTCAAGGTCAAGCAGCGGCGACCAGCCGGCCCAGCGTGGCCAGTGCGGCTTCCACCTTCGCATCCCAGGGATGTCCGTAATTGAGCCGCAGGCAGTTGGTGAATCCGCGATGCGCCGAGAACATCGGGCCTGGCGCCACGCTGATGCCGAGCGCCAGGGCGCGGCGATGAATTTCCAGTGTATTCGCCTGGCCGGGCAGTTCGACCCACAAAAAATATCCGCCGTTCGGCCGGGTGGCCTTCGTGCCTCGGGGGAAGTAGCGGACGACCGCTTGCATCATCGCGCTCTGCTGCACCGACAAGGCATGGCGCAGCTGCCGCAGATGCTTGTCATAGCCGCCCTTGGCCAGATAGTCCGCCAGTGCGGCCTGGCCCGGCGCCGAGGTTGACAGGGTCGTGGTCAGCTTCAGGTGCGCCACGTCCTTGGTGTAGCGCCCGGGCATGGCCCAGCCGATGCGATAGCCGGGCGCCAGGCACTTCGAAAATGAAGAGCAGTGCAACACCAGACCCTTGGCGTCGAAAGCGCGTGCCGACGGCGGCCTCTTGTTGCCGAAGTAAAGCTCGCCGTAGACATCATCCTCGATGAGCGGAACGCCATGGGCGGCGAGCAGTTCCACCAGGGCCTGCTTCCTTTCGTCGGACATCATGCTGCCGAGCGGATTCTGGAAATTCGTCATGATCCAGCAGGCCTTCGGCTTGTGGCGCTCGAGCGCCGTCGCCAGCGCGTCGAGATCGATGCCTTCGCGAGGATGGGTCGGGACCTCGATGGCGTTCAAGCCGATGCGCTCGAGCGCCTGCAGTGCGGCATAAAAGGTCGGCGACTCGATGACCACGCAATCCCCCGGCCGTGCGACCGCGCTCAGGCACAGGTTCAAGGCTTCCAGCGCGCCGTTCGTGATCACGATTTCGTCCGGGTGCACATGCATGCCGTCGGCCAGGTAGCGCAGGGCGATCTGGCGGCGCAGCGCCGCGTTGCCGGCGGTGAGGTCGTCCACCGTGCTCCACGGGTCCATGTCCTGCACGCTTGATGACAATGACTTCGCAAGCCTCGGCAGGGGGAAGAGCAGCGGGCTGGGAAAGGCCGAGCCGAAGGGAACGACATCCCGCGTCCTGGCCGATTCCAGCACTTCGAAGACCAGCTGGCTGACATCGACCGGCGTCGACTCGCCAAGCGCCTGGGACGACTGCTCCGGCTCCGGCGGCAGAACCTTGGCGCCGGAAATCACATAGTAGCCGGAGCGCTCCCGCGCACGGATCAGTCCTCTGGCCTCCAGCAGGTAGTAGGCTTCGAACACGGTCGAGGGACTGACCCCGCGGCTGGTGCTGGTCTGCCGGACCGACGGCAGCCGGTCTCCCAGCTTGATGACGCCGGTCCGGATCGACTGTGCAATTTCCTCGGCAAGGGATTCATAGCGTTTCATTCGATTTCCCGTGGGTGAGATCCGCTGGCATGCGGGCAAGCCGGCTAGCTTGCCGGACCATAGCAGTTCTCATCGCCGCATTCAAGGCATCAGTTGACGACCGCATTCACGATGGCAAGCAGGGTCCCGATGAAGATGGCCGTGCCGATCAGGCCGGCAATGATCACATAGAAGGGATTCAGGCCGCCCACATCCTCGTCGAAATCCTTTTTCCGGCGCAGGCCGATGAACGACCAGGCAACCGCGACCATCGTCGACAGGAACGATCTTTCCTTCTGCCGGGATTGCTTGTCCTTGTTCATGGGCTTGCCTTTCGAAAAACAGGTTTGTGATTGAGCGCTTTTGCCGTAAGACGCTGCCTGGCTTACTCTGTCCCGCCATGCCGCTTGCGAAACAGCGGCAAGGGGTTGTCCACCGCGCCCTGGTACTGCACCGTGTAATGGCTGAAGCTCTTGATGGTGTCGCGGATGTCCTTGTCGGCGCGCACCGCAAAGGCATCGAAGCCGCAGCGGCGCATGTAGTTCAGCTGGTCGCGCAGGACGTCGCCCACGGCGCGCAGCTCGCGGTTCCAGCCGTAGCGGGTGCGCAGCAGCGTGGCGATGCTGTACCCGCGGCCGTCGCGGAAGCTGGGAAAATCGACGGCAATGAGCTGCATGCGCAGCAGCGTGGCGATGGACGCTTCGAAGTCGTCATCGGGGGCGATCCAGACGGCCTGCACCTGGTCGAATACCGCGGCATTGCCAGGGTCGTTGAGCGCGGCGAAGGGAAAGATCTTGTGCGCAAAAGTCTGGTGCTCGCTGGGCGCGCTGTCGCGGATCAGCTGCCAGTCGTCGGCCACGATCTGCGGCATCTGGTTGATGATCTTGATGATGTCAGGCATAAGCGTTCTCCCTGGCATTGGAAGTGTCGCGGTAGACATTCGCCTTGAACGGATCCGTGCCGATACGTGCGACGGTTTCAATAAAGGTTTCGTTTTCGAGCCTCGTCTTCACGAAGGTTTCGATCAAGCGCTCGATCACCCCCGGCATCTCTTCCGCTCGGAAGGAAGGTCCGATGACCTTGCCGAGAGCGGACTGGTTGCCCTGTGCGCCGCCGATGGTGACCTGGTACCACTCCTGGCCGTCCTTGTCCACGCCCAGCACGCCGATGTTGCCCATGTGGTGGTGGCCGCAGGCATTGATGCATCCCGAGATGTTCAGCGACAGATCGCCGAGGTCATGCACGAAGTCGAGATCGTCGAAACGCTCGGCAATGGCAGCCGCAATCGGCAGGGAGCGCGCATTGGCCAGCGAGCAGTAGTCGCCGCCGGGGCAGGCGATGATGTCGGTCAGCAGTCCGATGTTCGGCGCGCCCAGATTCTGCTCGCATGCAAGCTGCCAGAGGCGATACAGGTCGCTTGTCCTGACATCGGGCAGGATGACATTCTGCTCGTGCGCGATGCGGACCTCGCCGAAGCCGAAGCTCTCCGACCAGCCGGCAATGTGCTCCATCTGATCGGCTGTCACGTCGCCGGGCGGAACGGCTGCGCCGGGCTTGGTCGAAAGCGTCACCGACGCATATCCCGGCACCTTGTGCGGATGGACGTTGCGCTTGACCCACTGCGCGAACCGGCGGTCGCCTGCAAGGTTCTGCTCCAGGACTTTGTCGTCGGTCTGCCCGACCGCATAGGCATCCTGGACGAAATGGCTTGCGACACGTGCGTACTCTTCCTGCGTCAGGGTGGAAGGCCCGTCCTTCAGGTGCGCCCATTCCTTCTCGACTTCCTCGGCAAACTGCTCGATGCCCAGGGCCTTCACCAGGATCTTGATGCGCGCCTTGTATTTGTTGTCGCGCCGGCCGTAACGGTTGTAGACGCGCAGGATCGCCTCGACGTAGGAGAGGAGGTGCTGCCACGGCAGGTTGTCGCGCACCTGCGAACTCAGGATGGGCGTGCGGCCCAGTCCGCCGCCGGCATGAACGCGCAGCACTTTTTCGCCGGCGTCGTTGGTGTAGAGATAAACGCCGACATCATGCATTCTCACCGCCGTACGGTCTTCCCGCGATGCCGACAGCGCGATCTTGAACTTGCGCGGAAGGTAGGCAAACTCCGGGTTGAGCGTGGACCACTGGCGCAGGATTTCGGCCAGCGGGCGCGGATCGAGCACTTCGTCCGCTGCCACTCCGGCGAACTGCTCGGTGGTGATGTTGCGAACGCAGTTTCCCGAGGTCTGGATCGCATGCATTTGCACCGACGCCAGGTCGGACAGGATGTCCGGCACTTCCTCGAGCCTGATCCAGTTGAATTGAATGTTCTGGCGCGTGGTGAAGTGGCCATATCCGCGGTCATGGCGCCGCGCGATACGCGCAAGCATGCGCACCTGTTCGGCAGACAGCACGCCGTAGGGAATGGCCACCCGCAGCATGTAGGCATGCTTCTGCATGTACAGGCCGTTCTGCAGCCGCAGCGGGAGAAACTCTTCTTCGGAAAGCTCGCCCGACAGGCGGCGCCTGACCTGGTCGCGGAATTCCGAAACCCGCTCCCGGACCAGGATGTCATCGTAATTGTCGTATCGGTACATGTGTTTTGCCGATCTGCATCAAAGTTTGGAGAGCCACTGCGGCAGGCCTGAAAGCACACGCGCAGCCGGCGGCATCGACACTGATTGTCTCTCCGGGGGCATGAATAAAACAGATTCAGAAGGCGAAAAAAACACCATATCAGATTGGGACCATTGACTCGGATGCGGATGGCGTGATCCACAGGATGCCCATGGCGGCACGAAAGAATAAGGACGACCACGATTACAAGACAATTTTCCAGGAAAACCGGAGCAGAAAGGCATCTGATCCGGTAAATACTCCCGCAACTGCTTCTGTAAATCAGCTGCCATGCATATCAGAATTCCACACCATGAATCCGGCCAGACCGGCCGGCGATGCAAGGTTGATATTGCCCATGAATCAGCTTCGAACATTGTTGAGTGCGCTCCTGCTAGGAAGTGCCGTGCTTGTCCTGCAGCCGGCCGGCGCACAGCCTGCCCGCGCCGCAGACCCGATGGCGCAGCGAGTTGCCGCCTGTACCGCCTGCCACGGCAAGGAGGGCAGGGCAACCAGCGATGGATTCTTTCCCCGCATCGCCGGCAAGCCCGCAGGGTACCTGTACAACCAGCTGATCAATTTCCGCGATGGCCGGCGCCGGTATCCGATGATGACTTACCTGGTTGCGCCATTGTCGGAAGAGTATCTGAAGCAAATGGCGGAATATTTTTCCTCGCTGCACCCGCCTTACTCCGCGCCGCAGCCTGCCAATCTGCCCGCCGCCAGCCTGAAGCGCGCCGAAGCGCTGGTCATGGAAGGAGACAGGTCGCGGAATATTCCCGCCTGCATCGCCTGCCATGGGCAGAAGCTCACCGGCGTGCTGCCCTCCATTCCAAGTCTCGTGGCCTTGCCGCGCGATTACCTGAATGCACAGTTCGGCGCCTGGAAGAACGGAGCGCGCAAGGCGGCAGCACCTGACTGCATGGCCCATATCGCCTCGCAGCTGACTTCCGAGGAGATCGGTGCGGTCTCCGCATGGCTGGCATCGCAGCCCATCCCGCAGGACATGTCGGCTGCGCCGGCCTCTTCCGTCAAGCTGCCTGTTGCCTGCGGCAGCTTCCCGCAATGACTCCGCAACGACTCATGGAACGCCGCATGAAACGCCTGCTTCTCATCCTGCTCGCCTTGTTGTTCCTCGTCCCCGCCGCCGTCATCGGCGTCCAGGTCTGGCATGATCCGGGACGCAATCAGTCCACGGTGCATGTCGCAAATGCCGCTGAACAGGTGAGTCGCGGAGCCTATCTCGCCAGGGCCGGCAACTGCATGGCATGCCACACCGTACGGGGAGGCGAGCAGTATGCCGGCGGCCGGTCCATCGCCACGCCGTTCGGCAACATCTATTCTTCCAACCTCACGCCGGACCGGGAAACGGGAATAGGTACATGGAGTTCGGACGACTTCTGGCGAGCCATGCACAACGGCAAATCGAAGGATGGGAAGTTCCTGTATCCGGCCTTTCCTTATCCGAACTACACCAAGGTGACGCGTGCCGACTCCGATGCGATCCATGCCTATCTGAAGACGATCCCCGCCGTGCGGCAGCCGAACCGGGACAACGAATTGCGCTTCCCCTACAACCAGCGCATCCTGCTGGCATTCTGGCGCACGCTCTACTTCACGCCGGGCGAGTACAAGGCGGATCGGAATCAAAGCGCCGAATGGAACCGCGGCGCCTATCTCGTGCAGGGGCTTGGCCACTGCAGCGCATGCCACACCAGCCGCAATGCCTTGGGCGGCACCTCGGACGAGGGCGACCTTGCCGGCGGCATGATTCCGATGCTGAACTGGTATGCCTCCTCCCTGACCTCGGACAGCGGAACAGGCCTGGGCGACTGGCACCGGAAAGACATTGCCGACCTGCTGAAAACCGGCGTGTCTCAGCGCGGCGCCGTCTTCGGTCCGATGACGGAAGTGGTCGGGCAAAGCCTCCAGCATCTGGCCGATGCCGATATCAACGCCATGGCGGCCTATCTGAAATCCGTCCCCAAGGCCGAGGCAGTCAGTGTGCCTGCGTCGGTACGGGTATCCGGCGACAGGGAAGCCATTCTCAAACTGGGCGCCAAGCTCTACGAGCAGCACTGCGCCGAATGCCACAAGGCTGACGGCAGCGGCGCGCCGACGGCCTATCCGCCGCTGGCCGGCACGCGATCCCTGACGGTGCAGTCGGCCATCAATCCGATTCGCATCGTCCTCAACGGCGGCTATCCGCCCAGCACCGGGGGCAACCCGCAACCCTTCGGCATGCCTCCGTTCGCTTCGGCCTTGAACGACGAGGAGATTGCCGCCGTGGTGTCCCATGTGCGCACGAGCTGGGGAAACCAAGGTGGGCTTGTGTCTCCGGTGGAGGTAGGGAGATTGCGCGGCGCGCCGATGGATTAAGCGGTTTGAGCATGATGTGACAGGCGTTACACCGGTTGCCGCCGTTAAGCCTTGCTCGGTTGCTGACCATAAAGTGAGAACCTAGGATGCAGGCTTCCCTGCATCGATGGAGATCCCATGTTCAAACTGATTGTCCGCGCGCTGATGGCTGCCATGCTGGTTGCCGGCGCATCCGCTTCCGGTACCGAAACCATTGAGCGTCCCGAACTTGCCCGGCACTTCAAGGCGGCCGGCGTGACCGGCACCTTCGTGCTGTTCGACATTGCCGCCGACCGCATCTCGGTCCATGACAAGGCGCGGGCCGATCAACGCTTCGCGCCGCAGTCGACCTTCAAGATCTTCAATGCAATGATCGGCCTCGATACCGGCGCGGTAAAGGACGAACTCGAAGTCCTGCCGTATGGCGGCAAGCCGCAGATGATCAAGGAATGGGAGCGCGACATGAACCTGCGCGACGGCATCCGCGTATCCAATGTCCCGGTCTATCAGGAACTGGCGCGGCGCATCGGCGCCCAGCGCATGCAGCACTATATCGATCTCGTCGGCTACGGCAACCGCAACATCGGCAATGTGATCGACCGCTTCTGGCTCGACGGGCCGCTTGAGATATCGGCAGTCGAGCAGGCGCAGCTGATGGCAAGACTGGCGCAGCGCCGGCTGCCGTTCACGGAACGCAGCATGCGCACCGTGCGCGACATGATCCGCCAGGACGGCACGCAGCAGGGCTACACCATGTTTGCAAAGACCGGCTGGGGTTTTCAATCGCCGAATGCGCAGATCGGCTGGCTGGTCGGCTGGATCGAGAAGGAAGGCAAGCCCTACGCGTTTGCACTGAACATCGATGTGTTGAGCAATGCGGATGCGGCAAAACGGCAGCCGCTGGTTCGGGATTGCCTGGAAACCCTGCTGTTCAAGGCTTCATGAGTACGCGTCCGGCGCTACGTCATTGAAAGTGGATAGTTGAGGAATAGTCCTGGCTGCTTGCCTATGCAGCCAGGAAGTGCGGCACCATTGCGCCATCAATCAGGCATAGCAACCGCAAGTGATCACGACATCATCGAAGCGCTCCAGATAAGACGCCTTCGTCTTGATTTCCTGCGTGGTGGGATGGGCAAACAGGTATTCGACCCAACCGCTTCCCTTCGTCTTTCCGAGCGTGATCATTTCGGCGATGAAGGCCTTGCCGTTCTTGTCGCGCGTGCGGCTGGTATCCGAGCCGACGAAGTGGCGGTTGGCGCCATGGGCCTTGATGAAACCGTCGAATCCGTAAATGCCGATGTACAGGTCCTTGTAGACCAGCTTGCCCTTGTTCAGCTTGCCCACTTCCTCGATCAGCGCCGGCAGGCCGTTGGATTTTGCCATGGCAACGGCCTTCTTCACCAGTTCGATTGCTTCGTCCGCGGTGCCGATTTCCGCACCCAGGGTGAACGCCGCGACCGCATCGGACAGGGAGGCCGCGCTCGACTTCAGGTTGGTCGATGCCTTGAGCGCATTCGTGACCAGCTCGGTGTTTTCCTGGATCATGCGCTCGAACTGCGTCATCGCCTGATTGACTTGCTGTATGCCCAGGCTCTGCTCCTGCGTGGCATTGGCGATGCCTTTTACATAGCCGGCAACGTCTTCCACCGAGGTGACGATCTGCTGCATCGTGCGACCTGCCTCGTCGACCAGCTGCGCGCCCGATTCGACTTTGTCCACGGAATCGGCGATCAGCGTCTTGATATCGCGGGCGGCCTGCGCGGACCGCTGCGCGAGGCTGCGAACTTCTGAAGCGACGACGGCGAAACCTCTTCCCTGTTCGCCCGCATGCGCCGCTTCGACGGCGGCATTGAGCGCGAGAATATTGGTCTGGAAGGCGATGCCGTCGATGACGCCGATGATTTCCTCGATCTTGCGCGAGCTGTTCTTGATGGCATCCATCGTCGTCACGACATCCTTGACGACATGGCCGCCCTTGGTCGCGAGATCGGCTGCGGAATCGACGACATGATTGGCCTGCTGCGCCGCATCGGCATTCTGCTTGACGGTAGCGGCCAGTTCTTCCAGCGATGCTGCGGTTTCCTCGACCGAGCCGGCTTGCGTTTCATTGCGTGATGACAGCGCGGCGTTGTCCGAATTGACCGACAGGGCGGTGGTATCGATGGCAATCGACCCGCTGCGGACATCGCGCACGATATTGAAGAGCATGTCCTTCAGGTCCTTCAGCACGTCCTGCACGGCCAGGATCTCACCCGCGCCCCTGGTAGTGAAGCTGGACGTCAGGTCGCCGGCGATCATCTTGCGGCCGATGCCGGCTGCCTCCTGCAGCGGCGCCACGATGCGGCGCACCAGCCATACGGTGCATGCCGCGTTGAAAATGACTGCCAGAGTGCAGAGAACGCCGATCGTGACGGCGGCAGCGCCTGAAAGTGCCGTGGCCGCGGCAATCGCCAGGCCTGTAAGAAAAATGCTTGAAAGCGTGCCCATGCCAACCAGCACGGACTGGATGGATATCCCCGCGAGGTACTGTCTCACTGCGTCTCCCTGAAGTTACGCAAGACTCTGTGGTCTTGTCGTCGTTGAAATGCTTGCCGATGCAATCAGTTACTTGCGGGCAAGATTATGTCGATGTTAGGGAATGGGCATGCAGGCGTCAAGCGCTCCATGCGGCCTGACGCCTTTTTGTCTCAATCCAAGGCATCAAAGTCAGTGCCCACTGACGTGCGCGCGAATGTTCGGGCGACGCCGACCAGCGATGTCGGAGCAGCGGCGACGATGCAGGGTGCGTCTCGCCGACTTCAGGATATTCAGCCGCGCCGCGCCGCCTCTATCACAGCAATGTCGATCTTCCGCATGGTCATCATCGCGTCGAATGCGCGCTTGGCCGCTGTGCGGTCAGGGTCGGTGATTGCCGCAGTAAGGGCACGCGGCGTGATCTGCCACGAAACTCCCCAGCGATCCTTGCACCAGCCGCATGCGCTTTCCTGGCCGCCGCTGCCGACGATCGCATTCCACAGGCGGTCGGTCTCGGCCTGGTCGTCGGTCGCGATCTGGAAGGAAAAGGCTTCGTTGAGCTTGAATTGCGGACCGCCGTTCAAGCCCAGGCAGGGAATGCCTGCCACCGTGAATTCGACCGTCAGGATGTTGCCTTCCTTGCCGGCGGGGTAATCGCCCGGTGCCCGGTGAACGGCGGTGACAGCGCTGTCGGGAAATGTTTCGGCGTAGAAGTTGGCTGCGTCCAGGGCGTCGCTGTCGTACCACAGGCAAATCGTATTCTTGCTTGTCATTGCATCTCTCCTTGCGAGTTGAAGACCGGCGTCCGCCGCCGCCGGAACAGTTTCCCTGCGCATGCGGCGTCTTTGTTTGCCGGTCGAGACTAATGTCCTTGCCGCGATCCGTCAATGTCGCTCTTTCTTGCCTGGCACGCCATTTCACCAAAAAATTTTCCTGCGTTTGGAATAAACTGCGATGCAGTTGCGTATACGTTCATGCAGCACCCTTCACTGCCACACAACCAAAAGGAATTGCCATGAACCTCCAGCAAAAAGCCTCCCCCCATCGTATCGCCGCCGTTTCCATTTTCGCCGCCTTGCTGGCGACCGCCAGCGCCTTCGCCCAGAACGCCGCGCCCGCGACCATGAAGGATGGCGTGCTCGTCGGCAGCAACGGCATGACGCTCTATACCTTCGAAAAGGATGCGGACGGAAAGAGCATGTGCAACGGCAAGTGCGCCGAGAACTGGCCGCCGCTCACCGCCGACAGCGGCGCGGCACCGTCGGGAGATTTCTCGGTGATTACCCGCGACGACGGCAAGAAGCAGGTTGCCTACAAGGGCAAGCCGCTGTACTACTGGGTCAAGGACCAGAAGCCGGGCGACAAGACGGGAGACGGCGTGAACAACGTATGGCACGTCGCCAAGTAGGCATGCAATCCGGCATGTCCGACTTTTCGGCGCAGTCAAGGCCCGCTTCCCGCTTCGCTTCATGAAGGACCTTGAACTGCACCTGCCCCGGCTGCGCCGCTATGCGCGCGCATTGACCGGCGACCGGCATGCCAGCGAAGACCTGGTGCAGGACACGGTGGAGCGCGCACTGTCGCGCTTCGCCTGGTTCCGTACCGGGGCCAAGCTCGATGCGTGGCTGCTGTCGATCATGCACAATCTGTTCGTCAGCCAGAAGCGCCACCAGGCAGTACAGCCGCCATGCGACCCGATCGATGAGCGGTCGGACCTGGCGATGCGCGGCACGGAAGAAGATGCGCTCGCATTGCTCGACCTCGACCGCGCGCTGGCGCGCCTTCCGGATGAGCAGCGCGCGGTTTTGCTGCTGATTTCTCTCGAAGAATTTTCGTATGAGGAGACATCCCGCATTCTCGGCGTTCCGGTCGGGACCGTCATGTCGCGCCTGTCGCGCGCCCGGGAACGGCTGCGCATCATTCTTGCCGAGGATGCGTCCGCGGCATCGGCTGCCGTATCCTCCCCGCATCTGAAGGTCATTAAATGAGTCGTCCGCAAGAATCCGAATTCCACCAGTTCATCGACGGCCGCCTGTCCCCGGAACGCGCGGCACAGGTGCAGGGCTGGCTGGACGGACATGCCGAGGATGCGGCGGCCGTGGCCGCATGGCGCGCGCAGAAGGACATGCTGCACCGCGCCTATGACCGCTTCGCCCAGGCACCGGCAGCGGCGCCGGCATCGGCAGCGGTACGCAGCCGCCGGGTACACGCATCCGGCTTCTTTCCGCGCCTGGCCATCCCCGCGCTCTGTCTTGCTGTCGGCCTGGTGGCCGGCTATTTCGTCCGGGGGGCACCGGAACCGTCCGGTGCAAACCTGATGGCAGCGCTGCCGCGCCAGGCCGTGGTGGCCCATGCCGTGTATTCGGCTGAGGTGCGCCATCCCGTCGAAGTCGGCGTGAACCAGACCGCGCATCTGGCGCAGTGGCTGTCGAAGCGGCTGGGCGGCACCATTTCCATTCCCGATCTGGGCAACTCCGGCTATCAGCTGCTGGGCGGCCGCCTCCTGCCGGATGACTCCGGACCTGCGGCGCAATTCATGTACGAAGACAAGAACGGCCTGCGCCTCACCTTGTACGTCAAGCGCAACCCCGGCCATGATGCGACGGCATTCCGGTTCGCCAACGAGGGCAGGCTGAGCACTTTCTACTGGATCGACGGCGACTTCGGCTATGCATTGTCGGGCGAACTGGCGCGCAACTCCCTGCTGGGCGTGGCCGACAGCGTGCATCGGCAGATCGGCGGACGGTAGAAGAATGGAGGAGTGCCCGGCCAACCTAGGCGGTGGCCAGCAGCACATCGCATGACGTCGCCTCTGCGAGCCGGTGCGCCGCACACTTGCTGAAATACGCAAGAGGAGAGGAGGCGGGACGAGCGCCGACGACGATCAGATCCGTTTTCATGCGCGCCGCATAGTTGCCGATCACGGCGAGCGGCTTTCCATGATGGACAACGCGGGATACCCTTGTGTGCGCATGGCAGATGCCGTCCGCAAAACCATTCAGCTTTTCGCGGGCGGCTTCCCGCGCAAGCGCGCGGGATGAGAAGAGGGATTCTCCGTTCTGCGCGTGAAGCGTCGCGTTTTCCCCGCGTGCTTCAAAGGCATGCAGAAAGACCACCTGCGCATTCGGCCACATCTCAAGCGCAACGCAGGCGGCTGCAGCAGCGGCGGAAGACAGGTCGGCTGCAACCAGTATCCTTTCATAGGCAAGCCTGCGACCGGCCTGCGCGATCAGGATCGGCCGCGCTTCCGACCGAATCATCCTCTGCATTTCAAGACGAATGCGAATATTGTCGAGCAACCCCCGCCCGCGTGTCGTGATCACGGCAAGCCTGGCGGAATCGCGCTGCCGTTCCGGCACGGCGGGACGCATGACTGCTTCCGGCTGCTTGCCGTTGAACGGTGGGAGCCAATCCATGGTGGGTACGCTTTTCATGGTCGTCACTCTAAGAAGGAGGGCCGCATCGCGCCGGGCGGGCCAACTGGCGGGTATGGTTTTGACATGGCAAGACACTGTTTTGCGGGTTGGTCGACAGCCTTGGGCATTGAAGGTACATTACCGGAACCACGACATGTCGTTTGTCGCTAAATGAACAAGAGATATCTTCAAGATGACATTTCGCGAGCTGCGGACGAGGAGCTGAATTCCCTGCGCAGCTTGCCTCGGCCGGTGTACGGGCATGCACAAGGCTTGCCCAACCGCGCGATCGGCTACCGCCACAGTCATGCCTGGGACCAGCTGTCTTATGCGATGCAGGGCATCATCGAAGTCTCGACGGACACCGGGCGCTTCGTCGCGCCCCCGTCCTATGCGATATGGATTCCCGCAGGGATGCCGCACGGCGTGCAATGTTCGAGAGACACGGAAATACGCAGCCTGTACATCGAGCCGGCATCGATTGCAGCAATTGCATCAATTGCATTAAACGCAGATGCGGAAGATGACGTGGGCAAGGAAGGCAAATGCCGCGTGCTGGTGGTGACGCCATTGATGCGCGAGCTGATCCGGCGCTTTGCCGATATCCCCGTGGAGTACGACGTGAACGGCGCCGACGGGAGGCTGGTCGCGGTGCTGCTGGACCAGCTCGCCTGCGCTCCGGAAGCCGGTATGTATCTGCCATGGCCGCAGGATGCCCGTCTTCGCAAGGTCTGCACTTATCTGCAGGCCCGTCCGGAAAGCCAGAAGAACCTGGCCGATTTCGGTAATGAATTCGGCATGTCGGAGCGTACGCTGATTCGTCTTTTTCTTCAGCAGACCGGGTTGAGCTTCCGGCTCTGGCGGCAGCGTGCACGTTTGCTCAGCGCGCTGCCCCTGCTGGAACAGGGGCAGCGCGTCACCGATGTGGCGCTGGCATGCGGGTATGACAGCATGTCCGCATTCATTGCTGCGTTCCGGGATCAGATGGGAGTGACCCCGGGCGAATTTGCAATGAGTCGCACGTAGGGCGCGGCAGCTGTACGAAGCATATTCAGTGAATGCAAGTCAGGTGACATCGACGATCACCGTTTCGGAACGATGGCCGCCCGAAGTGATGATTTGGCAAGCCACGGTGCGGCAATCTGCCCTTAATGCGGCGAGGACGCCCGGGCTCGAATCACGCCGCCGGGCTTGCTGCTGCTGACGCGGTTCTTGCCGTTCCGGCTGCTGCAGGAAGAGCCGAATGAGGTCGTCATCCGTCGGGTAGTTGGGAATCCGCTCAAGCAGGGCGCTCCATCTTCCGGATCCCGCGCGGCCATGCTTGTTCGCCACCGGGACGAGCGTTTTCTTGCCGTTCGCACAGTCGATGCTGATCATGATGAATTCCTTCGGCGAGGCGAGAAAATAGTGCGCATTTCCGAAGTGGGGACACTGCATGACGATGTCGATGGCTTCTTCGAGTGAGCCGGTATCGAGAAGCGCGCGGCTGACTATTGCGGCGGGAAGACTTTCGCCTTTATCCGCAGCCTCGTCCGTGCCCGGGGAATGGTTCGCCAACACGGAAAGCATCACCCCGGCGCGGTTGACGGCGATGCGCTGTCCGCCGAGCGAACCGAAGATGTTCATGTCGACGAATCCCGGCTTGCCATGCGGCCTTACTTCGACGAAGCAGGCGCTGCCGGGCACGCTCAGGTCTTCTTCCGAGGCATGAAGAATGAATCGGCTCTGCATTCTGTTGGCCGCGACGGAGCAGTAGGGATCGGCAGATTCCGGCATGAGATCGGCGCGGCAATTCCACAAGAACACGTCGGCGAATTCCATGTCCAGTCCGTCGCTCAGGCCTTCCAGTTCCTGCCAGTACTCCGGAAAATATTTCTGCGTCGCGGCCATCAGCCTGACCAGGGCCGGATGGCTGCGCCATTGCAGCAGGCGGCGCCATGCTTCGCTTTTCAGACAATGGGCATGCATCGCCGGATTGGCCAGGCGGCCCAATGCCTGGCCAATGGCGAATGCCGAACCTTCGATCCGGGCAATAGCCATGGGTGTCTAAGCCGCCTTGTGGTCCGCCTGTTGCGGATACACTTCCAGCACCTTCACGCGGATCATCTGGCCGTCACGCCTGGGCCATTCGATGAAGCTTCCTTCAGACATGCCCAGCAGAGCAGTGCCGATAGGCGTGAGCACCGACAGCGCATCCTGTCGTGCCTCGCTCGATTTGGGAAAGCAGAGCGTCAGGCAGAATTCCTCTTTCGGGGATTCGATTTCGAAGCGCACTTTTGAATTCATGCTGACCACCGTGGGTGGAACGTCCTTGGCGTCGATGACATGCGCGCGTGAGAGCTCTTCCAGCAGGGCGTCCCGGCATGCATCATCCGACGCGGGCAAGGTATCCAGAATGGATTCGAGTAATTCAAGGTCCTGCGTCGATACTGTGATTTCTGGTTTCATGATGACTTTCTGATGTTTCTGATGACTTAAATGACTTTGATGAGCCGGCGAACCGGCTGACGAACTGACAAACAACCATGTCATTGACGCTTGCCGGACGTGGCGGCAGCGGGTTTTCCATTTCTCCTATGCCGCGGGACGATCGTCCCAGCCTGGTCCGGAATCCAGCGGAGCCACAAGCAGATCGCACGGCGCTTCGTCGATCAGCCGCTTCGTCAGGCTTCCGACCAGCACCTGCTCCAGCAACGACCGTCCGGTCTTGCCGACCGCAATCAAATCCGGGCTGATCTTCTTGACCAGATCGAATATGACCGGCGCCGCATGGCCGTACTGAACTGTTCTCGAAGCCAGCTGCTTCTGCGGCCCAAGCTCGGCAATGAACTGATTGAGCTGGGTGCGCGAGCGTTCACGCAAGCGGATGCGATAGCCGTTGATCGAATCAGGCGGCAATCCCGCTTCACGCATCATTCCTTCGTGCATGAGGCGGCATGCATGCACGAAGCTGACATGCGCATCAGGCGCGATCGCCAGCGCCATGCGCGCCGCTTCCTTCGACTGCTCGGAGAAATCCACGGCAACGAGCACGCGGCGGTAGGCTGACTGCGGCTCGCTCTTCACGACAAGAACCGGGCGCGTGCATGCCTGCACTACATCGTGATGGCAGGCTCCCGTCAGAAAACTCGAAAGAAACCGACGCTCCTGTGCCGCCACGACGGTCAGGTCCGCATGCAACCGGCTTGCATGATCGGTAATCGCCGAAGCCGATTTCCCCGTCCTCATTCTGCGCACGCAGTGCGGCCCGCCATGGGCCGGTTCCAGTTCCGCCGATCCGGCTTCGCCTTCGGCCATCGCAGCGATCTCCGATTCGGCCAGGGTGCAATGAAAAACCGATGCGGAGGGTGTGGAAAGTCCCATCCTCACAGTCTGCCGGATCGCCAGCATCTCCAGATCGTCCGCCTTCAGCTCCACGCTCAGCATCGCGGCACGTGTCTCTGCCTTGCGCGCATTCTCAGAACAGTCGGTGGCGACCAGTATCTTCTTTATGCGTGTCATGACTTGCTCCATACAGAAGTTGTTCTTGCTGCACAAACAAGCTTGATGGACCTCCCGGGCGGGAGATCGCATCGGCGATCATCAGATGCCTGCCGTTGGAAGATCCGGCAAACGCATGGAAGACACGGTCTTGGCTGTCTCTTCAATGATGCCGTGACGAGAGTCGATGGGAGCGACGTCGACAATCTCGACATACTGAACGCGTCCAAAGGGCAGGCCAATTTCCACGATGCTGCCGACCACGCGGCCCAGCATCGTCATGGCCAGCGGAGAGAGGACGGATACTCTGGCAAGTACCTCGTCGGCATCCTGCGGACACACGATGGCGAGATACTCCCGCTTGGCGGAACCGACGGCCCTATAAGTGACTACCGTATTGAGCCTGACAAAGTCATCTCTTGTGCTTGTCTCGGGAAGCAGGATCGCTCCCGACAGGAATTCCACCAGCCTATCGGCGAAATTGAACTTCACATCTCTCAAGCGCAGCATTGCCTCGGCGAGCCTGCTGAGCAGACAGGCATCCTTCTGAGACAGAAAACGTTCATTCAGCATGGCAAAAGGTCTCCCTCGGCTCCATGCATCACGCATGAACCGTTCAAGTAGACATGGGCCGCCCGGCGCATTAGGCGCCCTGGCGGTGCATTCAGATGCTGGGGAAGGCTCGGGAGGCTGGAGAGAACCGGAGTTCTCTTAGGCGCTCACCGAGCCCAAGAGAGGCAGGCGAGATTTCGTGTGGACAGCTGCACGCGGCGGCTATTCGAAGGCAGATAGTCGTAGGTGCTGGCGTTGAAAGAGGGCAGAGCAAATGACACAGCCATAACCGTGCCTCCCTGCGAGCAGGGAGAACAATTGCGCTTCGCGAGAATGCAGGAATTGTTCACGGCGTGAATGGAGATCGATGGTGTGGTTACAGGCGAGTATAGCCCTAATATTTATTTCGTCAACTGGCCTTCATTCAAGATATGCGGACAAATCAATCACTTGCAATGGCAAATGCTTGAATGTTTAGGTGGTCGTGTGACGTGCCGTTAAATTAATACGGACAAGCCGCCTCGTCCGAATGGACGATTGTTGATATCAAAGTTCCGGCGTGCGACGACCAATTCAACAACCCGGATGCCATCGCCAACTCGAGTTATTCGGCTATTGAATATCTGCCATCACAATAATAAATTTCCTAGTTTTATTTCCATGGGGCAATATTCAACGCGTCTCCTCCAACTCTCTCGAATTGGATTTGCCCGCTAGCCGCAAGGCTGGCGGGCCCTTTCTTGCCTCCAGTCCGGAGCACATCAAGGGCGTGTTCAATTCTCGCGACATCGTCCTGCAAATAATTGTTATGCGCATTGAATTCAAGCCCCGACAGCTCGCCCTGAACCCTTGTCTCGCCGCAGTCGTTTCGAGCGCTGACAGACACACGGCGGTCGTGGCCAATGCCAGCAGGTCGATACCGTCCTCCGGGAGTGATAGGAATCGAAGGGAAAGCGGCATGGCACGCGGTTAACCTGGACAGTCAAGCGCAGCTCATATCAATTAATCCACCGAAACAGATAGAAGAATGAAGAACTTGAAAATAGGCGTGCGCCTGGGGATAGGATTTGCCGTCATTCTGGCATTGATGGCGTTCATGACAGGCGTGGGGATCTGGCGCCTGCATACCGTCGCACAAGCGACGCATGACATGACGCAGCAGCCGCTCGCAAAGGAGCGCCTGATCAGCGACTGGTACCGTAGCATCCACAGCAGCGTGCGCCGCACCTCCGCCATCGCGAAAAGCGAGGATGCTTCGCTGGTGCCTTTCTTCGCGGAAGAAACGAAAGAGTCGATCAAGGTGGTCGCGGATTTGCAGAAGGCGATCGAACCCCTTGTGATCACGCCGGAAGAAAAGGCGCTGTGGGCACAGCTGATGGACAAGCGCAAAGCCTACGTCGCCTCGCGCGACGCCATCACGAAAGCCAAGGCCGACGGTCAGCTTGAAGAAGCTAACCGCGTGCTCGAACAAACCTTCGTGCCGGCGGCCAAGGTCTACCTTGACCTGATCCAGAAGCTGCTGGACGAGCAGCGGGCAAGCATTGACACGACCGCCCGTCAGATCGACGGCATCTATCAGGCCAGCTGGAAGCTGCTGGCCGGACTCGGCATTGCCGTTCTGGTACTCGGTGCGACATATGCCTGGCTGCTCACTATCGGCATCACCGGCCCGCTGCGCAAGGCGGTGCAGGTGGCGCGGACCGTGACTTCGGGCGACCTGACGAGCGACATCGCAGTTACCAGCAAGGATGAGACCGGTCAGCTGCTGCAGGCGTTGAAGGACATGAATGACAGCCTGGTGCGTGTGGTGAGCGAAGTGCGCAGCGGCACCGATACCATTGCCACGGCGTCGAAGGAGATTTCCGCAGGCAATCTGGATCTGTCCGCCCGCACTGAACAGCAGGCCGGATCGCTCGAGGAAACCGCATCCTCAATGGAGGAGCTGACGTCGGCCGTGCGGCAGAATACCGACAATGCACACCAGGCCAACCAGCTGGCGGTGCAAGCCTCCGAGGTGGCGGTCAAGGGCGGCGCTGTCGTCGGCCGGGTCGTGGATACCATGGATTCCATCAACTCGTCGTCGCAAAAGATCGTCGATATCATCAACGTCATCGACGGCATCGCCTTTCAGACCAACCTCCTCGCCTTGAATGCCGCAGTGGAAGCGGCGCGAGCCGGAGAGCAGGGCCGCGGCTTTGCCGTCGTCGCCGGCGAAGTGCGCAATCTGGCGCGGCGCTCCGCGGAAGCAGCGAAGGAAATCAAATCATTGATCGATGATTCGGTCGAGAAGGTGGATGCCGGAAGCAGGCTGGTCAGCGAGGCCGGCGTGACGATGAACGAGATCGTCGAAAGCGTCGGACGCGTGACCGCGATCATGGGAGAGATTCTGGCAGCCAGCCAGGAGCAGAGCTCCGGCATCGAGCAGGTGAACCAGGCAATCGGCCAGATGGATCAGGTGACGCAGCAGAATGCGGCGCTGGTGGAGGAAGCGGCGGCGGCTGCAGGTTCCCTTGAGGATCAGACAGGCAAGCTGGCTGAGCTGGTCAGCGTGTTCAGGCTGGATGAAGCAAAGACTGCAAGGCGCGGGATGCTGCAGCCGGTTTGATATTTAATCTGGATATTCAACTGCGGCGCACATCCGATGCGCCGGTTGATGAGTCAGGCGTGGGGGGGCATCCCGCAGAAGGCCGGACGCAAGCCTTACTGTTCCATCTGCAGTTTGAAGCGCAGGCGGCGTTCCGCTTCAATCTCTTCCTTGCTCATGGCGCCGGTTTTCAGCAGCACGTTGTTCATGAATTCATGGCGCTGGCCCGGCGTATGCTGGAGCGCCATGACATAACCGTCATTGACGCCCTTGAGGTGTTGCGCCTGGGTGCCCAGCTTCGTGCCCTTCTCAAGTCCATGGCGGTAACCGATCATGCGGCCGCTCTGATACGCGGCCCAGTAAAGCAATGCACCGCCACCACCGATCACGAAAAGAAGTGCCAAAACAATATCGTTGCTCATGAAAATGTTCTCTTGCGGAAAAGGCGAATGGTACACCTTCGCCGTGCTTTGCGTCATCGCATTTTTCACGCAAGGCCTTGCTGCCAAAGGGCGTAATGAAATTTGAAATCAATTTCGGCAAGACGTTTTCGCAAGCATTAATACCAATCCCAAGTCATGACATGCCAAATGGGACCGATGGTTTTCTTCGACTGGCAACGCCGAGCCTGCAAATCAGGAATCCATAGCGAGGCTATGGATGACGAGCGCAACGCAGCCAGGCGGAAAAAGACGCGATCTCATGGCGTGTCATGACTTGGAATTGGTACAGGACACGCACTGACGAAGCAGTATCCTTAGCGCCGCGCAGGATTTTCCGCTCCGTCTACCCGAGCGATGCCTGCATGCCAGAGCAGCAAACCTGCGGGCAGTCGGTGACCGTAACAGGCAACCGCTCTCACCGACAAGGCAATGAAGGCAGACCGGGCGATTCCAATATTGCGGAAAGCAGCTTGGCGGAGAGGCCGATCCCAGGCTGACCGTGCCAGCCGTGAAATGCGTACCTGATGCCGCTTGTTGAGCGGGATGAACAAACCTTCGCAAGTCAATGCGCCGAAGATCAGCGCAGCGTTTCTCTGCGAATGATGAGAGACAGCGGCAGGACAGGCAGACGCATCCGCCGTCTCTGTTCTTCCTTGTCGATGCCGGCGCTTATTCCGGCTGGCTCTTCGATGCGTGCGCCGCAGAGGCCTCTTGCGACTTCGCGTGGTAGATGGTCTTTATGTTGACGAATTCCTGGATGCCGAACCAGGAAAGCTCCCGGCCGTAGCCCGACTGCTTGACGCCGCCGAAGGGCAGGCGCACGTCGGACTTCACCAGGGCATTGACGAACACGCTGCCGGCTTCGATGCGGCGCGCGATGCGGTCGGCGCGTGCCTTGTCGCGCGTAAACAGCGCCGCGCCCAGGCCGAAGGGCGACCGGTTCGCCAATGCGATCGCGTGCTCCTCGTCGTCGGCTTCGATGATGGCCGCCACCGGGCCGAAGATTTCTTCGTCGAAGGCGACCATGCCCGGCTTCACGTTGCCGAGTACAGTCGCCGGATAGTAGGCGCCGTCGCCGGCAGGCAGCTTGCCTCCGGCCAGCAGGCTCGCGCCCTGCTTGACGCTCTGCTCCACCTGCTGGTGAATCTGGGCGCGCAGGTCGGCGCGGGCCATCGGGCCGATGTCCGAAGCCTCGTCGCGAGGATTGCCGTGGCGGATGTGGTTGAAGCGCTCGACATAAGCACGTTCGAATTGAGCGCGCAGCTTCCTGTCCACGATGAAGCGCTTGGCGGCGATGCAGCTTTGCCCGGCGTTGATGAGCCGGCTCTTGACGCAGATGTCGACCGCGGCGTCGAGATCGGCATCGTCGAGCACCAGGTAGGCATCGCTGCCGCCGAGTTCGAGCACGCTCTTCTTCAGTTCGGAACCTGCGATCGACGCCACCGAGCGCCCGGCCGGGGTGCTGCCGGTCAGGGTGACTGCCTTGATGGCGGGATGCCTGATGACGCGTTCGATGTTCTTGCTCTCGATCAGGAGCGACGAAAATGCATGCTGGGGAAAGCCGGCGGCGCGGAAAATGTCCTGGATCGCGAGCGAGCATCCGGTCACGTTCGACGCATGCTTGAGCACGCCGACATTGCCCGCCATGAGTGCCGGCGCCGCGAAGCGAAAGACTTGCCAGAACGGAAAATTCCACGGCATGATCGCCAGCACGGGGCCCAGCGGATCGAAGGCGATGTAGCTGTTCTCCGCATCGGTGGGTATGGTCTGGCTCGACAGAAAGCGTTCGGCATTGTCGGCATAGTAGTCGCAGCAGCCGGCGCACTTCTCGATCTCCGCAATGCCGTCGCGCACCACCTTGCCCATTTCATCGGCCATCAGTTCCGCCAGCTGCTGCTTGCGCTCGCGCAGCAATCCGCCGGCGGCCTTCATCAGCTGCGCGCGGTCGGCGAAGCCGCTCTTCCTCCAGTCGTCGAACGCCTCCTCGGCCAGAGCGAGCTGCCGGTCGATTTCCGCATCCCCTTGCGTGTCGTAGGTACGGATGAGCTGGCCCGAGTGCGGATTGATGCTTTTCATGTGCTTGCCTTTCGCCGGAATGGAAGGATGCCGGTACGACTATGCGCCGCAAGAGGGAGTTCCGGGCGGCCGGAGGAGGGAAGTGCCGGCTGCGGGTGCGTGCCGGCAACAGGTCAATGCTTGTGCCCGTGGCCGTGATGCGGGGAAGTGCCGGACTGCGCTTTGTCATAGCCGCGCAGCGCGTTGTAACGCGCAACCTGTTCGGCATTCAGGATGCCGGCCTGCTGCAGATGCGCTTCCAGATGGACGCCGCGCACCCTGGCCTGCAATGCGCCGATCTCCTTGAGCGAGGAGTCGAGCAGGTTCGGACTGATTTCCTTGCTCGCGAACAAGCGGTCCAGCTTTTGCTCGGCATCGATCAGTGCCCGTCCGGCCTCGACGGCTTTGGCCTGCATCGTGTTGTACAGATCCCGGGTCTTTGTCTTCTGTTCCCTGCTGAGCTTGAGCTGCTCCGCCAGTTCCAGCACATGCAGAGGCCCCGGATAACCGTTGAGTTCCGCCGTCTTTGCCAGACCCATGCCCTTGCCGGCGAGATAGGACGATACCTCTTCGGCGGACAGCGCCTTGATCTGGCGCGCTTCCTGTCCGGCATAAGGCGAGGGAGGGGAATCGGCATACACGGCGCCAATGGCGGAAAGCGAAAGCATGCCTGCGACAAGGAGACGATGCCGGAGCGCCTGCATGCCTACACCCCGAGATATTTCGCCAGCGACTCCGGCGCATCCATCAGCGCCTTCGACTCGCCCTGCAGCACCACCCGGCCTTTTTCCAGCAGCACCGCAGAGTCGGTATGCGCGAGCACGGTGCGGTAGTTGCGGTCGACGATCAGGGTGCTGATGCCGGTCTCGCGGATCTTGGAAATGACGCGCCAGATTTCCTGCACGATCAGCGGCGCAAGACCCTCGGTGGCCTCGTCGAGAATCATCAAGTCGGGATTGGTCATGAGCGCGCGGCCGATGGACAGCATCTGCTGTTCGCCGCCGGACAGCTGCTGGCCGCCGTGATCCAGCCTTTCCTTGAGACGCGGAAAGGTGTCGAGCACGCGCTCGTAGGTCCAGTCGCTTCGCCCGCCAGGTCCGGGCCGTGCGCTCATCAGCAGGTTCTCGCGCACTGAAAGATTGGGGAAGATGCCGCGTCCTTCGGGCACATAGCCGATGCCGAGGCGCGCCATCTTCTCCGGCGGGCTGCCGGTAACGTTCCTGCTGCGCCAGGACACGGTGCCCGACTTCGCCGGCACATAGCCCATCAGCGAGCGGATCAGCGTGGTCTTGCCCATGCCGTTGCGGCCGAGCAGGCCGATCGCCTTGCCGCCGGGGATGTCGAGATCGACGCCATGCAGGATATGGCTGTCGCCGTAATAGGTATTGAGCGATTTGATCTGAAGCACGTCGTTCCCTGCGAAGGTTTAGTGGTCGCCCAGGTAGGCGGCCTGTACGTCGGCATTGCTGCGGATCGCGTCAGGCAGGTCGCTGGCGATGACCTCGCCGTTGACCATGACGGTAATGCGGTCGGCGATGCGGAACACCGCATCCATGTCATGCTCGACCAGCAGCACCGCATGGCCGCGCTTGAGCTTGGCGAGCAGGGCCAGCATGCGTTCGGTTTCTTCCGCGCCCATGCCGGCCAGCGGCTCGTCGAGCAGCAGCACGCGCGGCGCGGTGGCCAGGCACATCGCGATTTCCAGCTGGCGCTTCTTGCCGTGGCTGAGGCTGCCGGCCTGCATCTGCGCCACGTCGGCCAGGCCGGTATCGTCCAGCGCCTGGCGGGCGACGGCATTGCTCTGCCTGCATTGCGCGGCCGACTCCCACAATGCCCACGGCCGCTGCAGCGCCGCCTGGGCCGACATGCGGCAGTTCTCCAGCACCGTGAAGCTGGGGAAGATGGTGGTGCGCTGATAGCTGCGGCCGATGCCGGAGCGGGCGCGCCTGGGCTGCGGCAGGCGGGTGACGTCGGTGCCGTCGAGCAGGATGGTGCCGTCGGACACCGGGATCTCGCCCGACAGCATGTTGATCAGCGTGGACTTGCCGGCGCCGTTGGTGCCGATCACCGCATGCACTTCGCCGACATGCAGGTCGACGGAAACATTGCTGACCGCCTTGAGGCCGCCGAAGCGGCGGGTCAGGCGGTCGGCGCGCAGCAGCGCGCCGGTGGATGTGCCTGCATTGCTCATCATTGTTCAGCTCCCGCAGCCGGTGTCTTTTGCGCGCTCCGTCCGAAGCGCCCGCCCATCGATGCCAGGCCGATCAGGCCCTTGGGCAGCAGGGCGACGAAGAAGATCATGGTCAGGCCCAGCGTCAGCTGCCAGCGCAGCGCGAAGCTGCCGAAAATGGCTTCCGACGAATAGAACTCCTTGAGCAGCACGAAGGCTGCCGCGCCGATCACCGCGCCGCGCAGCGAGCCGAGGCCGCCGAGGATGATCATCAGCAGTACCGCGCCCGATTCGTGCCAGGACAGCATTTCCGGATTGACCGTGCCGTTCTTGGCCGCCATCAGGAAGCCGGAGAGGCCTGCCAGCACGCCGGCCAGCACGAAGGCGGCCAGCTTGTACCAGTAGGTCTGGTAGCCGGCGGCGCGCATGCGCTGCTCGTTGATGCGGATGCCCGCCAGCGCATGGCCGAAGCGCGAGCGCTGCACCAGCGCCAGCAGGCCGAAGGTAAAGGCGAGGGCGCCGAGCGCAAAGAAATAGAGGTGGCTGCCCTTGTCGAGGTCGATCAGCGTGGTTTCGCCGATGACCAGCGCCGGGCGCAGCGTGATGTACATGCCGTCGCTGCCGCCGCCGACCGGCGTGTCGTGGAAGACGTAATAGGCCATCTGTGCGAAGGCCAGCGTGACCATGATGAAGTACACGCCCTTGGTGCGCAGGCTGAGCGCGCCGACCACCAATGCGTAGGCGCCCGCAGCCAGCATGGCCAGCGGCAGGAGTTTCAGGATGGAACCCGCCTCCGCGTCAGGCGAAGCCAGTCCGGTGACATAGGCGGCCAGGCCGAAGAAGGCGGCATGGCCGAGGCTGACCAGTCCGGTGGTGCCCACCAGCAGTTCCAGGCTGAGGGCAAAAATGGCGTAGACGACGATGCGCAGCACCAGATCCTGGGTGTAAGACGACAGGAAGTTGGGCAGGATTGCCAGCAGCACGAGCACGGCGAGAGGCAGCAGCCAGTGATGGTGCTGCCGGCCTGCCGGCATGACGGCATTGGTTGCGAGTACGGTGGTGCTCATGACTTAGTATCCTTTGCTCCTGAGGCCTTCCGGACGCCAGATCAGCAGGATGGCCATCAGCACGTAAATGCCGATGCCGCTCATCTGCGCGAAAAACACCTTGCCGAAGGTATCGACGAAGCCGACCAGCAGGGATGCGATCAGTGCGCCGGAAATCGAACCGATGCCGCCGATCACCACCACCACGAAGCAGATGATCAGCACCTGCCCGCCCATGCCGGGATAGACCGAAGCCATCGGTGCCGCGATCATGCCGGCCAGTGCGGCGAGCGCGACGCCGGCGGCGAACACGATGCGGTACAGCAGGCGAATATTGATGCCCAGCCCGCGCACCATGTCGCGGTTGCTGGCGCCGGCGCGGATCATCATGCCCAGCCGGGTGCGGTTGACCACAAAGTACAGGCCGATGGCCACCACGATGCAGGCGGCCGAAGCGAACAGGTTATAGACAGGATAGGTCATCACATCACCGAGCGCGATGCTGCCGGACAGCCATTCCGGCGCCTTGACGCCGTGCACGTCGTTGCCGACCAGGATGCTGCGCAATTCCTCGAACACCAGGATCAGCGCATAGGTCATCAGCACCTGCTGCAGGTGGTCGCGCTGGTAGAGATAGCTGAAGAACACCCATTCCAGCACGAAGCCAAACAGCGCGGACAAAACGATGCCTGCCAGCAGCATGATGATGAACTGGTCGCCGAAGAAGGGCGCGATGGAAAAGGCAAGATAGGCGCCGATCATGTAGAAGCTGCCGTGCGCCAGGTTGATCACGCCCATGATGCCGAAGATCAGCGTCAGACCGCTAGCCACCAGGAACAGCAGCAAACCGTACTGGATGGAGTTGAGGCACTGGACCAGGAAGGTGGAGATGTCCATGAGAATCTTTTGCTCGGGGATGGGGAGATGCACTGCCGCACCTTGGAGCGCGGCAGTGCATTGCAGCAGGAGAGGCTAACTTGAATCAGCCCTGCTTGCAGCCGCGGGCCGGATCGGCCAGCGCCTTGATGGCCACGCCCTTGACTTCGTTGTTATTGCCCTTGACCTCGCGCAGGTAGATGTCCTGGATCGGGTTGTGCGCCGGCGACAGCGTGAACTTGCCGCGCGGGCTGTCGATGGCGGCGCTGCGCATGGCGAGAATCATCTGGTCGCGCTTGCTGATGTCGCCGTTGACCGCCTTCACGCCGGTGGTCAGCAATTGCGCCGCATCATAGCCCTGCACCGCGTAGACGTCGGCATTGGTCTTGTAGGTCTTGGCGAAGTTGAGGCGGAAGGTGTTGTCGCGTGGCGTGTTCAGGTTGTCCGCATAGTGCAGCGTAGTGACGAGTCCCTGCGCTGCCGCACCCTGTGCTTCCAGCGTGCCGTCGGTGAGGAAGCCCGGACCGTACAGCGGGATGGTCTTGTTCAGGCCCGCTGCGACGTAATCCTTGACGAACTTGACCGCGCCGCCGCCGGCGAAGAAGGCGTACACCGCATCGGGTTTCTGGGAGGCGATCTGCGTCAGCAGTGCCTGGTATTCGACGTTGGGGAAGGGCAGGGTCAGATTCTGGGAAACCTTGCCGCCGCCCTTTTCGAAGCCTTCCTGGAAGCCCTTGACCGACTCGTTGCCGGCGGCGTAATTCCAGGTGATGGTCATTGCATTCTTGTGGCCGCGCTCTGCTGCAACCTTGCCCATCGCATAGGCCGGCTGCCAGTTGGTGAAGGAAGTGCGGAAGATGTTCTTGGCGCACATCGCCCCGGTGATGACGTCGGCGCCGGCGTTCGGCACGATGAGCAGGGTATTGGTTTCGCGGGCAACCTTGGCCATGGTCAGCGCCACGCCGGAGTGGACCGTACCCACCAGCACGTCGACCTGGTCGCGCTTGATCAGCTTGTTGACGTTGTCGGTGGCCTTGGCCGGATCGGATTCGTCATCCACCTTGAAGTACTGCACCTCGCGCCCGCCGATCTTGCCGCCCTGTTCGTTGACGTACATCTTGAAGCCGTTCTCGATCATGTTGCCGAGGTTGGCATAGGTGCCGGTGGCCGGCAGCATGAAGCCGACCTTGATCGGACCTTGCTGCGCGAAGGCTGGAGCAGAGAGCGCGCCGGCGATGGCTGCGGCGATGGCTGTTGTAATGGCCGGCTTGAAGAGGTGTTTCATTATTGTCTCCTTGGTATTGAATGCGTCAGCCTTGGCCGACGATGAATCGAGCTGCTTCTTTCATGAGCGCTTCAGGTTGATCCCGGTGCGGCGAATGGCCGCATTCGGGAAGTATCAGCAGGCGTGTCTGAGGCGCTTTCCTCCGGATGCCGCGGATCTGTTCTAGCGTACCATACTCATCGTCCTCTCCCTGCACCGCCAGCACGGGGCAAGTGATGTTGGCCAGCTCCTCCTCGATGTTCCATGCGCGGAACGCAGGATCGAGCCAGATATCGTTCCAGCCCCAGAATGCCGAATCCGGATCGGCATGGTAGCGGCCGAGTTTGCTGCGCATGTCGCTGGACAGGTAGGTCTCCCTTGCCTGCCGGATGCTGTTCACCGACACGTCTTCGACGAAGATATGCGGCGCGGCGACCACGATGCCGCTGACGCCTTGCGGAAAGCGGGCCGCATGCAGCAGGGCGATCGATCCGCCGTCGCTGTGGCCGAATAGCCATGGCTTCACGATGCCCAGCGCGGAGAACAGCTTAGGCAGCACCTCGTGCGCCTGGGCGTGCATGAAAGCGACAGTCCAGCGCTCATCGGCTGGGCGGGGCGTCGAGTTGCCGTAACCATAGCGGGAAAACACCAGGCCGGTAAAGCCGTTGCGCTCGCAGAATTGCTGCGGAAAATCCTTCCACATCGCAATCGAACCCAGGCCCTCGTGCAGGAAGACCACGACCGGATGCGCTGATTCACTTGCGCCCACCCATTGGTATTCCAGTCGCAGCGGACGGCCCTGCCAGTCGATGTCGACATATCCGATGCCCGAGCCGGCCGAGCTTGTCATGCATGCGCCTCCTGCAAGGCGCGCAGCTTGAAGCGCTGGATCTTGCCGGTGGCAGTCTTGGGCAGTTCGGTGACGAACAGGATGTCACGAGGATACTTGTGCGGAGCAAGCTTGCCCTTGACGAAGCCCTTCAGTTCCTCGGACAGCGCCGGCGTTTCCGTCTGCCCCTTGGCCAGCACCACATAAGCGGTGGTCTTGGTCAGGCCTTCCGCATCGTTCTTGCCGACCACCGCGCATTCCAGCACGGCGGGGTGCTCGATCATCACGTTCTCCACCTCGATCGGCGACACGTACTGCCCGCTGACCTTGAGCATGTCGTCGCTGCGGCCGGAGTAGCAGTAGTAGCCGTCCGCATCCATCACGTATTTGTCGCCGCTCCTCAGCCACTCGCCGATGAAGGTGGAGCGGCTCTTTTCCCGGTTGCACCAGTACAGCAGCGCCGAACTCGGGCCGCGGATGTAGAGATCGCCGATCTCGCCGGGAGCGACGCGCTGGCCGCTCTCGTCGCGCAGTTCCACGTCATAGCCCGGCACCGGCTGGCCGGAAGTGCCGTAGCGCACGCTGCCGGCGCGGTTGGAAATGAAAATGTGCAGCATCTCGGTGGAACCGAGGCCGTCGAGGATGTCGCAGCCGAAATGCCGGCGAAATTTTTCGCCGACCTCGCGCGGCAGCGCTTCGCCGGCCGAGGTGCAGATGCGCAGCGCGACGTCTTCTTTCTTCGGCAATGCATCGGAGGCCAGCATCGCGACATACAGCGTCGGCACGCCATAGAAAATCGTCGGCTTGTGCTCCACCAGGCGCTTGAACACCGCCGGGGGAGTCGGCCGTTCCGCCATCAGTACTACGGTGGCGCCGACGCTGAGCGGGAAGGTCAGGCCGTTGCCCAGGCCGTAGGCGAAAAACAGTTTCGCCGCCGAAAACACGACATCGTCCTCGCGGATGCCGAGAATGGGCTTGGCGTAGAGTTCGGCGGTCCAGAACAGGTTGGCATGCGAGTGCACCGTGCCTTTCGGCCGGCCGGTGGAGCCGGACGAGTACAGCCAGAATGCAAAATCGTCGGCCGAGGTGTTGGCGCAAGCCGTCACGGGCAGAGGCTCGGCGGCAAAAAGGTTCTCCAGCGGCTGCATGCCGTCCGGGATGCCGTCAACGCTGCCCGCGCTGCCGGCCACGATCAGCTGCGGGCGCGCATCGGTCTTGCCGAGCGCTTCCTGCACGCAGCTTTGCAGCGGCTTGGAAAACACCACGGCCCGGGCACCGCTGTGCTCCATCATGTAGGCGTAATCGTCGGCGGGCAGCAGGGTATTCACCGGCACCGGGATGACGCCCGCATACAGTGCACCGAGGAAGACCACCGGCATGTCTACCGTGTCATGCATGATGAGCAGGATGCGTTCCTCGCGCCGGATGCCGGCGGCGAGAATGCCGGCGGCGAAGCGGCGCACGCGCTGCTCCAGTTCGCCGTAGCTCAGCTGTCCGTTGTCATCGATATAGGCGGTCTTGCCGGCGCGCCCGGTGTTGATTTCCAGAATATGGCGGGCGAAGTTGAAGCGCTGCGGCAGCGCTGCGTCAGGCTGGCTCATCGATATCTCCTATGCTGCGGACCGGCGCTGCACCATGGTGCAGCGCCGGTCCGTCTCTTCTTGATCCGGCGGCTGTTCTTCATGCGCCGCTTTGATAACCCGTGCTGGTGAATGGGGCGGCCGATGCGGCCAAGCCCTCATTTTCAGGCGGCAGCCGGGGTGAAATTGATAGCGCCCTGGGGCAGCAGGTAAAGCACCAGCGCCCGGCCCTTGGCCACGGTAGGACGGTGTGCGCTCCCGGGTTCATAGACGCACCAGCCTGCGGGATGGCCGTCGAAGCTTGCGCCTTCGGTCAGCGGCATGATGAGGTCGATCTCGCCGTTGGGATGAACATGGTGCGGTCCGGCAATGTCTTCCATTTCCACCACGTCGACGCTGAAATTATGGGTGGCGTCGGTCGCCTTGAGCACGCGGCCGTAACGGATGCCGTCGGCCTCGCGGTTGCACAGCCAGCCGTCGCGCACGCCTGTCCGGCAGGCATCGAAAATCTGCTGATAGAGCTCGCTGCCGGCGCCGTGCTGCGCATTGAGACGGGAGGCGAGGGAAGCATTCAGGGGAATCCCGTCGATGTCTTCGGTGATCTTGCGGATCAGCTCTCGGAAACGGTCGACATCCATTGCACATCTCCTGTGAATGCATTGAAGCGGTCAGATGCACTTCAATGCATGGCATTGGAACAAGATTGTCTTTTTATGTCGCCGAGTTTAGGTGTACTATGTTGCATGTGTCAAGCGATATTGGTAAATATATTTCACTTTGGCCGCTGCCACATGCAATGGTTTTTTGCGATAATCGCGAGGCGATGCGCCAGCCAGAAATGAACTGCGCCTTATCCAGGAGAAAGATGCACGTATGACCGCGCCAAATGTATTGACCGAAAGCCCCGAAGAGGAAAAGGACCCCTTCCTGGTGGCTCTGGGCGAGCGTCTGCGTGCGCTGCGTTCCCGCCGGGGCCTGACGCGCAAGGCGCTGGCCAAGCTGGCCAATGTTTCCGAACGCCACCTCGCCAACCTGGAGTCCGGCGTAGGCAATGCGACCTTGCAGTTCCTGCGGCAGCTGACCGCGGTACTGAATTGCACGCTCGCTGAAATGATCGGCGACGAAACCGCTACATCGCCGGAATGGCTGATGATCCGCGAGATCCTGCGCGGGCGTTCCGACGAGGAGCTCGCCAAGGCGCGCTCGACGCTGGCAGGCATGTTCGAGGCGCCGACCAGCGAAATCGCCCGGCGCCAGCGCATTGCGCTGGTCGGCTTGCGCGGCGCCGGCAAGTCCAGCCTGGGACGGATGCTGGCCGACTACTGGATGGTTCCCTTCGTGGAACTGAGCCGCCATGTGGAAACGATTGCCGGCTGCAGCGTCGCCGAGATCCACGCGCTCTACGGCCCCGGCGCCTACCGCCGTTATGAATACCGGGCGCTGGAAGACATCATCCAGCGCTTTCCGCGTGCCGTGATCGCCACGCCCGGCGGCATCGTGTCCGATCCCGCCACCTTCAATCTGCTGCTGTCCCACTGCTATACGGTATGGCTGAAGGCATCGCCGCGCGAACACATGGAGCGTGTGCTGGCCCAGGGCGATACCCGTCCGATGTCGGGCAACCGCGAGGCGATGGAAGACCTGAAAAGCATTCTGGAAAGCCGCGCCGCGTTCTACTCCAAGGCCGACCGGATTTTCGATACCAGCGACATGACGCAGGAAAATGCCTTCTTCGGCCTGATGGAGGAACTGCGGGACGACGTTCAGTTGCCTGCCTGAATTTTGCGGGCCTCACCGAGACGCGGCGTCGTCTCCGAATCTTCAAAAAATGCCGGAAGACAAGACAAGTCTTCCGGCATTTTTGTTTGCGGTGCCGGCGGGTTGGGCAACCGGAGAAGCTGGCAAGTACCTACCCGAAGCAACATCTGCATAAATATTTTCCTGCAATGAATAAAAGTGCATGCACGCGAACGAAAGTGCATTTTTGTGCTTGACACTCCAACATAGCTGCAATATAGTGCGTCTCAGGTTATGTGAATGCAGCATACTTCACCGAGGAGCATATGAGTACCGCACCCCAAGTCAACTACGAAACGTCTCCCGAGCGCTACAAGCACTGGACCCTTGCGGTCGACGGGTCCATCGCCACACTCACCATGAACGTCAATGAGGACGGCGGCCTGAAGGAGGGTTACAAGCTCAAGCTCAACTCCTATGACCTCGGCGTCGACATCGAGCTGCATGATGCGGTTCAGCGCATCCGCTTCGAGCATCCCACGGTCAAGACGGTGGTCATCACCAGCAGCCGCGACCGTATTTTCTGCTCGGGTGCGAACATCTTCATGCTCGGCAAATCGTCGCATGCCTGGAAGGTCAACTTCTGCAAATTCACCAACGAAACCCGCAACGGCCTGGAAGACTCCAGCCGTCACGGCGGCTTGAAGTTCGTTGCCGCGGTCAACGGCGCCTGCGCCGGCGGCGGCTATGAACTCGCCGCGGCCTGCGACGAGATCATCCTGGTCGACGACCGCTCGTCTTCGGTCAGCCTGCCGGAAGTGCCGCTCCTGGGCGTGCTTCCCGGTACCGGAGGCCTGACCCGCCTCACCGACAAGCGCAAGGTTCGCCATGACCATGCAGACATCTTCTGCACCACCACTGAAGGCGTGCGCGGCCAGCGCGCCAAGGACTGGAAGCTGGTCGACGAAGTCGCCAAGCCGGCCCAGTTCGCCGAGACCGTGCGCCAGCATGCATTGGCTCTGGCTGAAAAGAGCCAGCGTCCCGACAGCGCCGCCGGCGTCAAACTGACACCGCTCAACCGCAAGCAGTCCGACAACGGCCTCGACTATGAATTCGTCAGCGTCGCCATCGACCGCAACAACCGCACCGCGACGCTGACCGTGAAATCGCCGTCCGCCGCGCAGCCGAAAGATGCCGCCGGCATCGAAGCCGCCGGCGTGCACTGGTGGCCGCTGCAGTTCGCCCGCGAACTCGACGACGCCATCCTGCACCTGCGCACCAATGAACTCGACATCGGCACCTGGCTGTTGAAGTCGTCCGGCAACCCGCAAGCCGTGCTCGATGTCGATGCGACGCTTGCCGCCAACAAGAATCACTGGCTGGTCAAGGAAACCATCGGCTTCCTGCGCCGCACGCTGGCCCGCCTGGATGTGACATCGCGTTCGCTGTTCGCCTTCATCGAAGAAGGCTCCTGCTTTGCCGGCACGCTGCTCGAAGTCGCGCTGGCCGCCGACCGCAGCTACATGCTGGCCCTGCCGGACGATGCCGACAAGGCACCGAAGATCGCCGTGTCCGAACTCAACTTCGGCACCTATCCGATGGTCACCGGCGAATCGCGCATCGGCCGCCGCTTCTACGGCGATGAAGCGGCAATCGCCGCGGTACGCGAAAGCAAGGGCAAGCAGCTCGACGCCGACCAGGCGATGGAGCTGGGCCTGATCACCTTCAATCCGGACGACATCGACTGGGCTGACGAGACGCGCATGGTGGTCGAGGAGCGCGCCAGCATGTCGCCCGATGCGCTGACCGGCATGGAAGCCAACCTGCGCTTCAACGGCAAGGAAACCATGGAGACCCGCATCTTCGGCCGCCTCACCGCATGGCAGAACTGGATCTTCATCCGCCCCAACGCCGTCGGCGAACTGGGTGCGCTGAAGGTCTACGGTTCGGGCAACAAGGCCAAGTTCGATTTGAACCGCGTTTGAACGATTCGACAATATCAAGGATGGCACCGTGAGCACAATCAACTACAGCGAAAAGATCCCGAACAACGTCAACCTCTCCGAGGACCGCACACTGCAGCGCGCGCTGGAGCACTGGCAGCCGAACTACCTGCAATGGTGGCAGGACATGGGCCCGGACGGCACTACCAACTTCGACGTCTACCTGCGTACCGCGATCAACGTCACGCCGGAAGGCTGGGCCCATTTCGGCCACGTCAAGATGCCCGACTACCGCTGGGGCATTTTCCTGGCGCAGCAGGAAGAGGGCCGCAAGGTCAATTTCGGCGAGAACAAGGGCATGGATGCCTGGCAGGATGTGCCAGGCGAGCACCGCGCCAACCTGCGCCGCATCATCGTCACCCAAGGTGACACCGAACCGGCATCGGTCGAGCAGCAGCGCCACCTCGGCCTGACCGCGCCGTCGCAGTACGATATGCGCAACCTGTTCCAGATCAATGTGGAAGAGGGCCGCCACCTGTGGGCGATGGTGTACCTGCTGCACAAGTATTTCGGCCGCGACGGCCGCGAGGAAGCCGAAGCGCTGCTGCAGCGCAATTCCGGCAACCAGGACAACCCGCGCATCCTCGAAGCCTTCAATGAAGAAACGCCGGACTGGCTGGCCTTCTACATGTTCACCTATTTCACCGACCGCGACGGCAAGTTCCAGCTCAATGCGCTGGCCGAGTCGGGCTTCGATCCGCTGTCGCGCACCTGCCGCTTCATGCTGACCGAAGAAGCGCACCACATGTTCGTCGGCGAATCGGGCATTTCCCGCGTGATCCAGCGCACCGTCGATATCATGAAGACCCACGGTATCGAAGATCCGGCGGAAGTGCGCAAGCATGGCGTGATCGACCTGCCGACCATCCAGCGCTACCTGAACTTCCACTTCAGCGTGACCATCGATTTGTTCGGCGCCGACCAGTCATCGAATGCGGCCATTTTCTACAGCGCCGGCCTGAAGGGACGCTACGAAGAGACCAAGCGCGACGACGATCATGTGCTGAAGAACAACCAGTACAAGATCCTCGAGATCCAGGGCGACAGGATCGTCGAGAAGGAAGTGCCGATGCTCAACTCGCTCAACGAAGTGCTGCGCGACGACTTCATCCGCGACTCCATCGCCGGCATCGGCCGCTGGAACCGCGTGATCGAGAAGGCAGGCCTCTCCTTCAGCCTGCAGGCGCCGCACAAGGCGTTCAACCGCCACATCGGCACCTTCTCCGGACACAAGGTATCGCCGGACGGCCGCGTGATCTCGGAAGCCGAATGGGCAGCGAACGTGCGCAACTGGCTGCCGAGCGAGGAAGACCGCGCGTATGTGGCTTCGCTGATGGGCCGTGTGATCGAGCCGGGCAAGATGGCGAACTGGATTGCGCCGCCGCCGGTGGGAATCAATCGTCAGCCGATTGATTTCGAGTATGTGCGGTTTAACTGAGCAGGGTGGTAGAAGCTGCTTGAAGTACGCAAATGCAACGCGTATTTTGTGAAATGTTAGCTCCCTCCACCTCGCGCCTTGCAAGGCGCTCGGAGTCCGCAGGCGCGATGCATGCATCGCGAAACCCCTGCTCCCTCCCCTTCAAGGGGAGGGTTGGGGTGGGGATGGGGTACAGCGGCGTCCGTTCAAACCCATCCCCCACCCAGCCTCCCCCTTGAAAGGGGAGGAGTGTTCTTTATCATAGCGCCGAGTTAAGAAGTTTTATCTTGCTCAGCCCCAGTAAGCCGGATTCATTCCAGCCTTGTTTCACCCCAATCCTGACTGGCCGCCATGAACGCACCCGAACCCATCGCCTTCATCCGTCAACACCTGATCGACCCCGAGGTCTGCATCCGCTGCAACACCTGCGAAGAGACCTGTCCGATCGACGCGATCACGCACGACAGCCGCAACTACGTGGTCAAGGCCGATGTCTGCAACGGCTGCGGCGCCTGCATCTCGCCTTGCCCGACCGGCTCCATCGACCACTGGCACATCGTGCCCAAGGCCTCCGCCTATTCCATCGAGGAACAGCTGACCTGGGACGAGCTGCCGCCCAAGCAGGACATCGACCCCAGCGTGCTCGACCAGGCCGCCAGCGAGAATGCCGCCGAAGCCGCGGTCGAGGAAGTGCAGGTCAATGCATCAAGTTCGCTCACCTCGCCGGTGCCGCCCTGGTCGGCTGCGCATCCCTATATCAATCTGTACACGATCAAGAACCCGATCACCGCCACCATCGCCGGCAACTACCGCCTGACGGACCCCGGCGTGGAAAGCGACATTCATCACATCGTGCTCGACTTCGGCACCCAGGTCTTTCCCATCCTGGAAGGCCAGTCGATCGGCATCATCCCGCCCGGCGTCGATGCCAACGGCAAGCCGCATTACCTGCGCATGTACTCTGTGGCCAGCCCGCGCAGCGGCGAACGCGAGGGTTATAACAACCTCTCGCTGACAGTCAAGCGCGTGGTCATCGACCATGAAGGCAAGCCGACGGTCGGCGTTGCGTCGAACTACCTGTGCGACCTGCAGAAAGGCGACACGGTCCAGGTGACCGGCCCCTTCGGCACCAACTACCTGATGCCCAACCATACCGGCTCCAACATCCTGATGATCTGCACCGGAACCGGCTCGGCGCCGATGCGGGCGATGACCGAGCACCGCCGCCGGCTGGAATCGAACAACAAGAAGATCGGCAAGCTGATGCTGTTCTTCGGCGCTCGCAATCCGCAGGAACTGCCTTACTTCGGGCCGCTGCTGAAGCTGCCGGATCATTTCATCGACAAGCATTTCGCCTTTTCCCGCATGGAAGGGCAGACCAAGACCTATGTGCAGGACAAGATCCGAGAAGCCGGCAAGCAGGTGGCCGAACTGCTGCGCGGCGATACTTATCTCTATATCTGCGGCCTCAAGGGCATGGAGACCGGCGTGATGGATGCGCTGCGCGCCGTCTGTGCGGCGGAAGGACTGGACTGGAGCGCACTGTCGGCGAAGATGGTCAAGGAAGGCCGCTTCCACGTCGAGACGTATTGAATCCGGTTTACGAGAAAACAGGGCGCATGCGCCCTGTTTTGTTTTTCATGAGTTATCAGGAGCCTGCATGACGATTTCCCTTCCCGTAGAGACTGGCAACTTCCGCGTCGATATCGACGAACAGGGCATCGCCCACCTGGTATTTCAGCCCGCCGGCGGCATGCCGGTCACCGATGCGCAGGGCCATGCGGCGCTCGCCGGCATCTGGCCGGTCCTGTCCGCGCACCCGCAGGTCAGGGCGGTGCTGGTGCGCAGCGAGGGCAAGGCTTTCTGCGCCGGCGGCGAACTGGCGATGGTGGAAGACATGCTGGTGTCCGAGCAGGCGCGCCAGCGCGTGATGCGGGAAGCGCGCGACATCGTGCGGGGCATGATCGACTGCAGCAAGCCCATCGTGTCGGCCATCAACGGCGCGGCAGTCGGCGCGGGACTCGCGGTGGCGCTGCTGGCCGACATATCCGTGGCCGCGCGCAATGCCAAGCTGATCGACGGCCATACCAAGCTCGGCGTCGCCGCAGGGGATCATGCGGTGGTGATCTGGCCTTTGCTGTGCGGCATGGCCAAGGCCAAGTATTACCTGATGCTGTGCGAGACGGTGAGCGGCGAGGAGGCCGAGCGCATCGGCCTGGTGAGCCGCGTGGTCGATGCCGAGCAGCTGCAGGCGGAAGCCCTGGACATCGCGCGCCGGCTTGCCGCCGGCAGCCGTTCCGCAATTGAGGGAACCAAGCGCTCCCTCAATCATTGGCTGCAGGCTGCCTGGCCGGCGTTCGAAGCGTCGCTCACGGCGGAGATGATGGATTTCAGCCAGGCCGACGCGAAGGAGGGCGTGGCCGCGATCAGGGAAAAGCGGGCTCCGGTCTTCGGCAAGAACCCGGCATGAGATGTGCGGAAAGGCCTGACAGCCCAGATACCCGCCGGGATATCGGCTCATGAAGTTTCGCCTGCGGGGTTCCATTGCGCGGCATTCGATGCTTCGCCATGCCGCACCCCATGGCGCCCTGCCAGCACCAGCGCCAGCACGGCAAGCAATCCCGACAGCATGAAATGGCCCGCATAACCCAGGTACTTCGCTGACCAGCCGCTCATCGCTCCTATCATGCCGGCCACGACGATCTGCGCGCAGGCTTGCACCGTATAGTCGGCGCCCTCATGTGCAGGGCGGCACTGGTTCATCATCATCGCGAAGAGGGCTACGGTGGACATGCCGTCGGCAACCTGCTCGAACACGGCGATGCCGTACACCAAAGGCACGCTTGCGCCGTGATGCGCAATCCAGCCGAAGGCCGCAAGACCGGCTGCCTGCAGCAGGCCGAACAGGATGAGCGAACGCATTGCGCCGAGACGGGCATACAGCAGGCCGCCGGCAAAGGCCCCGGCGATGCCGGCGAGGCTGCTGACAAGAGTCAATTGGCCTACTGCCGCTGAGCGCCATCCGTGGTCCACCAGCAGGGGCTTGATCATCGGCGAGCCGAGCGAATCACCTATCTTGAAAGCGAGCACAACCAGCAGCCACCAGCCCATGCCGGGACGAGCAATGAAGCCGCGATAGTGACGCAACAGCAGGCCCGGACCGAATCCTTCGGCAACGCTGTGCTTGGTGCCATCTGACAGCGGCGTTTGCGGCAGGCGCCTCCTCTCGGGAAACAGCAGTACGGGAAGGCTCATGAGCCCGAGCAGGGCAGCCACGATACCGACCGAAGCGTTCCAGCCCCAGTCGTCGACTACCAGCAGCAACAGGCTGCCGCTGACGATCATGCCTATCTTGTAGCCGCCGACCTGCAGGCTGTTGCCGAGGCCGCGCCAGCGCGAAGGCAGCATGCGCACCGCCAGCCCATCGGTGGCGATGTCCTGGGTCGATGCCGCCAGGTTAATGAGAAGCAGCATTCCCAGCAGCACCGGCAGGTAAGTACCGAACAGTGCATCCGGCGGCAGCAGCGCCACTCCGACCAGCATGGCAATGACGCTGGCTTGCATCGGCAGGATCCAACCGCGATGGCGGCCCAATCGCTGCGAAGCAATCCGATCTATCCACGGCGCCCACAATACCTTCAGCATCCATGGCAGGGCCAGCAGCTTGAGCATGCCGATCGTTGCAATATCGACGCCGTGCTGGCGCAGCATCACCGGCAGGGAATGTGCAATCAGTCCTGAAGGCAATCCCTGTGCGCAGTAAAGCGTTGCCAGCAGCACGATGGCGCCGCCACTTAATGTTGGCTTCAGTGTCTGTACAGGCTTGTCGTCCGCTGGGGAATGCATGTGCTGGGTTTTCTTTAAGTCCATGTGAGCAGGCATCTTAACTCGGGCGGGAAGGTCGGGAAATGGCGAGCTCCACCCGCCTGCAATGGACCTGCAGTACCCCTTGCATCAGCCATTGCAGCCCCCATTTTATTTATCTGTCCGATTTGGAGTTTGAAATCCGGGCTGGCCCGATCAGATCGGCTGCCTAGTTCGTCCGCAGTACCAGTTGCTTAGCGAAGACTTATGGAAAACACGATTGCTTCTACTTATTCAAAATACGACCCGAACCGCTTGCTCAATGCCCTGATGGAGCGACTCGGTATTGCCGGCGACAAAGAGTTGTCGCAGCGCCTGAATGTTTCCGCCAAGGTGCTTCAAAAGATTCGCACGGGCGAACTGACCATCAGTGCGTCCATGCTGCTGTGGATGGCGGAATGCGCGCAGACGACGATAGAAGATCTGCGCAGCATCCTCGGGGACCGGCGAAAAAAATTGCGATTGAGCTATGTCATTTAAGGGCTTGGCTCCGCATCCGTGAAATGAAATTTCGCCTTCCGACTGTCATGTAGCATACCTTTGGCATCGCACTTGCTTAGCAAGTTTGTCATGGGTCGGCGGTTGCGGCCCAATGGCAGGCCTTGCTGAGGCGGCGCGTAAATAGTGCCGCCGCATCGTAAATATTCCAGATGCCGCAGCCGTCAGCACGGCCATTGAATAGCGAAGAGATGCGATACGTAATGGTTGCGAACAATGAGGGTATCCAATTTTTCCCGTTTGGCTGGTAGCGGAAGGCGGACGGAGGCATGGAAGGGCACTGGTCCGCGGGCGAGGGTCCACGACTCATCCGAACTGCAGGCTCACCGCTTGCTGCTTGTCGACGATGATCCCGACTTGCTTGAGATCACTTTCGATCTGCTGACCGCCTATGGTTTCGACGTAGTCAAGGCAAGCAGTGCCGAAGCCGCGTTGGCCATGCTGCAGAAAGGCGCGCACTTCGACATCCTCCTGAGCGACGTGGTCATGCCGGGCATGAGCGGGTTGCAGCTTGCGTACAAGGCGCGCGAGTTGAATCCCCGGCTGAAGATCATCCTGGTGTCGGGCTACCCCAATCCCGCCATCGAATCGGGACACGGCTATCTGGGGGACTTCGAGTTCCTGGAAAAACCCTACCGCGTCGACGATATACTCAGGCTGGCCGACGAATGAAGTGCCGCTGAAGCAGCGGCAATGGAGAAACGCGCAGGTTCAGGCTGGAAGCTCCGGGACGGCAAGGCGCCCCGGACTTCAGCTCTGCGCTGATTGAAAATCAGTCGACCCGCGCGCCTGAAGTTTTCACCACTTGGGCCCACTTCGCGGTTTCGGTCTTGATATAACCGGCGAAATCCGCCGACTTGTTGCCGACCGGCTCTGCTCCTTGTGCGAGGATCTTTTCACGCATCTGCGGCTGCTGCACGATACGGCTGACTTCCTGCTCCAGCTTGGCCACGATGGGCGCCGGCGTGCCGGCGGGCACGAAGAGGCCGAACCAGCTGCCGGCCTCGAAGTCGGCCAGGTCGCCGCCGCTTTGCGCCACGGTCGGCACATTCGGCAAGGCGGCAATCGGCTTGGCCGTGGTCACAGCCAAGGCTTTGAGCTTGCCGGCCTTGATCTGGCCGAGACTGGAGGGCAGGTTGTCGAACATGAGCTCCACATTGCCGGCCACCAGATCGGTCACCGCCGGTGCCGAACCCTTGTAAGGCACATGCACGATCTCGGTCTTGGTCTTGCTCTTGAACATTTCGCAGCTCAAATGGATGGACGTGCCCGCGCCGCTGGATGCGCAATTGACCTTGCCGGGATTGGCCTTCAGATAGCCGACCAGGGTTTTCACGTCGGTGATCTTGTTGCGCTCGGCCCATTCGGCATTGACCGCAAGCACATTGGGCACGCTGGCCACCATCGAGAGCGGGGTGAAGTCCTTGATGTGGTCGAAAGGCATCTTGGCACCGTACAGTGCGGGATTGATTGCATGCGTGCCCACCGTTCCCATCAATAGCGTGTAGCCGTCCGGCGCCGAGCGTGCCACGAAGGCGGAGCCGGTATTGGCGGCTGCACCCGGCTTGTTTTCAATGATGACCGGCTGACCCCAGGACTTGCTCAGTTCGGCGCCGACGAGACGCGCGAGGACATCGGTCGTGCCGCCGGAAGTGAAGGGCACGATGACGGTAATCTGCTTGGAAGGATAATTCTGGGCCGCTGCCTGATTTTGTGCCTGTGCCGCGCCCGAGGCGAGAATGGCCATGGCCGCCGCCGGCAGGATATGTCTGATCTTCACGCGAGTCTCCATTGAATTGGTCGGTACCGCTCTTTTGAAACGCTTCTGGCGGCGTGGGAAATACTTTCACAAGTCGACCTCAGCGTCAATCGACCGGGCGGTCGACTGCACCGGGTCTACGGATGCGTCAAGTGTGCATCAAATGGTTATCAGGCGCAGAACGCGCAAGAAGGATGCCGAGCCAGGGCAGCCTGGTGTGACATGCTCTGGTTCAACCGCATTGCGGATGGGATTGCAAGGCAAGCGCAAGACAGAGTCGCCTGCCTTGCGCCGATGGCATCAATGCCCGTGCTGGCGCTCGTATTCGTCGGCTTCCGCCTTCGTTGCATGGACGATGCCGTCCGGATGTTCCGGCGGCGAATAGATCGTGTAGAGCTTCATTGGCTCGGAGGTCGAGGTATTGATCACGTTGTGTTCCGTGCCGGCGGGAATGATGACCGCCACGCCGTCCTCAAGCGCATGCTTTTCACCGTTGAGCAGCGCGACGCCTTGTCCGGCCTCGACCCGGATGAACTGGTCGTGGCCTTCATGGCGCTCGAGCCCGATTTCCTCGCCGGGTTGCAGTGTCATGATGACAAGCTGCATGCGCGGGGTGGTATGCAGCACAACCCGGAATTTGTCGTTGTTTAGCGTGTCGTTTTCGATATTGGTGCTGAAACCTGTCATTGACGTTTTCCTTTTGATGAAGTGTTCGGATGGGTTGCGATATACGTATTTTTCGATGGAATAAACCCAAAGAAGTTGCGGATTGAATAATACCTGCTGTCGCCTCCGCCGTCTTTTCACGAGCTGGTTACGAGATTGCGGCATCTTCGTATGTCTATGTCAGCTATCCTACATTGTTGTGTCCGTTGCATCATTTGGCAACGAACAGCTATCCTGTTGTCCATTGATCTTTCACAAGCTTGTCTATGTCAGTCAAGTGCTAGTATCCTTTCCATAAGGAAATAATGTCCGTTTGAACGGGCCATGACTTGGGAGAAGAATAATGACAATTGCGGATGCGACGCTTGAGAAAGCTGGTACCGGAACGGTTCCAGCGGCGGAAGACGGCACTGATTTCAGCCGGGAAAATATCGTCCCCCTGCTGAGTGTCTTCAGCAAACAGGAGCTGGACGCGCTGGACTTCGGCGTCATCGGTTTCGACAAAGAGACCGTCGTCCGGCAGTACAACCGCTTCGAATCGGAATGTGCGGGTCTGGCGCCTGAGCATGTGGTCGGGCAGAGGATGTTCACCAGCGTTGCGCCCTGCATGAACAATTTCATGGTCGCGCAGCGTTTCGAGGACGCATTGGAAAACGCCACCGAACTCGATGCCGTCATAGATTACGTGCTGACCCTTCGCATGCGGCCGGTCAAGGTCCGTTTGCGGCTGCTGGCCCGGCCTGATTCGGAACTGCGCTATGTCCTCGTCGACCGTTCCGGCTGAGGACAGGCGAATGGCAACGCTTGAAGAAGAGCACCAGGCGCTACTGCAGTTTCTCTACCTTGCGCCCGTCGGCCTCGCGCAGCTGAAGATGGATGGCGAGATCGTGATGATCAATCCGCTTTCCGCCCAGCTGCTGATGCCCCTGTCACGCGACGGCAACCTGAACAACCTGTTTACGGCGCTGGAAACGATTGCGCCTGAACTGCGGCATCTGTGCGCAAGCTTCAATGAACCCTACGGCATGATCTGCGATGCCGCCCGGCTTCAGGTGAATGCGGGCATCCCCGGCAAGTCCGATCCGCAGATGCTGTCCCTGACCCTGCTCAAGCTCGACGCAGCGCGGCTGATGGCCGTCATCAGCGACGTGAGCCTGCAGGTCAAGCGCGAACGCCAGCTCCAGCAGCATGAAGCCTGGCTCAATGCCATCCTGCAGGGCATGACCGATTATGCGCTGGTGCCCCTGAACAGCGACGGCGGCATCGAACAATGGAATGAAAGCATAGAACGGGTCAGCGGCCTCGACGCGGCCGGCGTGTACAACCGGTCCTATTCGATCTTCTTTCCGGAAGGCGCCGCCACCAAAGAGGGACTGGCCGACCGCCTTCACGAGGCGGATCAGAACGGATGGAGCCTGCAGGAAGGTTATTGCCGCCGGGCCGACGGCACGCGTTTCTGGGCCAGCACCCTGATTACGCCGCTGCGCATACGGGGCGACAATACCGCATTCACCGGCGCCCTCCACGTGGACCTGCCGGAGGACCACTCATACTGCCTGGTCATTCGCGACATCAACGAGAAGCGCGAGGCCAGCGAATCGCGGCGCAAGGCGCTGCTGTGCGACCACCTGACCGGGGTGGCGAACCGCCGCGCCTTCTTCGATGCGGCCGAACTCGAGCTGTCGCGCATGAAGCGCTCTCCGCGGCCCCTGTCGCTGGTGCTGTTCGACGCCGATTCCTTCAAGAGCATCAATGACCGCTACGGCCATCCTGTCGGAGATGCCGTGCTGCGGCATTTTGCGCTGATGCTGCAAGAAACCTTCCGCCAGGTCGATATCGTGGCACGCATCGGCGGCGAGGAGTTCGCGGTGATCCTTCCCTCGACCAGCATGCCCGAAGCGTTCGCTGCGGCCGAGCGCCTGCGCGCCGCGGTGGAAGCTTCCTGGGTAGAAATCGACGGCTTGCGCATCGCTTATACGGTAAGCGGCGGTATCGTATCCGCAGACGCGAATGTTTCCAGCCTTGATGAATTGATCAAGCGTGCCGATGCGGCGCTGTACGAAGCCAAGGAGGCCGGCCGCAACCGCATCCGCACCTGGCATCCCGGCCAGGCCAGGCGCCTGAACATGGTGATGCCATGAGCAACCAGCCGCAGGAAGCCTACGAAGCGCTGCTTGAATTCCTTTACCGGGTGCCTGTGGCGCTGCTGCAGGTCAACGGCGAGGGCGTCATCGACATGCTCAATCCGATGGCGGCGCAGCTGCTGATGCCGCTCGCTCCGGACGGACGCCTGGAAAACCTGTTCACGGTGCTTGCGCCGCTGGCTCCCTGGCTGCCAGGCAAGGTGCATGAGTTCGCTCCGGCATCGGGCGTGGTATGCGAGTCGATGCGCATCGACATCAGCCATGCAGCTCAGCAGCGCCACGGGCCGCAGCTGCTCTCGGCCAGCATCATGAAGCTCGATCCGCAGCGCTTCATGGTGGTGCTTGCCGATGCGACGCGTGATGCGGAGCGCGAACAGCAGACGCTGATGCGCGAACTCAACGATGCCGCGCGCATCGACAGCCTCACCCGCATGCCCAACCGCTCCGCCGTGCGTGAAACCCTGCAGCGCATGATCGATCAGTCGCCTGCCGATAACCGGGAATTCGCGGTGCTGTTCATCAACTGCGATCGATTCAAGCAGGTCAACGACAGTTACGGCAATGCGGTAGGCGATCATATCCTGCGCATGATTGCCGAGCGGCTGCGGCTGTCGCTACGCCGCGCGGACCTGGTCGGTTCGTCCCAGAATGCATTGCAGATGGCCGCGCGTTTCAGCGGCGATGAATTCGTCGTCATCCTCGACGGCATGCTGCACGGCGAGAGCGCATCGAATGTCGCGCGCCGCATTCTCTCCGCGCTGGAGTCGCCCTACCGGATCGACTCGCATGAAATCGTCTGCAGTTTCAGCATCGGCATCGTAGTGCCGGATGCATCCAGAGCCGATGCCGACGTGCTGCTGCAGGACGCCAGCATCGCGATGGCGGAAGCCAAGCGCGCCGGCGGCGCGCGCCATGCGCTGTTCAATTCCGCGATGCGCGAGCGGGCGCAGAAGCGCGGCGGCATGGAAGCGGAACTGCGGCAGGCGCTGCTCAACCGCACGCTGCATGTCGAATACCAGCCCATCGTCGGCCTGCGTCAAGACCTGGGCGGCATGCCTGCCGTCGGTGCCGAGGCGCTGGTGCGCTGGCGTCATCCCGTCAAGGGCGGCATTCCCCCGATGGAGTTCATCGGCATCGCGGAAGAGTGCGGACTGATAGGCGCCCTCGGCGAATTCGTGCTGGAGACCGCCTGCGCGGACTTCATGGAATGGACGCAGCGGCTCGGTGCGGACGCGCCAACCCTGCTTGCGGTCAACCTGTCGCGCGCCCAGCTGGCCGATGCCGGACTGGTGCAGCGCGTGCAGCAGATTCTGGCTTCGACCGGCATGCCTTCCGCTTCCCTGCAGCTGGAAGTGACAGAAAGCCTGGCGGCCCAGGACGATGTCGTGCAGCAGCGGCTGCGCGACCTGAAGGCACTCGGCATCAAGCTGGCGCTCGACGACTTCGGCACCGGCTATTCATCGCTGTCCTGCCTGCACATGCTGCCGGTCGACACCGTCAAGATCGACCGTTCCTTCGTATGCCAGGCCGACATCAGTCCGCACCATCGCGTGCTCATCGAGGCCACGGTGCGGGTGGCGCACAGCCTCGACATGAGCACCGTGGCCGAAGGCGTGGAGACGCCGGCGCAGGCCGCGGTGATCCGCGAGCTGCAATGCGACAAGGGCCAGGGCTACCTGTACAGCCGTCCGCTCGGCAAGCTTCAGTTTCTCGCCTGGATCGAAGAACGTCTCCGGCTCGCGGCATAATTCGGCGTACCTCGGCATAACGCGGCATGGAACGGCGTGGCATCGCCTGCGGGAACGCATGACGGTTTTGTGCGATATTCTCGGGTGGCAGCATGCCCGCAGCCGTTCGAGAATAGAAACCGCCCCTCCCCCTCATGGAACCTCAACAAGGCAGTTACCGCCTCATCGCGCTCGTCGTTGCGAGCACTTTCTTCATGGCGCTGCTCGATGGCGTCATCATCAACACGGCGCTGCCGCAGATGGCTGCGTCCTTCGGTGTGAGGCCGGTCGAGCTGAGCATCGGCGTCACCGTCTACATGCTGACCGTGGCCATGTTCATGCCCTTGTCCGGCTGGGCCGCCGACCGATTCGGCGCACGCCGCATCTTCCTGCTGGCGATCCTCGTCTTCACGCTGGCATCCCTGGGCTGCGCCTCTGCCTCGAACCTGTCGCAGTTCGCGCTGGCACGCGCGATTCAGGGCATCGGCGGCGGCATGATGATTCCCATCGGCCGCCTCATCGTGCTCGGCCACGCAAGGAAATCCGAGCTGCTGCAGGCCACCGCGCTCATTACCTGGCCGGCGCTGTTCGCCCCGGTGATCGGTCCGGTGATCGGCGGATTCATTACCGAGTATGCGTCCTGGCGCTGGAACTTCCTGCTCAATATTCCGCTTGGCGCGATCGGCATGACGCTGGTGGCGCTGGTCGTGCCAGGGCAGGCCGGGAAAAGGGAGCGGGTGCTGGATGTGCGCGGCTTTCTGCTGACGGCACTGGCGCTGGGCATGCTGTTGTTCGGCCTGGAGCTCAGCGCGCATGCGCGGCAGAACTGGCAGGTGCCGCTCGCGCTGATCGCTGCAGGTCTGGCATGCGGCACGCTGGCGGTGCGCCATCTGCGGCGGGCAACCAATCCCCTGCTCAACCTGTCGCCGTTCGGCGTGCAAACCTTCGCTGCCGCTTCGCTCATGGCAGGCACTTACATTCAGGTCGCGATTGCAGCCACGCCTTACCTGCTGCCCTTGCTGTTTCAGCTGGTGTTCGGCTTGAATGCCTTCGAGGCAGGAAGCTTCCTGTTCATCTACTTCGCCGGCAACCTGCTGATGAAAACCGTGACCACACCGGTGCTGCGCCGTTTCGGCTTCCGTACGGTGCTGTCCTGCAACGGCACGCTGGTGGGCCTGTCGATCGCATGCTGTGCTTTGCTGGCGCGGGATGCCGGCTATGCATTCATTGCGGCTGTGCTGTTCTTCGCCGGCGCGACCCGCTCCATGCAGTTCACGGCGATCAATACCATTGCCTATGCGGACATCAATGCGGCGCAGCGCAGTTCGGCATCCACGCTGGCGGCAATGATGCAGCAGATCGGCATGCTGGTGGGCGTGGCATTGGCCACCCTCCTGCTCAACGGCAGCAGCTGGCTGCGCGCTGCCGGCCAGGTCGGACCGGAGGATTTTCGCGCCGCCTTCATGATCCTCGGCGTCATGGCGATGATTGCATCGCTGCGATTCCTGAAACTTCCAATGGATGCCGGCGCCGAGATCACGGGCAGGGCGGGGAGCTGAATGTGACAGGAGGGCGGGCCGGGTTGGATCAGCCCGCTTCGTCGAAGCGCAGGTGCAGCTCTTCGCAGATATCCGTCATCTCGTCATCGGAGATGCCGAGCGCGTCCATCGCCAGGCGGCCGCCCTTGTCCCACTCGAAATGCATGTTTTGGCCGCGATAGGACTGGATCGCTTTCTCGACGACCAGGCTCAGTGCGATCAGGCCCTTGATCAGGTCCGGCGTGATGCTGTCGGCAAGGATTTCGTATTCATGGTGTAGGCGGATCGCCATGGCGACGTCGCCGGACAGGCCCCAGTTCTTCGCCAGAAGCGCACCGATGGTGGCATGCGAGGTATGGTGGCGCTGATCCTCGATGGTGGTGAAACGCTCGCCGACCGTTTCGTTGGCCAGGCGCAGGGTATCGATGTAATCGGGGAAGCGGTTAATCAGCAGCGGAATACCGATATCGCAGAACAAGCCGAAGGTATGCGCGACGTCGGGAGCGGCAACGCGCAGCTCGCGCGACAGCAGCGACATCGCATGGGCGCGCTTGTCGGCGGCGTCCCAGAAGCGGGTCAGGAGCGGACTGCTGGTGTTGACGGTCTTCCGTGCAATGAGGGCCCATCATGATCGATGCGCATTGCGTCAGGCCGATATAGGAAATCGCCTGCTTGACGGTTTCCGCCTTGCGCTTGAGGCCGTAGAACGGAGAATTGGCGGTGCGCAGCAGGGTCGCCGACAACGCAACGTCGCGGCTGACCAGAATCGAAATCTGGTTTGGATCCGGATCGTCCTGCATCAATTCCCGCTGCAGGTTTGCCAGAAGCTCAGGGCGGGCAGGAATCTGGATCGATTTCACCACTTCATCGATGGCCAGCTCGGGAAGCTTGGATGTGGAAACCTGCATGTTCGATCACCAGATGAAAGTAGGGAAAAGCCGGCCGCTGCTGCATTTAATTGCCTTGGAGAAATTCTAAGGTGAATATTGCCATAGTGCAAGCTCTCGATTGGTGGCTGCCTTCGATAGACCGACGCTTGTCGCAAGCGGGGTCGTGGCTGTAATGCAGGCGACATCCAACTTCGTTTCGCGGAACAGGTAAGGGATTTCGCTCGCTCCGATTCCCAGGTCACTAAGTTCACGGTCGCCCATACTGCGCAATTCCCTTTCCTGCCGTGTCCGCAGTGCCGAAGCCTTCGGTGCAATCGCCCGCAGTCCGGCCAACACCGCTTGCATACTGATCATGACTTCCTCCATGTGCCTTGTGAGATGGTTTCATGATCGGAGACGATGCTATATTAGTAAAGTTGAGTATTCTGATTGAATTTATCAGCTTTTCTGATGCGCGAATTAAACCTGGACCAGTTACGCACGCTAGTGACGATTGTCGATCTCGGCAGTTTTTCGGCGGCCGCCACGGCGCTGCACCTTGCTCAGCCGACCGTCAGTCTGCATATCAGCGAACTTGAAGGCCGTTTCGGCGCGCCGCTTGTCATCCGCGGCGGACGGAGAATCCAGCCGACGGTAGTCGGCGGCGTACTGATAGAACGCGCGCGGCGCCTGCTGCGCGAGGCCGACGATACGGTGGATGCCGTGCGCAGGCATGTCGAAGGGCGGGTCGGCCGCGTGCGTCTCGGCACGTCGACCGGTGTCGTCGTGTATCTGCTGCCACAGGTGCTCAAGGAAATGGAGCAGGCCTTTCCGGACATCGACGTGGAAGTCAATATCCTCGGCTCATCCGAAACCATGGCGCGACTGGCGCAGGGCACGCTGGATATCGGCCTGGTCGCCACGCCGCTGCCCGGCATGCGCGATATCGTGGTCTCGCACTGGCGCAGCGATCCGATGGCTGCCTACCTGCCCGCGCACTGGGAGTCGCCGCAGGAAATCACCCCGGACTGGCTGGCCGGCAAGCCGCTCATCTTCAATGATTCGACCACCCAGATGTATCGCATCACGATGGAGTGGTTCGCACAGGCCGGCTGCAATCCGCGCGCCCGCATCGAACTCAACTATACGGAGGCGATGAAGAGCCTCGTGGCGGCGGGCTACGGCGCTGCCGTCCTGCCGCTCGAAGATGCCGCCAAGGCGGAATGGATGCAGGGCATGCGCATCGTCCCGCTTGCACCGAAGCTAATGCGCCACATCGGCGTCGCTCATCGCGCCCATGCCTCGCTCGAAGGCGCGACGCGCAATCTGCTGGAGACGATTGCGCTGTTCCGGCAGACGTAGCGATCAAAGCTGGCGCATCTGTGCGGCAGGCGGGGTCCACTGATACAGCCAGGTCTCGCACAGCGGTGCGCCGCCGGCGGTCATGTAGACGCGCAAATCGATGGGCGCGACGCTGTCGTCGGTCGGCTTGAGGTCGAACATCACCCGGTAGCCCTGGATATCGTCGAGCGGCCGCGCCGAACTCAGTTCCACTTCGCCGCGTGACGCGCTGATGACCGGCAGCACCTTCGCATCCTTGCCCAGCAGTTTGAGATTGCCGCCGACGAAATCGATCACGAAGCGCCAGGAAAAATACTTGCGCTTCTGCCCGATCACGCCGCCGATGCCGGTACGCGTCGCCGCCACCGTGGCCAGCAGCGGCGACAGGGGAATATTGCGTCCCCAGTGCATGCGGTAGGCATACAGGTATTCCTTCCCAGGCTGGGGCTTCTCGGCCGGGTTCCAGAAGGCGACGATGTTGTCGAAGGTCTCGTCCACGGTCGGGATCTCGACCAGCTGGATCGAGCCCTTGCCCCAACCGGCTTTCGGTTCTATCCAGAGACTGGGGCGCTTCTCGTAGAACACGCCGTCGTCCTGATAGTGGTCGAAATTGCGGTCACGCTGCAGCAGGCCGAAGCCGCGCGGACTTTCGTCCTGATAGGCATTGAAGCGCAGCTGCGCGGGATTGGTCAGCGGCCGCCATATCCATTCTCCATTGCCGCGCAACATGGACAGGCCGTCCGAGTCGTGGATCTCGGGCCGCCAGTCATTGGCCGCTGCGATGTGGCGGTCGTTCTCGCCGTACTGGAACATGCTGGTCAGCGGCGCGATGCCGAGCCGTTCGATGGTCTTGCGCGGATAGAGAGCGACATCGACATCCATCACGAAGTTGGCGCCCGGTTCCATCTCGAAGCGATAGGCGCCTGCAATGCTGGGCGAATCGAGCAGCGCATAAACCACCAGCCGTGTCGAATTCTTCTCCGGCCGCTCCAGCCAGAACTTGGTAAACATCGGGAATTCCTCGGGGCGGTCCATGCCGCAGTCGATGGCGAGACCGCGCGCCGACAGGCCGTACTGCCAGTCCGATCCAACCGCGCGGAAGTAACTGGCGCCGAGAAAGGCGGTGACGTCGCGTGTGAGGTCGGTATGGAAGTTGAGCCGGAAGCCGGCGAAGCCGAGGTCCTTCGGCAGCTTGCGCGGATGCAGGCCGCTCTTGCCGTAATCGAACATGGCCGGATCGTAGGCGATCTCCCTTGCCTGGCCATTGGCCAGTTCATGGATATGCACCGGCGTCTTGAAGAACAGGCCGAGGTGAAAGAACTTGGCCTGGAACAGCGACGGCTCGCTGGCCCACAAGGCGTGATCTGCGCGGTACTGGATTGCCTGGTACTGGTCCCAGTCGAGCTTTTCCACTTCCGGCGGAAGCTTCTCGGCAGGCGGTTTGTAGGCTTCGGCCGCGAGCTGCCGCGCATGGCCCTTGAGCCATGCGTAGTCGAAGGCTTGCGGCTGGCCGACGTATTTGAGCGGACGCGGTGCCGACGCCGCTGCGAAGAGGGGGGATGAATGAAAGCCGGCCGCCGCCAGGGCCACCGCTCCTCTCAGAAAATCACGTCTATGCATAAACTCCCTTTGTCATTCATGGTGCAAATCCGGCCGGTACGAGTATGGGCACGACATGCCGCAGACCGGCCTGCGCTCCGGTTTCCGGCAGCGCTGCCTTCCTTTGCTGGATGGCATTCGGAGATGCCGCGTTTGCGCGGCAGTTTGATTGGCCCGTCGCGCCGCCATGTGGCGGACGCGGACGGTGCTGAGGTAAAAGTTCAGAACTGGTAAGCTTCACCCGGATTCATCGTCACGACGCGCACCGGCGCATTGCCGATGGCGCTGATGTATTCGGCCGGCGTACCCTTCAACTGGGGCGAGGTGCCGTAGTGGATGGGGATCGCGTATTTCGGCTTGAGCATGTGGACCGTGGCTGTCGCGGCATCCTTCGGATCCATCACGAAATGGCCGCCGATCGGTATCAGCACCAGGTCGGGCTGGTAGTAATCGCCGATCAGCCGCATGTCGCCGAAGAGGCCGGTATCGCCCATATGGTAAATCTTGAATCCGTTCTCAAGCTCGATGATGAAGCCCATCGCTTCGCCGCCGACATGGGTTTCCTCCTTGCCGGTGGCCGGGTTGCGCCAGACCAGTTCCGAACTGTGCTGCGCATGCGTGGCGGTGATCTTGATATTGGGGCCGATCGGCGTAATGGTGCCGCCCTTGTTGAAGCGCGGCGACAGATTGGCCGGCAGCATGCCGAGGTGAACCATGGACTGGTTCAATCCGGCCGGGCCGTAGACCGGCGCATTGTTGAGCTGCGCCAGCGCGGGTGCATCGGCGAAATGGTCCGTGTGCGCATGCGTCACCAGGATAAGGTCGACCTTGCCCAGCGCTTCCAGCCGCTTGAAACCCTCCGGTGTTTTCGGGTTGGTGGTGAGCCACGGGTCGATGACGATCACCTTGCCGCCAGGTGTAGTGATCTTCGTTGCCGCCTGTCCCAGCCATTGCACCATGACCTTGTCCGCTGCGACCTGCGTCGGAGCCGGTGCGGTGGTCGAGATGATGATCGGGGTTGCCGGAGCCGATACGGCCGGCGTGTTTGACGTGCCGCAGGCTGCGACAAGCAGCGATGCGGCAATGGCGCCGAGCGCGGGTAAAAGCGTCTTGCGGATCGTCATGCCTGAATCCTCAATGGTTGATTGTTATTCGTCGGGGGCACAGGAAACCAATGGGCGGTTTCCGTTTGCTATACGGTGAGTGAAGCGAAAAGCCGGACAAACTTGCCAAGTTTAATCGGCAAACTCGAACGAATAGCCGCAGCCGAAAGCGCGCCTTTAAGTAGATCAATCATCTTTCGGCAATGCATCATTTTTCTGCAGTCGCCACGCCGACAACGGGCACGGCGAAGCAGCCCAATGTTTGCAGTGCGTGCAAAAAGTGCGGAAGGAAACAGAGAGGAGGGAAGCGAATCCGGCGGAATCAGGAATGCCGGAAAGAAGCCGCCCGGGCAAGCCCGGGCGGGAGGAGTCATCTGTTATGCCGGAGCAACGACATTGGGAGAGGCAGGATCCGAAGGCTGGTTCGTCTTCTTGGGGACGTCATATTTCGGCGGACGCGGTTCATTGCCGGACATGATGTCCTTGATCTGGTCGGCATCGATGCTTTCCCAGTCGAGCAGTGCCTTGGTCATGGCTTCAACCTTGTCGCGGTTTTCCTCGAGCAGGCGGCGCGCCAATGCATACTGGCGGTCGATGATATCGCGGATTTCCGCATCGACCTTCTGCTGCGTCTCTTCCGATACCGACGGAGACGGCCCGAAAGGCGATTGCTGGTCGTCGTCCACATACACCATGGTGCCCAAGGTTTCGGACATGCCGTAGCGGGTCACCATCGCACGCGCCAGCTTGGTCGCACGTTCGAAGTCATTCGATGCGCCGGTCGACTGCTGATTCATGAACAGTTCTTCCGCAATTCGGCCTCCGAACAAGATGGAAATGTCTTCCAGCATCTTGTCCTTGTACATGTTCACGCGGTCATGCTCGGGCAGCTGCCAGGTCAGGCCGAGCGCAAAGCCGCGCGGCATGATGGTGACCTTGTGCACCGGATCGGCCTTGGGCAGCAGGGACGCCACCACCGCATGGCCGGACTCGTGGTACGCGGTGTTGCGGCGTTCTTCTTCGCGCATGACTGCGGACTTGCGCTCCGGACCCATGATGATCTTGTCCTTGGCGTCTTCGAAGTCGCGCATGTCGACGATCTGCTTGTTGCGGCGTGCAGCAAACAGGGCGGCTTCATTCACCAGGTTGGCCAGTTCGGCGCCGGAGAAGCCGGGCGTTCCGCGTGCCAAGACATGCGGCTCGACGTCGCGTGCGATCGGCACCTTGCGCAGATGCACGTTCAGGATCTGTTCGCGGCCGCGGATGTCGGGCAGGCCGACCATCACCTGGCGGTCGAAACGGCCGGGACGCAGCAGCGCCTTGTCCAGCACGTCGGCGCGGTTGGTGGCGGCGATCACGATGACCCCGGAATTGCCTTCGAAGCCGTCCATCTCCACCAGCATCTGGTTGAGTGTCTGTTCACGTTCGTCGTTGCCGCCGCCCATGCCGCTTCCGCGCTGGCGGCCGACCGCGTCGATCTCGTCGATGAAGATGATGCAGGGCGCGTGCTCCTTGGCCATGCGGAACATGTCGCGCACGCGGGATGCGCCGACACCGACGAACATTTCAACGAAGTCCGAGCCGGAAATGGTGAAGAAGGGCACGCGGGCCTCGCCGGCGATCGCACGCGCCAGCAGGGTCTTGCCGGTGCCGGGCGGACCGACCATCAGCACGCCGTGCGGCACGCGGCCGCCCAGTTGCTGGAACTTGCGCGGATCGCGCAGGAAGTCCACGATTTCGCCGACTTCCTCCTTGGCTTCATCGCAGCCTGCGACGTCGGCGAAAGTGATGCGGTTGCTCTTTTCGTCGAGCATGCGCGCCTTCGACTTGCCGATCGACAGCACGCCGCCCATGCCTCCCTTGCCCTGCGACTTGGTCATGAAGAAGACCCAGACGCCGATGAGAAGCAGCATCGGGAACCAGGAAATGAACAGCTGCGACAGGAAAGACGGGCCTTCGGGATTCTTGACGTCGAAGCGGACGTTGTTGTTGATGAGATCGCTGATCAGGCCGCGGTCAAGCAGCGTGGTGGTGGAGCTGAGGACGGTACCGCCGCTGGTCACCGCGGTGATGCGTTCTCCTTCGATCGTTGCCTCCTTGATGTTTCCGGCCTTGATCTCGGTGATCAATTCCGAATACGCGATCGCTTTGGCGGAGGATGAAGCACCGCTGCCGCCGCCGAGCGATTGCCCGAAGATGAAGAAAATGAAAAACATGATGGCAGCCCAGATAGCGGCTTGCGGGTATTTCTTGTTCACAACACCTCCTCGGGTAAACGGCCGCCGGCTGTGAAAAAGGACGGACCGTTGTAAATGACTACACGACGCAGGATAACTCAGGCTGCCTAGGATAAAAACCGAGGTTTATGGTTGGTTAGCTTCGATAATCTCGAAGCATTAAGTGAGGCCGGACGCTGCGCTTTCAAGTGGACCCGAGTAAAAAGAAGGCGTTCCCGTACGGCGGGGCAAGCCAGTAATTTTACGCATCGGCAGTCCATGGAATGCAAAAAGGGCAAGCTTGGGAAGCCTGCCCTTTTTCAGTTTGCTGCCTGATGCGCCGGATTACGGCTTGAATATATCAGCTGGCCTTTGCCAGCCCCAGGCTCTCGACGGTTTCCTTCTCTTCCTTGAAGGTGTCGTGCGCGAATTTGGTATAGGCGGCGCTGTCCTTGTAGATGATCGGCTGGTCGAATTTGTCCAGCACCGCAATGACGGTCGGATCTTCGAGCGTTTTCTTGAATGCATCTTGGAGCCGCCTGACCAGGGCCGGGTCCATGCCCTTCGGTCCGCCGATGCCGAACGGCGAATCGGACACGGTCTGGTAGCCGAGTTCCAGCAGGGTCGGCACGTTCGGCCAGCGCTTGGTGCGCTTGCTGCCGTAGGTCGCCAGCAGGCGGGCACGGCCGGCTTCGACGGCCGAAGCCCAGCCGGTGGCGTCGCTGTGGCCCATCACATGGCCGCCGAGCAGGGCCTGCATGCCGTCGGCATTGCCCTTGAACGGCACGTGCAGCAGCTTGATGCCGGCACGGCGGGCGAACTGTTCGACTACCAGGTGCGGCGTGGTGCCGGTGCCGGTCGAGCCGTAGGTGAAACCGTCAGGATTTGCCTTCGCATAGTCGACGAGCTCTTTCACCGACTTGATCGGCGAATCCGAGCGAACCACCATGCCGAAGGTATAACCGGTCATGCAGGCGATGTAGGTCAGGTCCTTCATCGGATCGAAGGACACTTTCTGCATGTGCGGCAGGCGGAAGATGCCCAGCGGCAGCTGCGACAGGGTATAGCCGTCGGGCTGGGCACGGGCCAGCTCGCCTGCGCCGAGGATGCCGCCGGCGCCCGGCTTGTTCTCAATGATGACCGTGCCGCCGATCTGCTTGGAGAAGCTGTCGCCGATTGCGCGCATGACCACGTCGGTGGAGCCGCCGGCCGGCCATGGACAGAGAAGGCGAATAGGACGGGACGGATACTTTTCCTGGGCCTGAGCCAGGGCCGGAAATGCGATCGTGGCGCCGAGCGCCAGCGAGCCCTTGATGAAATTGCGGCGCGGACGATGTGGAAACGACATGGTTGATTCCTTTGCTGTTGTGGCGTGGATGAAAGATCCTGGTATTCACCGGTTGGCAGACCGGCAGAGGAATGTCTGTTGCAGGCCCTTCGGGTTGATCAGGATTCGAACAAGTCGACGCCATGGCGTCCCGGCACGCTCGCAATACTGCTCCTGGCCGTCTTTGCAGCAGAGGCGCCGGACCGCATCGTTGTCGTGTGCATCTTGTCTCCCAACTATTCCCGAAATGTCTGCTTGTGAACCGATCATGGCAGCGCCAAGCCTGACTGGCCGGTAATGCGAACGATCGTGCAGTTTGTGTTGGCGATTATAAGGAGTCTTCCGGAATATGTGCAAAATATCAGAACATATTTCTGCAATGCAGAATATGTGACCATGCTCACTTTTTTGTTGCTCGGCTCTTACAGTCTTTAGGCAGCAAATTTCTAGAAGAAAAAATGTAATGGACGCCAAATAATTTTTCCTTATAAACTTGTACGCAGCAGTACCACGGTAAAACCGTGTTCTGCAATGCAGTACAACTAATGATAATTTAACGGAGACAATCAATGACATCGAAAATGGCTTCCGCGCTTCGGCTCGCGGTGGTAAGTGCGGTCCTCGCCGGTTGCGGCGGCGGCGGAAATGAACTTGTGGCCAGCTCCGGCACGACCAATCCCGCGCCGGCCACGCCGCCGGCTGAAGCGAAGCGTCCTCAGGACAGCCGCACCTTTTCCGTCACCGAAGCCAGCCTGCCCTTCGAGGCGCTGGCCGGCGCACCGGACGCCGACCGCTGGTGGGGCGTCCATCAGGGTTCGGGCTACCGCATCGAAGTGCCGAAGAACTGGAACGGCAAGCTGGTCATGTATGCGCACGGCTATGCAGGCACCGGAGCGGCGCTGACGGTCAGCAACCCCGGCATCCGCCGCCACCTGATCGAACAGGGCTATGCCTGGGCGGCCTCGAGCTACAGCCGAAACTACTACGATGTCCGCGCCGGAGTGGAAGACACCAATGCGCTGGCGCTCGCCTTCAACAAGATAGCTGCGGAAAAAGGCCGCACGCTGCCGGCTCCGAGCAAGACCTATATCATCGGCGTCTCGATGGGCGGCCACGTCACGGCGGCGGCGATCGATGAAGAAGCGATGCAGACCGCCAACAACAAGGTGCGCTATGCAGGCGCGGTGCCGATGTGCGGCGTGCTGGGCGATACCGAGCTGTACGACTTCTTCGCTGCTTACCAGGCCGGCGCCATGCAGCTTGCCGGCTTGCCGGCAACGACGTGGCCCACTGCCAACTGGGCGGAGATCGAGCCCGCGGTGCGTTCCACCTTCTTCAGCGTTTTCCCGAGCGCGACTGCCAACGGCGTGACGACCGCGCAAGGCGACAAGCTCAAGCAGATGGTGAAGAACCTGACCGGCGGCGAGCGCCCGATGTTCGACATCGGTTTCGCCGGACCGTACACCGCCACTGCTTGGGGTACGTTCGGCCGCGACGGCAAGATGCTCGGCATCCTCAATGAAGACGTGGTCAGCACCAAGAACTTCGTCTACCAGTTCGACAACGACGCTGCGCAGTCGGCCGAGGAAAAGGCATTCAATGCATCGATCTTCCGCGTGCAAGCGACGCCGGACGCGAACCGCCTGCGCACCGACGGCGTGCGCTGGGTGCCGAAGACGAACGCGCGCATCGGCATTCCGGTGGTGTCGATCCACACGCTCGGCGACATGTATGTTCCGTTCAGCATGGAGCAGATCTACAAGCGCCGCGCCGATGCGCTGGGCACGTCGAAGTGGCTGGTGCAGCGTGCCATCCGCGGCGTCGCCCACTGCGATTTCACGGTCAAGGAACAGGCCTCGGCTTTCGATGCGATGATCAACTGGGAACAGAACGGCGTGAAGCCGGAAGGCGACGATGTGCTGACGCCTGCAACGGTCGCCAGCCCGAGCTATGGCTGCCGCTTCACCGACAACAGCCTGACCGTGGACGAACCGGCGACATCGGCGATTGCAAGATCGCGCGAAGCGCTGAAGGCGTCGAATCCTTGCCCGGCTTCGTGATGCTGTGAGCTGTTGCCGTGTCGGCCAGATGGTGATGAGCCTATGGTCTATACGCATGCGCGGCTGGGCTCCCTTCTCCCGCAGGCGGGGCAGAGGCAGGGTTTCGCAAACCATGGTTTGCGCTGCCGGAGCCGACTTGGCTTGCAAGCCAAGGCGTGGGGCGCGGAGCGAGGGTTGGGGATGAGGGGGATCGTATAACCTCATGCGGTCGTGACAATCGCCCTCACCCCCGGCCCCTCTCCCGCTTGCGGGAGAGGGGAATTCATTGTCCGTAGCAAATAATTTAAAGCTACCTGCCTGATTCAATCAAGGTAAAACCGCTCTAACGCATCACCGAAGGCGGCGGTTGAACCTGCTCCGTCGCCATCTTTTCAGCCGCACCCTCTTTCTCCTCCAGCAGCACCTGTGCTCCCGCCACCTCAGGCGCCTGCGCCGGCAGATCCTGATTGCTCAACGCATCATTGATATCGCTGATCAGATCGCTCCTGACTCTAAGCCAGGCATCGAGATCGCCGGTCCAGACCCTGAGCTCGAACTCGAAGGCATCCACGCCGCGCTTGATGAACAGCACTTCGGGTGCAGGCGATTCAAGCACCTGCTTGTTCCAGCGCGCGACTTCCTGCAGCGTGGCTTTCAGCCTGGCCACGTTGATGTCCGGCTTGGTCACGACGGGTACCGCAATCTGGCGCAGCTGGCTCGACAGCGTCCAGTTGGTCACCTTGTCGGAGATCAGCTTGCCGTTCGGGATGATGACTTCCGCACCGGTGGTGCTGTGAATGACGGTGGCGCGGATGCCGATGTGTTGCACCCGGCCGACGATACCGTCGATTTCCACCGTATCGCCCACCTTCACCGGCCGCTCGAACAGCACGATCAGGCCCGACACGAAATTGTTGACGATGTTCTGCAAGCCGAAACCGATGCCGACCGTCAGCGCACCGGCCACGATGGTGAACTTGGTCATGTCGACGCCGATCGCCGTCAGCGCAAGCACCAGGCCGGTGAGCAGGATGATGTAATGCACCGTCGTGGAGACCGCATAGGGCAGGCCGCGGTCGAGCCGTACCCTGGAGAAAATTTCCTCTTCCAGGAAGAAACGCGATAGCCGCGACAGCTGATAGGTAGTCCAGAGAATGAGCAGGAACAGGATGATGTCGCTCACCGCCACCTTCAGGCTGCCGATCTCGAAGCTCGCTTTCCACAGTTCGAGCACCCAGCCCACCGCCTGCTGCAGGAAGCCGGTGGACTGCAGCGTGAGCAAGGCCCATAGAATGAAGGCGATCCACTGCATCCAGCGGTTGATGCGCACGGCAATGCGGGCGCGATGGCGCCGTACCCCGGCCAGGAAAGACATCGGCGGCACATACAGCAGGCCGTGCATGATGCCTTCGCCGGCGCGCGTCAGCACATACAGCACCGCGGCGGTATAGGCGCTGGCCAGGGTCGTGCGCATGACCAGGTCGGCCAGGCGCGCATAGCCGCCTGCATTGGCGGCCAGTACGATCGCCGACAGCAGGAGCAGCGCCCAGCTTCCGTAATAAATGCTGCGCGCGGCGGTACGTGACTCCGGCATCGCATCGCGTGCATGCTGGCGCAGCACGGCCAGCACCACCAGCATCAGGCCGAGCGATTCCACCAGCAGCATGAAACGGTGCACGCCCGGCAAAGGCGCGAACAGGGCGCGCACGCGGTCGAACAGATAGAAGAGCACGACCGGTGACAGCAGGAGATAAACGCGCCGGTCCACCACGCGCCGCGCGAACACGAGCAGCGGCGCCGAAACCAGCACGCCCATCATCAGCCACAGCGCGCGCGGAGGGCGCGGATAGAACCAGGTGCTGAACAGCATCGCCAGCAGCATCGCGGTGACGATGGGCATGTCGTAGATCTGCCGGCTGTTCTTCAATCCCTCGTCGGTGGCGCAGAGAACATCGACCCGGCTGCGCGCACCAGACAGGGCCACCACGAGCAAACCGAGAAAGCAGGCATGGAAAATGAAATTCCTGACGTGCGCACGCACATAGTCGCCAAGCGCGACCGCCTGGTTGACGAGGTTTTCTCCGGCCTCCGCGGAGAAGCTGCGCAGCCATGCGTCCCAGAACGCGCTGCTCCACAGCGGCGAACTGTCGCGATAGAGCAGCCGCGTGACTGCCCGCTCGCTGGCGTCGGTCAGCATGCGGCGGATGTCGGCGAGTTGGGTGCCGATATCGGCAGCGCGGCCCTGCAGGGCAAGCACCTTGGCGCGGTCTTCCAGCACGCTCTTCTTGGCGTCGGCAATGGTGCGGCTCAGGTCTTTGGCGCGGTCGAGCACATCGGCTGGAGCAGAGGCTTCGGATGCCGCCTTGATGGTGACATTCCAGATGGCTTCCAGGCGTTCCAGCTCCTTCAGGTCGCGGTCGACCTGCAGCGCGGTGCGCGTCAGATCGCGCCGCACCGGTGCGGTACGCAGCTCGATGTCGCGCAGTTCCTCTTCCAGGGCCTGAATGCTTTCCAGTGAAAAGGCAGCGCGATTGAGCCGGCGCGCAATCTGTACGCGATAGCTGGACTCCCGCTCCAGCAGCGGCAGGCGGTCGCCGGCCGTCTGGATGACGTCTTCGATCCGGCTGCGGTTTTCCAGCTGCCGTACCTCGGCAAGCGCGGCTTCGGCTTGCGCCGCGATATCGGAGAGGGCGACCGGCTGTGGAGCGGGAGGCGCTTCTGTAGGCTTGGCAGGGGCGGCGGGCGCAGCCGGACTCGCCGGCGCGGCCGGCTTGGGCGGCACCTGCGCCAAAGCAGTGCCCTGCAGGCTGAACATTGCCAGCAGCAGGAAAAACAGGAAGGGCAGCGGCAGCCGCTGCCAGCCTCCATGAGCACCATTCAATACGGGGAAATGAAATCGGTTCACGCTGTTGAGTTATCCGGTAATGCATGGAAAGGCGACGCGTGTTCGGTTCAGCCTGGCATGCGTGTTTTGCTGAAGAAAGACAGTGCGGGAGATGATGTCCCGTGCATGATACTTCATGCAGGAACTGAGGCAGCGCAGCGCGCTGCCGGCTGGAGCCCGGGCACCCGGCCTCCGGGAAACGACGCGCTATTTCGCCGCCGTGGCGGAATTCCTCGCCGCTGCGACCGACGACGCAATGTCGCGGCTGACACTGGCGACCGCGCGTGCAAAAGCGCGGGCGATCTCTTCATTGTCGCTGCCCGCCAGCGGTTCGCGCGACGTCGACTGTCCGGTAAGCGGGGGCCGGTCGTTCGTCGGCCGCACCGACCACAAGGCCTGTACCGTCACCGCATCTCCGGGCACGGCATCGAAGCGGCTGATGTCGACCGTTACCCTTACATCGGCATTTTGCGCGGCGGCGTCACGGTCGAGCGCCACGCGGGCTCCCGGCAGCTGAGTGCGCAAGCCGCTTGCAATCGCCTGCGCAATCTCGGCGCGCAGCGGCTGTGCCCAGCGGTGCTGCTCCAGCAGGTCGATCTGAGTCGGTCCGCGACGCACCACGAGCTGCGGACGGTCGACGATCTCCGGCACCCGCACAGGACCGACCGCGATGCTCAATGCGCCTCCGTTATTGGCCGTGGCAGCCGTTGGCGGAGGAACGGCGGCCGGGTTGAGCGTATAGAAATTTTCCTTGGGCGCCGACGAACATGCGCCCAGCAGCACGCAGGCAAGCAGCGCCGCCGTGCGAACCACCGCGGAACCGATCGAAGTTGTGTCTGGCATGTTATTCCTCATCCTTTTTTCCGCGCAGCAGCGCTTCAGGGTGGCGGCTCAGGTAATCGGTAAGTTCGCGCACGGATTGCGCCGCGCGTCCGACTTCGCTGAGCGTATCGCGCAGGTCCTGCTGGACGGGAGCATCGCTGGACAGCGTGCGCTCGGCATTCCCCAGGGTCTTTCGTGCCTGCTCCAGCGTCTGCTTCATTTCCGGCAGCACGCTGCCGTCGAGCTGGCGTACCAGCTTGTCGGCGCTCTCCAGCGTGGCGCGCAGGCTGACCAGCGACTTGTCGAGGTTGCTGCCTATCGTGTCGAACGGTACTTTCTCCAGCTTGCGGGCAATGTTGCTCAGGGTTTCCTGCAGATCCTCGAAGGCGCCGGGTACCGTCGGCAGGCTTGCCGGCGTCTTGCTCCAATCGATTTTTGTGCGCGGCGCATTGGGGAAGAAGTCGAGCGCGATCAGCAGCTGGCCGGTCAGCAGGTTGGCCGTCTTGAGCTGGGCGCGGAAACCGCGTTCCACCAGCCTGTCGAACAGGACATGCGGGTCTCGCTCCATGGCCGACAGTTGCGGCGCTCCCGGCCGGTAGCGCGAACGCATGCGTTCCGGATAGATCTCGATCTCGACCGGGAAGCGCAGCGTCTTGCTGTCGCGGTCGTACTCGACGCTGACGGCCTTCACCTCGCCGATCACGATGCCTCGGAAATCCACAGGCGCTCCGGGCGCGAGGCCGCGCAGCGATTCGGTGAAGTAAAGCAGATAGGTCTGCACTTCCTGGCCGACGCGCTTGAGCGCGGCTTCCTTGTTGTCGAACAGCGTGAATCCGGTATCCGCTGCCGCCGGATCGCCGGCTTCTCCTTCCGGCGGCGACTGGAAGGCGATGCCGCCCACGACCACCGAAATCAGCGATTCGGTATTGAGCTTGAAGCCGGAGCCTTCGAGCGAGACATCGATGCCGCTCGCATGCCAGAAGCGTGTGTTGGTCGTGACGAAACGGTCGTTCGGCTCATTGACGAAGATTTCCAGCGTGACGCCCTTGCCGTCCTCGTTCAGGCTGTAGGCGGTGACGTTGCCGACCTGCACGCGGCGGTAATAGATGGGCGCGCCGATATACAGCGAGCCGATGTCTTCGGCGCGCAGCGTGAAGCGCCGCCCCGGCGCGTCCGAAGTCACCGGCGGCGGCGTATCGAGCCCCGCGAAGTCGCGCTGGGTTTCCTGGGACTTGCCGGCATCGACGCCGATGAATGCGCCCGACAGCAGCGTGCCGATGCCGGTGACGCTGTTGAAGGTCACGCGCGGACGCACTACCCAGAAGCGCGTATCGGCGACGATCAAGTCCTCGGCCTGCTTTGTCATTTCGGCGGTGACGATCACCTGCGAGCGGTCCTTGGAAATGCTGATGTTGGTCACCGTGCCGATGTCCACATCCTTGTAGCGCACCTTGGTCTTGCCCGCTTCCAGCCCCTCGGCATTCTTGAAGGTGATGGTGATGGTCGGGCCATGCGACATGATCTGCTGCACCGCGACCCAGGCGCCGAGCAGTGCGGCCACGATGGGAATGAGCCAGACCAGCGATACCGTCCAGCGCCGCCGGGGCACGGCGACCGCCTGCGGAATATCGGAATGGTTGTTCGGTTGGTCAGTCATCGTTCTCCTCTGCGTTATCCACGCTGTCCCAGATCAGCCTCGGGTCAAAGGTCTTGGAAGCGAGCATGGTCAGCACCACGACCGCGCCGAAGGCGGCGGCGCCGATGCCGGCCTGCATCGACGCCAGGGCCTCGATCTGCACCAGGGCCACGGACAGCGCGACCACATAGACGTCGAGCATCGACCAGCGGCCGATGAATTCCACCAGCCGGTAAAGGCGCGTGCGCTGGTGCGGCCGCTTCGACGAGCGGCGCTGCACCGAGATCAGCAGTAGCGTCAGCGCGAACAGCTTGGTCAGCGGCACCACGATGCTGGCGATGAAGATCAGCGCGGCAATGAAATAGGAGCCGCCGTTCCAGAACAGCACCACGCCGCTCATGATGGTATTGCCCTGCGATTCGAACACCGAGCTGGTGTAAAGGATGGGAAAGAGATTGGCTGGAATGTACAGGATATACGCCGCGATCAGCAGCGCCCAGGTGCGCGACAGGCTGCCGGGCTTGCGCAGATGGACATCGGCATGGCAGCGCGGACAGCGCAGTTCGCCCGCATGTCCGGGCGCGCGGCAGAGCAGGCCGCAGGCATGGCAGGACAGCAGTCCGAGCGAGGCGGCCGAACGCATCGTGCCGGTGTACGGGCGCGGATTCATTGCATCGCCTCCGGCGCGCCGGAGCGTGTTTGTTCCTGCGATTGCTGCGCCAGTTGCGCATCGTCCACCCAACGCCACAGGTCGCGCGTGCTGAAGGATGTCGACAGCCAGGAAAACAGTACGATCACGCCGCAGAACGACCAGAAGGCGATGCCCGGCACGATGGAAGCCAGCTCCGACAGCTTGACCAGCGTCACCAGCAGGCCAAGCAGAAATACTTCCAGCATGCCCCAGGGATGCGCAGCCAGCAGCATCCGGAATGCGGACGAGAGGCCGGGCGGCACGCGGCCGAAGCGCAGCGGCAGCAGCATGTACAGCAAGGCCGACAGTTCCAGCGCCGGCACCAGGATGGTGGTGACGAACATCAGCACGGCAACTACGGGGCGTTCCTGCTGGAGCAGCATCTGTGCCGAGCCGATCAGCGTGGTCGAGACCGTAATGCCTTGCGTCGACAGGGTCGCGATCGGAAACAGGTTGGTGACCAGGAACATGATTGCGCAGCCGAGCGCCAGCGCGATCATGGTATCGAGCCTGGCGCGAGAGCCGCGGTACATCACCGCGTCGCAGCGCACGCAGCGGGCATCGGCACGCGACGGAAGCTCGACTTCGTGCTGGAGAAGATCGCATTGTTCACAGGCAATCCAGCGCCTGCGGACTGGCACTTCGCCAGCCGGTGTGGTGTGCTGCTGCATCATCGTCATTCGAAAAAGTGGGCTGGACAGCCCTTGTCCCTGACCGGCATGCGCAAATACTGGCGCTGCCTGGACACATTCATCCTCCATTGACGCCGATCGCCCGCTGAAGTTGCCTTTAATTAAATTGCGGCTGCGATAAAGCAAAGCTGCCTGAGGAAGGCAATCTATGGCACCCTCCCGCAAAGGTTTGCAAACGGGCTTTGCTGCCGCCTGGAAAGCCGCTGCCGTGCAATCGAGGTACCATGTGCGGCGTCGATCCAGCCGATCCATCATCGCAGGAACACTCATGCTCAAACTCACTCTCGAAGCCCTCCAGATCATCGATGCGATCGCCCGCCTCGGCTCCTTCTCGGCGGCCGGCAAGGAAATCTTCCGCGTGCCCTCGACCATTTCCTATACGGTCGGCAAACTGGAGGAGGATCTCGGCGTCGCCCTGTTCGAGCGCTCAGGGCCCAAGGTGATTCTTACGCCCGCCGGCAAGGAGCTGCTCAAGGAAGGGCGGCATCTGCTGCGGGCGGCCGGCGATCTGGAAATGCGCGTGAGGCGCGTGGCGTCCGGCTGGGAAACGGAATTCACCATCGGCATGGATTCCCTGCTGAGCCCGGTGGCACTGAAGGACGACATCCAGGCTTTCTATCAGGCGGCCGACCAGACCCGGCTGAGGATCGTGCAGGAAGCCTTGACGGGCAGCTGGGAAGCGCTGCTCGACCGGCGCGTCGATCTGCTGATAGGCGCCGCCGGCGAAGGTCCGTCCGGCGGCGGTTACAAGGCCGAGGCCATCGGTACGGTGCGCTTCCTGTTCGCGGTGGCGCCGTCCCATCCGCTGGCAGCCATCGACCGGCCGCTGCGCAGGGACGACCTGCACCAGTATCGCGCAATATCGGTCGCCGATTCCGTGCGCCAGACGCCGGCGCGCACCGTGGGCCTGCTGCTGGGTCAGGAAACACTGACGGTACCGGACATGCAGACCAAATTCCGGTTCCAGCTCGCCGGCCTCGGATTCGGCTTCCTGCCGGAGTTCTGCGTCCGCGAAGCCTTGGCGACCGGTTCGCTGGTGGTCAAGGAAGTCGAGGAGCCGAGGGCGGAAGAAGTCTTTTATCTGGCCTGGCGCACCGGGGAAGAGGGGGCCGCCCTCAAGTGGTGGCTGGATCGCGCCAGGCAGTATGCCTTGCCCGGACGTTTCGCCGATCTCATGCCGCCGTGTTAGGGCCAGGCGCAGACACAGTTCCGGTCAGCTCCTGTCGAGCAGCTTGCGCACGGCGGCATGCTCCATCACCACCAGGGGTTCGGCCTGCAGGATCTCGCGGTAGCGCTGGGTGAATGGCGATGAAGACGCCGGGTCGCTTCCCGGCAGCAGCAGCTTTTTTGCCGTTGCGCGTGCCGCCTGCGCTTCTTCGGCGCCGATGTCGTCCTCGTCCGTGAGCTCGTCGATATAGGTCATCAGGCCGCTCAGCTCGCGCAGCCATTCAAAGCCCGGATGCTTGGTCAGCAATTGCAGCAGCTGCCCGGGATCGACTTCGCCCCACTCGGCTTCGTGCTCGCGGCGGGCGACGCCGACCAGCGCCTGATGGAGCTTGCGCAATGCATGCGAGAGGGCGGTCAGGTCTTTTCTGTCATCCATGGTGCTTGTCCTTCAATCCAGTGTGAATCCCTCATTGTGCCCCATGTGCGGAGTTGCCATGGAATCATTTTCCGTCTTGCGCCACCCATACATGACAGTAGTCGAAAAGTGCATCTCCGATGCGTAATTTTCTGCATTATTAATTCATTGAGATCGAGGTAGGTATGGGTGTATCAATTGATAGAAACCATGGCAGCAATGCCGTACAGTCGCCGGAAAAAACCAAAGAAAAGGTCCCGGTCACCAAAACCGTCGAAGTTCGCAATTCGGAAGAGCTGAAGAACGCATTGTCCAGTGCGGAATCGGGTACCAAGATCCATCTTGCCGATGGCGTCTACGAAGGCAACTTCTCGCTGAATGGCAAATCGGGAGTAACGATCGAGGGTTCGAAGAATGCGGTCATCAAGGGCGGCAACGACGGATATGCGCTGCACCTGGAGAACAGCAACAACAATACCCTGACCGGCTTTACCGTTTCCGGCGGCCAGAAGGGCATCGTGCTGGACGGCTCGAGCGACAACGTACTGGACGGCCTGACGGTAAAGGATACCGGGCAGGAAGGTATTCATTTTCGCAAGAACAGCTCCAACAATCTGCTGCAGAATTCCAGTATCGATAACACCGGCCTGACAGACCCGGGTTTCGGTGAAGGCGTGTATATCGGGTCGGACCCCAAAAACTTCCCCGATGATCAGAGCAACGGCAACATGATCATCAACAACGTTTTCGGGCCGAATGTGCGCGCTGAAAACATCGATATCAAGGAAGGCACGAGCGGCGGTATCGTCCGCGGCAACACCTTCAACGGATCAGGCTTGAGCGGGGAACATTTTGCCGATTCCGTGGTGGACATCAAGGCCAATACGCACGGATACCTCATCGATAGCAACATATTTACCGGTGGTGGTGGACGCATCACTTTCGAACCCGGCGCACAGGCATCCAATAGGGTGAACCCCGGCGACATCTTTTGACGAAGTCTCTTTGAACGAGCATCCATCTATCTTGGCGCCAGCGGATAGACGCGATTTCAAGTCATGCTCGAATCCTGCCCTGACTTGAAATCGCATTGCTTGCCGTGCGGCGCCGCCCTGCATTCAATAGATGTCGATGCAATGCGGATGAATCCCTGGTGCTGGCTTGTCCGATTCCTGCGCAATGCAGGATCCAGCCATTGCAATCCGGTCTTTGACTTCCTGTAGAACCTCAACCCGGTCGACCGGATCGCAGCATGATGCGCGATCGTATCTGGCTTCGCGGACGTCGAGCAAAGCCGTAGTGGTGCCGGCCGGAAGTGCCGGCTTTCGAGACGAAGAGTCTACCGCGCTGACGGCTGCCCCAAGACCTGAGCCTTGATATGTGCGACCGTATCAGGGAGCAGAACGAACCTCCCGGGTCCTCTTGACTTCGGCGCGGCGGTACTGTGACAGGCAGATGCGCCGGGCGCCGCGCGCGGTTTCCGCCAGAACGCTGACTGAGCAGCGGGAAGCGCTGCTGATCAACGTGCCGAAAACGACCAGTTCCACCTCAAACAAAACTTGCGGACGTTCGATTGCGGGATTCCGTAGCGGCGACATGCAGACCTCCCTTCGTCAATCACATCAATGGATAGCGGTATTACCGATAAGTGGTGCGGTAGGGAAGCGCGGTTCCGGCATAGGCCGCTTTGCCTGCCCTGGAATAGGAAGCTTATATTCGAAAAAATTGAAAATAGGGTGGCAAACTTTCCGCTTTTTTAACCGGGGGTGGACCGCCATAATACGTTCATGCCCAATACGAAACGGGGCAGGCACGAAAAAATGAGCAAATCAGGTATTTCGAAAGTTTCGAAAATAAATGCAGACAAAGGAGTCGATCATGTTGGAAGTTCGTAAAAGCACAGAGCGCGGCGCAGCCAGTTTCGGTTGGCTCAATTCCCGTCACACTTTCTCGTTCGGCGAGTATTTCGATCCCCGCCAGGTCGGTTTCGGCCCCCTGCGCGTGATCAACGAGGATGAGGTCGAACCTTCCCGCGGCTTCGGCACGCATGGGCACAGCAACATGGAAATCATTTCCTATGTGCTTGACGGCGCGCTCGAGCACAAGGACAGCATGGGCAATGGATCGGTGCTCCGTTACGGCGATGTGCAGCGGATGAGCGCGGGCACCGGCGTGCGCCACAGCGAGTTCAACCACTCGGCAAGCGAGCGCGTGCATTTCCTGCAGATCTGGATCGAGCCCAATCTGCGCGGTATCGAGCCGTCTTATGAAGAAAAGCATTTCGATGCTGCGTCCAAGCAGGGCAGGCTGCGCCTGATCGTATCGCCCGACGGCCGCGACGATTCGGTGTCGGTGCAGCAGGATGCGTCGATCTATGCCGCCATCCTGAATGGCGAAGACCGCGTGGAGCACAGGCTGGAAGAGGGCAGGACTGCGTATGTGCATGTGGTGCGCGGCCGGATCGAGATCAACGGCGCCGCATTGGCAGGCGGCGACGGTCTGAAGATCTCCCGTGAGAGCCTGGTGACCCTGGCCAAGGCGGATGCTGCCGAAGTGCTGCTGTTCGACCTGCCGTACTGATTGCGGACGGCGTGCCTTGATAGCTTTGGACATGCCGTCCTAGGGGACGGCATGCTTCCCCGGCACCGTCGAAGACGACCATTTCATTGAAGGAGCTTGACATGCAAGACCTGAACAGATTTTTCTATCCGGCCGGCCGTGCGGCGCTCGGCACCCTGTTTCTCATCGCCGGCATCAACAAGATCGCGGGCTTCGATGCCGTCTCCGGCTGGATCGCTGCGTCGGGCGTGCCGGCTGCAGGACTGATGCTGGTCCTTACCATCGTGATCGAAGTGGCGGGCGGCCTGATGCTGATCCTGGGCTTGCAGGCAAGGATCGCGGCACTGGCGATCGCCTTGTTCCTGATTCCGGTAACCTTGCTGTTCCATGCCTTCTGGAGCGCCGATGCAGCCGGGTTCCAGAACCAGCTGACGCAGTTTCTGAAGAATGTGGCGATTTTCGGCGGCATGCTGCTGGTCGTCGAGCGCGAAAGTGCACGCACGGCAGCCAGGCCTGCGGTCGCTCTGGCGTAATGGTTTCAAGGGGCATTCGATCGATGGGTCGTTCCTGAAATCGGCTGTCCGGAACCCCGCGGGACCGATTTTGCTGCGGTGCGGCTGGCGTGCCGAATGTTGCAGAGCGATGCATTACGCTGCGTGGGGCTTGACTACGGGCACCGGTTTAGTACTATCCACGACGGGCGGTAACGCCTCACACCATAGCTAAACAACAGATGCATCATCGGAGATTGAATTGAACAAGAGCGAAATCATCGACACCGTCGCAGCCCAGCATGAACTGACCAAGGTGAAAGCCAAGGAAATCGTTGAGCAGGTCTTCGGCTTCGTGGGCGCAGACCTGAAGAAGGAAGGCCGTTTCTCCTTCCCGGATCTCGGCACTTTCACCGTCTCGCAGCGCGCCGCACGTACCGGCCGCAACCCGGCGACAGGCGAATCCATCAAGATCAAGGCTTCCAAGAACGTTCGCTTCAAGGCCGCACCGGCACTGAAGGAACTGGTCGCCAAGGTCAAGGTCGCGAAGTAATCGGTCCACGACGGCAGTCCCATCAAGACGGGGCGGAAGGAAAGTCAGCTTTCCTTCCGCCCCGTTGCATTTCCGGACCTACCCGGAAGCAGTACCGACGCTATCCGCCTGAGGAACGCACAAACCAGATCAGCGGCTTCAGCCGAAATCCAATTCTCCCTGTCCCGGAGCGCTCGCGCGCAATGCGCGGGAATGCCTGGTGCGCGGTGAGGCGGCGGACGCAGGCTGGGGAAGCGCCTGCGCCTTGAGCATCATGCGCAGCCCGGTCATGCGCCGCGTCTGCCTGTCCACCGCGCCATCGAGCACCGCCGCATTCGGCGACACCAGCGTGAAATGCTGCTTGGCGCGTGTGATGCCGGTATAAACGAGTTCACGCGTGAGCACCGGGCCGGCGTCGGGCGGCAGCACCATCACCGCATGCGCAAATTCCGAGCCCTGGGCCTTGTGCACGGTAGTCGCATAGGCGGTATCCACCTGGGGCAGCCGGCTCGGCAGCACGCCGATCACGCTGCCGCCATCGGGCAGGTAGACCCGCAGGCCATCGGGCCGGTCGGGATCGGGCAGCGTGATGCCGATATCCCCGTTGGATACGCCGAGCGAAGCGTCATTGCGGGTGATCATCACCGGCCGGCCGACATACCATTCGCCGCGGCGCCGGATCAGGCCCTTGGCGTCGAAGTGGTCCTCGATGGCCGCATTGATGCCGTTGACACCCCAGTCGCCCTCGCGCACCGCGCACAGCAGGCGGAAGCCCTCGAAGGCGCTCAGCACCGCATGCGCCCAGACCGCGTGGGCTTCCCTGCCTGCGGACGGCATGTTTTTCAGCAGCCTCAGATAGGCGTGATACCCGCCCTCCGCGCCCGCGCGCCCTTCCAGCGCCAGCTGCAGCAGGTCGGACTGGCGCGCCGCATCGATCCATGACAGCACCCCGCCTTCGGTCTGCCGCAGGCAGGCGGACGCCGCCATCGCATCGCCGTAGTTGACCGCGGTGGCAAGTACGCCGACCGGTCCGCCGAAGCGCCGGCTCTTGCGCAGCATGACCGTCTGTTGCGCAAGGACGTCGCCGCCCATGACCATCGCTGCCGGCAGCGTCTCGCCGCATGCCGCGGCGATATAGTCGGCGGTGTCCTTCGTGTAGTTGCCATGCTCGGCATCGGCGCACAGGTCGCCCAGCACCGCGCCCGCTTCGACCGATGCCAGCTGGTCCTTGTCGCCGAGGAGGATGACGATTGCATGCGCAGGTACCGCGTCGAGCAGCGCGGCCATCATTTCCAGGTGCACCATCGACGCCTCATCGACGATCAGCACGTCGATGTCGAGCGGATTGCCCGCGTGATGGCGGAATGCCCTGGTGTCGGGACGTGCGCCGAGCAGGCTGTGCAGCGTGTAGGCGGCGCCGACGCCGGCCGCCAGCGGCAAGGGCATGTCGCCGGCCTGTTGCTCGAGTCCTGCGAGAGCGGCGTCGATCGACTGCTTGAGCCGGGTGGCGGCCTTGCCGGTCGGCGCGGTGAGGGCCACGCGCATGGCTTCGGGCTTGTCCGCAAGGGCGAACAGCAGCGCCAGCAGGCGCGCCACGGTGTAAGTCTTGCCGGTGCCCGGCCCGCCGGTGATGATGGCCAGGTGGCTGCGCACCGCCACCGCGCAGGCGATCTTCTGCCAGTCCGGATCGCTGTCGCCGCCGGTGCCGGAGCCGAAAAGACGGTCCAGCCGGCTGCGCACCGACTGCACATCGACGCTGCGCGGACGCGCCGCCCGGCTGGCCACAGCGGTCGCAACAAGGGTTTCATTGCGCCAGTATCGGCGCAGGTAAAGGCGTTCGCCGTCCAGTACCAGCGGCTGGTTGCGGTCGGCGCTGCCGGTTAGCCAGACATGATCGCAGGCGGCCAGTGCCATCTGCCACGCCTCGGCCGAATCGGGTACACCGCCGGCCGCTTTGCACAAGGCTTGCCAGTGCTCGGTCTGCCAACCCAGCAGCGCGCAGGGCGACGCCACCAGGTCGGACAGGAAAAGGCAGCTGTGGCCGCGCGTCTCCATTTCCGACAGCACCGCGCAGGCCAGCGTGACCGGCGGCGGCGTGCGGCCCAGCGTATCGATGAAGCGCGCGAATGCGCAGCCCAGCCGCTGCAGCAGGCCTTCCGTGACGAATGCATCGAAGCGCTCGAACAATGCGGCGCTGTCCATCATGCCCATGTTTCCTCACTCTGTTCCGCCAGCAGCGCTTCCAGTTCGTCCAGCAAGGCGGGATCGGCCGGCATGTGGTGGCAGCCGCGCGTCTCGGCATTGCCGATGCCGCGCAGGAAAAAAAATACCGCGCCGCCGAGCGCCCGCCCGGGATCGTAATCTGCACCCAGCCGGCTTTTCAGCAGCCTGTGCAGCGCCAGCAGATAGATCATGCCCTGCACGTCGTAGCGGTTGGCGGCCACCGCCTTGGCCAGTGCGTCCTGGTGATAGCCGGCATCGTCACCCGCCAGCTGGTTGGACTTGTAGTCCATGACCCAGTAGCGGCCGTCGTGTTCGAACACAAGATCCTGAAAGCCGCGCAGCATGCCCTGCAGCTGGCGCTCGGCCAGTGCCGGTCTGTCTTCGCCCGGAAGGATGTGTGCGCGGCACAGTTCATCGATGTCGCGGCTGCTCACGCGCTCGAGCGGCACCCAGAATTCCATTTCCGGGATGGTTCTTGCCAGATCCGCCAGCGAGGCTTTCAAGGGCGGGAGTGTCGTCGTGCTTGCGGCGGCGATCCATTCGATCGTGTCGTCCTCGTGGTTGCCGTAGCCGGCGCGCTCGCAGCGTGCCGCCAGCCGCACTCCGAAATCCGCCTCCTTTGCGGAGGCGAATCCTTCTCCGGCCAGCCACTCGAGCTGCGCATGAAGGAACTGGCCGGGAAGCGAGCCGCGTGGAAAGCGGTGCCAGGGCGCGTCGCGGCGCGGCGCGGCTGCGGCGGGCAATGGCAGCACGTCATCGTTTTCCAGCAGCTTGTCTTCTGCCGGCGTGGATGGCGCTGCGGCGATTGCAGCAGCGGCGATCAATGCCGGCGGCACGGGCACGGGACCGAGATCGCGGGTGATCGAGGTATAGCTCGACACCGACCAGCCGCGCTCGAAGCGGGCGTCGAAATCGGCGGCCTCGCCCAGTGCCGCCTGCTTGTCATCGCGCGACAGCAGCGTGCAGCCGGTTTCCTCGGTATTCACGACTTCGATGTCGATGTGCGCGCAGGACGCGCAGGCATCGCGCATGGTCTGTGTCAGTGCCGCAGCAACCACCGGATTGCCGCCGGCCAGCAGATAGCCGAACGCGCAATGATGGAAGGCGCCGTCCAGCGATGCCACGCCCATCCACAAGGCGTGCCGCGACCGGGTGAGGGCGACATAGAACAGGCGCAGTTCCTCTTCGAGGCGTGCCTGGTCCGCCAGAGCGATGCTTTCCGCGCTGAGCGTGAAATCGATGCGGCGGCTGCCGCTGCGCTCCGCAATTTCCAGGAAACGGCTGCGGCTCCTGCCGATGCGCCTTGCCGATACCGCAAACGGCACAAACACCAGCGGATATTCGAGACCCTTGGACTTGTAGACCGTCACCACCTTCACCAGCTGGTCGTCGCTTTCCAGACGCAGGATGCGCTCATCATCGGACTCGCCTTCGCCTTCGATCTGCGCCGCCAGCCAGCGGATCAGCGCCTGCTCGCCGTCCAGCCGGGTACCGGCCTTCTGCAGCAGTTCCGCAAGATGAAGCAGGTTGGTGAGTCGCCGTTCGCCGCCGGCTTCCTGCAGCAGGCGGGCCGGGATGTCGAGGTCATGGATCAGCTGGCGCAGCATGGCCAGCACGCCGTGCCGCTGCCAGACCGTGCGCCATGCCTTGAGCTGTTCGATGCAGCCATCCCATCGCATGTCGTCGGCAACGAGTTCAGCCAGTAGCGGAAGGCTGAGTCCGACGGTGCGGGTCGCATAGGCGGCGCGGCCCAGCGCGCCGTCGAGCGGATTGGAAACCGCATGCAGCCAGCGCAGCACGTCGGCGGCCTCCTCGCTGTCGAAGACCGAATCCTTGTCCGACAGATAGACGCTCGGCACGCGCCGGCGCTCCAGTTCGGCCCTGACCGCATCCGCTTCATAGCGGTCGCGCACGAGGATGGCGATGTCGGCCGGGCGCAGCCGCTCGAATCCGGCGTCTGAGCTGAAGCCCGCGCTCGGATTGTTGAGCAGCGTGGCGATCCTTTCCGCGCACTGGGCGGCGAAGCCGGTGCGATAGGTTTCCTGCGTCAGGCCGTCGTTCTCGTTCGACCAGACCGTCAGCGCCGCCACACCCTTGCCGTCGGCAACCAGGCATTCCTTGCGGCCGTGCGCGGTGACTTCCTCGAAAGGCAGCGGATTGAGGCCGCCGTCGCGGAAGCCGAAGGCGCCGCGCGGATGGCCGGCGGATGCGCCGCCGCCTTCGGCATGCAGGAACAGGTGATTGACCGCCTTCACCACGCCTTCGGTGGAACGGAAGTTGCGGGTGAGCCTGAAGTGGCGTCCCTCGGTTGCGCGCCGTGCCGCCAGGTAGCTGTGGATGTCGGCGCCGCGGAAGCCGTAGATCGCCTGCTTGGGATCGCCGATCATGAACAGGGCAAGCGAGGCATTCTCCTCGGCCACCCGGTACAGCGCATCGAAGATCCGGTACTGGTCGGGCGAGGTGTCCTGGAACTCGTCGATCAGCGCCACCGGATACTGCGTGATGATGCGCTTGCGCAGCGCGTCGCCGTTGGCGCCCTGCAGCGCCTCCTTCAGGCGCGACAGCATGTCGGCGAAGCCGAACTGGCGGCTGCGCCGCTTCAGTTCCGCCATGCGCCTGGCGATCGTCACCGCCGCATGCGTGAGCAGCGCGTGTTCCATCGGTGCGATGGCGTTCAATGCCTCATGCAGGGTTTCCAGTTCCGCGCACTCGGGAGGCAGGGGAACGCTCTTGCCCTTGTTGAAGGCGACCTGAAGCGCGGAGGGAATCATTTTCGGCGCGCCCTTGAAGAATTCCGAGCGCGGCTTCACCAGATGTTCTGCCGCTGCCCATTCATGCAAGGCCTGGAAGAATGCGGACGCCGTTGCCTGCTGCAGCTTGGTGCCGCTGATCGCGCCGCGATGCTCTTCCAGCCACGCCTGCAGCCGGGCCGTCTTGTCGGCCCAGCCCTGGCGCAGCCCGTTCGCGCAGCGCCGGTTTTCCTGCTCGATGCGAACCAGCATCGCCGACAAGGTTTCCTGCAGCGCGCATTCCAGCAGATGGGCGCGCTCCACCAAGTCGCCGAGCGCCTTTTCGAAGGCATCGAGATCCGTCCAGCATTGCTGTACCGCCGCCAGACCGCTGCGGTCGAGGGAATACACATGATGCCGCCAGTAGTCGCGTACCGCGTCTTTCCTGAGCTGGCGTTCGCTGCTGATCAGTTCCTCGTCGAACAGGCAGCCGCTGTCGAATGCATGCTCGCGCAGCATGCGCTGGCACCATGCATCGATGGTGAAGACCGCCGACTCATCCATCGATTCGGCGGCCAGCATCAGGCGCCGCGCCGCCTGCTCGCGCATGGACTGTTCGGGATAGCTGCCGGCGAGCTGCTGCAGGAAGTCGTCCTGGTTCTCTCCATGCTCGTCGCGGAAGAAGGCAGCGGCTTCCACCAGGCGCGCGCGGATGCGGTCCGACAATTCGCGCGTGGCGGCGCGCGTGAAGGTCATGACCAGGATTTCGGAAGGCTGGAGCGGCTTGACGAAGCCGTGCTCGCCGCCGTGGCCGAGCACGAGCCGCACATACAGCGCCGCGATGGTCCAGGTCTTGCCGGTGCCGGCGCTGGCCTCGATCAGGCGCGCGCCGTGCAAGGGAAAATCGACGGGATCGAGCAATTGGCTCATGCGGCCTCCTGTTTCTGCATCGGTACGCCATCCAGCGGAAAATCGGCGACGCCGCTTTCGACCCATTCATGCAGCGGACCATAGAGCTGTCGGCTGCAATTTTCCCAGTCCGGTTCGGCGGACAGCGCTTCAAATGATGGCCAGAGCCGGGCGAGGCAGGCATCGTTCACTTCGCCGAAACCCTGGAAGCCGCCGTCGTAAGCGCTGCGCGGATCGCCGCCTGCAAGCAGCTGCAGCGCGGTCCTGCAGGCCGTCGGCAGCGGACTGTCCATGCCGGCGCGCCACAGCGACACGAGATGTTCGAGCGTGCGCTGCGAATGTTCCTGTTCCAGCGGCGCAAGCACTAGCAGCCGGTCGCGTGCGACGATGTAGCCGGTCACGCGGTAGCCCGCAGCGGCCGCGGCAAGCTGGCGCAGCCAGGCATGGATGAGCTTGTCGGCGCGCAGCACGTCCTTGCTCTTGACCTTGGCCAGCGCCTTGCCTGGATTGATGTCGAGCCATGCCGTCTGTTCGCCGTCGCTGTGCAGCTTGTCTATCCAGTCTTCGAGGCGGATGCTGCCGCAGACGATCGATACCGGCAGGCGCGGCGCGGAATGCGGGTACTGGCGGCACAGGTCGACCCAGACGCTGCGCACCGGCACCAGTACCTGCACGATGGCTTCCTGCCACTGCCTTCCTGCATGCCCGATCGGCAGCATGCCCTTCCTGCCGAGCCGCGCCGCACGTTCGCGCAGTACCGCCTCGACGCCCGACCTGGCTTCCAGTTCGCCGCTGTCGTCGAGCAGGCTGCGCACCACGTCGTATTCTTCAAGCTTGCTGAGGAAGAAGGGCTCGTCGTCCCGTCCGACCTCCACCTGCTGGGAGAAATAGACACCGAGCCGTTCATGGAAGAAGGCCGCCGCCGGCTGGCGGATGAACCGCGCAAGGCCCTTGAGGCCGAGGCGAAGGTCGGTGCCCGGGTCCCAGCGAGGGATGTCTTGCGCCTTCTGTGAGCCGCCGCCGATGTGCGCGGCTCGCCATTCCTTCGCATAAGTGCGCATGCCGCTGCCGTCGAAATAGCGGCGGCTGAACGGCTGCAGCGGATGTTCGGTGGTCAGCGCCGCCGGATCGATGCTCCATCCCGCGCGCAGGTAATCCTGCAGCTGCGAAACCAGGATCGACGCCGGCTGCACGCTGTTGTCGCGCACGTCGCGGCCGACCCAGCTGATATAGAGCTTGTCGCGCGCCGCCAGCAGCGCTTCGAGCATGAGATAGCGGTCGTCGTCGCGCCGCGAGCGGTCGCCGGGGCGCGACAGCCCGGGCTGCGCCAGCAGGTCGAAGTCGGCATGCTGGGCGCGGCGCGGATAGTCGCCGTCATTCATGCCGAGCAGGCAGACCACGCGGAAGGGCACGGCACGCATCGGCATCAATGTGCAGAAGGTTACGCCGCCGGAAACGAAGCGCTGGTTCAGCGAACTTTCGTCGGCGCCGCCGAGCCATGCCTCGCGTAGCACGGCGAGCGGCACCTCCTCGTCGAAGCCTGCCTGGGCGCAGTCGTCCAGCCACGTCTGCAGCGACTGGTCGAGGCGCACGCTGGTCAACCTGTCCTGCTCATCCCTGATGTCGAAGAAGTCGCGCAGCAGCGCACGTGCGCGCGTGCCCCAGACATAAGGCCGAACCGGCAGCGCCAGCAGCTTGCGCCATCCGAGCAGGGTTTCGACGAAGCTTGCCAGCGAACCGGCGAGCGCGGCATCGAGGCCGCCGACTTCGCCATAGGGTTCGATGTCGGCATAGCTGGAATCGGTGCCGTTCGCATAGCCGAGCAGCATGCGGCGTACGCCAAAGATCCAGGCATTCTGCTCGCCTGCCGGCGCCAGTCCGAGCGCTTCGCGGTGCTCGCCGTCCAGGCCCCAGCGTACGCCGGCGCCGTCGAGCCATTGGCCGATGCGCGGCAGGTCGTCCTCTTCGATGCCGAAGCGCGCGGCGATGGCGGGCACTTCCAGCAGGTCGCGCACCTCGCTCTGGCGGCAGCGCTGTTCGGGCAGTCGCAGCAGCCATTCCAGGGCGGCGGGCAGCGGATCGAGATCCCGCTCGGTGACGTCGGCGATGGCAAAGGGAATATGGCGCTTGTCGCCCGAGCGGCTGTACTGGCCGAACACCGATTGAATGGCCGGAGTGAAGCTTTCGATGTCGGGCACCATCACCACGATGTCGCGCGGCTTGAGGCCGGTCTGCGGCGACTGCGCAAGCATGCCGAGCAGGGCGTCGTGCAGGATTTCCACTTCACGCTGCGCGCTGTGGGCCACATGGAATTCGATCGAGCGGTCTTCCGCTTCGGGAGGGCAGAGCGGATGCTCGTCCAGGGGTAGCATGTCGCGGATCGCCGCCTGCACCTGGGCCAGCAGATGTTCGCCCGGTCCTTCGCTGAACAGATCCAGCCGGAGATTGGAAAAGGATTCGACGGTGGCCTGGGCATTGTCGAACTCGTCGAGCATGCGGATGAAGTCGCGTCCCTGCCGCCCCCATGCCGCCAGCAGCGGATTGCAGTGCGAATGCATCTGCTCGTAGGGAACGGCGGACAGGTCCTTGCCGTCGCGCAGAGCCTGGCGGCGCCGTTCTGCGGCGAACAGCTCGCGGCCTTCGATGATGTCGCCCCAGTAGAACTGGCAGGGATTGGGAATGGCGAGGATGACCTGCATCTGCCCCGACAGCGACGCCAATGCCTGCATGGTCTGGTAGGGCAGCGCGGAAATGCCGAACAGGATGACGCGGGGCGGCAGGCGGCCCGGCAAGGCGGCGCCGGACTGCAGCGCATCGACGAAGCGCTGGTGCACCCCGGAACGGCCGGTAAGACGCTCGGACAGCGGCAGCTCTTCGATGATCGTGCGCCACAGCGCAGCCTGCCAGCGCTGATCCTCGGCCAGCGCTGGCGCATCTCCTTTCAGCCCGCGCACCACGTCCTGGCCGCTCTCCCAGTCGGCCAGCCAGTCGGCACGGTAGACCTGGTAGAGATCCATCAGGTCGGACAGGCGGCGCGCGAGCTGCAGGCGGCGCTCCGGGTCTTGATCGGAAAGAAAGCGCTGAAGCGGTTCGAAGCCCGACCTGGCGGCCACCTGCGGCAGCAGACGCATCAGGCGCCAGACCAGCGGAGCGCGGTCGAGCGCCGAACGAGGCGGAATGGCCTCGCTTCCGAGCACGGACCGATAGGCTTCCCACAGGAAGCGGGCCGGCAGGGTAATGCGGGTCGCTGCGCATACGCCAGTCTGCTGGGCCAGCGCAATCTTCAGCCATTCGGCCACGCCGTTCGACTGCACCAGGATGATTTCCTGCTCCAGAGGATCAAGCGGGTGCGTGCTGATCCAATCGATGACGGCGCTGCGCAGATCTTCGAGGCGATTTCCGTGGAGAGTGATGAAGCCGGGAATGAGGGCAGAAGGCATAGGCAAGCGGCGCCGGCCTTCTTGCGGAAGGCCTCGGCCAAGGAATGGACTTGTTATTGACGGGCTTTGCAATTCGCCAAGAAGCCAATGGTCCGGCCATGCTGGCACCGACATACTACTTCTTACCTGCAATAAATTGAAGTTGCCCGCACTGAATGTTGTTTCAGCTTGTGAAGTGGTTTGCCTGACTGCTTCTGGTCTGAATGTGGATGATCGGGAGCGATATCCGGCTGTTTTGCATGGATTAGTCGGGTCTGAGAGTGGAAATGAATTAACGGCGAGCGGTTTGCGTTCTAGGCGGTGATGCCAAGCGGCGCAAAATCTCTGCATCTTTATGTTCGGAAAAGATGTGAATAAAGCAAGAACATACCAAAGCTTCGCATGTCATCTTGGCGCTTCAGCAGTGTGTTCTGCACCGGTCGTATTCGAAGGTTTTGACGGTTAGTTCGTTTAACCGAGGGGAGGGTCATGCATTCAATGTGATGGAAATCCGAACAGGGAATGGGAAAAGGGAGACAGCCCACCGAGCCATGGATGGAAAAGCATGTTTCCACTTGGAAGCATCGGATGGAGAACACATGTGTCGACTTTGATCTGGATCATCCGGAATCTCACGGAGCGCACCTAACATGAACTGCGCTCCAATGCACAAAGCCGGCAGGTCCCGAAAGACTGCTGACGAGGCTTTCTGCATTTGCGGCCATATCATTCCGACAAGGCTAGACCTGAAATTTCGGCTAGTTCCGATTCTCCCGATATCAAAAAGCATCAGGCGGCCAACTCTAATTCTCAACCGGAGCAAGACCATGCAAGGCACTTGGGACAATCATGCCGCGCAATCCGACGCGGACTATCCGGACAACTCGACCTGCCGCCTGCTGGACCTCTTGGGCCAAGCCCTGCGGTGGCCCGATGAAGAATTCAAGCGCCGCTATCCAGAACTGATCGCGCAGATCGAGCGCGATTGCCGGCAGCAGGAGGAATGGCTGGAGTCGATGCCTTCTGTTCATGCCAGGCAACACCTCGAGGAACATGCACGCATGCTGGGCGTGATGCACCATACGGCGTTCTGCGTGATGCAAGGCGATATTGCCATGGGACGCACCGCGACGTTCCTGCTGGCCGACTGGATACGGGTCCATGCCGAAACGATGGACAAGCCCCTGTCGGATGCCATTCTCCAGAAGCGTCTGCGTCTGCGTCCCCGCAGCCGTGCTGCGGACGATCTCATCGATATCCGCTGAATCGCCGAATTCTCTGAAGCAGCGGCGGGCCGTTTCCCGTCGCGTTATAACGCATAACGTAGGCATTACAGGAAAATACGCACCGATCTTCCTCAAGGAATGCTGGCCGTTCCTGCAGAAAGCAGGGTAAGATACCGGTTAATTGCCCAGAGGAAATAAGATCAACAGTGTTCTCTGGCGATGCGGGCTGCGGCGCTTGCTGCGGCGAAAGTAAAACGCGTTGTCATCTGAAGGAGACGCTGATGAATTTGCGCAACCTGCGTATCGGAATTCGCCTGGGCGCCGGCTTTGCGGTGGTCCTGGGACTGCTGATCCTTGTTGTTCTGGTAAGTACCTTTCTCATCAACCAGAACAAATCCGATCTCAAGCAGGGGCTGGAGCGGGCCAACATCAAGGGCGAGCTGGTGGTCGACATGAAGAGCGCCCTGCTGCAGAGCGGCATTGCCATGCGCAACATGCTCGACATCAGCACCGTCGAACAGCAGAAGGCACGCGTCGATGCGCAGAACAAGCTGTATGCCGAAGCGCAGTCCAAGCTGGTCAAGCTGCCCCTGTCCGATGCCGAGAAAGCCATCCTGGCCGAACTGGCCACCATGGAAAAGCGCATCGAGCCGCAGTACAAGGTTGCGATCCGCCAGGCCGAAAACATGAATTCCGAAGGCGCGGCCTCGGTCATCACGAAATATATCGATCCGATGAACGCCAAGGCGGTCAGCGAAATCGACAAGCTGCTCAACATCCAGCGCGTCGCCGAACGCAAGGTCATGGAAGAATCCGAGGCCGCCGACCGCGTGCTCATGCTTCTTCTTCTTGGCATCACGGTCGCTGCGGTCGCCATCGGCGCAGCCATTTCCTGGCGCATCACCGGCAGCATCACCAAGCCGCTGACCAATGCCGTCACGCTCGCCAGTGCCGTTGCCGCCGGCGATCTGACGCAGCGCATTTCCAACCAGAGCAACGACGAGATCGGCCAGCTGCTTGACGCGCTGGCAAAGATGAACGACAGCCTCAACAGCATCATCGGCAATGTCCGCACCACGACCGATACCATCGGCGGTGTGTCCCAGCAGCTGGCTGCCGGCAATTCCGACCTCTCCGCACGCACCGAATCGCAGGCCGGCTCGCTGGAGGAAACCGCATCCGCAATGGAAGAGCTGACCTCGACCGTGCGTCAGAATGCCGAGAATGCGCGCCAGGCGAATACGCTGGTGCAGTCGGCATCCGACGTGGCGGTGCGCGGCGGCCGCGTCGTCGGCGATGTGGTGCAGACCATGAATTCGATCAAGGAAAGCTCGGGCAAGATCGTCGACATCATCAGCGTCATCGACGGCATCGCCTTCCAGACCAATATCCTGGCGCTGAATGCCGCCGTCGAAGCTGCACGTGCCGGCGAGCAGGGCAGGGGATTCGCAGTGGTCGCATCGGAGGTGCGCAATCTGGCGCAGCGCTCCGCATCGGCTGCCAAGGAAATCAAGGCGCTGATCGACGACTCGGTGGAAAAGGTCGACACCGGCAGCGTCCTCGTCGGCAATGCCGGCGCCACCATGGATGAAGTGGTCAGCAGCGTCAAGCGCGTGACCGACATCATGGGAGAGATTCTTGCGGCCAGCGAAGAGCAGAGCGCCGGCATCGAACAGGTCAGCAAGGCCATCACCGAAATGGACAAGGTCACTCAGGAAAACGCCGCCCTGGTCGAGGAAGCCGCCGAAGCAGCGCGGTCGATGCAGGAACGCGCCGGCAATCTCGCCGATGCGGTCGGCGTTTTCAGGCTGCACTGATCTCCCCTCATCCTCAAGCCGGCCGGCCTTGCGGCTGCCGGCTTGCCATCAGCCCGGCGCCAACCTCACCCTTCCCCCGTTTTTCCTTTTCCGGATGAGATTGAGCGCGGCGCTATCGCTGCGATTCGCATGGACGAAAAAAAACCCGCAGGCTTTGCAGTCTGCGGGTTCAATCCAATTCAAGGAGAGTTGGAGGAGACAGGTGCAACTATAGCGCCGGCAGTCTTTGCAGTCTGCTTTATTTCTCTTATATGAGGTATGCGATCTGTTTATATGGACCCATGACGGGACATGCATATCGAAGGAAGGCAACTGTCGTCAACGTCCTGTTGCTGTTATCCGGGATGAGACAAAATCCGACAGCCCTGCTCCCCTCCCTCCGTTCCTTTTGTCCTACGTCAAACGCAGTCCGGCGAATCGGTAGCAAATTTAGCAGCATGTACATGGATAAATCGCCTATTTCGGCGATTGCGCTGCATTCGAGGCGAGTCGCCGGGCATTGATTGAAATTCGGCGTCGGTTTTCAAAGGACGCGCGGCTGAAGGTGATTTGAACCATCATGAATATTAATGATGAGCGCACGGCATCGCCCATGGCAGGTGACGCGTCCGAATGGCCGCCCACGCAAGCCAATCCGTCCGCCGGCAGGGCGCCCGGAGACATGCGCAGCGGCATCGGCGAGCCGCCGTGGGCAAACTTGCGTACCAGCCGCGATCAGCTTAAAGACGGCGGTACCCGCCTGCATTCCCTGCCATCCGATATCGAAGCGGAGCCGACCGATGTCGTCAGCTACTTCAGAAACAACCTGCCTGCAATCCTGATCGTCTGCATTGTCGCGGCGTTCATCGGGGTGGCCATCGGCATGCACTTCGCTGACCAGCCTTCGGATCACGGCACGGAAGCCCGGTCGGCAGAGACCTACCTGAAGCAGAATCGCATCAGCGAAGCCCCGGCGTCACCCTCCGATACGATGATGCTGCGCATTGAGGAAATGCGGAAGATTGCTGCGGAGGACGCCATGGACACCGAGACCGGCGTCGCCGTACCGGCTACGACCGCTCCTGCAGTCAAGCAGACCGAAGCTGCGGTGGAAGTCAAGCCGCCGCAGCCGGAAACCGGGAACCCTTCCAGCACTCCATGCAGCGCCGCATCCATGGCGCTTGCGCTCTGCGATCACCAGTAAGCTGAAAACGCGTTGATGAGGGAGACCGTCCATGAAGATCCTTGCGCTGATAGTTTGCGTCCTGCTGATGGCGCTGGGCCCCGCGCATGCGCAGACCGCGTTCAAGATCGTGACCGCTTCGGAGCGCGGTACCTACATCCAGATCGGGCGCGACCTCGCGAAGTGGGCAGCCCAGCCGGCGAAGATCGATCTCGAGGTGCTGCCTTCGAAGGGTTCGTCGGAGAACGTGCAGCGCCTGCGTTTCGAGCCCGGCGTCAAGCTGGCGCTGGTGCAGTCGGATGTGTACCAGGCCTTCGTCGATCAGGCGGTCGGCGGAAACGCTGCCGCCGGGCGGCTGATTACTCCCTTGCGCGTCGTGCTGCCGCTGTATAACGAAGAAATCTATTTCGTCACGCGCGCCGACTCGCCGCTGACCTACATCCATGAACTCAAGGACAAGAAAATCAATGTCGGTCCGGTCGGCAGCGGCACGGCGCTGAGCGCAACCACGCTGTACCGCCTGATGTTCGGAAGCGCGCTGCCGGAAGCCAATGCCAGTTACCTGTCCAATGAAGATGCGCTTCTCAAGCTGACCGGCGACAAGTCGCTCGATGCCGTGATCGTCGTCGCCGGGCAACCGGCAAAGCTGTTTGCCGAGATGAAGCCGGAAGCGCGCAAATACATCAAGCTGCTGAAGCTGGATGCGAACGCGAAGGAAACGGAGCGTGCAGTCGCCACCTATTTCCCGGCGACGATCCGTACCGCCAGCTATCCGAACTGGATGTCCGAAGATGTGCCGACGCTGTCAGTCAAGGCCTTCCTCGTCACCTACAACTACGGCAACGAGTCGACGCTGACGAGTCTGAAGCAGTTCGCCGAGGCATTTTGCGCCAACTTCGACACCCTGCAGGCGGAAGGGCATCCGAAATGGAAGGAAGTGCAGCTTGACATGCCGGCCCTGGGCAAGGGCTGGAAGTATTTCGCGCCGATGGAGCGGACCCTGCGCAACTGCATGGCCCAGCGCACCCGCGCCGTACCGGCGGCCATGCAGGCACCGGTGAAGAAGGATTGCAGCCAGCAGGAGAAGGTGCTCGGACTGTGCCGGATGTGATCCGGCACGGCCGGCATTGCGCGGTATTGCAGAAACCGGTCCGCGTTATTCGTGTTTATTTACCCTTGTCCTCGTCTGGTCCTGCCAGGGGAAAGCCCAGCAATCCCTGATCCTGCGTATTCCAGATCAGGCTGATGCGCGAGCCGTCGCTGGCCAGATGCGGCTGATCCGAGGCGCCGGACGTCCTTGCCAGTTCCCGCGCCGACCATGAAGCGCCTCCGTCCGCCGACACCTTGGCCATGATGGAGGTCGCTTTGCCGTCGAATTGCTTCCAGGCGATAGCGACATGCCTGCCGGCTACCGCCACATCGGGATGCGAAGCCTGATCTGACCCGAGGCGCTGCGGTCGGCCGAGCGTGCCGTCATCCTGCGTGCTGGCGTAGAATGCGCCACCGCCTTCCTCCTTGCCGCTGAACCACACCTGGTGACGCCGGCCGTCCTTTGCGAAGGCGAGCGAAGGGCCATGATGAGGACAGGCATCGACGCGCCAGTCGTCCTGCGTGACGCGCTTGATCGTTCCGGCCTTGCCGTCCGGGGCGAGTTCCGCCAGCGCATGGTCGCGCGCATTCGGCGCAAACACGTGCCGCCACATCGCCACCGGCGTGCCTTGCTCATTCAAGGCAATGCCGATGCGGCAGCATTCGCAGGCATTGTCGGCCACGCGGTAATCGCCCTTGAAACTGCTCCCCCGATCGTCGGACACGGCGTAATAGACCGCTGAACCCGCATAGGCCTGTTTCTTCGCCTTGGCCTGCGCGGCGCCCCGTCCGTCGATCCATGCAATGTAGATGCGTCCCGCGGGATCGACGGCCATGCTCTCGAAGCTGTGCGTGATGCGGTCGCGGCTGGCATGCACCGTTATCGGGCGGGAGAAGGTCTTTCCGCCGTCCTGCGAGCGGATGAAGCGGATATCGCCGATATGCGGCGGCGCGACCGTGCTGGTGTAGCTGACATAGATATCACCCGCCCGCCCCATGACGATATGCGGGCGTGCTTCGCCGCGGGCAGTGATTATTTCCGACGGATTGTCGATGCGCCGCGGCGCCGACCACGTCCTGCCTGCATCCGATGAGGTCCGGATGACAAGATACTGCTCGCTGCTTTCGGCCTGCCGGGCGACTGCCCACAGCGTGCCGTCGGCAGCAAATGCCGCATCGGCGCCGAGTTCCGGCCGGGCCGCATGGCTGCTGTGTCCCTGGCCATGGGAATGACCTTCAGCGGCCTGCGCCGCCGGAAGCAGCGAGGACATCAATACGAAGGCGGCTGCATGCAGCAGGTGCTTGAGTGGATGGTTCATGGTTCATTCTCCTTCTTGCAGCGGGGACGCCTGCATGACCGCCGGTGCCCGCGCAGCGCTGAATCGATGCGAATCAGTATTTGAGTTCGATGCCCGCATACAGGGAACGGCCGTCGCCGGGATAGAAATACCTGCCGTCGAGTCCGCGCGCATCAGCAATGACGTTGGTCGTGGCCGCATAGACCTTGTCGGCAAGGTTTCTTGCATCGATGAACCACGACAGACTCTTGTTCACTGCCTGGCCCACTTTGAAACCGATCACGCCATAACCTGCCGCGCTCAGCGTGTTCGCGTGGTCGATTTGGGTTGACGAGGCGGCACGCAGGTTGGGACCGAAGTACAGCCCGTTGTCCGCCCGGTACAGCATTTCCGCGGTGGCGAAATGCCGCGGCACGCCTGCCAGCCGGTTGTCGCCGTAGGCACGGTCGCCGTCGAAGCGGAAATCGTTGAGCTGGTAAGCCAGGCGCAGCGTCCAGCGACGTCCTATGTCGGCTTCCGCGCCGGCTTCTATGCCCTGATGAATGGTCCTTGCCGCATTGGTGGTACCCAGCGGATTGCCGGCGGCATCGTTGAGCGTCAGCAGTTCATTCTTCAGGCGCGCATGGTAGAGCGCGAGATCCCAACGCAATACACCCCAAGCCTGACTGCGTTCTCCGCGCGTACCAACCTCGATACTTTTCGCGCGTTGCGCGGCAACCGGCGTGACGTTCGGCCCGCCGGCCAGTTCGCCGAAGCTGGGCGGCTCATAGCTGCCGCTGACATTGGCGAATAACTGTGTCTTCGGATCGAGGTCTTGACGCACGCCGAGCTTCGGTGAGACGTGCCGGAAACGCGCATCCACGCTGTTGTCGCCGTCACTGAGGAAGCGGTCCTCAAGTTTGCGCGTCGCATTGACGGCCTGCAGCCCTGTCACGAGCGCGGTCGACGGCAGCAGGTAATGCTGGTTTTCTGCAAAGACGGTGGTATTGCTCGAGCGCTGTTCCGATTCGCCGGTACGCGCACCGGGCTGGCCTCCGACATTGCGGAAGCGGTCGTCTTCCAACCTGCCTGCGGCAAGGGAAGCGCCGACGACAAGCTGGTTCTTCCGTCCGAACAGCGTTTGTTTGCCCACGTAGCGGGCGGATACGCCGTAGTCGTCCGAGTCCTGTTCGAGCACCTGGAAGATCGGATGGAACAAGGACTTGTATGAATAGAAGGCGCCGAATTCCAGCCGCTGATCAGCATCGAGGATGATGCCGGTGCGGTTCGACAGGCGCACCAGGTCGAAGTCCCGATGCTGGTCGCCGGCAACCGTCGCAGGGTCGGCCCGGCGCGGGTCGGTACGCATTTCCGCGCCGGTCAATGCGCCGGGCAGCTCGGAATTGCTCCGCACCGCGTTGAGGAAGAACCGGGTTTCGACGTCGTCGCCAAGCTGCCAGCCGAGGTTGCCGGAAACGCGCCGGGTATTCTGCCGTGCATGCGCACGGAAACCGTCCTGGTGGAAGACCGATCCGGCCAGGAACCAGTCGGCGCTGTCGCTGTGGCCGCCTGTCGATGCCTGCGCGCGCCGGTAATCGAAGCTGCCGGCCTCGACGCGCGCGCCGAAGGCGGGCGAGCTCAGGCCCGAGGGGCTGATGAAATTGACCGCGCCGCCCAGCGTGGTCGAGCCATACTGCAAGGCATTCGCGCCGCGATACACCTCGACATAGCGTGCGGACAGGGGTTCGACCGCTTGGAAGTCTGCGCTGCCGTCGGCCAGGTTGAGCGGCACGCCGTCCTGCAGCAGCTGGATGCCGCGCATGTGGAAGGTACGCTGCAGCCCGGAGCCGCGTATCGACAGACGCGCTTCTTCCGCGCCGAAGCGCGGCGCCACGAAAACGCCGGGAGAAAACTGCAGCGCATCGGACAATGTCGAGACGCGTCCCTCCTTGTACTGTTCCGCATCCACGATGTTGGCGCCGCCCGGCGTGGCGGCGATGCGCCGCGCGGCTTCCGTGATCGGCGCCAGCGTCGCACTTTCGACCGGCGGCGCAGTGACCGTCACTGCAGGCAGCACCTGCTCTTGCGCTTGAACCTGGGCTTGCGCAGATACGGCTTGCAGCGCACATAAAGCCGGAAACAGCCAGCGCACCGCGCCGGCGCGTCCGCCTTCGGTGCCCATCGGCGAGGCATGTGGACGCATGGTTTCATGTCTTTCCATGCCGGATTTATCGGTTGCCATGGCCGGTCGCTCCCGTCAGTGAACGTGCCTTGAGCTGCACAGGAATGCTTTCGCGTTTCTTGTCCGCCGTTTCGACCAGCAGCGTCAGCGGCACGGTGGCCCCTTCGCTGACCGGCTCGGCCAATCCAATCAGCATGACGTGATAGCCGCCCGGCTTGAGTTCGACCGCCTGGCCCGCCGGCAAGGTGATACCCGTAACGGGGCGCATCTTCATCACATTGTTTTCCATCGACATTTCATGGAGCTCCGCCGTCTTGGCGATGGGAGACTGAACGCTGACGAGGCGCGCATCCTTTTGCGAAGTGATGCGCATGAAGGCGCCGGTTGCGGGTTGCTGTGCCACGGTGGCGCGTACCCAGCCTTCGCTGACGGCAACCTGCGCGAAGGCGGTAGTGGAAATGCCGGCCAGCAGTGCGGCGGCAATGATCGGGAGCTTGTTTTTCATGATGGTTCTTGATTCTGGTTGCGGCAAGGAACGCCGGGCCGGTGCAGGCTGCGGCAGCCGGGCAGGTCGGATGAAAATAGCGGACGGTCAGGAAATGCCGGGCCCCGGTCATGCCGGAGGGCGAGTCTGACAGGCAGATTGATGCATCAAGCCGTCATGTTCCGGCCCGCCGCTTCAGAACCGATAGGGTGGTGCGCGCGGCTGCGCGGACGCCCAGGCGAACAAAGGCCGGGGCGATTGATAGAAAAGGGAAGGGAGAGTGAACAGCTGAAGCGTCACACTGGCCGCAAGATCGGCCATCGGCGGCAGGCCGGGCGAATCCGCCTGGAAACGGCAATATGCGCAGTTTTCGCCATGCGCATCATGCTGGTCCTGAGAAGCGCCGCTCTTCCGGACATCGACCATCACGACATGCTTTACCGGCGACGTGGAGCAGATCTCGGTCGGGATGGAAACGATGGCGGACTTGCGCGCCATGGACGAGTGGAATACCGACGACAATACCGATGCAAACAGGAGCGCAATACATGCGATCCATGCACCAAGGTATTTTGACTGTCGGTTGATGAACATGCCAGCATTGTAACATTGCGTGTTTGCGCTTCAGTCGACCTGCGGGCATGGACAATCAATCCCGTTTGATCAGCTTCAAGTTCAAGACCGGAGCCGGACTCGATGCCGCCTGCCGCGAAGCACTTATACCAATCCCAAGACATAACGTGACAGATGAGATCGATGGATTTTTTCGTCTGGCAAGGCGTGGAAGGAATCCATGGCGGGGCTATGGATGACGGGCACAACGCGGCCAGGCGGAAAAAGACGCGATCTCATGCCATGTTATGCCTTGGGATTGGTATTACATGCGCGCCGCTTCCTGTTCGCTAGAAAGGCAGCGCATGCACGAAAGAAAAGGCCATGCGGAAAACCATTTCCCAGCTTGCCGGATTGCCGTGGTGCAGTCATTCTCCTGCCGCGGAAGCGCATGTCGCGGTGTCCTCCAATTTCAGCACCCGTATCAAGACAGGTATTTGAAGGATGCCAAGGCCAGGCAAATGATCCGGCGCTGCGGTGACGAAGTGCCGGGCGGCTCGTAACATGCGGCGGCCGAACGGCCGCGTCCTTCAGGCCGGTTCGAGCCGCGAGCCGTTTTGCTGCGCAGTCTGGAGCAGGCGGATGAATTCCTCTTTCGGCATGGGTCTGGCCAGCAGGAAGCCCTGCGTCTGGTCGCAGCGCAATTCCTGCAGCACATCGAGCTGAGCCCTGGTTTCCACACCTTCGGCAACCACTTCCATTTCCAGCGCATGCGCCAGGCTGATGATGGCCGAGACGATGGAGCGGCTCTTGCCTTCTTCCTTCGTCAGCGTCTTGATGAAGGCGCGGTCCACTTTCATCTGGTGCACGCCGAACTCCTGCAGGTGGCTGAGGCTGGAATAGCCGGTGCCGAAATCGTCGATCGCCAGCATGAAGCCGACCGACTTCAGCTTGTCCACGGTGGCGCGCGTTTCATCGGCATTTTCCATGGCGGCGGTTTCGGTAATTTCCAGCATCAGCATTTCCGGGGGAATGCCGTATCTGGCGGTGATGGCGAGAATGTCCTGCACAAGGTTGGGCGCGCGCAGCTGCACCAGCGAAAGATTGACCGCAATCGGAATCAGGGCATGGCCGGCAGCCCGCCAGTCGTTCAATTCGCGGCATACCTGCTCTACGACCCAGTGCCCGACGCTGATGATCTGTCCCGACTTTTCCGCAACCGGAATGAATTCGGCCGGCGATATCAGGCCAAGCTCCGGATGCTGCCAGCGCAGCAGGGCTTCCGCGCCCTGAACAGTATGATCGCTGCAGTTGAACTTCGGCTGGTAATGAAGGAAGAGCTGATTCTCCCGCATGGCGGTCTGCAAGCCTTGCTGTATCGTCACCAGGCGCAGTGTTGCCACGTTCATTTCAGCCGCGAAGAAGCGATAGTTGTTGCGCCCGCTCGTCTTGACCTGGTACATCGCTGCATCGGCATGGCTGAGCAGGGTATCGACATTGTCGCCGTCCCTCGGAAACATGGCGATGCCGATGCTGGGCGACAGCCCCATCTCGATGCCGGGCAGCTTGAACGCGGAACGGAAGCTCGACAGCAGCTTTTCCGCGATGCGCGCCGCGGCTGCGTCGTCCGTCACGCCTTCGGCCAGCACGATGAATTCGTCGCCGCCGAAGCGCGCCAGCATGTCGTCCTTGCGCATCACCGATTGCAGGCGCTGCGACAGGTCCTTCAGGACCGCGTCGCCGATGTTGTGGCCGAAGGAGTCGTTGATGGTCTTGAAGCCGTCGAGATCGATGAAGAAAATTGCGAAGGGCGTGCCGGACTGGTGATGCCTTGCAATGGCGCCGTCGATGCGTTCCGTCAGCAGCACGCGGTTGGGCAGGCCGGTCAGGCCGTCGTGCGTCGCCTGGTGCTGCAGGCGCTTGACGAAGACGCTGGTGCGCAGCTGCAGCCTGGCATCCAGCACAGAGAGCACGACCGTAATGGCCAAGATACTGAGCGTCGTGCCGCCCACCGACAGCGCCAGCCAGTTGGTGCTGATGCCGGTCGCCGCACGGCAGACGGAATCGGCGGGAAACCTGGCCGCAGCCATGCCGGTGTAATGCATGCCTGTAATCGCAAGCCCCATCAGCGTTGCGGCGCCCAGGCGATGCAGCCACAGCAGGCCCGGCTGCGTCGTGCGCAGCGCATTGGCCAGCCATAGGGCCGCGATGGAGGCGACGATGGCGATGAGCACCGAGGCAACGAGAATGGTGATCGCATAGTCGATTTCCGGCTGCATGCGCAGGGCGGCCATGCCGGTGTAGTGCATGCTCGCAATACCGAGACCCATTAGCACGCCGCTGACCGTCATGCGTGCGAATGACAATTCGCCGCGCGTGACCAGGTCGAGCGCGAAATACGATACGCCGCAGGCGATCAGCAGGGAGTAGAAGGTGATCGTCGGATCGTAGCCGAGCGGGATCGGCAGCGAGAAGGACAGCATGCCGACGAAGTGCATCGACCAGATGCCCAGTCCCATGGCCACCGCTCCACCGATCAGCCAGTACACCCGGTAAGCGCTCCTGCCGAGTGCGGAAATGCGGCCGACCAGGTCCAGCGTGGTGTAGGAAGCAATCGTGGCGATAAACAGAGATGCAAATACCAGCGGATAACTGTATGAGCCTTGCAGCATGATTTCCATTCCAGATGAGCTTGCAGGTTGGTGAATCCGCAGGCCGGCCGGCATGGGAAAGCAACCGGCAATCATGCGCAGGCTGGGCGCAGTCAGTGTCGCGGCAGGTCGGGATGATCCCGCTCCAAGGCAAAACCTGAACGGCAAAAGTTTTCCGAGGCTCTCGAAGGCGCGGCTTGTTCTAACAAGGCGCAGGCGATAGAACGGCGGAGGCGGGGGCGTTCTGGAAGGCGCTGCAAATTTCCATGCGGAAATCGGGAGGATAGCTGAAGTCCGAGTTCTTCGTCCATGAATTTCGCTACCTCAAGGTGGGCTCGCGGTGCCGGCGGCGGCTCAATGCCGAAAGCGCGCGATCTTGCGGCAAACCGTGGATGCTTGCTTTTTGTGAAAATGAGTATAATTCTCATTTAGATTCGAGCGTTAGGACGTTTTGCCGTCCCGGTTTCGCGCCTCTTGCACCCCACTGCTCGATCATTAATCCGTATCCGAATCGCCATGAACACATTGCGCAACCTATTCATTCTTGTATTGATGTCCCTCTTTGCGCACCTTGCGTGGGCGCAGATTCCTGCACAGTCGTCCGAAGACAAGGCAAAGCAGATCTGGCAGCTGCTTGACTATATGGCTGTCGATTACGGCGGTGCCGTTGCCGACGGCAAGGTCACGAATGCCGACGAATATGCCGAAATGCAGGAATTCTCGCAGGTCGCGGAGCGCCAACTCGCAGAGCTTCCCGAGAAGCCGGAAAGGAAGGCTTTGCTGGAGCGTGCCGCAGCGCTGAAATCCATGGTTGCCGACAAGGCGGCGCCGGCAGATGTCGCCGCGCAGGCGCGCAAGCTGGCGCAGGCCCTGCTGTCCAGCTATCCGGTGCCGACTGCGCCTGAGAAGGCGCCTGCCCTGCAGCACGGGGCCGCGCTGTACCAGGCGCAATGCGCATCCTGCCATGGCGCCGAAGGCCGCGGCGACGGCCCGCTGGCAGCGAAGCTCGATCCCGCGCCGATCGCATTCACCGACCGCGAACGCGCCCGCGAACGCAGCCTGTTCTCTCTGTACCAAACCATCAGCCGCGGCGTCGAGGGGACGTCCATGCCGGCGTTCGCGTCGCTCTCCGATGAAGATCGCTGGGCCTTGGCATTCTTCGCTTCCACGCTGGCTTATCAGGACAAGGAGCGAGAGGCCGGCGCCAAGCTCTGGAAGGCCGATCCTTCGCTGCAAACCGCGATCCCGACATTGAACGAGCTGACGCAGGTTTCCGAAGCGGAGCTGGCGAACTCGCTGCCTGCTGAAAAGGCCGCCGCCGTGCTCGCCCATTTGCGCAGCCATCCCGATGCGCTTCATCAGGCCGCGGGAGGCAGCGGAGCCAGTGTCGCCAGTGTTGCGCTTGCGAAGAAGCGGCTGCAGGACAGTCTTGCCGCACTTGAAAGCAGCAACCGCTCCGAAGCCACCCGCCTCGCCCTGTCGGCGTATCTCGATGGATTCGAGCCGGTGGAGCCGGCGCTGGCGGTCAAGAACCGGGAGCTGCTCGCCGCGATCGAGAAAAACATGGGCGCCTATCGCGCCGCCGTCGGAGCCGGCGATGCCGAAAAGGCGCGCAGCACGAATGCGCAGCTGCAGAGTCAGCTTGACGAGGTGCAGGCCGTGCTCAATGCCGCCAATGACGATCCCTCGGGCATCTTCCTCGGCGCGCTGGCCATTCTGCTACGGGAGGGCATCGAGGCGCTGCTGGTTGTGGTGGCGATGATCGCCTTCCTGAAAAAGGCGGACCGCCGCGACATGCTGCCTGTCGTGCATGCCGGGTGGACCGCCGCATTGGCGGCCGGCGGCCTGACCTGGTTCGCCGCAACCTATCTGGTCGAGATCAGCGGCGCGAGCCGGGAGCTGACCGAAGGCTTTTCCGCAATCTTCGCAGCCCTGGTCCTGCTTTGCGTCGGCATCTGGATGCACGGGAAGAGCGCAGCCGGCCGCTGGCAGGCCTACATCCGCGATAAGCTGTCATCGGCGATGACGCGCCAGTCGAAGTTCATGCTGTTCCTCCTGGCGTTCATTACCGTGTACCGCGAGGTTTTCGAGACGGTGCTGTTCTATGCGGCCATGTGGAGCGAAGGGAATGGCGGCTACCTGCTGGCGGGTTTCGTCAGCGGCGTTCTCATCCTGGCGGCCGTCACCTGGATCATGCTGCGCACGTCGTCACGGCTGCCGATCGGGAAGTTCTTCGCTGTCAGTTCGGCGCTGGTGGCGCTCCTTTCCTTTGTACTGATCGGCAAGGGCGTGGCTGCGCTGCAGGAAGCAGGCGTGCTCGACATCAATCCGATTGCCGGTCCGAGCATCGACGTACTCGGCATCTATCCGACGCTGCAGTCGGTGCTTGCCCAGCTGGCCGTCGTGCTGGTCATCCTGGCCAGCGTTGTCATCAACGCGCGCTCGCAGAAGGCGCAGCAGCAAGCGACCTAGCGCTCTACGGCTTTCCCGGAATATCGGTCCGGGATGACTTGGCGGGGTGATCGCTGCCGTCCCGCTGTCGTGCGCACAATGCCGGTTCCTTCGCCCTCTTGTTTTTTGTGCAAATGAAACGCACGGATCAGGAAGGCGAGAGGAATGACTGTACGATTGCAGACACTCCTGCCGGCGTCGCATGTGGTTATTGACCACATGCCTCGGCTCAACCGGTCCCCATGCTTTCCTTGCCATGGAAAAACGTCTATGCTCTGCCAATAACCAGTAGATACGACTGGTACAAACAGAAGACGATGCCGCGCAATCGGAGAAGATGTGGAGACCGGGAACAAGACCGATGAGGTCAGGAGCGCGCTGACGCAGTTGCGCTTCCTCAAAAGCAGCCTTTGGCTGATCATTGGCTGGCCTCTTGCATGCATTCTCGTTGCAGCAGCGGTATGGATGCTTGCCATGTCAAGGCTGGAAGCCGAGCGGGACAGCAGCCGTGAACAGGCATTCCACGACGCCCGTTCGCTTGCCAATTCCTACGCCGAACAACTTTCTCGAAGCGCCGATCATCTCGATCAGATCACGCTGACCCTGGCTTACTACTGGAAAAAAAGCAACGGCACGCTGCGGCTCGAAGAGCAGGCCACGCAGGGGCTGTATCCGGCAACCGACAATTTCCTGCTCGGGTTCGTCGACAGGCACGGCAAGATCATCACCGGCCTGCTCAAGCGTTCGCGCAATGTCGATTTGTCCGACCGCCCTTACTTCCAGGCCCACAAGAACGGCGCGGTGTCCGGCCTGCAGGTCACGCGGGTCGAGCGCAGCCGCATCACCGGCAAGCCGATCGTGATCTTCAGCCGTGCGCTGACGGACAGCGAGGGCCGCTTCGACGGCATCGTCTATGCCGGCGTGGCGCCGGAATTCCTCGCCTCCTTCTACGACAAGGCGTCGGAGGGGTCCAACGATGTCTTGGCCGTCCTCAACGACAAGGGCGACATCATCGCCCTGAAGACGGGCCGCAACATCCGCCAGTATTCACGCCTGTCGACCAGTCCGGCGGTATTCCTGCGCTCGCAGGGCGTCGAAGTGGCGCCTGCCGAGCGCTTTCTGGATAATCGCTCGCGCATCGTTGCCTGGCAAAAGCTTGAGAAATATGCATTCGTTTCGGTTGTGGCCATGGCGGAGGAGGACGTCTACGTCACCTATGAGGCGCTGCGCCGGGACTATATGGGCCTTGCCGCGGGCGGCGTGTTTCTGCTGGCGCTGATCGGCATCGTGGGCAGTCTCTTCATCGGACGGCTCGCCTGGCGCAAGCACCAGACCGCCGTCATCACCGACACTTACCGGCTTGCGACCGAAGGTGCGCAGGAAGGCTTCTTCATGGCGCGCGCCCTGTATGGAAGCGATCAGCGCATCACCGACTTCGTCGTCGAGAACTGCAACGAGCGCGGTGCGCGCATGATCGGTCTCGACAAGGATCAGCTGCTGGAGGTGCGCTTCTCGCAGCTGTATTCGGGAAAGATGAAGGATCGGGTCATGCAGGTCTACCGCGAGGCCATGCAGAAGGGTTTCCATCAGGACGAATTCCGCATGCAAGTCAACGGCAGCGAGGTCTGGGTGCACAGGCGGCTGGTCCGCTCCGGCGACGGCATCGCCATCACCATGCGCGATATTACCGATAGCAAGGAACATGAACGCAGGCTGAGCGATCTGGCCAACCGCGACGCGCTGACCCAGCTTCCCAACCGCTACTGGCTTTCACAGCATCTACCGCGCATGCTCAGGGAGGCGCAGCAGCAGCAGGCGCCCCTCGCGGTGCTCTATCTCGATCTCGACAATTTCAAGGACGTCAACAACACCATGGGCCATTCGGCTGGCGACGATATTCTTCGCCAGACCGGCCAGCGCATGCTCTCGGTATTGCGTCCTGGCGATCACGTGGTGCGTCTTGGCGGAGACGAGTTCACCATCGTGCTCGGCCAGGTGCAAAGCCGGCAGGACGCAGCGGATGCGGCCACGCGAATCCTGAACCTGCTGTCGGTTCCCTTCCGCGTGACGGGCGGCTTCGAGTACACGATGCAGGCATCGGTCGGCGTGAGCCTGTTCCCGGATGACGGCACGACGATGGAAGCGCTGCTCAAGCATGCCGATACCGCAATGTACGTGGCCAAGAACAATGGCAAGGGCCATTTCACCTTCTATACCCGGGAGCAGACCGAGCGGATCGTAAACCGCATCGGCGCCGAACATGCACTGCGCCATGCGATCGAAAACCGCGAGTTCCTGCTGCACTATCAGCCGCGCGTCAATGCGGCGAACGGCGAGCTGATCAGCATGGAGGCGCTGGTGCGCTGGAATCACCGCGAGCGCGGCATGGTGTCGCCGGGAGAGTTCATTCCGCTGGCGGAGGAAACCGGGCTGATCGTGCAGATCGGCGAACTCGTGATCGACCAGGCCTGCGCCCAGATCGCCGCATGGCAGCGGCAGCATCTGCAGGCGGTGCCGATATCGGTCAACGTCTCGCCGAAGCAGTTCGCCCATGCGGACCTGAAGTCGGTGCTGATGTCCAGTCTTGCACGCCACGGTGTCGCTCCGGCGCTGCTTGAACTCGAGATCACCGAGTCCTGCATGCTGCAGGACAGCCACAAGGTCGCGCAGGATATCGATGCCATTAAGTCCTGTGGCATCCGGGTCGCGGTCGATGATTTCGGCACGGGCTATTCCTCGCTGGCCCAGCTGCAGCGGCTCGACCTCGACGTGCTGAAGGTGGACCAGGCCTTTACCCGCGAACTGGCCAATGGAGAAACCGGAGAAGCCTTCTTCATGACCATCGTGTCGATGGCACATATTCTCGGCATGCAGGTTGTGGCCGAAGGCGTGGAGACCGAAGAGCAGCTTCAGGTGCTGCAGGCCTTGGGCTGCAACGAAGTGCAGGGCTACCTGATTTCGCGGCCGGTGCCGGCGGGCGAAGCCACGAATTTCCTGGTGTGGCGCAAGCTGTTCCGGCATCTGGAGCGCAGTGAGCAGCCTGGCACGCTGGCTCAGCCGGCATAAGTTTTACGCCGGCCTTTTCAAACCGCTGGCATTAGCCGCTGGCCGCTGGTCTCCCTGCGGCAGCGGCCCGGTTCAAGCCAGCGGCGCATCCTCGGCAATGCGCATCTGGGGCGTGATCTGGCGCGGATCGACGCGCAGTTCCAGCACTGCGGCCTTGCCGCTGCTCAGGGCGCGCTCGAATGCTTCCGGAAACTCCGCATCCGAATTCACCTGTTCCGCATGCGCACCCATCGAGCGCGCCATCTCCGCAAGGCCGGGCGGCTGGATGGTGGTGGCACTGATGCGCCCGGGGAAACGCTTCTCCTGGTGCATGCGGATGGTGCCGTACATGCCGTTGTTGACGACGATGACGATGATGGCCGCATTGTTTTCCAGCGCGGTGATGACTTCCTGCGGATACATCAGGAAGCAGCCGTCGCCGGCAAAGCAGATCACGGTGCGCTCGGGATGGCGCAGCTTGGCGGCGATCGATGCAGGCAGCCCGTAACCCATTGCGCCGCAGGTGGGCGCCAGCTCGGTGCGCGGCCGGCGGTACTGGTAATAGCGGTGTACCCACACGGTATAGTTGCCGGCGCCGTTGGTCAGGATCGCGTCGTCAGGCAAGGTCTTGTTGAGATGGTCCATCACGAAGGCCATGCTGACGCCCTGGTATTTCTCGTGCCGGGCAGGCGGCGCGATGAAGGCATCGTGCTCGGCGCGCATGCCTTCCGTCCAGGAAGACCACGCCGGCGCGGACGGCGCGGGCAGGCCGGCCAGCATGGAAGCCGCGCGCGGCATGGAGGCGACCATGGCCAGCGCAGGCTGGTAGACACGGCCGAGTTCGCCCGCATCAACATGAATATGGATCAGGCGCTGCGCCGGCTGCGGCGGCACGAGATGGGTATAGCCGTTGGTCGCGATATCGCCAAGCCGCGTGCCGACCGCCAGGATCAGGTCGGCCTGCTGCACGCGTGCGGCCAGAGCCGGATTGACGCCGAGGCTGAGATGGCCGACGTAATGGCGGTCGCGGTTGTCGATCAGATCCTGGCGCCGGAATGCGCAGGCCACCGGCAGATTCCAGCGTTCGATGAAGCCCGCGAAATCGCGTGTCGCCTGCTCGTCCCAGCCCGTGCCGCCGAGAATCACCAGCGGCCGCTTGGCCGCTTGCAGTTCCTGCAGCAGCAATGCGCTGTCCTCGGGCGCCACCGCCGGTTGCGTTGGGCGGCATGCGGGCACATCCTGCACCGTCAGCATCTCGCCGAGAATGTCTTCCGGCAGCGAAATCACGACCGGGCCGGGACGGCCGGTGGTGGCGCAGGTGAAGGCGCGCGCGATGAATTCCGGTATGCGGGCGGCATCATCGATTTCCACGACCCATTTGGCAAGCGGGCCGAACATCTGCACATAGTCGACTTCCTGGAAGGCTTCGCGTCCGAGATGTTCACGCGCGACCTGGCCGATGAACAGGATCATCGGCGTCGAATCCTGGAAGGCGATGTGCACGCCGATGCTCGCATGCGTCGCGCCCGGTCCGCGGGTGACGAAACACACGCCCGGCCTGCCGGTCAGCTTGCCGTCCGCCTCGGCCATGTTGGCTGCTGCGCCTTCATGCTTGGTGACGATGGTTTCGATCTCCGGCACGTCGACCAGCGCATCGAGCACGTCAAGATAGCTTTCGCCAGGAACGCAGAAGACGCGCTCCACGCCCTGCAGCTTCAGGGCATCGACGAGTATGCGGCCGCCCGAGCGCGGCGCCGGGTTTCCGCTGGCCAAGACGGGTTGTATTGCGTTGATGTCGGGATGGTTCATGGATAGACAGTCATGGTTGGGAACAGTTAATGAAGGAGCAGGAAGACCGGATCGCAATAGCCTACTCCGCTGTGCGCATTGTTGCAAAAACTGGCAAAGATCAGCGACTGCATTCCTGCATTTCTGCTATGTGCCGGATGCAAGACCGAGTATGCCGAAGGCCGCCGCATTTAGCGTATATTTTCCGCATGCCGGGCATGGACAACGGCAACTATAAAACTGGAGACAATGATGAAGGCAAGCAAGTATTTGTCCGTATGGGCATGCGGCATCGCCCTGACTGCAACGGCATCCGGCGCAGCAGCGCAGGAAAAATGGCCGTCCAAGAACATCAACTATATCGTCCCGTTCGCGGCCGGCGGCACCACCGACGTGCTGGGCCGTCTGATTGCCAACAAGCTCGGTCCGGCGCTCGGCACGGTGGTGGTGGTTGAAAACCGGCCCGGCGCCGGCGGCAACATCGGCTCCGACTATGTGGCAAAGGCTGCGCCCGACGGGCATACCTTGGTCGGCGGCACCATCAGCTCGCATGCAATCAACGTCAGCCTGTATTCAAAGATGCCCTACGACCCGGTGAAGAACTTCCAGCCGGTAACGCTGATCGGCACCTTGCCGAACGTGCTGGTCGTCAATGCCAACAGCCCCTACCGGAGCGTGCAGGACGTGATTGCCGCAGCCAAGGCGAAGCCGGAAGCGGTCAACTATGCGTCTTCGGGCAACGGCACTTCCCAGCATCTGTCAGGTGCATTGTTCCAGTCGATCACGGGCACGAAGATGGTCCACGTGCCCTACAAGGGCAGCGCGCCGGCGATGCAGGCGCTGCTCGGCGGAGAAGTCGACCTGGTATTCGAGAATATTCTCGCGGCCGTGCCGCTGATCCAGTCCGGCAAGATCCGCGCTCTCGGCGTCACCTCGGCCAAGCGCTCGACGCAGCTGCCCGATATACCCGCACTTGCCGAAGCCGGCGTGCCGGGCTATGAAATCGTGTCCTGGCAGGCAGTCTTTGCGCCGGCCGGCACGCCGCAGCCGATCGTGCAGCGGCTGTCCGCGGAAATCGCCAAGATCATCCAGGATCCCGAGATCAAGGCGCGGCTGTCCGGACTCGGCGTCGAGCCCTCCGGCGCCGGACCTGCGGAGCTCGGCAGCTTCCAGAAGTCCGAGGTCGCCAAGTGGGCGCAGCTGATCAAGACCGCCAACATCAAGGTGGAATAACTCAAGGTGCAATAAATCAAGTGCGGGCTTCGTCCCGCGCACCGAATCCCAACTCAACAAACCAGGTTCATCAATGAGCGAATGTCTGATTCCCACCCCGGCGCTGAAGCAATGGGTTATCGATCTCTGGCTGGCTGCGGGCTCCAGCCGGCAGGAAGCCGAGCTGACTGCAGAGCATCTGGTCGGCGCCAACCTCGCCGGACATGATTCCCACGGCGTCGGCATGGTGCCGCGCTATGTGAACTCGTGGCTGGCCAATGAACTGCAGCTGAACCAGCATGCGGAAACCGTCACCGACGGCGGCACCATGCTGATGATGGACGGCAGGCGCGGCATGGGCCAGGCCGTCACCTACGAAGCAATGGAAGCCGCCATTGCCCGCGCCCGCGAACACGGCGTCTGCGTGATGGGCTTGCGCCACTCGCATCATCTGGGCCGGGTAGGGCACTGGGCGGAGCAGGCGGTGGAAGCGGGCATGATCTCGGTGCATTTCACCAACTCGGTCAGCAAGCCCATCGTTGCGCCACACGGCGGCACGCAAGGGCGCTTCGTCACCAATCCGTTTACGGTCGGCGTGCCGGTCCAGGGCCGTGAACCGGTGATTCTCGACTTCGCCACCAGCGCGATTGCGCTCGGCAAGGTGCGCGTTGCGCACAACAAGAAAGTCAGCGTGCCGCCCGGTTCCCTGCTCGATGCGCAGGGGATGCCGACCGATAATCCCGGCGTGATGTTCCCCGCGGCCGGCGGCGCGCCGGGCGCGCTGCTTCCCTTCGCGGGCCACAAGGGCTATGCGCTGGCCATGGTGTGCGAACTGCTGGGCGCGGCGCTGATCGGCGGCGAAACTACCCGGCCGCAATACCTGACCATGAAGCATGCGATCTGGAACAACATGCTCACCATCGTCTTTGATCCGCGCAAGATGGGTACCGGCGAGGTTTTCGGCGATGAATTCAATGCCTTTGTCGAATGGGTGAAGTCTGCGCCGCTGCAGCAGGGCAGCGATGCCATCCTGATGCCGGGCGAGCCGGAAAAGGCGATGCGCGAAGCGCGGGCTGCAGCAGTTCCGATCGACGAGGAAACGCTTGCGCAGATGGATCAGGCGGCAGCCTCGGTGCAGTCGCATCGCGGTACATCGCCCGGGCCGCTGTCGGCGCTAAGGATGCGTTGAAGACAAGTCCGAACCCGGCTGCTCCGGGTTCGCCGGCTGGAGTATCGATGCGCCGCAGGCGGTCTCGGCGGCATCGATCAGTTCCGCATCCGGCCAGTCTCCGGCCGAAACGCAGTCGACCACTTCTCCGCGTATGGTCTGAATGACGTTCCAGAGCTGCGCGACCGGCGGCCGGTTCTTGGCCGTCGCAATTGCCACCTCCCTTGCCACCTCGGGGTTGATGAGCCGCGCCGTCCGCAGCCGACCCCGCGTCACCTCGTCGGCCACCGCCGCCAGCGGCAGTATGGTGCAGCCGCAGCGTTCCTCGACCAGGCGCTTGGTCACGCTGGTGGAGCCGTCGCATTCGAGCGCAATGTTCAGCGCACCGCCGGCCTTGGCGACCAGCGACTCCGCCAGCAGGCGCAGGCCGTGCGGCGTGCTCGGCAGAATGAGCGGCAGCTCGCCGAGCCTCGCAATGTCGAAGGTATCGCCTTCATGCGCATGATTGGCGGGCATCACCAGCCGCACCGGTTCGCGCAGCAGCATGTCGACCTTCAGTCCGCCGGCATGCGCAGGCATGTAGAGAATGGCAATGTCGATTTCACCGCTGGCCAGCCATTCGAGAATGTGCGTGCCCAGTCCCTCGACGAAGCGCACCCGCGTTTCGGGGAACTGCGCCTTCAATGCCCGCCCGACGCGGCCGAAGGCCATTCTTGCAATGGTCGGCTGCGCAGCAATCACCACCTGGCGCGGTCCCTTCGACGCCATTCCCTGCAGGGCATGGCGCGCCTGCTGCAGGCTGGCGGCAACCTGCTTGGCCTGCTCCAGAAGAACCATGCCGGCCTCCGTCAGTACCACGCCGCGCCCGCTGCGATGAAACAGCCGCGCATGATAGGCGCCTTCGAGCCGCGCCATATGCCGGCTCAGCGTCGATGGGTCGGTGCCGAGTTCCAGCGCGGCACGCGAGAAGCTGCCGGTCGAAGCGACGCGGATGAAGTATTCGAGGTCGTCGGAATTGATGTTCATGGGCTGCGGATGATAGAGAAAGGCAGGCAGGCTGCAGGCGACATGATAGCCTGCATTTCCAGCCCGCTTCACCGCGCCCGGCGTTATACCAATCCCAAGGCAGAACATCCCATGGGATCGCGTCTTTTTCCGCCTGCCCGCGTTGTGCTCGTCATCCATAGCCCCGCTATGGATTCCTCCCACGCCTTGTCAGACGAAAAAATCCATCGATCCATCTGTCACGTTATGCCTTGGGACTGGTATTAGGCTTCAGCCCGCTGCGCAGGAAAGCTCGGATTCCGCGGGAACGGCGGGAGAGGAAACAAGTTCGCGTGCAATATCCGAGCGAGCATGATAATTCCGGTCCTTGTTGATTTTTTCGACCATTTCATAGACCTTGTTTCGGCAATCTTCGGCGTTGGGCGCATATCCGGTTACGCAGGCAATGCGCCCTTTCTCGGAATAGACGCCGGACGGTTTCAATTGCAAGATCGAACCGAAGCACATCACCCCCTCGCTTTCCGGAAACGGAAGCTGGACAGGCATCTCGGTTACGTTGGTGGGGTAGCCGGGAGGCGTCACTGCCACGCTGATGGCGCATCCGTCGCGCCACTTCAACTGCAAATCTTTCACGCTGTCCTTGGCCGCCTTGTCGACCACGTCGGAAAAGTCCTCATCGAGCCGCATGAGTATCGTTTCCGCTTCCGTATCGCCCATACGCGTGTTGTACTCAAGCACCCAGGGGTCGCCTTTGTCATCGACCATGATGCCGATATAAAGAAAACCGCGATACTGCAAACCTTCGGCATGCAGGCCGCGCATCGTCGGAATCACGATCTGTTCCCTGATCCTGTCTTCGATGTCCGCAGTCAGCCACGGCACGGGCGAATAACTGCCCATGCCGGCGGTGTTCGGACCTTCGTCACGGTCGCCGACTCTCTTGTAATCCCTGACGGCAGCCAAGGGCACCCAATCGCTGCCATCCATCAGGATCGTATAGCTGACCTCCTTGCCGGCCACAAACTCTTCAAAAACGACAGGCGGGCAAGTTTCATATTTGGTTTGCGCCAGAAAAACCTCGGCATACGCGCGTACGGCCTGCTCCTTGTTCATGACCACCACGGCGCTCTTGTCGCTTGATACGCGCATGTCGGCCTTGAGAACGAGGGGATACTTGGCGCCCTCCAGGAATTTATGGCAGTCCGATGGAGTGGTGCAAACGGTATGGCGCGGCGTGCGAATGCCATGCCTTTTCATGAAGCTCTTTCCGAACAGCTTCGAACACTCCAATGCGGCGGCGGCCTGAGTGGCGCCAAGAATGGCCAAGCCCTTGTTATGAAAGATTTCCACGATTCCGGACTGCATGAACGAGGTATCGCCCACCAAGGTGCCATCTATCTGCTTGTCGACAGCAAACTGGGCCAGATCCTCAAACGACTGCTTTTGAACCAGATGCAGTTTCTCGGTAAATACCATCGCCAGGTTGCCGGTATGGACGTACACGGCTTCAACTTGAGGCGACTGCGCAAGCTTCCATGCATAAGCATAATCCCTCGCTTCATGGCCCACTACAAGATACCGTCTTGACATTGGTTTCGCTCCCTTCTGATGTTATCGGTCGAGCCGCTTTTCTATGCTCGGCTTGCCTGATGATTTGAACCTGAACAGGCAAATTGTCCTGTTCAGGGAAAACCGGCATGCGTACCTCTGCTGCCGCATGCCGGTTCAATGGGACTTGTCGTTACACCTTCCCGGGCGGGGCGATGTTGCTGGGAATATTGTTAGGATCGCCGCCTTGATCGGGCGGGGCGGAGTTCTTCTCGGAGGTTTTCAGTCCCAGCTTGTTGGCAAGCTCCTGCTCCTCCGGCGTCAGAGGCTGGCCGCTCTTGAGCTTTTCAAGAATTTGTTTCAGCAGTTCTTCCAGTGAGCCGCCGCTTCCACCTTTTTCACCGCCCGAGACACCCTTCTCTCCGCCGCCTTTCTCGCCTTTTTCACCCTTCTCTCCGTCTTTCTCGCCAGCCTTCTCGGGGAGCAGTTCCGACAGACGTTTCTGAAGTTCCGCAAAGGCCGCTTCTTTTTCCGCGCCCGTGCTGTTCTGCCAGTGTTTCACCAGCTGGTCGGTGGGCATTTTCTCAAGTTCTGCCTGGCCTTTCGGAGCACCCTGCTGTGAACCCGGTACCTGAAAGTTTGCCGAGGTGTTGAAATTAACTCCGCCCATATTCTTTTCCTTTCTATCGTTTCGATTAGGTCATGGCTGCGATAGCACGCAGTGTTTATGGGTGGCACCGCCTATTCGGTTGGTTCCCGCAAGAATCGAATCAGTGGTAGGGCTGAGAAGCCTGCAAGGTCATTGGTCACGTTCGATGAATAGAACGAAAAAAGGCGGCCCATGGGCCGCCAAAGTTGCTTGCAGGAGGTTGTTGACAGGTCCGAGCCGGATCAGCGCTGCGAGATGCCTGCGCGGTTGCCGCTACCGTTCTGGGTGATGTTGGCAACGTGACCGGTCTGGGCTTGGGTAACCGTGGCGATGTTGTATGCATAGCCGGTGCCGTACTGGTTGATGTTGGCACGATGGCTGCTGCCCGATTGAGTCACGCTGGCGAAGTCGTAGCTGCCGCCCTGGGTGATGTTGGCATCGCTGTCGCTGCCTGTCTGGCGCACGACGGCATTCTGATAATAGCCGGACTGGTTTACAGTCGCGTCGTTGCGACGGCCGTCTTGCAGGACGTCGGCATTGTTGTAGCTGCCATACTGAGTGACGGTTGCGTCATTGCCGTTGTTGCGCTGGACCACGAGTGCACCGTTAAAAGTACCTTCCTGGCGGACGTTGGCATACTGGCCGGCTCCGGATTGATTTACGGTAGCAGAGTTATAGCCGCCGATTTGCGCCACGCGGGCATCCTGACGATCTCCGGTCTGGATTGTGGTGGCGGTATTGTTGTTGCCGTTCTGATAGATCGTGGACGCCATGTCGTCGCCGTACTGCTGCGTCACGTAAGCTGCATTCGATGTGCCGTATTGGTTCACGGTCGCAGTCGAATCGTCTGCGCGGGACTGGGTTGCGCTGGTGTAGTTGTAATTGCCGGACTGGGTGACTCCGATAGTGGAATCGGAACTGAAGTTGTTTTGCGAAACCTGAGCATTGTTTGCAGTACCGGTCTGGGTGACTGTGGCATCAACATCGCCGCTGAGGGACTGGCTGACGCGTGCAAGATTGCTGTCTTGGTACTGGCGGATAGTGGCTGTCGAAGCGGTCACGCCCTCTTGCGAAATGCCGGCGTTATTCGATGTACCTTGCTGCTGGATCAGACCACGAGTAAAGAACGCGCCGGTCTGAGTCAGCGCTGCATTGTTATAGTTGCCGTTCTGATCCACTGTTGCCGTAACAGCTCCGCTGTAACTCTGCTGAATGCCGCCGGTCGAATTTTCCTGGCTGCCTGCCTTGTTGCCTGTGCCGTTCTGGGTTGTGGTGGCGGTAGCACTAAAAAAATTGTTGCTCTGCGAAGTGAAGGCATCGTTGCTGTTGCCGTACTGATTGATGGTGGCAGTGTCTGCAAAGGCGGCGGTGCTGCCGAAGGCCATGGCGATTGCGAGGGCTGCCGAAGTCATCGTGAATTTCATTGTCTTACCCTTTCGTTTATATGTGTATGGGGGAGGCGTGTGTGACTGAACCAGCGCCCCTTATCGCTGATTCATTGATGCATTCATGTTGTTCCCGCTCAGGGAGATGGAACCCTTCAGTCCATTGCCGGCCTGCTGAATCTCGGCCTTGTTGTTCATGCCCGACTGGGTGACGAAAGCCTGGTTGGCGCTGCCGGCCTGCTGGATGACGGACTCGTTATACCTGCCGCTCTGCGCGGCGCCGGCCAGGTTGTTGGCGCCGCTTTGCATGATCAAGGCCATGTTGTCGCTCCCTTGCTGCCAGACCGATGCGGCGTTGCCGCGCCCCTGCTGTTCGATGCGCGCACTGTTGGCCGCTTCGCTCTGGCGGATGACCGCGCTGTTGGCAGGGCCGGATTGCGAGATGTCCGCAATATTCCGGTCGCCAGTCTGGACGATGTCCGCCGCGTTTCCGCCCGCACCCGTCAGGTCGACATCTCCTTGCGGGAACTCCCTGCCGGCGAGATCGCTTGCGGCAAATGCAATCAGAGGAATCAGACAGGCAAGCACGCTATAAAGCTGGAATCTTTTCATGTCGCCTATCTCCTCTGCGAAGCCGCCGAAGCCATCCTGGCCTGCTCGACCCGCTCGCCCGCCCAGCCGCTGTCGCCGGCACCTGCCGCTTCAACCAGTTCCATATCTTTCTGGCTGAGGCGATGTTCCTGTTCCGCCAGGTACTTCGTCAGCACCGGATTCGACAGATCGCTCTCGCTCTTGAGAGTCCATGACTTGTTCTTGATGCCGCCAGCGATCAGATGCAGCACCGCCGCCTCGATGGCTTCCGCCACACACATCTGAGCCGGCTCGTTGCGCGTCATGCCGGCTTCGATCTCCACCAGGTCCTTCACATTGACAAACTTGAAGATGCTGGGCCGGATTTCGTAGGAATAGATGGTCTTCGTGGTGGAAATGCTGTGCAGGATTTCCCCGTTGCGGCTGTCGACGGTGCGCAGGTTGACCGTGACCTGGTCGACCCGGTATTGCGTCGACAGGCCGATGCCGAGATACTTGGCTCCGGCGCCGCCCGTGCGGACATTGCTTTCATAAGCTACGACGCCGCCTTCGATCAGCAGGGAGGCCGACAGCAGTGCGGGAACATTGATCCTCGGCGCCTCATTGGGCTGAGGTGTTTCCAGTGCGCGTATGATCTTGCGTTCGGTCAGCAGGTTCTGCAGGTTCTCGCGTTCCACCGGAATGAACCAGCCGGAGTCCTTTAGAGTCTTGATGAGCAGCGATGTGCTGCCCTGGGTGACCGCGGTAGAAAATGAGCTGTCCGGAGACGGCTTGTACTGTCCAGTCTGGTCCCTGAAGCCGTACACCGCGACTGCGATCTTGCCGGCGGGAGCGGGTAGGCGGGCGAGGTCGCGCGCCATCGGTGAAGCAGGGGTCAGATGCGCTTCCGCGTTCACGTTGGACGGCGGATGGCTGACAGCGCAGCCGGACAGAAGCATCAGGGCTGCCGCGCAGGACAGACCGATCAGGCTGGCGCGCGCTCTCATTTGCCCACCACGAAGGAAGAGCTTGCGCCGGTGACCTTATCGGTCGTCGTCACGGTCAGGGAACCGCCGCCGGCATCGATGACATTGATCCGGAAATTGCCGGTCTCGATGGTGCCGGGCACGAGCTGACCGTTAACAAGGATCTTGGAAGTCGCCGAGGAAGCCAGCTGACCCAATACGGCGCGTTCGAGCGATTCGTTAAACTGCTTTAACGGGTCCTGTCCCAATGCGCCCAGACCGGAGGCATCCGCTTCCTTGTGCTTGTTGGTAGCCTGGGCCGAGCCGAGCAGCACGCTTCCGTAAAGCGGGCTTCCTCCAAAAGAAGGATTAATCGGCACATAGACAAGCTCGGTAGCTTGTGCGTTAAGGGTAGTAAGGGCGGCAAGGATGGCGAACGCGCAGCCGATCCCCGCCATGCCTTTCAAGCATGTCGTTTTCATGAACACTCCCTGGTACTTTTTAAATTTCTTCTTTAGCGAGGTCGACGTCGACCAATGTGGCCTGCTCTACTTCTGCACCGACGATCTCATCCTGGACAACGGAAGCAGCGTCGTTGCCCAGCTTTCTTATCTGTTCCCGCGACGGCGGAAGATTTGCCTGGAACACTTTCTTGCGACGGTATTCGACCCACACGATGTTGCCCAGCCGTGCGGACGGCTGTTCCTTGACGATGACAATGACCCGCTCGCTGAGCGGCGAATCGCGCCAGGCCGAAGAAAAATGGCGGAAGAAGTCCTGTCCGCCAACAGTCACAGTCTGATTCAGCACCACGCCCGCCGCAGGATCTTGCGAGAACCGCGCTGCATCTGCATCGGCAGCTGCAGCCAGTCCCGGCCAGAGTGCTGCAAATGCGATGGCCGCAATCTGCCGGCCCGCTTGCACGGTGCTGATCATCCTGCCTCCCTGTTGATTCTTAGTTATATCTAGTAACTTAAATTTACAATTAGTTACTTAGGTGAACCGTATATTCACATTTCCAGCCGTTACGAGTTTGAGGAAAGTCAGATCAAATTCGTTTTCGAAAATACAATTTTTAATTGCCGTTCGGCAATTGTTTAAGGATTGATTTCCGTGTAGTAATAATGATTTTAGGCAACTACATTAATTTATCTGTTATCACGGAAAACGAAGAGGATTGGGTGTCCGCGAACACGTATGTAATTAACGAATCGCCGTCATGGCCTTGCTTGAAGCGCTAATCCACCTTGACGCGGATGCTACGAAACCGTAGAAGACACATTGCAGATGCCGATGCAGCAAACCTTGCTCGAGAAGCGGCCTCTGGTTTTCTTAAAATCTTTGGAAGCTTAATTAGAAATTTAATGAATAATATTAAGAGAGGAATGTATAAGAATCTAAAGTTGCCTAAGCGAAGGCATTGCACCTTCGCTCTTGCGCCCGATGTATCTTTTCGCTTGGCTGTACGCTGCTTGAAATGACGCCAGGAAAATCCCGCTTCTCATCATGAAGCCGCTGGCGGCGCGCGTGCCCGATATGAGAGTGCACGCGTTCATGAGGTATGCCGAGTGCCGCAGTGCCGGAAGCGGACTTCGCATTAAGTTTTCAAGCAGGCTCTCAGCGTTGCGTCGTACCGGGTGCCGGTGCGGCGTCGGGCAAGGTAATCTCCCGATATTCCCGATAGATGCCTCCATCGGACACGCTGCCGCTGACCGTGCCCTGGTCCAGCATTCGGCGTCTGCATAGTTCCTGGTCGGAGGTCGGCAGCAGCTGACAGCGTGCAAGCGCATTGCGCTGATAGTCGCTTTCCCCGGCAAGCTGTCCGCGCTGCATTTCCGCGCGTGCTGCTGCAGCCTCGCGCAGGCAGGCCGAGCGCGATTCGGGTTCGGAAATCGATGCGCAGGCGGCGCGCTCGGATTCATAGCGCGCCGAGGCGCCGCCGTTCGGGGCAGACTGTGCGTGCGCGCTTAATGACACCGTCAAGGCGGCCATCACCAGGAAAAGTCGGTTTGTGCAGGAAGACATGACGATAACCTCCAGTGAGTCAGGGTATTTCATGGATGTCCGTAGGTGCAGGGTCGAGCATCGCGCACCTGCAATGTGGCAGACACCCCGATATTCATGCTAGCGCGATCCCGCAGCCATGGCGTTGATTCTTCGCCATGACTGTCCGCTGTCTTCGACCAAGACGTGTAAATGCAGTTGTTTTCGTGCCCAAAGGAAAATTGTTGTTACCTTTCAGGTATCCTTCCAGCAACGCGCCTATTCGCCAACGGCCTCAGAACCGCCGTGCAATACCGAACCCTGATGCCTTCTTCAAGGGCTCCGAACATGCGCCGGCTTTCGCTCCCAGACCCGTCGAACGCCGAACCCACACCGACATGCATCAATAACAACTGATTAACGACTGGAGCAATGTTCATGAGATTCAAACTTCCCGCCGGAGGAAAAGCTGCGCTGTCCCTTGCCGTTGCATTGACGGCCGCCGGTTGCGCCGGCCTGCAGCAGGAACCGCAGGGCGCTCTTCGCAAGGAAACCGTCTATGCAGTGACGGCCTCTAACCAGCTGGTGAAATTCAACGCCGGCCAGCCCGGCAAGATCCTTTCCCGGCAGCCGCTCGCCGGCCTGCAGAGCGGTGAAGTTGTGCTTGGCATCGATTACCGTGTCGCCAGGGGCTGGCTGTACGGTTTGGGAAGCAGCGGCAGGCTCTATCGCATCAATACCGGTGATGGCGCCGTGACCATGGTAGGCAGCGCTCCGATTGCCGTCATGCCGACCGGCTCGGAAATCGGCTTCGATTTCAATCCGACGGTCGACCGCATTCGCGTGGTCACCAACAGCACCGGCCAGAACATGCGCCTGCATCCGGATACCGGCGCCGTCGTGGACAGCGATCCGAATGCGCCGGGATTGCAGGTCGACGGTCCGCTTGCCTATGCGCCGGGCGATACGCATGCCGGCCAGACTCCGGGACTCGCGGCCGCCGGTTATACCTACAACAAGCAGGATGAAAAAATCACCACCAACTTTGCGATCGATGCCCTGCACCGCACCCTGGTAACCCAGGGCAGCCGCGAAGGAACGACGCCGGCGGTTTCTCCCAATACCGGCCTGCTGTACACGGTCGGCGCATTGGGTACCGGGGAAATCGAAAAGGTGTCATTCGACATCGCCGATGTTTCGGGGGCTGCCTTCATGGCCGCCAGCAAGCCGGGCGAGGCGAAGTCCACCTGGTACGAGGTCAACCTCGACAGCGGCAGGGCGGCGCGTATCGCTACGATCGGTGTGTCCGAGCGTGTCGTTGGAATTGCCATCGAGCCGTAAGACGCAGCGGCGGGGATGGTATCCCGTCCTCGTCATCTCCATCTTGCTGGAATATCAACGCGCAATCACCCTGGAGCGCTGCACTTTCCGCTGCAGCTGCAGTATGCCGTAGATCAGCGCCTCGGCCGTCGGCGGACATCCCGGCACATAGACATCCACGGGAATGATGCGGTCGCATCCGCGCACGACCGAATACGAATAGTGGTAGTACCCGCCGCCGTTGGCGCAGGTGCCCATCGAGATCACGTATTTCGGTTCGGGCATCTGGTCGTAGACCTTGCGCAGCGCGGGCGCCATCTTGTTGGTCAGCGTGCCGGCGACGATCATCAGGTCAGCCTGGCGCGGACTGGCCCGCGGCATGATGCCGAAACGGTCCATGTCATAGCGCGATGCCGCCGCCTGCATCATCTCGACGGCGCAGCAGGCCAGCCCGAAAGACAAATACCAGATGCTGTTGCTGCGCGCGCTGGCGAGCAGTTCATCGACAGTGGTCAGCAGATAGCCGTCGGCTTCCAGCGAGGGAGCATTCATGTCGGTTTCCTTTCCTGAGAGCGGAAACCTTATCCGTACTGCCGACAAAAAGATTGTACCGACACGACATGTGACGGCTCGGTTGATCAAAGTTGATCAATTCAGTCGATGAAGGCGGGGAGTTCTGCCGCATTCAGCCGCCACAGGCTGTAGATCGAATCTTCCTCATCTTTCGCCTTGAGGAAGCGGCCGGGAGTGTCGCCGACGAACTGGCGGAAATCGCGAATGAAATGCGCCTGGTCGACATAGTGCGCCTCGACGGCGATGCGCGCCATGCTGACGGCAGCCGGCGTTCCCGCGAGCAGCTGTGCAAGCACCGACGAAAAACGTGCGAGCCGGCGGCAGTCGCGCAGCGGCATGCCGTAGTTGACCAGGAAGCGGCGCTCCAGCTGGCGTGTGCCGAGCGACAGCCCGTCGGCCAGTGCCGCTGCGGGCATCAGCAGGCGTTCCAGGCCGAGCGCAGGCAAGGCTGGTTCGCGCTTGCCTCCGCCGTGCAGGGAGCGCATCAGGAAGGCCTCGACCGCCTCGACCGCGGCATGCATGCTCGCCACGCCGTAAAGTTCGTTTGTCAACCGCGCAACAGTATGCTGTGGCAGCGCGTCTTCAAGCGCAACGATGCGTTCAAAGAACAGATTCGCCGGCATGCCGAAGCAGGCCGACAATCCTGTCGGCCGGAAGGTGACACCGATGAAGCGGCTGCCGATGTCAACGCGAAATCTGCGGGGTGTCATGCAGGTGCCTGCAATGAAGGCCAGCGGCATGGGTGCTGCCGATGCCGGTTCCAGCAATGAAGCGCTGCCTCGCAGGTAGATCACCAGCTGCGCATCGGGTGTTGCCGGCAGATGGCTGTCGGCGCTGGTGAATTCACCGATCATGATGTTGCGTATGCAAGCCCGCAGCGGCGGTACCGGCAGAACGACATGCCGCATCATTTCTTGTGTGCCTCTCTGCGGGTTTCCTGATATTGCGGCAGCTGATCGGCGAGCTTTACCCATTGCAGCCGGCTGCGAACGTAGGTGTGATCCTTGGGAGTCAGCCGGTCCGGATCGTCCAGGCTGACGATAGTCACGTCGATCTCGTCCGGCAGATTGTCGTTTTCGAAGGTGAGCTGGGTGCCGCATTGCGGGCAAAAGCTGCGCATGCCTAAGGCGGTCGAGCGAAACCGGGTGGGCTTGCCGGCGACAAGCCGGAAGCCGGTTTTCGGAACGCTGAACCAGGCCACCATGGGAGCGCCGGAGGTGCGCCGGCAGATTTCGCAGTGGCAGTTGGTCTCGTGAAACGGCGTGCCGTCAGTTTCATAGCGCACCGCACCGCAGAAACATCCACCGCTCAGCATGGCAGCCTCTCCAGAACAACAGCGCTTTCAAATGAGCGAAAGATGACATCCCATGATTTCGGCTGTGCTTTGCTGCGGGTATCCAAACCTGTCATGTTAAGGCTCCTTGATATGCTGATGCGCACGGTGGAAAACCCGGCCGGAGAAGCAATCCCGGAATTGTACACAAGCCGGCCGGAGGGATTGCTCAAGGCTTCGGCATCCGGATTGCCGGCATGAAACCGGCCCCGCTGTATGCAAGCGTTACTCGCAAGTAATGAACAAGTCGCTTTGACCGACCCGATGGTGATCAGCCTGGCCAAGCATTCGAGGCGCAATACTTCTCGCTTTTGCAATGCAATAAGCGATTTTTCCATGAAATTCAGATTGCAGTAATTTTTTACCCGACTGCTTGCAAGCACAATTTCCTGTGCTAGTATTTTCCGAAGTTACTCGCGAGTAGAAAAAATATTCTGCCGCGATAAACCACCACAATTCGAATGAAGTATCGATGCGCTGCATAAAAGAGGAGACAAACTTGCAGGCAGTAGCGAACGATTCCATTCTCGACGTGCGCGGCGTCACGCTGCGTTTCGGCGGCGTCAAGGCGCTGGACAATGTCAGCTTCAGCGTGGCCGAAGGCAGCATCACGTCCGTGATCGGCCCCAACGGGGCCGGCAAGACTTCGGTGTTCAATACCATTTCCGGTTTCTACAAGCCGGCATCTGGCGACATTCTTTTCCGCGGCAAGAGCCTGTCCGGCGTGGCGCCGCCGCGCCGCGCCGCGCTCGGCCTGGCGCGCAGTTTCCAGAACATTGCGCTGTTTCGCGGCATGACGGTGCTCGACAATATCAAGCTCGGCCGCCACTGCCATCTCAAGACCGGTCCGCTCGGCGCGCTGTTCTTCACGCCGCGGGCAAGGCGGGAGGAAGAGCAGCTGAGGCAGGAGATCGAGGAACGCATCATCGATTTCCTTGAGATCGACCACATCCGCAAGGCGCCGGTCGCCTCGCTCTCCTACGGCTTGCAGAAGCGTGTGGAACTGGCGCGCGCGCTGGCGATGAAACCGCAGATCCTGCTGCTCGACGAGCCGGTGGCCGGCATGAACCGCGAAGAGACGGAAGACATGGCTCGTTTCATTCTTGAAGTGCGGCGAGAGTGGGGCGTTACCATCTTAATGGTCGAGCATGACATGAGCATGGTGATGGATCTTTCGGATCATGTGGTGGTGCTCAATTTCGGGCAGGTGATCGCCAGCGGCATTCCATCCGAGGTGCAGTCCAATCCGGAAGTGATCCGCGCCTATCTCGGCTCCGGCGATGTGCATGCGCTGCGGGCACGCTACAAGCAGGCGGGGACAAAGGGTGAAAAGCAGGGTTTCCGGAGCGCGGCATGAATTTCGACTGGCTCTTTTTCCTGGAAATTTCACTGGCCGGCCTCGGTACCGGCGGCCTGTACGCCCTGACCGGACTGGCCTTCGTCATCATCTACAAGGCCACGCGCGTGGTCAACCTGGCGCTGGGTGACATGCTGATGGCGGGCGCCTATCTGTTCTTCGCGTTTTCCGCCGGCGCCGGCCTGCCGCTCTGGATCGCGGTGCCGGCCGCGCTTGTCGCCATGGGCGCGCTCGGCATGCTGCTGGAGCGCACGGTGATCCGGCCGATGCTGGGCGAGTCGCCGATCGCTTCCTTCATGGTGACCGTCGGCCTGTCGTCGATACTCGTCGGGCTGGTGGAGCTGATCTGGACCGCCGACCAGCGCCGCCTTCCAGAGTTCTTTCCTTCCGCGCCGATCAGGCTGGGCGAAGCCTTCCTCGCACCCAAGATTTTCTACGGCTTCTGGATTGCGGTGGCCTTGATTGCCATCGTGCTGCTGACCTTCCGCTACTGGCGCGGCGGCGTCGCATTGCGCGCCACCGCCTCCGACCAGGCGGCTGCCTATTCCATGGGCATCAATGTGCCGCGCGTGTTTTCGCTGGCATGGAGCTTTGCCGCAGTGATTGCCGGCGTGGCCGGCATCGTGGTCGGCGCGATCGGCGGCATTTCCTCGACCATGGGCGTGTTCGGCCTATCGGTGCTGGTGGTGGTGATCTTCGGCGGCCTCGACAGCGTGGCGGGCGCACTGGTCGGCGGGCTCATCATCGGCCTGATCGAAGCCTGGGCCGGCGCCTACCTCGGCGGCGAATACAAGCTGCTCGCCACCTTCATCCTGCTGGTCGTCATTCTGCTGATCCGGCCTTACGGCCTGTTCGGCACCCATGAAATCGAGAGGCTGTAATGCGCATCGGATCCGCCAAGGAAAGCTATGCCGCCGATGAGGCATTGTTCGATACCGCCACGCAGCGCGCATGGCTCATTGCGCTGATGGTATTGCTGGCCGTCTTTCCATTCTTCGCCGGCGAATACTGGCTCTATCTCGCCTGCCTGGTTGCCATCAACGTCGCCAGCACCACCGGCCTGAACCTGCTGACCGGCTACACCGGGCTGGTCAGCCTCGGGCAGGCCGCCTTCATGGGACTCGGCGCCTACACGGTCGCCATCCTGCAGATTCGCTTCGGCACGCCTTTCCTGCTCAACCTGCTGGCAGGAGGCGTGGTGGCCATGGTAGGCGGCATCATCGTCGGCCTGCCTTCGCTGCGTGTGAAGGGACTGTACCTGGCGATTGCGACCATCGCCGCCGGCTTCATCTCCCATTTTGCGTTCTCGCACTGGGCCAGCCTGACCGGCGGCACCGGCGGGCTTGCGGTGCCGCCCGCGCAATTCTTCGGTCTTGCGCTCGATACGTCGTTCAAGCTTTACTGGGTGATCATGCCGGTCACCATCCTGATGCTGTTCGGCGCGGCCAACCTGTTCCGCACCCGTATCGGCCGCGCCTTCATTGCGATCCGCGACCGCGACATCTCGGCCGGCGTGCTCGGGATTCCGCTGCTGCGCTACAAGCTGATGTCCTTCGCGCTGTCGTCCTTCTATGCGGGTGTGGCCGGCGGCATGTTCGCCTACTTTTTCCGCATCGTGACGCCGGAGAGCTTCCCGCTCATCATGTCGATCTTCTTCCTCGCCGCCGTTATCGTCGGCGGCATGGGCACGATACGCGGCGGCATCTTCGGCGCGGTGTTCATGACCATGGTGCCCGAGTTGCTCAAGATCGTGATCGGATGGCTGCCGATCTCCAGCAACACCACCCTGATCCTGTCGCCGGTCCGCACCATCGTGTTCGGCCTGCTGATCGTTCTGTTCCTGATCTTCGAACCGCACGGACTGGCCGAAATCTGGCGCCGCGTCCGCCGCACTTTCCACCTGTGGCCATTCCGGACATAGGACATAACAAGAGGAGACGATACATGTTTGGCAATCCGATCAAGAAATGGCTGGCGGCGCTGGCCGCGGCCGGCACCCTCGGCTTGGCTGCGAACGCTTCGGCGCAGGGCGCCCAGCAGGGCGGACAGGGCGATATCGTGCTGGGCGGCTCGATACCCATGACCGGCGTGTTCGCGTTCGCCGGCATCGGCATCGATGCCGGCATCAAGGATTATCTGAAGATCGTCAACGATGCCGGCGGCATCAAGGGGCGCAAGATCCAGTATGTGCCGGAGGATACCGGCTACAAGGTCGATGTCTCTATGGCCGCCTTCAAGAAGATCACCAGCCAGCACAAGGTCAACCTTTACTACGCGGATTCGACCGGCTTCTCTAAGACCGTCAATCCCGAGCTGGAGCGCGCCGGCAGCATGCTGATGACTGGCGCCTCCTTTGCCAAGGAACTCAACGATCCGCAGAAATATCCGCTGCAGTTCATGGTCGGCCCCGACTACACCGAGATGGTCGGCATCCTGCTGAACTACATCGCCAAGACCAAGCCGGGCGCGAAGGTGGCGTTGGTCTACTCCGACACCGAATTCGGCCGCGATCCGGTGGAAGGCACGCGTGCTGCCACCAAGAAGCTCGGCCTGAACCTGGTCAGCGAAATCGTGACGCCGCCGTCAAGCGTGGATGTCTCGGCGGAAGTGATCAAGCTGCGCCGCGCCGACCCCGACTACACCATCTTCCACGGCTATGTGCTTGCGCCGATCCCGGAATTCATCAACCAGGCCAAGTCCATGGGCATGAAATCGGCCTTCATGGGCACCTTCTGGACCATGGACAATTCCACCGTGATGCGCATGGGCGACGCAGCCGACGGCTTCATGGGCGTGATGCCTTACCGCTATCACTACGATACCGAAGGCAAGTCGCCGATGATGGAAAAAATCCGCCAGATTCGTCCCGAGTACCAGAGCACTGCCTACACCCAGGGCTTCCTCGCCGCCATGCTGATGACGGAAGCCGTCAAGCGCACGCTGGATGCCGGCAAGCCGCTGGACGGCAAGAACCTGAAGGCGGCGCTGAACTCGATCCAGAACTTCGACACCGGCGGCATCATCGGCACGCCGATCTCGATCAAGGGCAATTCCATCCCGGTGGGCCGCATTTACAAGGCAGACATGAAGCAGAAGAAGATGCTGCCGGCCTCCGACTGGATCACCCTGAGCCAGTAAGCGAGGAGCTTAGATGAGCATGGTCGCAAGCGAAGACATGGTCCTCGAAGTCAACAACATCGAGGTGGTCTACAACAAGGCGGTACAGGTGCTGCGCGGCCTGTCGCTTGCCGTTCCGCGCGGGAAGATCGTGGCGCTGCTGGGAAGCAACGGCGCCGGCAAGTCGACCATGCTCAAGGCAATTTCCAACCTGCTGCCGCTGGAAGACGGTGCGGTGACGCGCGGTGAAGTGCGCTTCCAGGGCGGCACCACCACCCATGCCCATCCGTATGAACTGGTGCGTTCCGGGCTCTTTCATGTGATGGAAGGGCGCCGCGTGTTCGAGGACCTGAGCGTGGAGGAAAACCTGGTGGCCGCCAGCTATGCGCTGCAGGATGGCAGGAAACCCGACTTCGACCTGGTGTATGAGTACTTCCCCCGGCTGCATGAACGTCGCAATGGACTGGCCGGCTACCTGTCCGGCGGCGAGCAGCAGATGCTGGCCATCGGCCGTGCATTGATCGCGCAGCCCAAACTGATGCTGCTCGACGAACCTTCGCTCGGCCTGTCGCCGGTGCTGGTGGAAACCATCTTCGACATCATCGCCCGCATCAATGCCGAGCGCGGCGTCTCGATGCTGCTGGTGGAGCAGAACGCTTCGATCGCGCTGGCGGTGGCCGACTACGGCTACATCATGGAAACCGGCAAGGTCGTCATCGACGGCAGCGCGGATAAGCTGGCGTCGGACCCCGACGTGCGCGAATTCTATCTCGGCGTGGGATCGGAAGGCGCCGCCAAGGGCTTTCGCGAACTCAAGCATTACAAGCGCCGCAAGCGCTGGCTGTCCTGACATCAACACATCGCGACATGGAAACCATCGCCTTCACCAAGACCCAGCCGCAGATGCTGCGCGAGCATGCCCGCCTGCGGCCCCACAGCGTCGCCATCCGCCAGAAGGAATACGGCATCTGGCGGCCGCTGAGCTGGAGCGGCTATTACCGCCGCGCCTGCCATGTCGGCCTCGGCTATCGTGCGCTCGGCCTGCCGCCCGGCGGCCATATCGCCGTGATTTCCGAGAACCGCACCGAATGGGTTCTTTCTCAGCTCGGCGCAGGCTTGGTCGGCGCAGTGACGGTCGGCGTCTATCCGACCAGCCCGGTCAACGAGATCGCCTATGTGCTGAACCATTCCGATGCGCAGATCATCATCTGCGAAGACCAGGAACAGGCCGACAAGGTGCTGGAAGCCAGCGACCAGCTGCCCATGCTGAAAACCATCGTGGTGATCGAGAAGAAAGGCTTCGCCGACACGCAGGCGCGCGATCCGCATCGAGTCATCAGCTTTGCCGAGCTGGAAAAGCGCGGCGCGGCCCATGAGCGCGAGCAGGTGGGTTTGGTCGATCAATGCCTGGACGGCCAAACCATGGAAGACACCGCGCTGATCATCTATACCTCGGGCTCGACCGGCAAGCCCAAGGGCGCGATGATCAGCTATGCCAACATCGCCGCGATGGCACCCGGCGTGATCGAACGTCTCGGACTTCGTCCGGATACCACCCATCTTTCCTATCTCCCGCTTTGCCATGTGGCGGAGCAGATGCTGACTGCCTTCGTGCCGCTGTATCTCGGTTCCAGGGTCGATTTCGGCGAGTCAATCCGCACGGTGCAGGAAGACTTGCGCGAAGTCGCGCCCAGCATGTTCCTCGGCGTGCCGCGCATTTGGGAAAAACTGCATTCGGCCATTTCCATCAAGATGCAGGAGTCCGGCGCCTTGCAGCAATGGCTGTTCACCCAGGCGATGCGTCATTGCATGCCCTTCGCGGAAAAGGCTGCACACCAGCGCACTGCAAGCGAACGCATGCTGTATGGCATGTATTACCTGCTGATCTTCCGCGCGCTGCAGAATTTCATCGGCCTGCGCCGGGCCCGCATTGCGCTCACTGGCGCCGCGCCGATTTCCCCCGCCATCGTGCAGTTCTTCCGCACCATGGGCGTGCCGCTGATCGAGGTGTACGGCATGACCGAGTCGAGCGGCATGGTGCTTGGACAAAAGTCGGATGCGGTGAAGGTGGGCAATGTCGGCGTGCCGACCGTGGGCGTCGAAGTCCGGCTGTCGGCGCAGGGCGAGTTGCAATTGCGCGGCCCGGTGGTCTTCAAGGGCTATTACAAGAACCCGGAAGCCACGGCTGCCGCCATCATCGACGGCTGGCTGCATACCGGCGACGTGGTGCGAGACGAAGGCGGCGTGCTTAAGATCGTCGACCGCCTGAAAGACATCATGATCACCGCCGGCGGCAAGAACCTGACGCCGTCCGAGATCGAGAACACCATGAAGGCTAGCCGCTACATCAAGGAATGCATCGTGGTCGCCGATGCCCGCAAGTTCGTCTCGGCGCTGATCCAGATCGATTATGATGCGGTGGCCCAGTGGGCGGAAGCACGCAATATTGCCTTCACCCATTTCCGTTCGCTGGCCGAGGCGCCGGAAGTGCGAGAGCTGATCCAGTCGGAAATCGATGCCGGCAATGCACGTCTGGCGCAGGTGTCGCATGTGCGGCGCTTTCATCTGCTGACCAAGGAACTCGACCACGACGACGGTGAAGTCACGGCCACCATGAAGGTGCGGCGCGCCAGCATCTACAAAACCTATGTGCAGGAGATCGAGGCGATGTACGCCTGATGCCTGCATCAAACGAAACGGGATTGATGGCTACAAGGAAAACAGCGGCCGCCAGAACCGGCACTGCAGCAACGGCAGGCGCAGCGGCGCCGGAGTCGCCATGGAAGAAGACCCGGGACATTGCAAAGGAGCGGGAGGCCAAGCGCGATGCCGTACTGCGTACGGCCGCGCAGATGTTCAACGAGAAAGGCTTCCATGCGACGTCACTGGACGACGTGGCCGAGCGCCTGCATATCACCAAGCCGACGCTCTACTACTACGTGAAGAACAAGGACGACATCCTGTTCCAGTGCGTCAGCCGCGGGCTGGTTCTGCTGCAGGAAGCGATACGCGGAGTCGGGCAATCCGGCGGCACCGCGAAGGACAAGCTGTTTGCCGCGATGCGCCAGTATGCCGAAATCGTGACCATGGATTTCGGCATGTGCGTCATCCGCGTCGGCGAGGATCCATTGCCGCTGGAGAGCCGCAAGAAGCTGCGCGCCATCAAGCGCGAGCTCGACATGGAATTCCGGCAGCTGATCCAGCAGGGCATCGAGGAGGGTTCGATGGCGCCCTGCGATCCGAAGATGGCGGCCTTCACCATCGCCGGCGCGCTCAGCTGGATAGGGCGCTGGTACTCCCCGGACGGACCGCTGAGCGCGGACGACATCGCGCGCCAGATGATAGAACTGCTGTCTCTCGGCGTCTGCCGCAACGAGGCGACGCAGACAGCCAGCAAAGAAAAGGGCAAGCAGGCTGCGCAGGCGCCGGTACGCAAGCGTGCGGGAAAGGCCGCCTGAAAATCAATTTCAATGAGGAGAAGATCATGGCTCATGCAGACAGTCCCGTGTTACTGCGGCGCGAAGGCGCTGTTGCCTGGCTGGTGCTGAACCGGCCGGGCAGCCACAACGCGCTGGACGTGCCCACGGCGCAAGCCTTCCATGCCTGCTGCAGCGAACTGTCCGCCGATCCGGGCGTGCGGGCGGTGGTCGTGAAAGGCGAGGGCAAGTCCTTCGGCGTCGGCGGCGACCTTGCCTCGATGCGCAGCGATGCACCCGCGACCGCCATGGCGCTGATCGAGCCCCTGCATGCATCGATCAGAATGCTCGCCGCGCTGGATGCACCCGTCATTGCCAGCCTGCGCGGCAATGTCGCCGGCGGCAGCATGAGCCTGGCGATGGCCTGCGATCTTGCCATTGCTGCCGACGATGCGCGTTTCAATCTTGCGTATATCAACGTTGGAGCCAGCTGCGATCTGTCCGGTTCCTGGCATCTGCCGCGCCTGGTCGGCCTGCGCAATGCGATGGCGATCTCGCTGCTGGGCGACAGTCTCGATGCGCAGGAAGCACTGCGGCTGGGACTGGTGAATCGCGTGGTGCCGGCTGCGGAGCTGGACGCGGCCACCGATGAACTGGCCAGCCGGCTTGCGGCCGGCCCGACGCTGGCGTACGGCAGGATGAAGCGGCTCATGCGGCAATCGTTCGATAATGAGTTGCCGGCGCAGCTGGATGCGGAACGCGACAACTTCCGCGCGAGCGCGGCGACTGAGGATTTTCGCGAGGCGCTGGAAGCGTTTTTCGGAAAACGGAAGCCGCGGTTTGTGGGGCGGTAATACTAAGGAATGACAGTATTGGCAAAAAGGAACCCCTCTCCCGCAGGCGGGAGAGGGGCAGGGGTGAGGGCGTTTGGCAAGACCGCATGAGGTGGTGCAATTGCCCTCATCCCCGACCCTCGCTCCGCGCCCCACGATTCGGCTTGCAAGCCGAATCGGCTACGGCAGCGCAAACCGATGGTTTGCGAAACCCTGCCTACGCCCCGCTTGCAGGAGAAGGGAGCGAGGCGCATCGGCCAAATACCGGAAAATTTGATTTCTTAAATTAACACACGAAACAAGGAACCAACATGCCCGAAGCCTACATCGTAGCCGCTGTCAGAACCGCCGGCGGAAAACGCGGCGGCCGACTCTCCGGCTGGCATCCCGTCGATCTCGCCGCCAAGGTGCTCGATGAACTCGTCGACCGCAGCGGCATCGACCCCGCGCAGATCGAGGACGTGATCATGGGCTGCGTCAGCCAGGTCGGCGAGCAGTCCACCAACGTCGCCCGCAATGCCGTGCTGGCATCGAAGCTGCCGGAATCGGTACCCGGCACCTCGGTCGACCGCCAATGCGGCTCCTCGCAGCAGGCGCTGCATTTCGCGGCGCAGGCAGTCATGTCGGGCACCATGGACGTCGTCATCGCCGCCGGCGTGGAAAGCATGAGCCGCGTGCCCATGGGTTCGCCGTCCATCCTGCCGAAGAAGAACGGCATGGGCTACTACATGAGCCCGAACATTCGCCAGCGCTATGCCGAAGTGCCGGATTTCAGCCAGTTCATGGGCGCGGAAATGGTGGCGAAGAAATACGGCCTGGCCAAGGACGTACTTGACGAATATGCATACCGCAGCCACCAGCGCGCCATTGCCGCCACCCGCGACGGCAATTTCAGCGACGAGATCCTGCCGGTGGAAGTGCGTGCCGCCGACGGCAGCGCCGGCGCAGACATGCATGCGGTCGACGAAGGCATCCGCTTCGATGCGACAATCGAGGGCATACAGGGCGTGAAACTGCTGCAGGAAGGCGGCGTGATCACTGCTGCCAATGCCAGCCAGATCTGCGACGGCGCCACCGGCGTGATGGTGGTCAGCGAGAAGGCATTGAAGACGCATGGCCTCAAACCGCTTGCGCGCATCCACCACTTGAGCCTGCTGGGGCATGATCCGGTGATCATGCTGGAAGCACCGATCCCGGCAACGCTGCGTGCGCTGCAGAAGGCCGGCATGAAGATCGACGACATCGACCTGTTCGAAGTCAATGAAGCCTTCGCGCCGATTCCCCTGGCTTGGCTGCAGGCGACAGGCGCCGATCCCGACAGGCTCAATGTCAATGGCGGCGCAATCGCACTCGGCCATCCGCTCGGTGCGTCCGGCACCAAGCTGATGACCACGCTGGTGCATGCGCTGAAGAAACGCAACAAACGCTACGGTTTGCAGACCATGTGCGAAGGCGGCGGCATGGCCAATGTGACGATTGTCGAACGACTGTAAATTCGAATCGGCCTGGCGCCTGGTTGACAGGCGCCAGGCCGATGTCATTCTCCCCACACGCTGTCCCGGCTCCTTGCCGTTTCCTCGAAGAGCTGGATCAATCTCTTCGCGGCCGGAGGCAGGTAGCCGTCCTTCCGGTATGTCACAACCAGCCGCCGGCGCATCGTCGTTTCCCTCAGCTCGACTTCTTTCAATGCCGTGTTGGTGCCGGCACTCAGATGATGCCGCGAGATAAAACTGAGCAGGCCCGTTTCCGCGATCAGCGCTGGCAAGGTCAGCAGCATGCTGGCTTCCACCTGGACATTCGGCCGCGGCAGGCGCTTTCGTTCAAAAGCGTAGTCAAGCCAGTCGCGTGTTGGCGCTCCGGGCGGCTGCAGTGCCCACCTGTATTTCGTGAGGTCGGCGAGCTTCGGCTTGGTTCGGAATAATTCATGCCTTGCATGCGCCGCGACCACAATCTGGTCTTCGGATAACACCTTGGAAACGAACTGCGGATCGGGGCTGCTTTCCGTGCCGACCACAACGTCAAGCTCTCCGGCGCGCAACAAGGGCTTCATGGTATCCACCAGGCCGACCACTGTTTTCAACGTCACCTCCGGTGCTTCCCCCAGCAGCTGCCTGGCGACGGCCGGGAGCAGGAATTGCGATGCGGTGGGAACGATGCCGATGCGCACCTGCCCGGAAAGCCCCTTGCCCAGGTCCGCAATCTCCCGCTGCGCATCTTCGATGTCGAAGCGCATGCGCTGAGCCCATCTCAAGAGAACTTCCCCGGCAGGCGCCAGGCGGATTCCGCGCCCCGACTTTTCAAACAGCGGCGCTCCGCACACGTCTTCAAGACGCCGCACCGCGCTCGTCAGGGCGGGTTGCGTCCGGTGCAGTTGCTGGGCTGCCCGGCCAACGTGCTGCAGCTTGGCAATGGTTTCGAAATAGCGCAGATCCCGCAGGTCGATATCAAAAGCCATATTTATCAATCTGAAAAAATTATCGATTAGATGTTTCGGATTATGTCACACATAATTCATTCCACTTGCTGCTTGTCGAACCGACTTCCCGCCCCTTACGTAGTTGCCTTTCGGCTCGGGAAGAAAGAGGTCCGGAGTCGAACAGACCGCGTCACCCGCAGCACATACAACATGGAGACACTTAGCGATGAAAACCCTTCCCCGCCTCTTGCTTGCCGCGACCCTCGGCGCCTGCGTCATGAGCGCATCGGCAGAGCAGCCCTATCCGAACAAGCCCATCCGCCTGATCGTCCCATTTCCCCCAGGCGGAGGCACCGACATCGTGGCGCGCCTTGTCGGCAACAAGCTGCAGGAAAACCTGAAGTGGACGGTTATCGTCGACAACCGGCCCGGAGCGGGCGGCAATATCGGCGTCGACCTTGCCGCGAAATCTCCGGCCGACGGCTATACCGTGGTAATGGGCCAGACCAGCAATCTTGCCGTCAATCCCACCCTGTACACGAAGCTGCCGTACAACCCGCTCAAGGATTTCGTGCCGGTCACGACCGTGGCGACCGCTCCGCTGGTACTGGTTGTCGCCGCGAACTCGCCGTATAAAACGCTTGCCGACGTGGTCAGCGCGGCGAAGGCGAAGCCGGGAGACCTTACCTTCGCATCGCCGGGAAATGGCACGGTCGCGCATCTGACCGGCGAACTGCTTCAGAAAGCAGCCGGCATCAAGCTGCAGCATGTGCCCTATAAAGGTTCGACGCAGGCCATCACCGACCTGATGGGCGGCTCGGTGCAGCTCTACATGTCGTCGGTGCCTTCGGCGATGTCCCAGATCAAGAGCGGCAAGCTGCGTCCGCTGGCGGTGACCTCCGACAAGCGCTCGGACGATCTGCCTCAGGTGCCGACGATCAACGAGTCGGGCTACAAGGGCTTCAACGCGATTACCTGGTTCGGATTGCTGGTGCCTGCCGGAACGCCTGCGCCAATCGTCGCCCGCCTCAACACCGAAGTCAACAAAGCCCTGCAGTCGAAGGACGTGCAGCAGAAGATCGGCGCCGAAGGCGGCGATGCCCACGGCAGCACGCCCGAGGAATTCGCCAGCCTGCTCAAGACCGACATCGTCAAGTGGGGCCAGATCGTCAAGGAGTCCGGCGCAAAGATCGATTAAACATTGCGCCGGCAACCTGCCCTCCTTATTTAGTTACTCAATCGCATAGAGAAGCAAAATGACTCAAGACACAAACCAGCTCCCGGATGTCATCCGCGACATCGAACGCGTTCCCGCAGACATCGCCGCGCAGGCCGGCAAATTCCAGGCTGCCATCCTGGCCGACGTCAACGGCCGCCGCGGCGCCTTGCACGGCCGCATTTCCCCGGTTGCGCCGACGATGAAGGTTGCAGGTCCGGCGATCACGGTCGACGTCCGTCCCGGCGACAACCTGATGATCCACGCCGCCATCGCAATCGCCCAGCCGGGCGACGTGCTGGTGATTGACGGCAAGGGCGATCAGACTTCCGCGCTGATGGGCGCCATCATGATGAACCAGTGCAAGGTCATGGGCCTGGCCGGTGTCATCGTGGATGGCGCCATTCGCGATGTGGAGGAACTGCGTGAACTCGGCTTCCCGGTATTCTCCTTCGGCACCAACCCGAATGGTCCGACCAAGGCCGTTTCCGGCCGCGTGAACTGGCCGGTGACTGTCGGCGGCGTGGCCGTCAAGCCGGGCGACCTGGTGGTCGGCGATGCAGATGGCGTGGTCGTCATCGAACGCGAAAAGGCAGCCTCCCTGCTTGCGCCGGCGGCCAAGAAGCTCGACGATGAAACCAAGCGCATCCAGGGCATCCTGGACCGCAAGCAGCTGCGCCCGAGCTGGCTCGATGGCGCGCTGCGCACTGCCGGCGTACTTAAGGAAGGTGAAACACTATGACGACCGCATCCAAAGACGTCATCCTCGTCACCGGAGCCGACCTCGCACCTGAAGCCGTTGCCATGCTTAAAGACTTCGAGCTGGTCTATGCGGGCAAGACGCCTGACGAAGACAGCCTGGTCGCATTGTGCGAGAAGCATCAGCCGGTCGGCATCATCGTGCGATACGGAAAAATTCCTGCGCGCGTCATGGATGCGAGCAAGAAGCTGCGCGTCATTTCCAAGCACGGCACCGGCATCGACACGATCGATTCCAAGGCGGCGCAGGAGCGCGGTATCGCAGTCAAGGCGGCCGTAGGGGCGAATGCCCCGGCCGTGGCTGAGCATACTTGGGCGCTGATCTTCGCCTGCGCCAAGGATGTCGTTCATCTCGACCAGCGCATGCATGCCGGGCATTGGGACAAGGCGACCCACAAGAGCCTCGAGCTGAAGGGAAAGACGCTTGGGCTGGTCGGCCTGGGAGCGATCGGATCGCGTGTCGCCGAGGCAGGAAACGTGTTCGGCATGAAGGTGATTGCCTATGATCCGTACGCGAAGGCTGCTCCTGCCGGCGTCACCCTGTGCTCGCTCGAAGAGCTCTACCGCGACGCGCATATCGTTTCGCTGCACTGCCCGCTCACCGCGGACAATAGGAACATGATCAACCGCGACAGCATCGCATTGATGCGCGACGGCGCCATCATCGTCAATACCGCCCGCGGCGGGCTGATCGACGAAGCGGCTCTTCTCGAAGCGCTGAACTCCGGCAAGCTGCGTTCCGCCGGCCTCGACAGCTTCCAGACCGAACCGCTGGCGGCCGGACATGTTTTCGCCAACGTGCGCAACGCCATCCTTTCGCCCCATATCGGCGGCGTGACGGGCGATGCCTATATCGGCATGGGCACAGGGGCCGCTGCCAACGTGCTCGCCGTGCTGGGTGCAGCCGCAACGGCCTGAGCCCGGATTCCCCTGATGAAGCGCGCACGAAAAGCGCGCTCAATTCCATCGATTCCTCACCGCAGGAGACATCATGTTCATTCGCACATTCGCCGCAGCCGCGCTGGCTGCGCTTGCATCACTCCATGCCCACGCCGCAGGCTACCCGGAAAAGCCGGTACGGATCATCGTTCCCTATTCGCCCGGCGGTGCGGTCGACGTGGTGGCGCGCAAGGTCGCGCAGAAGCTGCAGGAACAGATGGGGCAGCCGTTCGTCATCGAAAACAAGCCCGGCGCGACCGGCACCATCGGCACGCAACAGGTCGCCCGCTCCGACGCGGATGGCTACACCCTGCTCGCCATCGACAATACCTACTCGGTGCTGCCTTACGTATTCAAGAAGCTGCCCTGGGACCATGCGAAGGCGCTGACGCCCATTACTGTCGCAGCTTTCACGCCGGTAGTGATCGCAGTGCGCAGCGAGTCGCCCTACAAGGATCTGAAGTCGCTGGTAGCCGAAGCACGATCCAATCCAGACAAGCTCACCTACGGCACCGGCGGCAGCGGCAGCGCGCCGCACTTCTCCGCCGAAGCGTTCGCCATGGCGGCCAACGTGCAGCTCATGCATGTGCCGTACAAGGGCGCAGGTGAAGCGATGACCGGCCTGATCTCGAACCAGGTCGACATGCTGTTCGTTTCGACACCTTCCGCAAGCTCGCAGATCAAGGGCGGGAAGGTAAGAGCGCTTGCCGTCAGCGGCAGCAAGCGGCTGGAATCCTTCCCGGACATTCCCACATTCGCGGAAGCCGGGGTTCCCGCATTCGGCGTAGTCAACTGGTCGGGCCTTGCCGCGCCGGCAGGCACCCCGGATGCCGTCATCACGCGCCTGCATGCCGAAGTGAAGAAGGCGCTGAATACGCCCGACATGAAGCAGTTCCTCGCATCGATGAGCGCGGAACCGGGCGGCATGGAACCTGCGGCTTTCAGCAAGCTGATCAGGGAAGAGACGGCGCGCTGGGAACCGGTGTCGAAGAAGGCCAACGTCGAACGTCAATAAGAGGGCGCCATGTTTCTGCTGCAACAACCGATCGTCCGGACTGCGGAAATCTTCAGCCCGATGCCGGACGCGTTCCGGAAGAAAGATACGGCATCGGTGTGGGCCGATGCCAACCGCGGTGGCGTCCGCATCGATTCCTTTCTCGAAGGTCCGGTATTTGACAACGAGGGCAATCTCTTCGTCACCGACATACCTTTCGGACGCATCTTCCGCATCGATCCGCAAGGGCAGTGGACGCTGATCGCAGAGTATGACGGCGAACCCAACGGCATGAAGTTCCTGTCGCGTTCACATCTGCTGATCGCCGATTACAGGAACGGGCTGGTCAGGCTCGATATCGCAACCGGCAAGGTCGAACCTTTTCTTGAGCGGCGCAACACGGAGCGCTTCAAAGGCATCAACGATCTGGTCTTCGACTCAACGGGCAACCTGTACTTTACGGATCAGGGACAGACCGGAATGAGCGATCCGACCGGCAGGGTCTTTCGTCTCAGTCCTTCCGGACGGCTCGACGCATTGATTACCAACGGCCCCAGCCCCAACGGGCTCGTCCTGTCTCCCGATGAAAAAGTGCTGTATGTCGCCATGACGCGCGCCAACAGCGTCTGGCGCATTCCGCTCTTTGCGGACGGCTCGGTCGGAAAAGTGGGTCAGTTCTTCACTTCCTACGGCCCCAGCGGACCGGACGGGCTGGCGATGGATGCGGAGGGACGGCTCATCGTCGCCAATCCAGGGCTCGGCCATGCCTGGGTATTGAATCACCGGGGAGAACCGGTTGAAGTCATCCGCAGCCCACTGGGCGCATCGCTGACTAATGTCGCTTTCGGCGGCGCAAACCGCACGACCGCATTCTTTACCGAATCCGTTTCGGGCACCGTTTTGCGGGCAGACATGTCTGCGCCGGGCTGTCCGATTCATCGACTGAAGCAGGCTGCATAAGCAGGCGGCTTCGCACTACCGAACTTCTTGCATCGCAAGTCGTACCACGTCGTACATGCGGCTGGAGGCTTCTTCGTCTGCGAGACATCTATGACGACAGGAGCATCCGCCGCGTGCGTCGTGCCGTGACATCGGCACAACTTTTAATAATTTCAACAAGGGAGAGGCAATATGAAAAAGAATCTGGCCGCCGCAATCGGTGTAATCGGTGCATTTGGAGCAATGGCAGCAGCAAGTGCATCGGCGCAAACCAACGTGCAGATCTACGGCATCGCCGACGTCGGCATCGAATATCTAACCAATGCCGGCGGAACGCCGGCCAACAGCGAGAACCTAGTGCGCATGGCAAGCGGCAACCTGTCCGGTTCGCGTATCGGTTTCCGCGGCACTGAAGATCTGGGATCGGGACTCAAGGCGATTTTCACGCTGGAAAACGGATTCGAGATCGACACCGGTGCGCTGGCGCAGGGCGGCCGCCTGTTCGGACGCAATGCATTCGTCGGTCTGCAATCCGAGCTGGGCGCGCTGACCTTCGGCCGTCAGCAGAATGCGCTCTACGACCTGATGATCAAGTACGACCCGATGACGTTTTCCGCACGCTATTCGGCGCTCATGCATGATGCGAACTTCACCGGCCGCATCGACAACACCGTCAAGTACACCGGCAATGTCGGCGGCTTCACTGCAACCGCCCTGTACAGCTTCGGCCGCAACCAGGATGGCGAAGTTCCGGGCAACTCCAGGGTATCCCGCAACATCGGCGCCGGGCTGAACTATGCCGGCGGACCGATCGGCGTCGGCATCGCTTATGACCAGTTCCAGGGCAACACCATTGCCACCGCAGGGCAAAGCTCCAAGCGAATCATGGCCGGCGCCAGCTATGATCTCGGTGCCGTCAAGCTGTTCGGCGCCTATCGCTGGCTGAAGGATGAAATCGTTGCGGCGGGAACACCGGCAGTTCGTGCGGACGTCTACTGGCTCGGTGCATCCTACAAGGCTGCGCCGTCGGTCGTGATCAATGGCGCGGTGTACCGGACTGACCGCAAGGGGTCGCAGGCTGACCCGACAAGCTTCGTGCTGTCGACAGTCTATTCGCTGTCCAAGCGCACCGATGTGTATGGCAATCTCGGCCTGGCACGCAACAAGGCGGGCTCCAACCTCGGCTTGAGCGGCGTCGGCTCGTCTATCGTGGCGGGCGAGAACCAGACCGGCGTGCTCGTCGGCGTGCGCCACCGTTTCTGATAACCAGAAGGGTGAGGCGGGCATTCTGCCTGCAAGACCGTTCGATGCATGGACGGTAAGCTTGGCAGGATGCCCGCCGCGACATGCCGTCGCGGTGTGGGCACTTGAGTAAAAGGATGAAACATGTCACACCCTGTCCTGGCCGTTCAGGCAAATAACAATCCGTCGGCAGTGCCGTTCAGTGCCGGATCCGGACTGCCGACGCTCCTGGCGCCGGAGAATGCCTGCGACTGCCACATGCATGTGTACGATCGCCGCTGCCCGGTTGCCCCGGGCGCAACCCTGACGCCGCCGGATGCCTCAGTGGAAGATTACCGGCGCTTGCAGCGCCGCCTGGGAACCAGCCGCGTCGTCGTGGTGACGCCTTCCACCTACGGCACCGACAACAGCCTGATGCTGGACGCAGTGGCCCAGTTGGGCGAGTGCGCCCGGGGCATCGCGGTCGTCGATCAAACGGTTTCCGACAATGAACTTGCACGCCTGCATCAGGGCGGGGTTCGCGGTCTGCGCTTCAACCTTGCAAGAGGCAATTCATCCGCGGCGGCCGACATGGAGCCGCTGGCCGCGCGGATTGCGGCCCTGGGCTGGCATATCCAGCTCCTGATGCCTCCTGCCCGCCTGGTGGAGTGCGAAGCGTTGCTGAAGCGCCTGCCCGTTCACATCGTGTTCGATCACTTCGGGCGTATCGATGTCGCATCCGGCACCGCTCATCCCGCCTGCAACATCATTCGAGACCTGCTCGACTCCGGAAAGGCATGGGTAAAGCTGAGCGGCGCCTATCTCCTGAGCCAGGAAGGGGCGCCTGACTATGGCGACATCAAGGAGCTGGCCAAGGCATACATCCATGCGGCGCCGGACCGCATCGTCTGGGGCTCCGACTGGCCGCACGCCGTTGCCTCCATGGGCGAACGTCCGATGCCCGATGATGCACGTCTGCTTGATCTACTGCTTGACTGGACGGAGGGCGAGGCGGCAAGAACACGAATCCTCGTCGACAATCCCGCCGCGCTTTATGGATTTTAGGACGTATGGAACCTGTTGCATCGTCTGTCAGACGGAGGTGAAACGGGTTCCGCAACAGAAGCAACCTGTGCTTTAAAGGAGGACCCCATGTTCAGCACACGCTTTCTCAGGCCGGCCGCCTGTGTCGCCGCCGTACTCGCTCTTGCAGCGCAGATTCCCGCCGGTGCGCAGGACGCATGGCCGAGCAAGACCATCACCTACGTTGTTCCCTATCCGCCCGGCGGCACCACCGACATCGTCGGCCGCCTGATCGCGCAGCGCCTGGGTGCGATCCTGCCGGGCACGGTGATCATCGATAACAAGCCCGGTGCGACGGGCGCCATCGGGTCGGCCTTTGTCGCCCGCTCGGCGCCGGACGGCTACACCATTCTCGGCACTTCCATCGGGCCGCAGGCCATCGTTCCCAACCTGGTGCCGAAGCTGACCTACGATCCGGTCAAATCATTCCAGCCGGTGGCCCTTGTCGGCACGGTGCCGCATGTTGCGGTAGTCGCCGGCAGCAGCTCGTATCGCAGCCTGGGAGAATTGATCGCCGACGCGCGCAAGCGGCCGGGGCAACTCGTCTTCGCCTCCGGCGGAAACGGCACCATCCTGCAAATGCAGGGCGAACTCCTCAAGATGCAGGCCAGGATCGACATGCTGCATGTGCCCTACAAGGGAGATATTCCCGCATTGCAGGATGTGCTGGCAGGACACGCGACCATGATGTTCGCGCCGATTGCTGCGGCACTGCCTCATATTCAATCCGGCAAGCTGAAGGCGCTGGCAGTGACGTCGAAGGAGCGGCTCAAGCCCCTGCCTGCGGTACCGACCATGGCGGAGGCCGGGGTACCGGACTTCGTGGCGGAGCAGTGGCAGGCGGTCTATCTGCCCGCAGGCACTCCCGATGCAATCACGCGGCGCCTGTCCACCGAAGTCAAGCGCATTCTGGCCGAACCTGCGGTGACGGCCAAGCTGGAAGGGCTGGGCATCACGCCGGTGGCCGGCGGACCGCAGGAACTGGCTGAAATACAGAAGGCCGATACCCTCAAATGGGGCAAAGTCATCAAGGAAGCCGGAATCAAGGCGGAGTAACTTGCTGCTTCCCGGCTTGTGCAAATGCAATCGGCGGCATCGTGTGCATTATTGACATGCTAAATAGAGGGAATTTGCGTATTTGCATGTTAATCCATTCGCCAAACTCCTATAGTCTTGGCTGCCATAGTCTAACGTTATCTTCCCGCCGCTTGCCGTTTGCACCGGAGCAATGCCCGGCATATCCTGCTCTAATGGCAATCGGCGACAGTAACCAGTAAGGATATTGATGATGCATACGCTTAATGAGACACACGATCTGCAGCTGCGCAGTTGGGTTGCTTCGGCGAACACGGTCGGCACGGATTTCCCGATCCAGAACCTCCCTTTTGCGGTCTTCCGCCGCCGCAACACGGGTGAGCCGTTCCGCTGCGGCGTGGCGATCGGCGACCAGATCCTCGATCTTCGTCTCGCAGCCGAAGTGCCATCATTCAGCGAAGACATCAGAAAGCTGCTGCAGGCCGGTGCCCAGGACAAGCTGAATGCGCTCATGGCCCTGGGTGCGCAGGCGTGGAGCGCGCTTCGGCTGGCGCTGTCGAGGGCGCTGCGGGAAGGCGCGAAGGAAGAGAAGGACTTGCAGTCCTGCCTCGTCGCCCAGACCGACGTCGAATACGACGTGCCGGCGCGCATCGGTGATTACACCGACTTCTACACCTCCGTCTATCACGCAACCAACATCGGCAAGCAGTTCCGGCCGGACAATCCCCTGCTGCCGAATTACAAGTGGGTGCCGATTGGCTACCACGGCCGCTCGTCGAGCATCGTCGTTTCCGGCCGTGAATTCCACAGGCCGGTAGGTCAGACCATGCCGCCGGGCGCTTCCGCACCGTCTTTCGGCCCCAGCAAGCGGCTCGATATCGAGCTTGAGCTCGGCATCTTCGTCGGCACGGGCAATGCTCTCGGCGAGCCCATCGGCATACAGAACGCGGAAGACCATGTGTTCGGCATCGCATTGCTCAATGACTGGTCCGCGCGCGATATCCAGGGTTGGGAATATCAGCCGCTCGGCCCTTTCCTTTCCAAGAACTTCGCATCGACGATTTCGCCATGGATCGTGACCCTGGAAGCGCTGGCGCCCTACCGCGTGCCGTTCTCCCGCCCGAGCGAAGATCCGCAGCCCTTGCCTTACCTCGATTCTGAGCAGAACCGCCAGTCCGGTTCGCTCGACATTCAGCTGGAAGTCGGCCTGTCGACAGCGAAGATGCGCGAAGCGCAAGTGCAGGAAGCGACCATCTGCCGCACCAGCTACCGCCATGCTTACTGGACGGTGGCGCAGCTGGTTGCGCACCATACGGTCAACGGCTGCAACCTCCAGCCGGGCGATCTCTTCGGCAGCGGCACGCTGTCAGGCCCGAGCCTGGACCAGGCGGCCGCGCTGGTCGAACTGACGCAGGGCGGCAAGCAGCCCCTGCAGCTGCCGAACGGCGAGAGCAGGGCATTCCTTGAGGATGGCGATTCCGTGGTGCTGCGCGGCTGGTGCGAGAAGCCCGGTGCGGCACGTATCGGCTTCGGCGAGTGCAAAGGCACGGTGCTTCCCGCGCGCGAGTACAAGACGGCATAGAGGCTGTTCACGCTTCATCGCGCTGCGACATGACCCGGCGGCTGCAAAAGACAGCCCCGGGGCAATCCACCGGCCGGGGCACGGCGGCATTGGCATTGGCTGCAAAGGGAAAGGAAAGTAAGCTATGCGCTTTATTCCAGCCTTTCGTTCGCCATGAATTCTGAAGATCTTGAATGCTTCGTGCGGGTCGCCACATGCGGAAGCTTGTCCCGCGCTGCGATCGAGCTGGGAACGAATCAGTCCACCGTGAGCCGGCACATGATGCGGCTCCAGGCTGATGCGAAAACGCGGCTCTTTCACCGCGGCGGGCGCGGAATTCAGCTGACCGATGCCGGTCACGCGCTGCTTGCCTATGCCAGGCAAGTCACCATGACGATTGAAGAGGCGCAGCGCGCGCTCGGAGCCTTTTCCTCCCAGGGCCCATCGGAAGCGGTTATCGCCGCGCATCCCACGATTGCCAGCATTCTGTTCGGGGCAGTCGGCCTCAGGTTCCAGCGGCAGTATCCGAATACCAGGGTTCGCTTCATTGAAGGCGTCGGCGTTCACATGCTGTCGCTGCTGACCGCCGGCGAAGCCGATCTTGCGGTCTTGTATGCGCAGCCCAACGTCACCGGCGTTAAGGTGGAAACCCTGCTCACCGAGCCTGTATGGCTGATCGCGCCGCCTTCGCATACGCATATCGGCACGTCCATCCCCGTTCACGTCCTCGGGCAATTGCCGATGATCCTGCCGAGCGCGCCCCATGGCCTGCGCATGATGGCGGAGACATTCGCACAGGACAGCAATGTCTCCCTGAACGTGGTGATGGAATCCAATACCTCCATCTCCGTCACGAAACGCCTTGTCCAGATGGGATGCGGCTACACGCTATTGCCATTGGCCGCCGTGCGTGAGGAAGTCACGACCGGAAGGCTGCTTGCCGTGAAACTCGAAGGCGTGACTGCGGAACGCAAGGTGGTGCTGGCATTCTCCCAGAACCGGGCGCCGTTGAGCCATCTCCGGTCGATCACGCAAATCATCCGCGCGGAAGTCGAGGAACTGGTTCGCACGGGCGGATGGGCGGATGCAAGGCTGCATTGAATCCTTGGCTGGATACGAAAGCCGAGAGTCGCCGGCCTTCCTGCGAAATCATCGCGAATCATCATTCCCGAAACATGGTGGAACCGGAGTTGCTGCAATGGCAACTTATGCGAAATCCGCATAACAGGAATGCGCCGGCTGGCGAGTCATTCCGCTGAGCTGCTGCCAGAATAAATCAACCGAATGCCCGCTGTTCGCTGAAGCGATCAAGCATGAGGCGGACGCCATCGTTCCCGTTGCCCGAGCCCGGCCGCATCCGTTCATCGATGTGCAGAGACAGCTCGCATCTGCAGCGACATAACCACAACACCTACGGAGACATTCATGAATGCCCGGAAATTCCTGTCCGCATTAGTCGTCGGCGCCGTACTGACTGCGACGCTGACACACGCCGCCGACTATCCCGAAAAACCCGTCACGGCCATCGTTCCGTTCCTGCCGGGCGGATCGACCGACATGATCGCGCGCACGATAGGCGCAAGAATCCAGACCAAGCTCGGCCAGCCGATGATCGTGGAAAACAAGCCAGGCGCGACGGGTGCCATCGGCGCAGGTTTCGTAAAGAATGCGCCCGCAGACGGCTACACGATTCTTGTCGCATCCATCGGCGTTTATTCCGTCAATCCGCATCTGCAGAAGAAGCTGGCTTACGACCCCTCGAAAGACTTCGACCTGCTCACGGTTGCGGTTCGGGCGCCGAATGTGCTGGTCGTCAATCCCAGTCTTCCGGCCAACACGGTCGCCGAATTCATCGCGTATCTGAAGAAGAATCCGCAGAAGGTTTCGTTCGGCACGTCGGGCGCCGGCACATCGGATCATCTGACGACAGCGCTGTTCTGGCAGAAGACGGGCACGAACGGCGTTCATATTCCATACAAGGGCGGTGCGGCGGTCCTCGGCGATGTCATGGCCGGCCATGCGGAGGCGTCGTTCCAGAATCTGAATGTGGTCATCCCTCATGTGAAATCGGGGAAGCTGAAAGCACTGGCGATCACCAGCGACAAGCGATCTTCGTTGCTGCCCTCGGTGCCGACGATGAATGAAGCGGGGATCAAGGACCTCGAGGTCACATCCTGGCAAGCCGTCGCGGCGCCCCGCGGTCTGGCGCCGGAAGTGAAGGCCAAATTGCATGGCGCCATCGTCGGCATCCTGAACGAGCCGGACGTCAGGCAGCGCCTGACCGAGCAAGGTTTCGACGTGGTCGGCAACAGCCCTGAGGAATTCAGGAAATTCCAGTCCGCCGAGCTTGAGCGCTGGAAGAGGGTGATTCATGACGGAAACATCACCATCGATTAAGCGGGTAGCGTAATCAACGCTACCCAAGGCCAGGCATATCGCCGCTCCATTTTTATTGCATAAGGAAAGCATTTCATCATGTCTCACAATAGCGCCTTTTCTTCCGCCAGCGACGATGCGATCGCCTGGGTCCGCGTGGCTTCGGTGACGCTGCCATTGGCCAATCCGATCAGCGATGCCAAGGTTCTGACCGGCCGCCAGAAGCCGATGACCGAGATTGCCATGCTGTTCACGGAAATCGAAACGGGCAGCGGCCATCGCGGCATCGGATTCAGCTATTCCAAGCGTGCCGGCGGACCGGGACAGTTCGCCCATGCCAAGGAGATCGCGCCCGTTCTACTGGGGGAGGACGCAAGCGACATCGCGCGCCTGTGGGACAAGCTCGCATGGGCAGGCGCATCGGTCGGCCGCAGCGGATTGTCGACCCAGGCAATCGGCGCCTTCGACGTGGCGCTGTGGGATCTGAAGGCCAAGCGTGCCGGCCTGTCGCTTGCAAAGCTGCTGGGCGCCTATCGCGACTCGGTTCGCTGCTACAACACCTCGGGCGGCTTCCTGCATACGCCGCTGGATCAACTGGTGAAAAACACCGACATGTCGCGCGAGCGCGGGATAGGCGGCATCAAGCTCAAGGTCGGGCAGCCCGACTGCGCACTGGACATTCATCGCGTCCAAACGGTGCGCAAGCATTTGGGAGATGCCTTTCCCCTCATGGTCGACGCCAATCAGCAATGGGATCGTCCTACCGCGCAGCGGATGTGCCGCATCATGGAACAGTTCAACCTGGTGTGGATTGAAGAGCCGCTGGACTGTTACGACGCGGAGGGGCATGCCGCACTTGCCGCGCAGTTCGATACGCCGATTGCGACCGGCGAGATGCTGACGAGCGTGGCTGAACATTGGGAACTGATCAGGCAACGATCCGCGGATTACGTCATGCCGGATGCTCCACGCGTTGGAGGCATCACGCCGTTTCTGAAGGTGGCTTCGATGGCCGAGCATGCAGGACTGATGATCGCGCCCCATTTTGCGATGGAACTGCATGTGCATCTTGCCGCCGCTTATCCCCGCGAACCGTGGGTGGAGCATTTCGAATGGCTCGAACCGCTGTTCAATGAGCGGTTGGAGATCAAGGATGGCCGCATGCTCGTGCCGACCCGGCCGGGGCTCGGTGTCAGCCTGAGCGAGCAGGCCGTGCGGTGGACTGTGGCGGAAGCGGAATTCGGCAAGCGGGCGTAATGCAAGGCATCGCCAAAATCTTCTGACTGCGATTGAGCCAAGATTCTGGTACCTGTGATGGAAATGATGGATAAAGTGCCGCTTCACCAACGCCGTTCGGCGTTGGTGTGCAATGATGAGTTATGGATGTTTCATTCAACGTGCAAGCTTGAGCTCGGAAAAGACGCCAGATGCAACGGCATCAACTTGTTGTGGCGTCATTTTTCCGAAGACACCGTGCCAGGCGGATGACGTCGTGTTGTAGTTCTGGGCGCCAAACGACTTGCCGGTTTTCAGATCAATAAAATTTGCCTTGGAGTCAATGAAGGCGTTGCCTGTCATGACGCCGAAGAAGACTCGTGCACCGATGCCGACCATACGATAATCATTGACATAGACTGTCAACAAGGTGCCGGGCTCTCCGGTAGGACGGGCCTCGCCATCCTGCATCGAAAAGGCAATGCCGGCCTCTTTGGCGTGATCCGCAAAAGTGGCACGCCATTCTTCTTTGAAGCTTGACCAATCCTTTGCTTCCGTTACGTTCTTCGGCCCTGACATATTCAATACAAGCTTTTTAGCTGACGTAGCAGGCACGGGTACGGATTGCCGACTTGATGCCGATGCGGCTGCAGACTGAGGCGCATTTTGTTCTTGCCTGGTCGATGCGCAGCCGGTCAGAAAGACCACGGTCAACATCCCTACGAGTGCATAGTGCTTCATTCTTCCTCCTTTGTTTATGTTTGACTTGACGAAAATAATGCGCAAAACGTCCTTGCGATGCAAGAGTCAGGTATTACAGCACGCGCCACAGCGACAGCATGCCGTACAAGTGTACGAGCCCAATGAAGCCGCAGATACCGGATGACACCCGCCAGAAGGTATTTGAATTCCCGGGAAAAAGCGGTTTCAAAAACGGAAAGGCGACAGCTCTGGCGATATAGATGCTGCAGATAACAGATAGAGCGAGCTTGGTCATTGGAAGTCTCCCAATGATGCCTGCACCGGATAGCGCGTAGGCTGCCCAAAGCAGAAGAACTCCGGCGATTGTCAGGGTGACGAGTGTCGGGCGGAGCCTGCCTGCTTCGGCGACACGAATCATGCGTTCTCCGGCACCCATGAAGCGGTATGCGGGAGCGCCGATCAGGATGCACGTCAAGTGAGCCACGGCTGCGGCTCCACTGAGTGATGCTCCAACGATGAGAGCTTGAGCGCCTGTACTGAGCATGGGTATTTGATGATGCCTAACGGGTCGGTTCATGGGCGCGTTGCGTCACTCTGCAACCTTGGTTTATGTCGTGCGGCGTCGATGCGGTGGAACAGCACATTCCGGTAACCTTCGTGGAGATCAGGCTCGTCAGTATGGAAATCGAAAGGCGGACCAGGCAAGGCCCGGATTCCGCAAGACCCATGTCTAATACCAATCCTAAGGCATAACATGGAATGTTACATTCGATTCGGTGGCTTGCGCCATCCCAAGGAGATGGGATGGCGCGGGTACGGCTACCATGTCGCTTACGATCAACGTTCGCAATATTTTCGCATCGACCCTTACTCAACAAGCCCTCTGCGCGCTGTTGCTTCTTTTTACATCAGTATTGGAAAGTAATCTGCCGAGGATCGAAGCGATCCACTGCCTGAAACGGCCGTCTGAACGATCATTGGTTCTGATGTCCCGGGCAGTCAATCCGGCTCTTGCGCACACGGCAGGCGTGCATGGAGCGCTTTCAAAAATTCGAACTCAACCGGTTTCAAACCCGATGAAGTCATTATTGGAAGAACCATATTCATTTGATATGTAATGGTTATTCCAATAAGAAAAATCAACTTCATTGGCTTAAAGTGTTTCTGCATATTGACGCCGTGCCTGTGATCGCTATAATGCCGGCTCTATTCCCTGATAGCTCAGTCGGTAGAGCGACGGACTGTTAATCCGCAGGTCCCTGGTTCGAGTCCAGGTCGGGGAGCCACGTGCCGCCTTAGCTCATTTGGTAGAGCAGTTGACTTGTAATCATCAGGTGGTCTGTTCGAATCAGACAGGCGGCACCACCGAACACCGGGCAGTATGCTCGTAAAAGCCGCAAACCGTTGATATCAACGGTTTGCGGCTTTTTTCTTGCCCGAAGATTCGTAAATTGCAGTGACGGTGGAATTCCAAGTGCGGTTGGACCTTGTCAATACTGAACGATCAGGTTACCTCGCGACGATTCACTTTATTCCCTGAGGTGGCGCGGCGAATGCGATTCGCTAGGAATTTTCTGCAATCGCAGTCTCCAGTTTCTTCCTTGCCTCAGGCGACATCGTCGCCATCCCGCCGTCGACCTGCAGTAGCCAGCGAGACGCCTCCAGTTTCGCTTCGACGGCAGTTGCCAGACTGTTCTTGTTGCAGATCGTGCGAATCATCGATTCGACAGCGTTATCGTCGATTTCCTGTGCCATGGGCTCCTCCGTTCCTGAAACATTGAGAAGGTATTGTCGCGTCTCTGAACCGCAAACGCGGTTCAAGCCGGAAAGCATTACGGACACGACGGCATCAATCTCCTCGACACGTCAATTGCGGTGGAGTCATCCGGCCCCGCGTTGTTGCGGGTGAATGCGCAACCGTAAGCCGGATTGGCCACGACGGCCGGGGTCAGTACATCGTCGCCTGCCGGTTTCACGCCGGTCTGCTCCCAGGTCACCATGGCCTGGAAAGCTTCCACTTGTTCCGCGACCGTGAAGTCGCAATGGCCGGGCGCGCGCAGCGCGCGCTGCACCAGCCACTGGTCACTGCCGTTGGCCTGCGCGCGGCGCTTGTAGATCTGTTCCATGCTGAACGGCACGAACAGGTCGCCCAGTCCGTGAAGCGTTACCACCGGCACGCTGAACTGGCCGTTGACCTTAGGCACCCAGCGCAGGCCGTCGGTGCGCAGCGGGTTGGCATCAGGCGTCGGCGTCACGCGCAGGATGCTGGCATTCATTGCCTGCTCCGCCGGCGATTGCGCCGGGTCGTCGTCCAGCTGGTAGATGAAGCCTCGCGTATCGACCACATTCTTGTTGAGGATGCCGTCGAGCGTGCCGTTGTCGTTGAAGCGGCGCCATACGCCTTCCTGCAGCGGCTTGAGCTTGAAGCTGTCTTCCGCTATGGGGCGAGGGCCGCCGGTGAGGTTGATGAAGGCCGAGCGCAGCTGGCGGCCCTTGTCGGTGAGGATCGATGGATAGAGTATCCAAAGCTCGTCCTTGATGTCCTTTTCCTTGCTGTCGAAGTCGGTGACCGGATAGCTCGTCGCGGGCTGGCCGGCGATGTACTGTGCAGCGAGCTGGTAGGCGGTGGCGTAATTGAAGAGCTCGGTATCGCCGACCACGCCGCACATCGGTACCGCGCCGTGGTACGACACCTTGTTCCTTGCCGTCGCCAGGGTTTCGCGTTCCACCGCGGCGGCTGCGACATGGCCGCCCATCGAGGCGCCGACGATGTAGATGCGCAAAGGTGCGGCCAGGGGACGGTTGTTCTGCGCGGCAATGGTGGTGAAGGCCAGCGCCAGCGCATTGGTGTCTTCGATGCCGGAGCGAACGTCGTAGCTGTTCTTGCTGAAACTCGATGCCGCCCAGGCATAGCCGTTTTCGATCAGGTAGCGGCGGATCGGGATGTCGGATACCTTCAGTTCCGGATGAAGGCCTTCATAGCCGTGCGCATACATCACGAGGCGGCCGTTCCAGTTGCGGGGCACTTCGATCCGGTAGCCGCTGCCGTTGAGCACGCCTGCCCAGCGGTCGGTTTCCACGGTTGTGCCTGCGAGCGGCCCGAAGGGCAATGCCGCTTGGTCGAGCGTGAAGACCAGGGAATCGTGGAGGCGGGTGTCGCCGGCCGGCGGATTGGCTGCAGGAGCTGCCGGAGCGGATGCCGCAGGCGGCGGCGTTGTGCCGGAGCCTGCGGCGGTCGAGTTGTCGTCGCCGCCGCCGCAGCCGGCCAGCAGCAGGGCGGCGGGAACAGCCGCCTTGAGCAGGCCATGCGCCAAAGTCGAGGAAAGGATGGAAGTGTTGTTCATTGTCTTGCCTTTTTTGTTCATGCGAATCGATGGCAGCGACGCTTGCAAGGGCGGGCCAACGCCTGAATGGGCCCGGACACCATTGCAGCCTTGTGGCTGAAGCAGCTGAAGGAGAGGACCGGATCGCGACCGCTTGTTGTTTCTGTATGCCTATCTGGCTATTGAGCGGGCGCCTGCGATTTGTTTCCGTGTAACGGCGTTGCGCATGAGGACCATCAAATTCCGCATGGGCACTCTGGGTTGTCCGGCTGCAAGCCCGCAGGCAAGCAGTGTCTTTCGGTAGCTGCAGCATTTTCCGGTTGACTTTGAAATATGATGGTCATAATATGACGTTCATCATATCTGAGAGTCTTTCAATGCCAGACCCAGCCAAGCCCAGCCGCAAGGAGCTTTCCCATGACCGCATCCTCGAAGCCGCATCGCGCGCGATCCGGCGCAACGGATTCGATGGCGTCAGCGTGGCCGACGTCATGAAGGAAGCGGGACTGACGCACGGCGGCTTCTACGCGCATTTCGCAACGCGCGAGGACATGGTGGCGGAAGCGATCGAATACGGCGCAAGGCAAAGCGCCGAATCACTGGACCGCGGGGTCGCCGTGCGCTGCAAGCGCGGTGCGACGCCGTTACGGGGACTGATCGAGGCTTACCTGTCGGAACTGCATATCGAATCGAAGGAAGGCGGCTGCATGGTGGCGGCCCTGGGTTCGGAAATGTCGCGCCAGACGCCCAAGCTGCATGAAGCCTCGTCGGCCCGCATCATGGGACTCGTGAAGCGGGTGGAAGCGGCGCTGGCGCCCGAAGTCCCGAAAGAGCGGGCCATGGCGATCGCCGCTGCCATGGTCGGCGCGCTGCAGATGGCACGCGCATTGGGCGGCAAGCAGGGCAAGGAGCTGCTTGCCGTCAGCCGCGAGGCATTGCTCGAACAGTACGACACGGCGAATTCATCCGCCGCACAAAATTAAGACGCGGAGTGATTGCGGCCTGCCGCAGCACTCCATTTTTTTACGCCAAAAATATGATGCTCATCATATTTTGATCCGCGGTTGGCACCCGGGTCTGCCGCAGCGACACGCGGCAGCATCAACTCGAAAGGAAACGTCATGAAACTGCAAGGTGCAACCGTATTGATCACCGGTGCAAACCGCGGCCTCGGACTGGCATTTGCACGCGAGGCGCTGGCGCGCGGTGCGCGCAAGGTCTACGCGGCGTCGCGCGATCCCTCGCGCGTCACGCTGCCCGGCGTCACGCCGGTGCGCCTGGATGTGACGAAGCCGGACGAGGTCGAGCAGGCCGCCCGCGAGTGCGCAGACGTAACGGTGGTCATCAACAATGCCGGCATCGCCGGCTTCGACAGCGTGACCGGCCCCGACGCGGAAGCCGCGCTCACCCGCCACTTCGACACCAATGTACTGGGCGTATCGCGGGTCAGCCGCGCGTTCGCACCCGTGCTTAAGCGCAACGGCGGCGGCGCGCTGCTCAACGTGCTTTCCGTCGCGAGCTGGAGGAGTTCGTCGATGCTCGGCGTCTATTCGGTCTCGAAGGCCGCCGCATGGGGGCTCACCAATGCCTTGCGCAACGATCTCAAGTCACAGAACACGCAGGTGACTGCCTTGCATGTCGGCCTGATCGACACCGACCTGACGCGCGATATCGATGCGCCGAAGTCTTCGCCGGACACCATCGTCGCACGGTCCTTCGATGCGTTCGAGCAGGGCGCAAGCGAAGTGCTCGCCGATGACCTGACGCGCCAGGTGAAGCTGGGCCTGAGCCTCGAACCTGCCGTCTATCTCGGCTAATCCAACCTGCGAGACCGCCATGACCAATCCCATCCAAGCGGCCGTTCCGGCCAATGCGGCCAACGCCATCGAAGCCGCCGATGTCAAGCTCGCGGCCCAGGCGTGTCCTTCGCCCTGGCCCACTTTCTGGATCGCCAGCATCTCCGTGCTGCTCGTCTCCATCGACACCACGGTGCTCTACGCCGCCTTCGGCTCGCTGCGCCAGGCGTTTCCCGCCGATTCGCCGGCCGGCCTGTCGTGGGTGCTCAACGCCTACACCGTCATCTATGCAGCAATGCTGATTCCCGCCGGCGGGCTGGCCGACCTGCATGGCCGCAAGCGCATGTTCCTCATCGGCACGGCGGTCTTCCTGATTGCTTCGGCGGCCTGCGGCGCAGCCGGCAGCGTCGCCTCGCTGGTCGCCGCCCGCGTGCTGCAGGCGATCGGCGCGGCAATGCTGACGCCTGCATCGCTGTCGCTCATTCTTGACGCCTTTCCCAAGGAGAAAAGGGCGGTCGCGGTCAGCCTGTGGGGTGCGGTAGGCGGACTCGCCGCGGCCATCGGGCCCAGCGTCGGTTCGCTGATCGTCGACATGATGGGATGGTCATGGGCCTTCTACATCAATCTGCCCTTCGGGGCAATCTCGCTGGCGGCCGGCGTCTATGTGCTCAAGGAATCGCGCGGCACTGCCGGCGCCGCGGACAAGCGTTCGCTGGACCTGATGGGCATGCTGCTGCTGGTGTTGAGCGTGGGCGGCATCGCGCTCGCCATCACGCAGCTGGAATCGCGGACCTGGGCAAGGCGCGACGTGCTTGCCGTCGGCGCGGCATCCATCGTCGGGCTGCTGGCATTCATTGCCTGGGCCCGTGTCGCCGCAAGGCCGCTGGTGGACCTCGCTCTCTTCCGCAACCGGACCTACAGCGCGGTCAACCTCGCCACGCTGTCGTTTGCGATCGCATTCGCGATGATGTTCTTCGCCTTCTTTTCCTACATGATGGAAATATGGCATTACAGCCTGCCGCTGGCCGGCATTGCGGTGACGCCCGGGCCGCTGATGGTGGTGCCCACCGCCATCGTAACCGGCCGCATCGCCGGCAGGATCGGCCATCGCAAGCCGCTCGTGATCGGTTCCCTGATCTATGCGCTCAGCGGCCTGTGGCTGGCGCTGGTGCCCGGCGTCGAGCCGCAATACCTGACCCACTGGCTGCCGGCGCTGATCCTGAGCGGCATCGGCGTCGGCATGGTGCTACCTTCGCTGGCGGGCGCCGCGGCAGCCGGCCTGCCGCCCGATCAGTATGCGGTCGGCAGCGCCGTGAACCAGGCCGTGCGGCAGATCGGCTCGGTGCTGGGCGTCGCGCTCACCGTCATGTTCCTCGGCCATGAAGGGTTGGTGCGCGCCGACTTCGTTACGCTCTATGGCATGCATGTGGGCCTGGCGCTGCTCACTGGCGTCCTCTGCCTGGGCGTCAATACCCGGCCGAAGGCATCCTGATTGAAGCGGGATGGCGGCGCGGGCCTGCGTGTTGCCGCTGTCATCGGTAGCTTGCATCGAGGGCCGCAGCCGCTCTCGATGAAGTCGTAGGCGGTGTGCAGCTTTTCAGCGCCTCATCTGCAACCGTCTGCTGTCGCCTGCATGCGCACGCAAAGCCAGCGCATGCAGGCGCGGAAGACAGCCATGGCCGCGGCAGCCGATGATGCCGATGCAACGCATTAGAAATTCATTCAGCGGTTCATCGCTTCCCGTTGCAACCACCCCATGTTTCCATCAGCCTTGAACGGAATGGATAAGCATGCAGTCGCAGCGCCGACAGCGTGTGCATACGCTTCGTCAAGCGTCTTTCGCCAACCTGCGTTCGCAAGTTGCCGACAAAAGATGAGCGTGCATGTCGAGATGCGCAATCGCTTCGCGCGGGATGAAAAGCGCTCCGATCAGTATCAATCCGATGCAAACCTTCGACATGGAAGAGCTGCAACTTTCGCTCCGACATGTGCTGCGGATCGTTCCGATATTTGAATAAAGAAGTCAGAAATTCCGACTTCTTTATGCGGCCGTCCTGTGATACCGTTTCATCGCATGAGGGATCCCGCATGCCTGACAAACATTCTCTTCCGCATGCCTGCCGAGTCTTGATTCTTCAATGGAATAGCGGCGCCGATACATGGATGACCGCTTCATGAGCAAGAGCCGCACGCCATGACTGGCCGTGGGCTCAACGGTTCATCAGATCATCGTTTCTGCATTTCAGCTTGAGGGTTTGCATGGAAGACCGGATCAGATCTCTATTCCCGCATGAGCAGGCGGCACTCATGGATGCCTTGCGCCGCGATCTCAGCAGCGAGACGGAAAAGGCCATGATGGGCGGCGAATGGACCGACTATCATCAGCGCAACGTCAAGATGGTGACGCGTATCCTGCGGCACCTGCAGGATGACGGCGTCGTGCGCGAAGCCGCACTTCTTTTTCCTTCCACCAACTATTACGGCTAGGCGCCTGGTCAGGGCGTTGCATCTGCCTGCGCCTGCAAGACGGAGCGCAGGCTATTTCTCCATTGCTTCTGCAAGCTTGTTCCGTGTACCGGAGGAATCCGACCGCACATTGCCGTCCGCTGCATGCCATGACGGCGAATACCGAAACTGCGTCTTCCAGTCTTTTTCTTTAATTACCTAATTGGTGAATTGATCGGCAATCTATTCCTGTGGATAGGCCATCCGTTCATTCAAAATGAGCGGAAGTTGACTATGAAACGGGGTTGACGGCAAAAACTCGATCGTCTAGCATGTCCTTTATTCACCAAATAGTGAATAAAAATTCGATCCGACCAGTGTTTCGTGCAATATTCCCCGACAACAATTATCTGGAGACATCATGAAATCCGTTCGAATGCTTGGGTTGAGCGCCTTGACGGCCATTGCGGCTGCGACAGCCCTTGTCCACCTGCCTGCCGCGGCGCAGAACGGTGCCTATCCCACCAAGCCTATTCGTGTAGTCGTCCCTTTCACCGCAGGCAGCTCAACGGACGTCATCGCGCGCGCCATTACCGACAAACTCGGCGCCAGTCTCGGCCAGCAGATCATCGTGGATAACCGGGGCGGCGCCGGAGGCACGCTCGGGGCCGCTCAGGTCGCGCATGCCGCGCCCGACGGCTATACCATCCTGATCCATTCCTCATCACATACCGTCAGCCCCTCGACCTATTTGAAATTGCCCTACGACACGCTCAACGACTTCGCCGCCGTTACGCCGATTGCCGCCTTGCCCAACGCGCTGGTAGTCGCACCGTCCAAGAACATGAAAACGCTCAAGGATCTGCTCGACCAGGCCAAGGCCAGACCGGGGCAGCTGAATTACGCATCGGCGGGGCAGGGCAGCGCCACGCATCTGAACGCGGAAAAATTCAGGACCCAGGCCAGGATCGATGCGATGCACATTCCCTTCAAGGGATCGCCGGAAGCAGTGACGGAAGTGATGTCCGGCCGCGTGGATTATTACTTCTCGCCAGTTGCGCCGGTGCTGTCGCACATCAAGGAAGGCCGCCTGGTGGCGCTTGCAGTAGGCTCGCCGAAGCGCGCGACCGCTCTGCCCAATGTTCCCACCACCAACGAAGCCGGCGTGCCGAACTCGGAATTCAATTTCTGGATCGGCATGCTGGTGCCGGCCAAGACGCCGAAGGACATCGTCAACAAGCTCAATGCCGAAGTGCAGAAGGCGCTTGCCTCGGAGGATGTCAAGGAGCGCTTCGCCAAGATGGGCGCCGAACCCTGGACCATGGCGCCCGAGCAGTTCGACCGCTACATCAAGGACGATATCGCCGCCAACGCCAGGCTGGTCAAGGAAGCCGGCATCTCGCCGCAGTAAGACACGCCATTCTGCAAATCCAATTCAAGCAAGCCAAGGAAACAAGCCATGACAACGCAAAGACTCGGACTCATCATGCACGGCGTCACCGGACGCATGGGCATGAACCAGCACCTGATCCGCTCCATCGTCGCCATCCGCAAGCAGGGCGGCGTGGTCCTGTCCAACGGCGACAAGGTGATGCCCGATCCCATCCTGATCGGACGCAACGCGGAAAAGATCGAGGCCTTGGCCAGGGCGCATGACATCGCACGCTGGGGCACCAATCTCGAAGAGGTGCTGGCCAGCAAGGAAGACAGCGTCTTCTTCGATGCCGGCACCACGCAGATGCGTCCGACCCTGCTGGCACAGGCCATCCGCGCCGGCAAGCATGTCTATTGCGAAAAGCCGATCGCTACCAATCTCAACGAAGCGGTGGAAATCTGCCGACTTGCCCAGAGCTCCGGCCTCAAGCACGGCGCGGTGCAGGACAAGCTGTTCCTGCCCGGCCTGCGCAAGCTCGACATGCTGCGCCGCTCCGGCTTCTTCGGCCGCATGCTCGCGGTTCGCATCGAGTTCGGCTATTGGGTATTCGAAGGCGACCTGCAGCCCATCCAGCGCCCGTCCTGGAACTACCGCAAGGAAGACGGCGGCGGCATGATTCTCGACATGATGTGCCACTGGCGCTATGTGCTGGACAACCTGTTCGGCGAAGTGAAATCGGTCTCCTGCCTCGGCGCCACTCACATCCCGAAGCGCTGGGACGAGAGCGGCAAGCCCTATGAGGCCACCGCCGACGACGCCGCCTATGCGACGCTGGAGCTGAAGGGACACAACGGCGAACCGGTCATCGCCCAGGTCAACAGCTCATGGGTTACCCGCGTCAAGCGCGACGACCTGGTCACCTTCCATATCGACGGCACCCACGGCTCGGCGGTCGCCACGCTGACCGAATGCCGTTCGCAGTCGCGCGTGAACACGCCGCGCCCGGTGTGGAATCCCGACCAGAAGCAGACCATGGATTTTGCTGACCAATGGCAGGAGGTGCCGGATACCCAGGTCTACGACAACGGCTTCAAGGTGCAGTGGGAACAGTTCATCCGCCATGTGGCGGAAGATGCGCCGTACCGCTACACGCTGCCGGAGGGCGCCAAGGGCGTGCAGCTGGTCGAGAATGCGCTGCAGAGCTGGAAGGAGAGGCGATGGGTGGATGTGGCACCGCTGCCGGTTTGAGGTTGCAAGGTGTCGTTTCAATGGCGTTCAGCTGAAGCAGGCTGAAGGCTTAAGAACGAGCTCCTCCCCCTTCAAGGGGGAGGTAGGGTGGGGGATGGGTTTTAACGGCACGTCGTACGGCATCGAAACCCATCCCCACCCCAACCCTCCCCTTGAAGGGGAGGGAGCGCCCAGCCAAAAGAGACGATTAAACAGGGCCAACCCAAACCCACCCAAGGACCAACATGAGCCTGACCCTGCAACTCCCCCTCGAAAACGGACGCCTGCAAAGCTACACGCTAAGCCAGCGCACACCCATCGATCCGCCGGCCAAGCCGGCATTCAACCGCATCGCCTATTCCGCCGCGCACGTGGTCGCCGATCCGCTCGCGCCCCTCGATCCCTGGCTGCAAGCCGCGATCGACTGGGACGCCACGATTGCCTACCGCCGCCGCCTCTGGTCCATGGGCCTGGGCGTGGCCGAGGCCATGGATACCGCACAGCGCGGCATGGGCCTGGACTGGAACACCTCGCTCGAACTGATACGCCGGTCGCTGGACGCGGCGAGCGATTATCCCGGTGCGATGGTCGCCTCCGGCTGCGGCACCGACCATCTGCCGCCGGAAGCCGCGCAGAACGTCGACGACGTGATCCGCGCCTATGAAGAGCAGATGGCCGCGATCGAAGCGCTGGGCGGCAAGCTGATCCTGATGGCCAGCCGCGCACTGGTGCGCGTGGCGCGCGGGCCCGCAGATTACGAACGCGTCTACAGCCGGCTCCTGCAGCAGGCGAAGCAGCCGGTGATCCTGCACTGGCTGGGCGACATGTTCGATCCCGCGCTTGCCGGCTACTGGGGCACGGCCGACCTGGACCGCGCAATGGATACTGCGCTCGGCATCATCGCCGCCAATGCAAGTAAGGTGGACGGCATCAAGATCTCGCTGCTCGACAAGGACAAGGAAATCGCCATGCGGCGGCGCCTGCCCGCGGGCGTGCGCATGTACACGGGCGACGATTTCAATTATGCGGAACTGATTGCGGGCGACGGCGAGGGCGCGCAGCCCAACCATCAGCAGAGCGATGCGCTGCTCGGCATCTTCGATGCGATCGCGCCCGCAGCGAGCGCTGCGCTGGCCGAACTCGCGCAAGGCAACGTCAGCCGCTTTCATGAAATCCTGGCACCGACGGTTCCGCTGTCGCGCCATATTTTCAAGGCGCCGACGCGCTTCTACAAGACCGGCGTGGTGTTCATGGCATGGATCAACGGCCATCAGGACCATTTCACGATGGTGGGCGGCCAGCAGAGCACACGCTCGCTGCCGCATTTCGCGGAGCTGTTCCGCCTGGCCGATGCGGCGGGACTCATCGAGCAGCCCGAACTGGCGGCGCGGCGCATGAAGCATCTGCTTGCACTGCATGGAATCGAGGGCTGACATGCGCGACTTCTCCCGGGATCACCGCTGGCTCTCGATCAACACCGCGACTGTGCGCGCACAGTGGAAGCTGGACGGCATCATCGACGAATGCGCACGGCGAGGCATCCGCGCCATTTCGCCCTGGCGCGACCAGGTCGCCGCCGTCGGCCTGGAGCGCATCGCGGCGCAGGTCAAAAGCACGGGCATGGAATTGTCGGGCTACTGCCGCGGCGGCATGTTTCCCGCTTCCACGCCGGAAGGCCGCCGGCTCGCGCTGGACGACAACCGCAGGGCGGTGGACGAGGCGAAGACCCTCGATGCCGCCTGCCTGGTGCTGGTCGTCGGCGGCCTGCCCGGCGCCTTGCAGGGCCGTGCCGAGCACAAGGACATTGCCGCCGCGCGCAGCGACGTGCAGGACGGCATCGCCGCCACGCTCGACTATGCGCGTAAGGTCGGCATGCCGCTCGCCATCGAGCCGCTGCATCCGATGTACGCTGGCGACCGCGCCTGCGTCAATACGATGGAGCAGGCGCTCGACCTGTGCGACCTGCTCGATCCGCAGCGCTCGGGTGCGCTCGGCGTGGCGGTCGACGTCTATCACGTCTGGTGGGACCCGAAGCTTGAGGAGCAGATCCGCCGTGCCGGCAGGGAAAGGCTGCTCGCCTTCCATGTCTGCGACTGGCTGCTGCCTACCCGCGACCTGCTCAACGATCGCGGCATGATGGGCGACGGCGTCATCGATATTCCGCGCATACGCGGCTGGGTGGAACAGGCGGGATTCGCGGGTTACAGCGAAGTGGAAATCTTTTCTTCCGAAAACTGGTGGAAGCGCGACGGTGGCGAAGTGCTCGATACCTGCATCGAACGCCATCGCAGCGCAGTCTGATCCGGCCGCCACGACACCGGATGCGTTGCCGTGGCGGCTTTGCCGGAGTGTGCCGATGCAGAACGGCAAGCCCCTATCTTCATGCCCGACATTGTTCGGAAGGTGCCGATGAAGGGATAATGCCGTAAGTCGAAAGGTCGAGAATCGGAACAATGCCATGACAGACAAGGAAATCCACGCCGGCATGCCGGAACAGGCGCCCAAGGACCTGCCTCAGGAACCTGCCGCGATCGTCGGGCGCAATCCGGTCCGGACGCGCCAGGCCATCATCGAAGCCGCGACCGAGGAATTTTCCACGCTCGGCCTGGGCGGCGCACGCATTGATGCCATCGCGGCCCGCGCCGGTCTTAACAAGCGGCTGCTGTACTATTATTTCGGCAACAAGGAAGCCTTGTTCCAGGCGGTGCTGGAACGCGCCTATGAGAATATCCGCTCGGCCGAGCAGGGCCTCCAGCTTGATGAGGTGGATCCGGTCGAGGCGATACGGCGTCTGGTCTCCTTTACCTGGCATTACTACATCCAGCATCCCGAATTCATTACGCTGCTCAACAGCGAGAACCTGCATCAGGCGGCCCACCTGAAAAAATCGGAACGCATCCGGGAATTGAATTCCCCGCTGATCGATACCCTGCACCGCGTGCTCGAGCGCGGCCGCGCCGAGGGGCTGTTCCGGTCCGGCGTCGATGCCCTTCAGCTTTATATTTCAATCGCAGGCCTGTCCTTCTTCTACCTGTCCAACCGGCACACGCTGTCCACTGTTTTCGGTCGCGACCTCAGGCAGCCCAAGGCCGAAGCGGAGCGCCTGTCGCACATGACCGACCTCGTGCTCGGTTATCTGCTGCGTTGACTGCGTAGAGTCGGCAGCCCACCTGAAACGATGACCGGCTCGGTGACAAGGACCTGAGCCGGAAAGGTTTGAAGCTATTCTCCGAAATAGATGCTGTTGGTATCTGCCGGATTGTGTGCCTGCCTGTATTCACGCAGTTCGTCCATCACTTCCTCGCGTGTGCGCGCCTGGTAGCGAGAGCCAGCCGGCCCGCGGGCACCGATATCCATGCCGGATATGTCCGGTCCCGAAAATTCGGCATTGCCGCTGTTGCGCAGCAGGCCCTGTGATCTCGCATCCAGATACTCTTGCTGTACTTCAGCTCTGGTTCTGGTGGATTGGAAATTGGCAAACGAATCGCTGCCATCCATGATTCCTATATCCGCAAAACACGTTCCACTTGCCGCGAATATGGCGGCGGCAGCAAGCCCATGGTTCCAATTTGAGGCTTTCATGCTTATCTCCTGCGAGTTTGACGGCCGCAATCCAGCGTCAGGTGACATGCACCTGCTGTCGACGCGCTTGAAAGGCGGCCGCGTTATGGTCAGATTGAATCGCTGATCGCAACATCGCCCGTCGCGGGCGCATGAACTCGCGTGCTACGTCAAGCGAGGAAATCATCCCTGCCCGATGTGGAAACAGACAGGAACGCAAGGCGTGGTCTACTATCTTGGTCGCAGCCCCGTCTGCGCAGATATAGTATGGCCGGCCGGATTTCGAAAATTGAGGTAGCCCTGGCGGCGCAATGACCCGGTAAGGCAACGGGTAGCTCAGTATAGGCAGGGCACCATCCCTATACAACGTGGGATTCGCAGCGCACTCGCTCGCGTTTGGGCAAGCGCAAACTTCTTACCTGCCGCGTTTGCCTGCGGCACCTTCATCAGGCATGGAGACTTCGGCTTGAACCGCCGCTTGCATGCCTGCCGCTGCGGGGCCGGCATCTTCTGCAGGCAGGTTGAAATGAAAAACGCCGAACGTGTTTTTGACCAGCTGTCGCTGTGCGACCGGTGTCTTTCGGTACCAGCGCGCCAGATAATCCTGCAGCGTCGGATCTCCTTCGCGGTTGTCCAGGTTCAGGTAACCAATCGCCCGCCAGTCCTGAATCTGCTCCAGCAGCGGAAGAAACATCATGGCGACCAGTTCGTTCTTCTCGCGCAAGTAGGGCTTGGTGGCGAGACTCTGGCCATTTTCCTGATACCAGTCTTCGAAGGTGACATTGACAGGCAGACGACGGTGTTTCTCGGAAAAGGCACGATTCGTGAAGCGCTGCAATTCCGCCGTGTAGCCTTTCCATTCAGTCCGGGGCGCCAGCACATCCCATGACAATGCATAGCGTTTCAGCATGTACAGCGAAGCGGTCTCGCAGAGCATCTCTTCAAACCACTGGTGCCTTGCCGTGCGCGTCGGCGCACGCAGATCGTAGCCGGCAAGAATATGGAGCAGTTCATGGCTGAACTCGTACACATATTCGGCCCAGTGCGTATCCTTCGCTGCGAGCAAGACCTGGTACTCGTTGCTCGGCCCCTTCTGGTACATGACCAGCGGTCCGTTGCGCGATGGCGAGACAATAATGGGAGGAACCTGACTTCCGGGGAAGTGCTTCAGCATCTCGTTGCCGACGGAGTTCAGCAGCGCCTCGATTTCGGCGGGATTGGCATTTCCCCAATCGCCGGGCGCAACCCGAATCAGCAGGCTGGCTTTCCTTTCCCGTGCAACGTCCCTTGCTTGCAGACTACCGCTTTTCGCCTCGGCGGCACCTGTTCCGTGGAAACCGACCAACGTGAGAACGATGGAAGTCATCAGGGTGGCTCTTCTCATCGCACACCTCCCTCAAGCCGTGTTGTCATCATGTCTGGTATGTCAGAGAGTTCAATGAAAGGGAAGGTTCCGAAGGCCAAGGCGGGTGAGTGCGAAGGACCCAATGACTATCGGATGAATGACGAATCCAAGCTTGTTCAAGCGAACGATTCTGGCTGGGTCCGTTGCCGTCATTCGCTATTCGGCCTGATCGAAATGCGCAAATTCCGCATCAACGCTTGTATCTGATCGCTTCGATCACAATCTGCAGCGCGCGCGAGGAATGCCGGCGGCTTGGATAATAAGCATGCAGGCCGGGAAACGCCGGACACCAGTCAGGCATTACGCTGAGCAGGCGTCCTTCCCGGACATGGATTTCCGGCATGTCTGCCGGAACGAAGGCCAGGCCGCAGCCGCTGAGCGCGGCATGCAGCATCTGGTAAGCGCTGTTGAACGTGGCCTGGCCGCTGACTCGGACTTCCAGCTGCTCGTCGCCGTTCCTTAATTCCCACGCGTAAATGCCGCCGCTGCTGGACAGCCGCAGGCAGATGCAGTTGTGCTTCAATAAATCCTGAGGCGTTGCCGGCATCCGGCGCGTTTCGAAGTAGGCCGGCGATCCGACGATCGCCATGCGGACGTCAGGTGTCAGGCGTACCGCGACCATGTCCTTGTCGACCTGGTCGCCGAAGCGTACGCCGATATCGAAGCGTTCCGCCGCGACATCGACCATCCGGTAATCGGAACTGATCTCTATCTTCAGATCCGGGTACTGCGGAAGTATCTTTGCCAGGCGCGGCCACAGCACGCTGTCGATGACATGATCGATCGCGGTGATGCGCACCGTTCCTGCCGGTTTGTCGCTGAGCTCGCTGATGGCGGCGATTTCGGCTTCGATTTCCTCCAGCCGCGGACCCACCGTCTGCATCAGCCGCTCGCCCGCTTCGGTTGGCGCGACGCTGCGCGTCGTCCGGGTCAGCAGGCGTACGCCCAGCCGTGTCTCGAGGCCGCGCATGATATGGCTGAGCGCCGACTGGGTAATGCCGAGCTTTGCAGCGGCCCTTGTGAAATTCCGCTCCCGGGCAAGCACCAGAAAGGCAAGGATGTCATTGATGTTGTCGCGTGCCATCTGGCGGGATCGGAGAAGTTGAGGAGCGGGAAGAGCGTTGCATTTTAACAGCGGCGAGCGCTGTGCCTCGGTGTGGGCCATTCGAGCGTGCGGCACGTTCGGCTTTCCATCATCTGCGCTTTAACAGCGGCGGATAGCAGCACCTGATCAATGGCGCAGCTATTTTAATGGCGACTGATTCATGACTTCCATTCATAAGGCCTAGCAATTTTGCACGCTCTTCCTGTCCAGGTTAACGGCTACCATTTTTGCGGACCGCTGCGGCGCATGTTGCGCCGACGCGGCGGCATACCCTATGGAAAGTGGGCGGTGCGGCTCTTATGCTTCTTGCCTCGATCACCATCGGCAACGGCGACGTCTCAGAGCCCGAAAACGATAGCGCAGGCAATAGTGCAGCCATTCAATGAAGCAGGTAAACAAAGCGTTGGCAATTGAGTCGTAATTTGCCTTTGTTGTGAGGCTCGCTAAAGTCGCCGGCCGTCAATGCAGTTACGGTTTGCATCACGGCGATTTACAGCGCCTTCCTTCGACGAACCCAGGAGCACACAATGACCGAATTCGATCCGTCTCGACGGAAATTACTCAAAGCCACCGCGCTGGCAACCAGCGGCGCGGTGATCACGGCACGGCTGGCGCCCGAGGCGGAAGCCGCGCAAACTGCGCAGTCCGCTCCCCCGCAGACGGCCGCGCCGGCAACCATGAGCGTGCTGCTGCGTGTCAACGGCACCGAACACCAATTGATGATCGATCCGCGCACCACGCTGCTCGATGCGCTGCGCGAGCGGCTGCATCTGACCGGCAGCAAGAAAGGCTGCGACCAGGGCCAGTGCGGCGCCTGCACCGTCATTGTCGACGGCCGCCGCATCACGTCCTGCCTCACGCTGGCGGTAATGCAGGAAGGGCATGACATTACCACGATCGAAGGCCTGGGCACGCCGGCCAACTTGCATCCCATGCAGGCGGCCTTCATCAAGCATGACGGCTATCAATGCGGCTTCTGCACGCCCGGCCAGATCTGTTCGGCCGTGGCGATGCTCGACGAAGTCAAGGCCGGCATCCCCAGCCATGTCACCGCCGACCTGACCCAGCGTCCCTCGGCAACGAACGAAGAGTTTCGCGAGCGCATGAGCGGCAACATCTGCCGCTGCGGCGCCTATTCCAATATTCAGGAGGCGATCGCCGAGGTTGCGGGGGTGAAAGCATGAAGGCGTTTACCTACGAGAGGGCTGCCTCGCCTGCGGAAGCGGCGGCTGCAGCGGCACGGACCAAGGGAGCGAAATTCATTGCCGGTGGCACCAACCTGCTCGACCTGATGAAGCTGCAGATCGAAACGCCGCCGCATCTGATCGATGTGAACAATCTCGGTCTGGACAGGATCGAGCAGACCACGGAAGGCGGATTGCGGATCGGTGCGCTGGTGCGCAATACCGATCTGGCCGCGGATGAAAGGGTGAGGCGCGATTACGGCGTGCTGTCGCGAGCGCTGCTGGCCGGTGCATCGGGCCAATTGCGCAACCAGGCCACCACGGCAGGCAACCTGCTGCAGCGTACCCGCTGTCCCTATTTCTACGACACCAACCAGCCGTGCAACAAGCGCCAGCCGGGAAGCGGCTGCAGCGCCATCGGCGGCTACAACCGGCACCATGCCATCGTCGGCGCAAGCAATGCCTGCATCGCCACCCACCCGAGCGATATGGCGGTAGCCATGCGCGTGCTCGATGCGGGCGTCGAGACGATACGTCCTGACGGATCGACGCGCATCATTCCGATTGCCGATTTTCACCGCCTGCCGCGTGATACGCCTCACATAGAGAACGCCCTTGAGCCCGGCGAACTGATTACGGCCGTCACGCTGCCGCGGCCGGCGGGCGGAACGCATGTCTATCGCAAGGTGCGCGACCGCGCTTCCTATGCCTTCGCGCTGGTGTCCGTGGCTGCGATCGTGCAGCGGGACGGCACCGGCAGGGTGGCGCTTGGGGGCGTTGCGCACAAGCCCTGGCGCGTCGAAGCCGCGGAGAGCGACATGCCGCGCGGAGCGAAGGTGGTCACAAGCCGGCTTCTCGCCGATGCGCGCACGACGCACCACAATGAATTCAAGGTGCTCCTGGTGGAACGCACGCTTGCCTCCATCCTCAACAAAGCATAGGGCCGATCCATGAAATTCGACACTCCTGCCGGAAACAATCCGATCGATCAGCTCAAGGTGGTCGGCCAGCCCGTCGACCGCATCGACGGCCCGCTCAAGACCACCGGAACGGCTGCCTATGCCTATGACCGCTACGACGTCGTGCCGAACCAGGCCTACGGCTATGTCCTGGGCTCGGCCATCGCCAAGGGCCGCATCCTGTCAATGGACCTGTCCGCCGCAAAGGCAGCGCCGGGCGTCATCACCATCGTGAACGCGCAGAACGCCGGCAAGCTCGCGAAAGGGGACCTGAACACGGCCAAGCTGCTCGGCGGGCCCGAGATCCAGCACTACCATCAGGCCATTGCCGTTGTCGTTGCCGAAACCTTCGAGCAGGCGCGCGCCGCGGCCCAGCTCATCCGCGTCGACTATGCGCGCGGGAAGGGATCGTATGATCTCGCCGAGGTGAAAAACAAGGCAAGCCCCGCGGACGTCTTCAACTCCGCCGGAGAAACTGCGGTCGGCAACTTCACCGGCGCCTTCTCCTCGGCGCCCGTGCAGCTGGACGCCAGCTACAGGACCGCGCACGAATCCCATTCCATGCTGGAGCCGCATGCATCGGTTGCCGCCTGGGACGGCGACAGGCTGAGCCTGTGGACTTCCAACCAGATGATCGCCTGGGCCGTGAGCGACATGGCCAAGACGCTGGGCATTTCCAAGGAAAAGATCCGCGTCATGTCGCCCTATGTCGGCGGCGGCTTCGGCGCCAAGCTCTTCCTGCGCTCCGATGCCCTGATGGCTGCGCTGGCCGCCCGCGCAGCCAAGCGTCCGGTAAAGGTGGCGTTGCAGCGCGCGCTCATTCCCAACAACACGGTTCACCGCTCGGCAACGATACAGCGCGTGCGGATCGGCGCCGCCAAGGATGGCAAGATTACGGCCATCGGGCATGAAAGCTGGTCCGGCAACCTGGCCGGCGGCGGCGTCGAAGCGGGCGCCGTGCAGACGCGAGCGCTTTATGCCGGCGCCAACCGCATGACTTCGAACCGGCTCGCGCCGCTCGACCTGCCCGAAGCGAATGCGATGCGGGCACCGAACGAAGCCCCCGGCCTCGCGGTGCTGGAAATCGCAATGGACGAGATGGCTGAAAAACTGGGACTGGACCCCATCGAATTCCGCATCAGGAACGATACCCAGGTGGTACCCGATTTTCCCGCCAAGCCCGGCTCCAGCGATCCGCAATCCAAGAAGGGCGAGCAGAAAGAGAAGGAGGCGGAAAGGCCGAATCCACATCCGCCGTTCTCGAAGCGGCAGCTGGTGCAGTGCTTCCAGATCGGCGCGCAGCGCTTCGGCTGGGACAAGCGCAGCTCAAGTCCCGGCCAGGTGCGCGACGGACGCTGGCTGATCGGCATGGGCGTGGCATCGGCCTTCCGCGACAACCTCGTCACCAAGTCGGCGGCGAGGGTGCGTCTGGACGGACGAGGCGGCGTGACCGTGGAAACCGACATGACCGATATCGGGACCGGCAGCTACACGATCATCGCGCAGACGGCGGCCGAGATGCTGGGCGTACCGCTGAACAAGGTGAAGGTGCGGCTGGGCGATTCCAGCTTTCCGGTGTCTTGCGGCTCGGGCGGCCAATGGGGCGGCAACAGCTCGACCTCCGGCGTCTATGCCGCCTGCATGAAGCTGCGCGAAGCGGTGGCGCAGAAGGCCGGATTCAGTGCGAATGATGCGGTCTTCGCCGATGGACAGATCCGCTCGGGAACGCAGAGCGTTGCGCTGGCCGAACTGGCGGGCGCCCGCGGAATCGTCGCCGAGGATGCGATCGAATTCGACAAGCTCAATGAGCAGTACCAGCAGTCGACCTTCGGTGCGCACTTCGTCGAAGTGGGCGTCGATGCAGTCACGGGGGAAACCCGCGTGCGGCGCATGCTGGCGGTGTGCGCGGCCGGCCGCATCCTCAATCCCAAGACGGCACGCAGCCAGGTGATCGGCGCCATGACCATGGGCGTGGGAGCGGCGCTGATGGAAGAGCTGGCGGTGGATACGCGGATCGGCTTCTTCGTCAACCATGATCTTGCGGGATATGAAGTGCCGGTGCATGCCGACATTCCGCACCAGGAGGTGATCTTCCTGGACGAAACCGACCCCATTTCATCGCCGATGAAAGCAAAAGGCGTCGGCGAACTCGGCATCTGCGGTATTGCGGCGGCCGTCGCGAATGCGGTCTACAACGCCACCGGAGTGCGGGTAAGGGATTACCCCATCACGCTCGACAAGCTGATCGGAAAGATGCCGTCAGCAGTCTGACCTGCGTTTCATCCGGCAGCACTTCGCTTGCTGCCGGGTCCTTCATTGAAGCTTCGCAGATTGAAAACGGAAGGCACCGTACCCGGTGCCTTCCGCAGGTACCGCTTTTTCATTTGAAACCATCCATCAGGAGAACAACATGAACCGTCTCAGCAGCCGGATATTGCCATTCGTCCTGCTTGCCTCGGCGAGCCTGTCCGCTGGTGCGGCCGGCGAGTCTGCCAAGCCGGAAGCGGGCAGGCAGCCACAGGTCATCACCCGGCCGGGTGCGCAGCCTTCTGCCAGGGGGCCTGCCGAATACTTCACCGGCAGCGTGCGCGTCGATCCGATGTTCGCGGCAAAGGAGTCTGCCCCGTACTCCGGCGCGATGGTGACCTTCGAACCCGGCGCCCGGTCCGCATGGCATACGCATCCCGCAGGCCAGCATCTGGTCGTTACTTACGGCGTGGGCTGGACGCAGGAATGGGGCGGACCGGTGACGGAAATCCGCGCGGGCGATGTGGTCTGGTGCCCGCCGGGCGTGAAACACTGGCATGGAGCGTCGCCTGCTACGCCCATGTCGCATATCGCACTGACAAACACGCTCAACGGCAAGAATGTTGAATGGCTGGAAAAGGTCAGCGACGAGCAATACCGTAAATGACGTTGGCGGATACGAAGTTTTTTAAAGAATCAAGGAGTTGGAAATGAAAAAGCTTGTCGCAGCCATCGCGCCGCTCATGCTGTTTGCAGCAGCATACGCACAGGGACAATCTGCAAATGCACGGAAAGGGACGGACGCTGCGCAGTCGCCGGATAGTATCCGGTCAGTCTCGCCGGCGCTGGAAAAGTATGCGCAGGACCGCCTTTTCGGCGAGGTATGGAAACGTCCCGATCTGTCCTTGCGCGACCGCAGCGTCGTCACATTGGCAGCACTGATCGCACGCAACCAGACCGGCGGCATGCAGCGCCATATCAATCTGGCACTCGATCACGGCGTCAAGCCGGCGGAAGTTTCCGAGATCATCACGCATCTCGCTTTTTACTCCGGCTGGGAAAACGCAATGGCAGCCGCCGATGCAGCGAAGGCGGTCTTCGCCAGACGCAATATCAAACCGGAGCAGCTGCCACCGGCTATCGACAAGCCGCTTCCGCTTGACGAGGTCGCCGAAGCACAGCGCGCGACGCGGGTGGAACAAGACTACGGAAAGACAGCACCGGGCGTCGTCAAGTACACGACCGAAATCCTGTTTCGCGATCTTTGGCTGCGCCCAGGTCTTGCGCCGCGAGATCGCAGCCTGGTCACGGTCAGCGCACTCGTTGCAGCCGGACAGGTGGCGCAGATTCCGTATCATCTCAACCGCGCCATGGATAATGGACTGACCCAGGCGCAGGCATCGGAGGCGCTGACGCACCTGGCGTTCTATGCCGGCTGGCCGAACGTTTTCTCCGCGCTTCCGGTTGCCAAGGGCGTGTTCGAAAAACGCTGACTTGAAGTTCATGCAGTCCCGATATCTTTCATCGGCGACCGGGCTTGAAAGGTAATTGAGCTTGAAAACAGAAAAGGCACCCGAAGGTGCCTTTTCTTTTCGCATTGCTGCTACTGATGACTGCGATGATTTTTCAAATCATCAGAATCAGAACAGGTGACGAACGCCTGCGTTGAAGATGTTTGCCTTCACGTCGGCTGCGCCGGCACGCTCAGTCTTCTGCCATGCTGCCGATGTGTACAGGTTGGTACGCTTGGACAGCGGGTGGGTATAGCCCAGAGCGATCTGGTCGGACTTGGCGTCGATGTTCTTCACATCAGCGCGGATCCACGATGCGAGGATGTTACCCGGGCCGACAGGAACGGTTGTACCGAGCAGGAATGTGCGGCTTTCAAACGTAGTTGCGCCTGCATCGATCTCGTTGTCCTGGAAACCAGCATGCAACTTCGCTACGTTGAAGTTGTATGTGCCGCCCAGCAAGTACGATTTCTGGTCGACGCCGCCTGCTACTGCACGACCGGTGTTGTAAGTCGCCACTGCAGCGACCGGACCGTTTGCGTAAGTAGCGGATGCGCTGATCTGGCGACCGTTCGGGAAGGCTGTTTGTTCGCCGAAGCCGTACTGCAGGGCGCCGGTGAAGCCACCGATGTTGTTGGTCTGGTAGACGACGGAATTGTCTACGCGGATATCAGCCGGTGTGGCGCCGATCGGCAGTGCAGCACCGGTAGGAGCTGCTGCGAGAGGCAGCACGTTGCCCGCGAAGAAGTAGGGGAGGCCGGGAAGACCGAGGCCTGCTGCACCGGGAATGGAGTTCTCGGTATTGCCTGCGAGGTTGGTCGCGAACGGGTCAAATACGTTGAGTGCATCGTGGTTCAGTGTGTACTGGCGGCCGAGCTTGACAGTACCGAAGCCCTTGCTCGACAGACCGACGAATGCCTGGCGACCGAACAGACGACCACCCTGACCCAGCGCGCCTGTATCGACGTTGAAGCCGTTTTCCAGAGTGAAGATTGCGGACAGGCCGCCACCCAGATCTTCGGTGCCGCGGAAGCCGATGCGGCTGCCGTTCTGCTGGCCGCTGGTCAGACCCCAGATCGGTTCAGTCACGTTGGTGTCGGTACGGGAAACGCCGACGTCGACGACACCGTAGATTGTCACACTGGTCTGTGCGGACGCGGCGCCTGCGAATGCGCCGAGAACTGCGAGAGCGAAAAGCGATTTTTTCATGGTTGCACCCCAAGTAGGTTGTTTTTGTACTGGAAATCTCCCATTGCGAAACTGATGGGAATCTGAACTCGCGTTGCTTTCATTGCGAACTGCCCAAAAAACAGGCACGCAAGAACTCTGTGCAAATAGATCAATTTCCAGACGCCAGTTTACATGACTTGCAAATCGCAAGCGACATTTTCGTTGTCTTTTTTCGCATTTTTACAACGCTATTCGCTAATTTTCTTCGCGCGTACGTAGTACTACTGGGGCTCGCATCGTTTTGAAGCAGAGATTTTGATACGGACAGGAAGAATGATGCGCCTCTCGGCACTGATGGTCCGGGCTTGCAATTCGGACTTCGTGTTTCCGTTTTGCAAAACAACGATGCGCGTCACATTACTGTTTATCTTTTGTGGAATCAAAGGGGCCAGAGAAGTAGAGGCGGCGGTTGTCTTCGATCAGATATTTGAAAGGGGCTGCATGGCTTCTCAAGCACCTACCGTCGGCGGCCATGAAGTCACGCTTGCTTGCAGGCCGACTCGATGATGAAGTCGGTAGACAAGTACATGTCATCTTTGCAGCCGATCAGCGGCGCGTATCGATGCTTGAGTTGGCGATGATGAAATCTTCAAGCTGCGGTCTCGTTAGTACCAATGGTCTGCTCAGCCGAAAGCGACATGTTCCATAAATTTGCTTCGCGGTACCTGAACCATTTGCTCCGTTCACGCACTAATGTGTCTGATTAAGGCAGGGACCATGGAACTGAGCAAAACCGACATTAAAAAATTAACATCCGCATTGGACATCCGGCGCATCCGCCGCAACCGGCAGCGCAAATTCCCCAACACAGAGTACGTAAAGACAGTTGATAAATTTTTAGCCAGCAAGCCTGTCACGCTGGCGGAAATGAATGACATCTGCGCAAGCGAAGCTTCCCGCTGGGCGTATGTCGAATCTCTTCTGCAGATTTTTCCGGCACATGCTGCGCTGGCGCTCGAAGGCACATGGAATGGCGAAACCATCGCCAACGGCATGATCCTGGCGCACATGGTCACCAAGGCAACGGTGTTTTTGCCGACGGACGACTTCATTTATGTATTCGCCAGCCTGATGCGGCATGCCGATGACGGCGGCATATCCTTCCTGGAAGTGGCCCAGTCGCCGCAGAAAGCGAAGAATCTCGATGACAGGTGTTACGAGATTTTCACCGGCTGGATCGAGGATGTGATCAGTTCGAGGGAAGCTACGCTGGACTTGGCCATGCACACCGCAGGCGAAAGGTTTTTCGCACTGGGGACTGTGCTGAGCGAGCATGGTGCCAAAGCCAATCTGCCTGATGACGTTCGCAGCTGCATCGATACGGTCAAGGAGGCTTTGCTCGGCGATCGAGAGATCCGGGTAACCCAGACGAAGACGCGCAGTGCCGCCGCCGCTGGCGTCAGCGCATAAGCACTGGTTACAAGCATTCAAGCGCCTGCGCATGGAGTTCGTCACAGACTCTGGCTGCGCGGCTCCGCGATTCGTTGCTCCCTCATCAAAAGGCACGGCAAGGTTTCGACCTTGCCGTGCCTTTTTTTTGCATCGATACGATGTCGCACTGTTCGTCTTTAATCGACGACACTCGTCTGACCGCCGTGCAGCGCTTGGCCGGAAACAACGTGCCTGTCTTTTTTGAATCATGTGCCGAACCGAAAGGCATGACCCGGCTTTGGCATGATATGACTTGGGATTGGTATAAGGCTTGACGCTGCGACACGCCAAGGAGACGCAACGCTCTTTTGCCAATAAAAGCACTGGTGCTTGCAGCACGGTTGGGCTAAAACTGTTCTAGTACCGAAGGACGTCATTGCATCGGCCATTGACGTCCGTCATGCCGTTTCGTAATGCTCGATGCAGGAATCCTCAAGGAGAAACATCATGAGCAAATACCGTAGCCGCCTGCCGCAAGTCGATGGCGAACAGCTGTTCATGACCGACGGAGGCCTTGAAACGACGCTGATTTTTCACGAAGGCGTATCGTTACCCTATTTTGCGGCATTCGATCTGCTAAAGGATGCAGACGGCACGCAGCTCCTGGAGCAGTACTACCGCCGCTATATCGGTATCGCCTTGCAGCATGGAGTGGGTCTGGTGCTGGAAGCGCCAACCTGGCGCGCCAATCGTGACTGGGCGAGCTTGTTGGGATATGGAACCGAAGAACTTGCCGACGCCAACCGCAAGGCGATTTCAATGCTGCTGCGCATGCGTGCAGAGAATGAGAGCCCGACGAGCCCGATGGTCATCAGCGGCAATCTCGGTCCGCGCGGTGACGGCTTCCGTGCCGATGCCAAAATGAATGCCGCGGATGCGCAGCGTTATCATGCCGAGCAGATCGAAACCTTTGCCCGAACCGATGCCGACATGGTGGCAGCCTTTACAATGAACTATGCCGAGGAAGCTATCGGAATCGTCCATGCGGCCAAGGCATGCGCAATGCCTGTTGCAATTTCGTTCACCGTGGAGACCGACGGCAAGCTGCCGTCGGGAGAATCGCTGCGGTCCGCCATCGAACGTACGGACGACGATACCGGCGGCTATGCCGCCTACCACATGATCAATTGCGCTCACCCGCTGCATTTTCAAAACACCCTGCACGACGAAGGAGCGTGGCTGCGAAGGATCCGCGGCATCAGAGCCAATGCCTCGCAGCTCAGCCATGCGGAACTGGATGAAGCGAGCGAACTGGATGACGGCAATCCCGAGGAGCTGGGCAAGCTGTATGGAAAAATCCGCACAGCTCTGCCGGCCATGAACGTAGTCGGCGGCTGCTGCGGCACCGATCACCGCCACGTCGATGCGATTTGCCGCAACCTGGCGCCTGGTTGACTTCACCCAATGCCGAATACCGGCGCATCGGCTGCTGCGCGGTCAACAGGCGCAATTCCATGATGCTTGTGCGCCAGCATGCCGGCATGGCTGCGGCGGCACGTATTCAATGCGTGACCGATCTCGAGAACACATTCAATACAATGACTCCCGCAATGATCAATCCGATGCCGAACAGCGCAGGCGCGTCCAGCTTTTGTCCATATAGGAGCCAGGCAATCAGGGTAATCAGTACGATGCCGACACCTGACCATACCGCATATACAATACCTACCGGGATGGTGCGAAGGGTCAGAGACAGGCAGTAGAAGGCAATGCCATATCCGGCAACAACCAGTACGGAAGGTCCCAACCTGCTGAAGCCGTCGCTGGCCTTGAGTGCGGTCGTTGCAATCACTTCGGCAATGATCGCGACGGAGAGAAAAATCCAGTTCATGTTCAAGCCGCCTGTCGGTTTGTCTGTTTGAGAACAAGACAGGGACTTTACAGGAATTTATTTGTACTCATCCGGAATAACCCGCCGGTCGGGTGGCTTCTCTTCTGATGCGCCGCATTTTCCACTTGCGGATTTTGACATGACAGGCCGCGGGCCGCAGTACGATACCGCGGGCAGTCAGGCCGATCATCAGGGAACCAGTCTCACCGTGGCTGGCGCAGCAGGGTATGCGGTTATTACCGTTTGCAGGCAGCCGAAGCTGAAAGTGGGGAAGATATTTTTTCTCGCCGCCAAAAAAAATTTAATGCCGGCTTTCAGCAGATTTCTTATTGAAAATTCGACGCGCATCCTATATGAACGCGGGCGACCGTCGAATGTTTTGTTGGAGCATGCAGTATTACCATTCGTCATATCACACAAAAAACATGTTATTTGATATATGGCGAAGTCTTAACTACAGTGCTGCCTTTTTAATCGGTCTTGGCCGAGGGCGCCGTGGTACTGCTAGAACACGTTTCAAAGACATTCCAATCGAACAAGAAAGAGATCAGCGCGCTTCGCGACGTCAAACTGCATGTGCGCGCCGGAGAAATCTACGGCATCATCGGCCGTTCCGGGGCGGGCAAGAGTACGCTGCTGCGCACGATCAACCTGCTTGAACGGCCGACCGCCGGCAGGGTCTGCATCGATGGCCTCGATATCACCACGCTGGACGGCAGCAAGCTGGCTGACCTGCGCCAGAGCATCGGCATGGTGTTCCAGAGCTTCAACCTGCTCAATGCGAAGACCGTCGCACAGAACATCGAGTTTCCGCTGAAGCTGGCAGGACGGCTCAGCCGTGCCGAGCGCGAAGCGCGCGTCACCGAACTGCTGGACCTGGTCGGCCTGCAGGATCAGCGTGAGAAATATCCGTCGCAGCTGTCGGGAGGCCAGAAGCAGCGCGTCGGCATTGCGCGCGCGATTGCCCATCATCCCAAGCTGCTGCTGTGCGATGAAGCGACGTCGGCGCTGGATCCCGAAACGACGCAATCCATCCTCGATCTTCTTGCCGACATCAACCGACGTCTCGGCCTGACCATCGTGCTGATCACGCATGAGATGAGCGTCATACGCCGGCTCTGCGACCGGGTCGCGGTGATCGACAAGGGAGAGATCGTCGAGCAGGGCGATGTTGCGGATGTCTTTCTCCATCCTGTCCATCCGGTTACCCAGGGCCTGGTCAACGAAAGCAACGAAAGCCTCGCCGCGGAAGGCGGCGTGCATGCCGTGCAGCGCAAGGCGGCCGGTGCAACGCGAGCCCGCATCACGTATCGCGGCGATGCGGTGTACCAGCCGCTGATCGGCGAGATCGAAGCCCGCAGCGGCAAGCGTGTGGCGATTCTGCAGGGCGTCGTCTCCAGCATGAAGGACACGCCCTATGCGCAGCTGCTGGTGGAGCTGTCCGACAACGGTGCAGCCGGTAATCCGGCGACCGGCGAATCGGTGGCCGACGTGATGCAGGCGCTCGGCATCCGCTATGAGGTACTCCATGATTGAACTATTGAACGACATCGACTGGACCGACATCGGCCAGGCCACGATAGAAACGCTGATAATGACCGGCGTCTCGCTGAGCTTCACCATCCTGCTCGGGCTGCCGCTCGGCGTGCTGCTGTTCTTGACCGGACGCCGGCAGCTGCTCGAACAGCCGCAGGTGTATGCCTTGCTTTCATTCGTCGTGAACCTGCTGCGCTCGGTGCCCTTCCTTATCCTGCTGATCGTCATGATCCCGGTGACCCTGGTGCTGATGGGCACTTCGCTGGGCATCGAAGGCACCATTCCGCCGCTGGTCGCCGGCGCCACGCCGTTCTACGCAAGGCTGGTGGAAAACACGCTGCGCGAAGTCGACCGCGGCATCATCGAAGCCTGCCAGGCCATGGGCGCGCGCACCTGGCAGATCGTGCTGCAGGCCCTGCTGCCCGAAGCGCTGCCCGGCCTGATCGCCGGCGCAACCGTGACCACCATCGCGCTGGTGTCCTACGCGGCGATGTCGGGCGTGATCGGCGGCGGCGGATTGGGCGATCTTGCCCTGCGTTTCGGTTATCAACGCTTCAGGACGGACGTGATGTTTATCACGGTCGCCATTCTCGTGGCGCTGGTCCAGTTGCTGCAATTGCTCGGCGACCGGATGGTGCTGCGCTTCACCCGCAAGTGACGCGTGATTCGTCCGCTTGCAATAACAACAGGAGTTCACATGCTACGTTCGCTTTTGCCCAAACTGGGCGCGCTGCTTGCAGCCGCCGCCATCCTGCCGGCGCATGCCGCCGATGTGCTGACCATCGCCGCAACCCCGGTGCCGCACGCCGAGATTCTCGAATTCATCAAGCCGAAGCTGGCAAAGGAAGGCCTGGACCTGCGGGTCAAGGTATTCACGGATTACGTGCAGCCTGCGGTACAGGTCAATGAAAAGCGCCTGGACGGCAACTTCTTCCTGCATCAGCCTTACCTCAACGAATTCAAGAAGAGCCACAAGAACGATATCGAAGTGCCGGTGGCCAAGGTGCATGTCGAACCGTTCGCCGGCTACTCGCGCAAGCACAAGAGCGTGGCCGACCTGCCTGCCGGCGCGACGGTTGCCATTCCGAATGACCCGTCGAATTCCGGCCGTGCGCTGATCCTGCTGGCGCGCCAGGGGCTGCTCAAGCTGCGCGATTCTTCCAATGTCTCGGCGACCCGCAGCGACATCGTTGAAAATCCGAAGAAGCTCAAGTTCCGCGAACTGGAAGCGGCGATGCTGCCGCGCGTGCTGGACCAGGTCGACCTGGCGCTCATCAATACCAACTATGCGCTTGAAGCCAAGCTCAATCCGGTGAAGGATTCGCTGTTCATCGAAGACGGCAATTCGCCTTATGCCAACCTTCTCGTCGCTCGCGAGGACAACAAGGACAGTGCTGCATTCAAGAAACTGGCCAACGCGCTGAACTCGCCTGAAGTCAAGCAGTTCATCAGCGAGAAATACAAGGGCGCGATCATCCCTGCGTTCTGACCGGAACCATTTCACCGTTTCCCGCCGCCGGCGACAGCATGCCGGCAGCCTCTCTCCTCTGCAGCAAGCGCCTTGCCGAAGTAAAACATGGCAAACCTACCAACACACGCTTGACTTTCCGCAGAGACTAAACTTCCTGTCGCCACACAATCGGACTGATTGAATCAAGCCGGCGTACCGGAAGTTTTTCCTGCAGGCAGTTCGGAACCCGTCTCATTCATCGCGATTCGTGGCGGACTTGTCCGTTCTCAACGCAGCAACTGCACTGGGGAAATGCATGTCGTCCAAGTCATCCAGTTCAGTCATGGACAGCTCCGCCTTGCCGCCCGGGCTGGAAGGCGAACGCTTTATGCGATTCAGCCTGCCCTTTCTCGCCCTGTGGCTCATTTCCGTCGTCGTGATCGGCGCTATCGCCTGGCATTATCTGCTTGGAGGCATTGAACAGGACAGAAAGAGCGCAGAGGCGGCCGCCGTACGCGAAGCGGAAATTCTTGCGCGGTCCTACGCAGGCCATCTCTCCCAAACCATCGATGCCATCGACCAGCTATCTCTCTATGTCCGCTATGGCTGGAAAATGTCGGGCAGCAAACTCGACCTGCAGACCCTGAGCGACACCGGGCCCTTTCCGGCCAGGCTCGGCCTGTATGTCACCATCGTCAACGCCGAAGGCGACATCCTGACCAGCACGCTCGGCATGAGCGAGCCGATCAACGTCAGCGAAGAAGCCTACTTTCTGGCGCAGTCCTCGTCAGGAAGCGACCAGCTCTACATCGGGCGTCCCAGATACGGCATTCTGAGCAAGCGCACGGTCACGCATTTCTCTAGAAAGCTCATGAATGGCGACGGCAGGTTCGGCGGCGTTGTCGTCATCTCGGTCGTGCCCGAGTATTTCATCGCCGGCTACGACCAGCTGACGTTGGGGCCGCACGGCCTGCTTGCCATCCTTGGCTCGGATAGACGGGTGCGTGTGGCAAGGATAGGCGATCAGGTGTACACGCCTCCGGCCGCCACGATCGTTGCACCGCCGGCCATTGACGGGCGGTCGGGTACGGTCATGCTGGACGGCGCCACCTACTTCAGCGACAAGCGCTCCCGATATCTGGGATGGCAGGCGACGGAGCGGCACGAGATGATCGCGGTGGCAGGCATAGACCAGCAGGATGCGCTGTCTGTCTTCACCAAGGATTCCGACGAAACGATCCTGCATGGCATCGTCGCCACGTCTGCGCTCGCGCTTTTCACCCTGCTCGCATCATTGAGCCTGGCGCGGCTGTCCTGGAGAAAGCAGCAGATCAAGCAGCTTCACGATACTTACAGGACAGCGACCGAGCGTGGGAACGATGGCTTCTTCATCATGCGGCCGCGGGCAGGCGATGACGGAAAGATCAGCGATTTCAAGGTGATCGACTGCAACGAGCAGGGCGCGCGCATCATGAAGTACCGGCGATCGGAATTGATCGGACTGACCATTTCCGAGATCTACTCGCACTCGGAGGCGAAGGAGCTGAACCGATTGCTGCGTGCCGCCTACGAAAAACGCCATCTGGAGCGGGAAATCGATGCGAGAAAGGTCCGCACGGTTGCGGCGGACTGGCTGCATGTATCGATCGGCCGGCCGGACGGCGACCTGGCGGTCACGATCCGCGACATCAGCCAGACCAAGGCGCATGTGGCCGAACTGGAAAGGATAGGAAGCGAGGATGCGCTGACGCGGCTGCCCAACCGGCACTGGCTGAAGCGGTATCTGCCGCAGGCGCTGGTATCGGCGCGCGCATCCAGGCAAATGCTCGCGCTGCTCTTCATCGATCTCGACGGCTTCAAGGCGGTCAACGACACGATGGGCCACGAGATAGGCGATGAACTTTTGCGCAACGCGGGCCGGCGGCTGAAGGAGGCGGTGCGGCCGCATGATATCGTGGCGCGCATCGGCGGTGACGAATTCATCGTCGTGACGGAAAACCTGGCGCACAGGACCGACGCCGGCCAGGTCGCGCAGCGCATTCTGCATTCCTTCGAAGCGCCTTTTCGCCTTTCGCAGGGAACGCACTCGGTCGGAACTTCCATCGGCATCAGCGTGTTTCCCAACGACGGTCTGGACGCCGATACGCTGATGAGCCATGCCGACATGGCCATGTATGCGGTGAAGATGAGCGGCAAGCGGAATTATTGCTATTTCGACGCACAGTTCTCCGAATCCGTGCAGCGCAGGCATCAGAATGAAGTCGAGTTCCGTCACGCGCTGGAGCAGAACCAGTTCGTCATTTACTACCAGCCGCGCATCGATCTGGCGACCTGCCGGATGTCGAGCATGGAAGCCCTGGTGCGATGGGCGCACCCGGAGCGCGGCATCATCGAGCCGCAAGCCTTCATTCCGCTGGCCGAAGAAACGGGGCTGATCATTCAGCTGGGCGAGCAGGTCATCGACAAGGTATGTGCCCAGCTGGCGTTCTGGCTCAGGCACGGCCGGGAAATCGTGCCCGTTTCGATCAACGTGTCGGCGCGCCAGTTCACGCAGTCGGACGTCGCTGCCACGCTCGCGGACGCGCTCAAGCGATATCAGCTGGATGCGCATCTGGTGGAGATCGAACTCACCGAATCCTCGATGATGTCCAGCGGTCAGGATGTGAGCGAGGTACTGGCCGTCATGCAGCACATGGGCGTCAAGCTGCTGGTCGACGATTTCGGTACCGGATACTCATCGCTGGCGCAATTGCAGGAGCTCGACTTCGATACGCTGAAAGTCGACAGGGCCTTCACCGCCCGCCTGGGATCGAACGATGCAAGCAATGTGTTCTATACCGCCATCATTACGATGGCGCACTCATTGGGGATGAAGGTAGTGGCGGAGGGTGTCGAGACCGAGGAACAGGTCAGGCGTCTTGCCGCGCTGCGCTGCGACGAGATACAGGGTTACTTCGTGGCGCCCCCGCTTCCGCCGGCTGAACAGCAAACCGCATACGCGCTGAACCTGCCGGATTGAGCTTCTTTCCGAGAAGATTCGATGTCTTGTACCCGTGTATCAAGGCTCGACGGCTTTTTTCAGATCAGGAAATACCTTGCCGATTTTTCCGAGCAGGTATTCGCCGTAGGTGCCGGAAAACGCATGCACGTTTGCGCTATCCCAGCGTGCGGCGCTGTCGTCGGCCGCTTCAGGCAGGTCTTCGATCGGATACACCGCCGCATCGAAGCCGGGATCGAAAAAGAAAGGAAACGACAGGCGATCGCGTCCCGATGTATTGAGCCGCACGCGATGCGGCGTGGACTTGTAGAGGCCGCCGGTGACCCGGTCGAGCATGTCGCCGATATTGCACACGAAGGTGCCGGCCAGGGGTGGCGCTTCAATCCACCCTTCGCGGCTTTTTACCTGCAGTCCGCCGACATCGTCCTGGAACAGGATGGTCAGAAAGCCATAGTCGGTATGTTCGCCCACGCCCCACTGGACGCCCAGCCCTTCGGGAGCAGGCCGGCTGGGGTAGTTGAAAATGCGGAACAGGACCAGCGGATCGGCAAGGTAGCGGGTCACGAAATAATCGCGCGGCAGATTGAGGCTGAGCGCGACGCCTTCCATCAGGCGATGGCCGAGCGCGGTCAGCGCATCCAGATATTGCAATATGGTCTCGCGGAACCCGGGCAGATCGGGAAACAGGTTGGCTCCGTGCAGCGGAGTGCCGGCGGCCACCCTGGCATCGTCGGCGCCGAGCTCGCTGCCCAGGTACAGGCCTTCCTTCCAGTCGGGTATGTTCGACGTCAGCTCATTGCCTGCGGAAAAATATCCCCGCCATGCCCTGCCGCCCAGTTCCATCCGCAGGCGCAGTTTGGCAGCGTCGTCGAGGGCGAAGAACTGCCGGCTGAGTTGGTCAAGGCGGGAGATCAGTGCGGGATCGATGCCATGGCCGGAGATGTAAAAAAAGCCATGTTCACGGCATGCGGCGCCGATCTGTTCGGCGACTTCCTGGCAGCTGCCGCTTTCCTGGACCAGCGGAGCGACATCAATGACCGGAACATGCATGCTTACCTCCTTGTCTGCGCAGAGACACTGATTCTATCCCGATTCTCCCGGCGGCTTTCAGCAGCCCAACTTGCCAGCGGACAGCCTGCCGCGGAACTGATCAAACGCAGAGCAGGGAATATCGAAGTGCGAAGAAATTCGTTAGCGGCTGCGGCAGCGGGTAATACACTTCCGTCATGCTTTCCGCTCGATCTGGCCGGAAAATGCGTGAATCGGAAATCCCAGCTTCAAAGGTCCAGACATGTCACTCGATTTCTCACCCCAATTCCACAGGCAAATCTCGCGTCCCGACGGGAGCATCTGGGTCGCGTCGCCGCGCCCCGAATCCCTGATTCCCGCCAAGCAAGGCTATTACCGCAAATGGCAATTCGAGGAATACCAGCGCCTGTGCGCCGCAGGCGAAGTGGTCGTGGCGCTGGCCATCAGCTTCTGAAAACCTGCCTGAAAACCGTAGCGAGCAGCTTGGGGCCGGTCTGAGGAATGCACACGTACTCGAGAGTCGCCTGGCCACCGCAGTAGCGCGATTACGCTGCGCAGCAAGTCCTCAAACAGGCTCCTGGGGAGGAGAAAGTAAGCAGGTGCGGGGCGCTTTGTGGCCGCCGTGCAATTCGCCTGTCCCATCGAGCCCGATTTGATCTAGCTCTGAATCTCCTGCGGTTCGCATTTGCCGTAAGGCCAAATGCGTCAGAATTGGATTCGCTTTCTTGTTCCATTGCCGAAGATCCAAGGAGACCGCATGTCTGCTCATACCTATAAATTGATTGAACTTGTCGGGTCCTCCCCGAACAGTTCGGACGAAGCCGTTCGCAATGCCATCGAGAAGGCATCGAAATCGGTCAAGCATCTGGACTGGTTCGAGGTCACCCAGACGCGGGGCCATATCGTCGATGGCAAGGTTGCGCATTTCCAGGTCGTTCTCAAGGCGGGCTTCCGCATCGAGGAATAGACACGTCAAGCCTGAGCAGATGCGCTGCCTCAAGCGCTCGGGCGCCGGCATCCCAGGCCAAACCATGCGGCCAAGCCGGCCTGTGCAGCGTTCCATGAAAAGGACAATCACCGCGATGCTGCTCGCCTGCTGCGGTCTGCAGGCCTGCGGGCTTGCCGGAACCGAAGGCCGGCAAACCATCGCCGGCGGACTCCAGTCGGAGATGCGGGATATCCGGCTTCAGATGGTGCGGGAAATCGGGGATGCATCGGCCCGGCGGCCCGAACAGTGCCATGTCGTCCCGCTCGGAGTCAGAGCCTGCGGCGGCCCTCGGGACTATCTCATCTATTCAAGCGCGATATCCGACGAGAGGAAATTGGAGGAACTCGCGCGGCAGTACGCCGAGGCCGAAGAAAAATACAACCGCGTCACCGGTGCGGCAAGCACATGCACCCATGTGATGCCGCCCCAGGTTCGCCTCGACAAAGGCAAGTGCACTGGCGGTGAGCGGTAAACGTTTGCCGGTCAAGTGATGGAAGACAATCGTGCCGATGTCGTTTCGACAGTCCGCACAAGACCTTGTCCTTGCTGTGCTTTTTCTTGTCTTGTCCCGACGGAATGGATAACCAAGGCGGAAGTCCAATGACGATGGCTGGCAGATTCGCAGCCGCCCGTCGTCGCCCATTGTCAATTAGTCAGGCAGCGCATGGAGGGCTTCATGCTGGAAGAGGTCGTGCGTTTTTGAGGACACCCTGCAATGCAGCGCCGGATGTTAGAATCCGAAGCTTTTTCGAAGGCTGATTTCTGATGTTGGCAGCACTCTGGTTCCTGTTGGCCTCGGCCATTCTGACTGGCGCGGGTTATTCCCACTATCGGTATCGGGTGAAGAACAACCGGTATTACGCAAAGTTGTATTCGCAGCATCCGGCCGAGCGGGAAAGCGCCACGCTGCCGCGTTTCAACCGCTATGCGCTGCCCGCCGTGGCCGCGATCATTCTTGTTGTTCTTGTGCCTATCCTGTTCGTCATCTGAAGCTGCGGCAGGCCTCCATTCACGCCTGCCTTCACAGCATCTGCTTCAGCCGCGGCACGCCCGCCACTGACAGCGCGGGTGCCTGTGCAGCGCGAGCAGCCAGGGCGGGTGCGGCACGGGATGCGTCAACCTTGAATACGCTCACCACCTGCGCCAGCTGGGTAGCCTGATCCTGCATCGCTTCCGATGCCGCCGCAGCCTGTTCCACCAGCGCCGCATTCTGCTGGGTGACCTGGTCCATCTGCGCGATGGCGGCATTGACTTCTTCGATGCCCGAAGTCTGCTCCCGGCTCGCTGCGGTGATCTCGCCGATGATGTCGGTGACCCGCTTGACGCCGTCGACGATATTGCTCATCGTTGCGCCGGCCTGATCCACCAGCTTGCTGCCGTTTTCCACTTTCTCGACCGAGTCGTCGATCAGCGTCTTGATTTCCCTGGCCGCCGCCGCCGAGCGCTGCGCGAGATTGCGCACCTCGCTCGCGACCACCGCGAATCCTCGGCCCTCCTCGCCGGCACGGGCCGCTTCCACCGCCGCATTGAGCGCCAGGATATTGGTCTGGAATGCTATGCCGTCGATCACGGAAATGATGTCCACCACCTTCCTCGACGATTCATTGATCGCGCCCATGGTATCGACGACCCGGGCAATCACCATGCCGCCCTCGCTTGCCACCTGGGCGGCGGAGACGGCAAGCGTATTGGCCTGCTGCGCATTGTCGGCGTTCTGCTTCACGGTCGAGGTAATCTCCTCCATCGAGGAAGCCGTTTTCCCGAGCGATGCCGCCTGCTGTTCGGTACGCGAAGACAGGTCCTGATTGCCTGACGCGATCTGCGTGGAACCGGTGGCGATCTGTTCGGTTCCGGTACGCACTTCAGCCACGATGCGCGCAAGGTTTTCGTTCATTTCCTTCAAAGCCGTCATCAGCTGCCCGGTCTCGGATTTCGATGTCGTCTCGATATGGCCGGTCAGATCGCCGGTGGTCACGCGCCGGGCAAAACTGACCGCTTCCGTCAGCGGAGCCGTAATGCTGCGAGACAAAACGACGGCCAGCACGACACCGATCGCAAGAGCAAGGGCCGACACTGCTATGAGCAGCATGCGCGAAAAGCTGATGCTGCCATGCACGGCAGTCGTGGCGTTGGCCATCTCCGCTTCGGCCTTGCGGATCACGACATCCATATCCTGGACGATCTGCCGGCGCAGCGGGCTGCATTCCTTCACGAGAAATTCGCCGAATTCCTGCATCTGGTTGGCTTCGCGGTACTTGCGCGGACGATTCAGCTCTGCCGCCATCTGCGTCAGGCCCTGGCTTACCTTCGCGAAGTCCGCATCGCCTGCATAATGCGGCGCGACAGCCTTGAGCGCATTCATGAAAATGGTTTTCTGCTGATCGACGATATCGAGTTCGCGTTTTGCATCGCCTTCGCTGGTGAAGATGAAGGAATTGCGCGCGGCGATACCGGTCTGCCCAAGCGCTTCGCGGGCCTGATACAGCGGCTGCAAACGGTTGACGATGACCTTGCTCTCCAGCGCGACGGTATGGTCGATGCTCAGCATGCGCAATATGGAGAACGCCGACAGCGTCAGCATCATCAGCAGCAGGATGCCGAACCCAAGCGTCAGGCGGGTTCCAATTTTCAAGTCTTGCAGTTTCATTACGTCTTCCCTGGAGAACGGTTTAATGAGTGACCAGCTTTAATAAGTCCTGATCCCTGACAGTCGGTCAGGCAATCAAGTTAATGAAGACGGCATGCGTCCATCTGGCACGGGTCGATGGATCGAGATATCAGTATGATCGCTGTCCTTGTTTCCTTTAATTTTTTCCTGCGCAACGATGCTGCAAAACAACATTACTGAAAAAGAAACGCTGATGCTGTGACAAGGCCGACGTATCTCCCATTGCGTGTGTTTCTTGTTGGGAACCAATGTTAACTGCCGTACATTGGTTTTTCTATACCGTCTTTATGGTAGACATTGTTTCAATAATTGGGAAAAGAATATAGTGTCGCGCTCGACATGAGTTGCGGACCCCGGTGAACGAGGATGAACAACATCAGAGAGAATATGAGGGGAGCAGCAGGAGCAGAAAGAATGCGAAGGCTGCTAACAGCCTTTCCTTCAACATGAAGAGGGTACGGACGCAGCGCTGCTGCAATGCCGCACCAGGAATGGCCGCGGCTGGCGATATCATTTAATCCAGCTGCTCGTGATAACTCGATGCGCCATGGCGCCAGTACGCGGCTACCCGCATCGATTCCTTCGCAATGCCTTTTCCGGTACGAAGAATTTCCCGCAGCCGTACCATCAGCGAAGCTTCTCCTGCGCACCATGCGAAACCTTCGCCCTCGGGGACTTGCACTGCGCTCAGTGCGGCAGCCAGTTCATCAGGTGAAGACACCCAATGCAGGTGCACGTGTGCCTTGCTATCGAATCCGCAGCGGTCGGCATCGTCGTCGGCCAATGCCACGACGATGGCGCGCACCGTGTCGGGCAGTTCTTCCAGGCGCCGGCGAATGGCGGGGAAGGCGGTGGAATCGCCGGCAAGCAGGTGCCAGTCATAATCGGACGGAATGATCATCGATCCGCGCGGGCCGGCGATGATCGCGCGCTGGCCGATGCCTGCCTGCCGTGCCCATTCCGACGCCTTGCCGTCGCCGTGGCGAACGAACTCTATCGTCAGTTCGCGCTTGTCGCGGTCGAAGTGCCGGGGCGTGTAATCCCTGCGGACCACTTCTCCTGCGGCATCGTTAAATGTGAATTTGACATGATCGTCGAACGAGGCGGTGACGAAATCATGCAATGCCTCACCTCGGAACGTAATGCTGATAAAGTTGGCGCCGACCGGCCGGATGCGGACGACTTCCACTTCCCGCTGCCTGATTTCATGACGAACCCGCTGAACGCCTCTTTCCTGCAAATGATGCAAACCATTTTCCATTGCCTGAACCTTTTTGGTTGATAATGTCTCCTATTATGAAAAAACAAGTTGATAAAGTCAACCGAAATTCGTCCGCCGCTTCCGACATGGCCGATGAGGTCTTCGAATCCATCCACGCAATCATGCATCTCTACCGCTCGCGGCAGTACCGCACGCTGCGCGACGGGCTGCATGATCTGACCCATATGGAAACCAAGGCGCTCGGCTATTTCGCAAGGCATCCTGGAGCGACGCAGAGCGATCTCGTCGCGCATACCGGCCGCGACAAGGCGCAGCTTGCGCGCCTGATCAAGGGCTTGCGGGACAAGGGCTTCCTGGAAGCCAGTACCGATGCTGCGGACCGCCGCAGCGTGCGCCTGCAGGTTACTGCGGCCGGGCAAGAGGTCTTCCGGCATTTGCGGCTGCAAGGCAGGCACCTGTCGAATGTGGCAGTGAGGAATTTGAGCGAAGAGGAGCGCAGCGCGCTGCTGGCCATGCTGCAGAAGGTGCGCACGAACCTTGAAGATGAAGCGGAGTGAAATCGGAGAGATTGATGAGGCTGGAGGAGCAGGGCATTGATGCGGCCGTCATCGGATAGGCTGTATGAGTGTTCCGGTGACGGCGGCGAAGAGATCGGTCAGATCTCTTCCGGCCAATACAGTCGCATGGGATTGTCGACCAGCAGTTTTTGCTGAAGTTCGGCGGTCGGCGCGATGTGCGGAATGAAGTCAACCAGCAAGCCATCGTCGGGCATGTGGTCCTTCAGATTGGGATGCGGCCAGTCGGTGCCCCACAGCACGCGGTCGGGAAATTCTTCAACGATGCGCCGCGCGAAAGGCACGACATCGCGATAGGCAGCCTGCTCTCCGTCCAATGCCTTCGGACCGGTGACGGACAGGCGTTCGGGACAGCTGACCTTGCTCCAGACCTGCGGGTTCTCGCGCATGAACTTCAGGAACAGCGCGAATTCCTCGCCGTCGACCCGCTTGCTCACGTCGGGACGGCCCATATGATCGACCACCACCTTCGTGGGCAGGGCGGTAAAGAAATCCCACAGCTCCGGCAAGTCCTGCGCTTCGAAATAGATCACCACATGCCAGCCGAAACGCGCGATGCGCGCGGCGATTTCCATGAGTTCGTCCTTCGGCGTGAAGTCCACCAGGCGCTTGACGAAATTGAAGCGCACGCCGCGCACGCCGGCCTCGTGCAACGCCTGCAGCTCTTCATCGCTGATGCTCCGCCGCACGGTTGCCACGCCGCGAGCCCGGCCGTTGGAGGCCAGGCAGGCATCGACCATCGCGCGGTTGTCCGCACCATGGCAAGTCGCCTGCACGATCACGTTGCGGGCGAAACCGAGGTGGTCGCGCAGCGCAAACAATTGTTCCTTGCTTGCGTCGCAAGGGGTGTATTTGCGCTCCGGAGAGAAGGGAAATGCGGCGCCCGGTCCGAAGACATGGCAATGCGCATCGACCGCGCCCGGCGGCAGTTGGAAGCGGGGCTTGCTCGGGTTCTGGTACCAGTCGAGCCAGCCGGGTGTCTTGATGAATTCCATCAGCGTATCAATTCTTCAAATGTTTCAGGATGCGATCGGCTTCGGTGCGCCAATCGGAACTGCGGGCAAAATCTTCGCTTGCCCTCGGGCCGAACAGTCCGCCATCGGCAAGATCGGCGATCCAGGCCTGGCGCGCGGCGGTCCCCGAAGCCGACCAGGGTTCCAGTCCGGCTTCGCGCACCGTCTGCGCGACTTCCTGCACTTCTTCGGCGCGCCGGCGCCCATGCTCGATGACGCGCTGGAAGAAGTACGCGCCCTGCTTTTCCCAATCGATGCCGGGAAAGGTTTCGAACAGCGAAGCGATGACGGCATCTTCAACGCCATAGGCGCGGGCGGTGGTGAAGCTTTCGATCACCATCGCTTCGAGGCCCTTGATCATGATGCTGCGGCACATCTTCACCGCCGAAGCGACGCCCAGCTTGTCGGAGGCGACCTTGCTGTCGAAGCCGATCCGGTTCAGCAGCGGATGCAGCGCTTGCGCATGCGGCCCGCCCAGCAGCAGCGGCACGCGCTGGCGGTAAGGCGGCACCGAGGTCATGACCGCGCCTTCGACGTACCTGCCGCCGGCTTGCTCGATCAACGCCGCTGCCTGTGTTTTGGCGCCGGGAGAGGCCGAATTGAAGTCGAGGAAGTAGGTGCCTTGTCCCACTGCCGGCGCGCATGCCTCGGCAACCGGGACAGCCTGGCTGGCGGTGACGGCGGAGATGACCAGGTCTGCCTGCGCCGCAAGAGCGGCGTGCGATCCGGCCAAGGCTACGCCATGGGTCTGCGCATGGTCGCTCAGCGAGCGGCCCGCTTCGCTTCCCAGCTTGATGTCGTAGGCCGTGACGCTGATGCTCTGCTTGCGCAAATCCTCGGCGAGGATGCGGCCGACTTCGCCGTAGCCGATGAGGCCGATGTGCCAGTGTTTGGGGTCGCTGTGCATGGTGGAGGTCATGTTCAATTCTCTAAAGATGTGGCCGATGCTTACCAAGAAAAAAGCACAAAGTGTTTTCTTATTCCCCTCTCTCGCAAGCGGGAGAGGGGTTAGGGGTGAGGGCGATAGCAAGACCTCCTTCGGACTTGGCAATCCCCCTCATCCCCAGCCCTTCTCCCGCTTGCGGGAGAAGGGGGCGTAAGCGCATTGGTCAACTGTTTAAAAATTTTTCCCAATCTAGAGCGATTGTCCTTGGAGGCTGTTTGAAAACTTACTGCGCATCCCGATTCCGGCACTGTTCAAACAGGCTCTTAGTCAATATACCTCAACCCCGCCTTCTCCAGCGGCCCGCGCATGTTGTACATATCCAGCCCCAGCACCCCGCTCGCCAGCTTCTCGCGCTTCTCGCCTTCCAGCGATTCACGCTTCTGCGCCGCCTCTGCAACGCGGCCCGCATCCGCGGCCGGTACAACCACCACGCCGTCATCATCCGCCACGATCACGTCGCCCGGATTGACCAGCGCACCCGCGCACACCACCGGAATGTTGACCGAACCCAGCGTCGCCTTGATCGTGCCCTTGGCGCTGATGGCTTTGCTCCATACCGGAAAGCCCATCTCCGTCAACACCTTCACATCGCGCACGCCGGCATCAATGATCAGTGCCCGTGCGCCGCGCGCCATGAAACTGGTGGCAAGCAGGTCGCCGAAATAACCGTCCGTGCATTCGGCGGTAACGGCCGCCACCACGATGTCGCCCGGCCGGATCTGTTCCGCAGCCACATGCATCATCCAGTTGTCGCCGGGGTGCAGCAGCACCGTAACGGCAGTGCCGGACACCTGCGCGCCGCTATAGATGGGGCGCATGTACGGTTTCAACAAACCGACGCGGCCCATCGCTTCATGCACGGTGGCGCTGCCGAACTTCGCAAGCAGATCGCGTGCAGTCGCGTCGGCGCGAACGATGTTGCGCTTGACCACGCCCAACTGGTTGAACAGGGAAGCTGTCATGCTCATTTTCCTTTCGTCTTGAGGGCGGCATCCAGGCGCGGATAGACGCGGCGTGCATTGCCCTCGAAGATCTTGTAGCGCTCTTCATCGCTCAGGCTGGCCGCCTCGATGTAGCGCCTGGTGTCGTCGTAGTAGTGTCCTGTCTCAGGATCGATGCCGCGCACCGCACCGATCATTTCCGATGCAAACAGCACGTTCTCGACCGGAATGACCCTGGTCAGCAAGTCGATGCCGGGCTGGTGATAGACGCAAGTATCGAAGAAGATGTTGTTGAGCAGATGGTCCTTGAGCAGCGGCTTCTTCATTTCCTGCGCCAGCCCGCGGTAACGGCCCCAGTGGTAAGGCGCGGCGCCGCCGCCGTGCGGAATGATGAACTTCAGGGTCGGGAAATCCTTGAACAGGTCGCCCTGCAGCAGCTGCATGAAGGCCGTGGTGTCGGCATTGATGTAATGCGCGCCGGTGGTGTGGAAGCAGGCATTGCACGAGGTCGAGACATGAATCATCGCCGGGATGTCGTATTCCGCCATCTTCTCGTAGATCGGATACCAGTGGCGGTCGGTCAGCGGCGGGCTGGTCCAGTGGCCGCCGGACGGATCCGGATTCAGGTTGATGGCGACGAAGCCGTATTCCTTCACGCACTTCTCGAGTTCGGCCACGCTGGTGGCCGGATCGACGCCGGACGACTGCGGCAGCATCGCCGCGCCGATGAAGTTGTCGGGGAACAGCTGGCTGACGCGATGGCAAAGCTCGTTGCAGATCGCAGACCAGGTCGCGCTGGTATTGAAGTCGCCGATGTGATGCGCCATGAAGCTTGCGCGCGGCGAGAAGATGGTGAGGTCGGAACCGCGCTCCTTCATCTTGGCCAGCTGGTTGGTCTCGATGCTTTCGCGCAGCTCGTCGTCGCTGATCTTCAGCTCGGACACCCTGGGAGCAAGCGCCGGATCCTTCAGCGCCGCGATCTGGCGGTTGCGCCACTCTTCGAGCGCCTTGGGAGCCGTGGTGTAGTGGCCGTGGATGTCGATGATCAAGCTGTGTCTCCTTTGTTCCATACCGATGTGGGTACCATGACTTCTCCGCGCATGATGAGGCGGGCGGTGCGCAGCAGGGCGGCACGCGTGACGTTCTGGGAATTGGCGGGATCGACTTCGAGTTCGACCGAGAATTCACCCGTGGGATGCTCGACCGATACCTGCTTGACGCTGCCTTCCGGCACGATAGCGATGCCTTCGGTGACCGAGCCCTTCAACACGCAGGCGGTGGCCACCGTGACGGCGGCGAGCACGCCGATGGCGTCGTGGCAGACATGCGGAATGAAGCTGCGGGTGGAAAGGCTGCCGCCCGTGCGCGGGGCGGCGATCAACGTCATCTTGGGATAATTCTTTTGCGTCACGTCGCCCAGGCCCATCGCATGGCCGCAGGCGATGCGCAGTGTCTCGATGCGCGCCTTCAGTTCGGTATCGGCATTGAGCTCGGCCACGCTTTCATAACCGCTGCGTCCCACCGCCTCGGCCCTGAACATGACCAGCGGCATGCCGTTGTCGATGCAGGTCACCTCGATGCCGTCGATCACATCCCGCACCTTGCCGGTCGGCAGAAGACCGTCGCATACCGAGCCGGCGGTGTCGAGGAAGTTGATGGTGATCGGTGCCGATGTGCCGGGCACGCCGTCGATGCGTGCATCGCCGCTGTAGGCGACGCTGCCGCCGGGCGTCTGCACGGTGATATCGCACTGCATGTCGGTGTTGAGCGTCAGTACGCGCAGCGTCGTGGTGTCTCCCTGCACTTGGGCGAGACCGGTTTCGAGCGCGAAGGGCACTACCGCCGCCAGCATGTTGCCGCAGTTGGGCGTAGTGTCCACGGTGTCCTTGTCGGGCTGCAGCTGGGCGAACAGGAAATCGATGTCCACGCCCGGCACGCTGCTGCGGCGGACGATGCCGACCTTGCTGGTCAGGGGATGGGCGCCGCCCAGGCCGTCGATCTGGCGCTTGTCGGGCGAACCCATGACCGCCAGCAGGACGCGGTCGCGCGTTTCCCTGTCGGGCGGCAGATCGGATTCGAGGAAGAACGGCCCGCGCGAGGTGCCGCCGCGCATGAAAAGGGTTTTGATGGAGGTTTGCATAGCACGCATTTTCACCCTGTCGCGAGGCGGGAGTAAGACCCGGCGTGTTCTAGCAGCTATCGCAGTTTGCTATATCATTGTCCGATCTATTTCATTCGGGGATTTCTGCTCGGGAAAGCGCAATTATGGATTTCAAGCAACTTGCCTACTTTGTGCGCGTCGCCGAACTCGGCAGTTTCACCCGGGCGTCCACCGCGCTCGACATCGCGCAACCTGCGCTGAGTCGCCAGGTGAGGCTGCTGGAGGTGGAACTGCGGCAGACCCTCCTCATGAGAAACGGGCGCGGCGTTACGCTCACCGAGGCCGGCAAGGTCTTGCTGGAGCACAGCCGCGGCGTGCTGCACCAGATGGAGAGACTGCGCGAGGAGTTGTCGCGGGTGCAGGGCTCGCTTGCCGGAAGGGTGGCAATCGGCCTTCCTCCCACGCTCTCCAAGATCCTGACCGTGCCGATCACGCGGGAATTCAAGGCGTCGATGCCGGATGCCACGCTGTCCATCAGCGAAGGCCTGTCGAAGACCATGCTGGATTCGCTGCTCTCCGGCCGCCTCGATATCGCGCTTCTCTACAACGCCTTGCCATCGCCGGACATCGACCTGCTGCCCCTGGTGGAGGAGGAACTGATGCTGGTGCAGCGCCTCGGCGACGCGGACGCCGGCAAGCCGGTCAAGCTGCGGGATATCGGCAAGCATGCGCTGATCATTCCGAGCCGGCCGAATGCACTACGCATGCATGTGGAGACCGAACTCATCAATATCGGCGTGCAGCCGAAAATCGCGATGGAAGTCGACGGCGTCGGCGCGATTCTCGACCTCGTCGCCGACGGCGCCGGCAAGGCCATCCTCTCGAGCAATGCAGTGACCACGGCGGCGCATCCCAAGCGCTATTCGACACGGCCCATCATCGATCCGGGCCTGCGGCCCAAGCTGTTCATCGCCATCAATTCCCGCCGCCCTGCGACCGGCACGCAGCAGGCCATGCTGCAGCTCCTGGAGAAGGTGGCAAGGGAAATTCTCGGCGATTCCTGACGGGCAGCCCGTGATTCGTTCTCATGCTTGCGATGAGCGCATCCGCCATCCGTTATAACAAGTTGCTATAGCAGCTAGCGCCGTTATCGTATTGTTCATGGGTCGGCCCTGCCCGATAATCCGCTCGAACTGAAGCGCATCGGCATGCGTCATTCCTTGCCGGTCAGCTTCCGCGATGGCTTGCCATCGACAAGACGTGCCGGAAAGAGCACGGCGACTCCTCCAATGACCAAGGTGCTTTTCATGATCCGACAAGTAATCAAGACCGTGCAATGCTGCGTGGCTGCGCTGGCGCTCGCCGCGTCCGCGTCCGCGTCCGCCGTCGCGCAGGACTATCCCAACAAGCTGGTGAAGATCGTCGTGCCTTTCGGCGCGGGCGGCATTGCCGACCTCACTATCCGCACCGTCGCGCAAAAGATGTCGGAGTCGATGAAGCAGCCCATCATCATCGAGAACCGGCCGGGCGCCGGCGGAATCGTTGCGGCTGATGCGGTCGCCAAGGCGAGCCCCGACGGCTATACCCTGCTGCTCATCAGCAACGGCACTGCGGTCAGCGCCGGCCTGTTCAAGAAGCTGCCCTACGATACCCTCAAGGACTTCGCGCCGATTTCCACGCTCGGCTACTTCGACCTCGGCCTCATCGTCAACAAGAAGCTGCCGATCAAGAATGCCGCCGAACTGATTGCCTACGCCAGGAAGAACCCGGGCAAGCTCAATATTGGCACCATCAACCGCGGCAGCACGCAGAACCTCGCGGCCGAACTCTTCGTTTCGACGGCAGGCATCGATGCGCTCATCGTTCCTTACAAGGGTACGCCGGAAGTCATCACCGCCGTCACCACCGGCGAGCTCGATGCGGCAGTGGAGATTCTCGGGCCGACGCTGCCCCAGATCAAGTCCGGCAACATCCATGTCATCGGCGTGACGTCCGCGAAGCGCTTCTCCGGCCTGCCCGATGTGCCTACCGTCGCCGAGAGCGGCCTGCCGAATTATCAGGCGGCCTCCTGGAACGGCCTGGCGGCGCCGGCCGGCACGCCCAAGCCCATCATCGATCGGCTGAACAAGGAAATCAATGCGGCCGTATCGAATCCGGACATCAGGAAGCGCCTGCTGGAATTCGGCGTGGTGGCACAGGGCGGCACACCTGATGCGACGAAGAATCTGCTCGCCTCCGATATTGCGAAATGGGGCGCGGTGATCGAGAAGGCGAAGATCGAGAAGCAGTAAGCATTAATTAAACAGCGAGCAGCAGGAACAGCCAGGGAAGCAGGCAGTATTCATTCACTCTTCAATTCAACATTCATAACAATGACAAAGAAGACACACAACATGATGAAGCTGGGAGCAGGCTTCATCGTCGCGGGCGCGGCGTTCAATGCGTTCGCGCAGGAGACCACCCAGGTACAGCTGTATGGACTGATCGGCGCCTACGTCGCAAAGTCGGAGCGCAGCGGCGGGCCCGCTGCCGTGACGCAGCTTGGCCACGGCGGCCTGACCACTTCGTACTGGGGCGTGCGCGGCAGCGAGGATCTGGGCGGCGGCTACAAGGCCATCTTTGCGCTGGAAAGCTTCTTCCAGACCGATACCGGCGGCCAGGGCCGCAATGCGACCGACCCGCTGTTCTCGCGCAATGCCTTCGTCGGCGTGGAAAGCGGCTTCGGCCGGCTGACCTTCGGCCGCCAGACCAACCCAACCTATGTCAACATGGGCACGCTGAGCCCGTTCGGCGTTTCGGTCGTGTTTTCGCCGCTGGTGCTGCAATCCTTCGTCGGCACCTATAACGGCGCGCTGATCGGCGACACCGTCTGGAACAACACCATCCAGTACGCCACCCCGCGCGTCGGTGGCCTCGCCGGCAGCGTCATCTACGGGCTCGGCGAAGTGGCCGGCAGCAGCGGCACGGCCAACCTCGGACTGCATGCGAATTATGTGAACGGCAACTTCAGCGCGGCATTCTCGGCGCAGCGCTTCCGCGTGCCGGTCACGGCGCCCCTCACCCAGCAGAACGGTTACCTGCTCGGCGCCACCTATGACTTCAAGGTCGCCAAGGTGTACGGTTCTCTCGTGAAGACCGACAGCAGCGGCGTGTCCAACGACACCCGCACCTACGACGTCGGCCTGCGTGTGCCGGTCACGCAAAGCGGCGCTCTGCTGGCCGAGTGGGCGCACACGAAGCGCACGCGCGCCGGACTCGCCGACAACAAGCGCGACACCGCATCGGTCGGCTATGACCATTTCCTGTCCAAGCGGACGGACGTGTATGCAGTCTATTCCCGTGACAGGCAGAGCGGCTTTGATTCAGCGGGGACTATCGGTGTCGGGATGCGCCATACGTTTTGATGTGGCGGGGCCGCGATAAACCTATGTCGCGCTTCGACAGAGTTTCACTCTATCCGCTTGAAGGCAGTTTGACGAGATAGAGGCGGCAGGGATATCGCAATGCATGCGTTGCTCCTGTGAAGCACGAGTGGCTCGCAAGTTGCGGCGTGGGAGGTAAGTTTTAAAGAACGTTCCTCCCCCTTCAAGGGGGAGGCTAGGTGGGGGATGGGTTTTGATAGCGGCACGGAACTTCTGATCGTGTTGCAACAACCCATCTTCGCCCTGACCCTCCACCTTGTGGCCAGCAGGCCACTCGGACTTCGCAGGCGCAAGCATACATTGCGAAACCCCTGCTACGTCCACCTCGCCGGCTGCCCTAGAAGGGGAGGAATAACTAAACCGAAGGATATGGGTCCGTTCATAGGCGAGTACCCGACCTTTCAGCAAAAGGGCATCGGGAAATTACTGATCCCATTCCCACGTCTTCACAGGAACTCTCCCTTGACAACCATCACCCGACCGCTATTCACCCTTTGCAAGGGGCTGGGCACCGCCATGCTGGCCGCAGCCTTCACCATCTCGTTCGCGCATGCGCAGGATGTCTACCCGAACAAGCCGATCCGCATCATCGTTCCCTATGCGGCGGGCGGCGGCGTCGATATCGTCACGCGCCTCGTCGGACAGAAGATGGGCGATCTCCTCAAGCAGGTCGTCATCGTCGATAACCGCCCGGGTGCGGGAACCAACATCGGCATGGGCGCGGCGGCGAAGGCTGATCCCGACGGCTATACGCTGCTGACCGCATCCAATACTCTGGCAAGCAATGGCGCCCTGTACAAGAACATGAGCTTCGATCCGGAAAAGGATCTGGTGCCGGTCGGCAGCATCGGCTATGCGCCGCTGGTAGTGGTGGTACCGCAGGCATCGTCGTTCAAGACCCTGCGGGACTTGGTGGCGTACGGCAAGGCCAATCCCGGCAAGCTCACTTACGGCTCCGCGGGCAACGGCAGTTCCGGCCATCTCGCCAGCGAACTGCTGCAGGCCGAATCCGGCATCGATGCATTGCATGTGCCCTACAAGGGCGGCGCGCCGGCGATCAACGATCTGCTCGGCGACCGCATCTCGTTCATGTCCATCAATCCGCTGGAAGTGATTTCGCATATCCAGGCCGGCAAGCTGCGGCCGCTGGCCGTCATGGATGCGCAGCCGACGCAGCTGCTGCCCTCGGTGCCGACAGTGAATTCGCTAGGTTTGCCGGGAAGCTCGGCGACGGTCTGGTGGGGACTGGTTGCACCGAAAGGCATGCCGCAGGATATCGTCGGCAAGCTGAACGGCGCACTGCGTCAGGCGCTGGCCGACCCTGCCGTGGTCAAGCGGATGAGCGAGATGGGCGCTACGGTCACGCCGGGCAGCGCAGCGGATTTCGGTGCCTTCGTGCGCAAGGAAACCGCGAAGTGGACCAAGGTGATCAAGGCGGCCAATATCCAGCCGGATTAAGGACGTACAGGTCCTGCCGCTTCCGCCGCTGTCGGAATCGGCAATCCGCGCTATTGCCTCATCCGCCCATGTTCGGCGTTGCCGAGACTCCGGCGCTGATCATCCTGTGGAAGCGGCATGCGGAACCAGAATCGCGTTTCATGCACGGAAGAGGAAACGTCCAGCGTGCCCCCATGGGCATGAGCGACTTCGGAAGCGATATAAAGGCCCAGTCCTATCCCGTTGTGCTGGATGCTGTCCGAATGGCGGGAAAAGGGCTCGAACAGGCTGGCAAGCACCTCCTCGGGAATCGGTTTGCCTTGATTCGCGACGGAAAATTCAAAGACTCCGTCGCGGCAGTGCGCCTCGACGTGGACCGGCGCGTCAGCCGCACCGTGCGCCAGTGCGTTGCCGACAAGATTTGAAAACAGCTGGCTGATCCTGCTGCGGTCGCAAGGCACTTCGCGGGTGATTGCAAAGGCTGTTGTAATCGCTCTGTCCGGCCAGGCGCTTTGCAGTTCATCGATGACCTGTTCCAGGTCGGCCTGAGTGAGCGTGTTCTTGCGGACGAGCGGCACGCCCGTGCCGAGGCGCACGCGCGCCACATCCAGCACGTCGTCCACCAGGGCAACCATGCGCTGTACGCTGCGCTGCACCAGCTGCAACGCGTTCGTTCCCCGATTGCTCAAGGTTTCCCTCTTGAGCATTTCCGCGCCGGCATCGATCGCCGCAAGCGGATTGCGCAAGTCGTGGCTGAGCATGGCAACGAACCGCTCCCGCCGTGCCGCCATGTCGCGTTCATGCCGCAGGTTGTCCTGTACCTGCTCGGTCCTTTCCAGTGCCTGCAGGTGCAGCATGACGAGATCCGCGAACAGCCTGAACATTTTCACGATTTCGGGACGGTTCAGCCTGGCAGGCCGCGGATCGATGGCGCATAAGGTGCCGAAGAAATTTCCATCCGGGTAAAAGATGGGCATCGAGATGTAGCTCTGGAAACCGTACATGGCCGGGGTGTGATGCTGGCGGTAGCTCTCGTCTTCCGCCACATGGTCGATGACCACCTCCTGGCCGCTTGCCCGGATCTCGTTGCAGATCGTCGTCTCGATCTTCAGTTCGCCGCCGGGTTTCAGGCCGAACTCGATCTCGTCGCGCACGGCGCAGGCAATCCACCGATCCTCCGTCACCCGTGCGACTGCGGCAAAGCCCATGCCTGTCGTGCGGCAAACCACTTCAAGAATCGCGGGAACAGCGTCAATACGTGATACCGCACTTACATCCGCTTCGAGGTCATTCGCCATGGTGTGGAGGGCTTTCGGCGTACGGGTTGGAGGAGCAGAGATGCATGATTTGCTTCCCTGGCTGCAAGTCTACAGGATTCTAACTCTTCAATCGAAAGCAGGCCATAAGCGGGTACCGGATGGATGCGGCCGACTTCGGTGGTTGATCATCATCAAATGCCTGTGCGATGCGCTGGCAAAGCAGGAAGCGATTACTAGATTTCAATTACCGCTGTCTGCCCAAGCATGGTGCAGATGTCTCGGCGAGTCCGGGCTCCGCAAGGAGCAACTCCATGAACGGATAAGAAAGGGTTCACATGAGCAAGATATTGCTGCGTGCATTACGCCTCCTTCCCCTTGCCGCCGCCTTGAGCGCCGGGCTGGGCTACGCCGAGAATACGGCAAGAACGTTTCCCGATACGCTGGCCGTCCAGGAGCAGGCCTATCGCAAGGGCGTGGTGTCGGTTTCGCATCCGCTGGCTGCCGAGGCCGGTGCCCGCATGCTAGAGCAGGGCGGCAATGCCATCGATGCGGCCGCCGCTATTCAATTCGCACTGAACGTGGTCGAACCCCAGTTTTCCGGTATCGGCGGCGGCGGTTTCATGATGATTCATCTGGCGAAGAGAAATGAAACCTTCATCGTCGATTCACGGGAAAAGGCGCCGGCTGCGGCCACGGCCGACATGTTCCTGAACCAGGCGTTTGCCGATGCCTCCACCAGCGGTCACTCGGTCGGCGTGCCAGGCACACTGCTGGGCGTGGAAACCGCGCTGGAGAAATGGGGTACCAAGACGCTGGCCCAAACCCTGGAACCTGCCATCACGCTCGCCGACAGCGGTTTCCGCATCAACCGCTTCCTTGCGGCCGACATCAATAATGAACGTACCGCGCTGCAGCCGGAGACGCGCGCCGTGTTCCGCCTTAAGGACGGCAGCCCCTTGCCTGAAGGCTACCTGCTGCGCCAGCCGGATCTGGCCAAGACCTTCCGCCTGATTGCCGGGCAAGGCAGCCAGGTGTTCTACAAGGGCGAAATCGCGAGAGCCATCGTCGAGGCGCAGAAGCGCAGCAATGCGAAGCTGGGCGATGCCGGCGTCGGCCGCATGGCGCTGTCCGATCTGGCTGCCTATGACGTCAAGGTAAGGCAGCCGGTGGAGGGCGAGTACCGCGGCGTGAAAGTGAAATCGATGTCGCCGCCGTCGTCCGGCGGACTGACGGTGATCCAGATGCTCAAGATGCTGGAGCAGTTTCCGATCGGCGATGCATCCCAGGGATTCGGTTTCGGCAGCACCCGCACCCTGCACGTGATGACGGAAGCAATGCGTCTCGGCTTCGCCGACCGTGCGGTGTGGATGGGCGATGAAGACTTCGTACCGGTGCCGAAGCGGGGACTGATTTCCTCCTGTTATCTCGACACGCGCCGGAAGCTGATCAATCCTGACCAGCGGCTGGCCTCCGCCGTGGCCGGCGATCCTCGCCCTTGCGATTCGGCCGCCGCCGATGACCGGCCGCTCCGGACTGCCGGACTGGAAGAAGAGAAGGGCGTGCATACCACCCATTTTTCGGTAGTCGACCGGCACGGCAATGTGGTGTCGTACACGACGACGATTGAAAACACCTGGGGCACCGGCATCATCGTGCCGGGTTACGGGTTCCTGCTGAACAACGAGCTCACCGACTTCAACTTCACGCCGACGCGCAACGAGGCAACCGGCAATCCCGGCGCCAATGACGTTGCGCCGTTCAAGCGTCCGCGCTCGTCGATGGCCCCGACCATGCTGTTCTACAAGGGCAAGCCCGTTGCCGCCTACGGTTCGCCCGGCGGCGCCACCATCATCAATTCGGTGCTCAATGTCACGCTCAATCTCGTCGATCACCGGATGTCGATCCAGCAGGCCATCGATGCGCCGCGCTGGTCGGTCACCAGCGCGGCCGGAGCGATCACCTGCGAAAGCGGCATTCCGGCCGAGACCTTGCAGGGACTGACGGCGCTCGGCCATCCGGTACCGCAGGTCAACGGAGCGCCGGCATGCACATCGACGATCGGATCGGTGCAGGGCGTCGTGATCAACTTGAAAAACGGCAAGCAGTATGGCGGCGCCGATCAGCGCCGCGAAGGCACGGTCATCGGCATCCGCGAAGTCGGCGGCTGATCATCGTCTCGCTGCGCACGGACCGCAATCGGTCCTGGCGGAGCGAGGGTAAAGCGGAACAAGCGGCGATGCGGCAACTGGTTTTGCCGCATCGCCGCTTCGTTTCAGGCGCCTGTCTTGTCGCCGGGCGCCTTGAAGAGATTCTCGAGGTCTTCAAGCTGCTGCGACTTGCCTTGCGGCTTGACCCGGCTCCGCTCGCCCTGGAATTCCTCTTCGATATTGTCGCGGTAAAAGCTCCAGGCCGAACCGGAGCCGGAGAACCTGCGCCAGACTTCGTTGCCGACGCCGGAATAGTCGATGGCGCTGCCGTCCTCGAATTCGACCCGCAGAATGCGTTCGCGCGGATCATAGCCGATGGCGCGCAGCTTGCCGGCATTGATCTTCTTCATTTCCATGATGGTCTCCTTCAGGTTTTCCTCGGACCCTTGCGATGCGGCTTGGCCTTCGATTTTTCCCTGGGTTTTGCCGTTGCCGGGCTGACGGATTCGCGCGGCGGCTGCGGCGCTGCCGTACTGATGCGAAGCGGCTGTCCCGCCACCGATGTCTTCTGCAGCAGCGAGAAAACTTCTTTCGGCATTCCCTTCGGCAGCTCCACGATGCTGTGGTCGTCGTGGATGTCGATGCGTCCGATCAGCTTGGGGTCGAGGTCTGCTTCATTGGCAATGGCGCCCACGATATTGGCCGGCCGAACGCCGTGCACGTGCCCGACTTCGATGCGGTAGGCTTGCGTGCCCGATTCGATGCCGCGTGCCGGCTTCTCCTTGCGCGGCGCGACGCGGCGTTCCTTGGCTCCATGCGATGCCGGGGTGCCTCCGTGCGCGGCATTGCCGGCGCCGTCCTCGTCGCGGCTGATGCGCAGCTGCTGTCCAGCCACCCAGACCGTCTGCAGATGGCGCAGAAGATCGTCCGGCATGTCGGCCGGCAAGTCCAGCGTGCTGTGGTCGTCGTAGATCTCGATGCGGCCGATATGCCGCGCTTCCAGGCCGGCCTCGTTGGCGATGGCGCCGACGATATTGCCCGGCTTGACGCCGTGGACATAGCCGACTTCGATGCGGAAGCTCTGCATGCCGGCTTCCGGAGCGCGCTGGACGCGCTCCTTCTTCGGCTGCTGCGGCCTGTCCGCGTCGTCCCTGAAGTCCTGCCTGTCGCGGCGTTCGCTCCTGCCGGCGCGCTCCCTTCGGCCTGCATCGGTTCCGCCATCGTCAAAACGCGGGCGTTCGCCTTCCGTCTCCCGGCTGTTCTTTTGCAGCAGAAACGGCATGTCGCCCCGCGCTATCTTCGCCAGGGCGGCCGCAATCTCGATCGCTGGCACATTCCGTTCTCGCTCGTACTCCTCGATCAGCGACTGGAACACTTCCAGCCCGCCTGCGGCCAGCGCCTCGTCGATCTGGTCCTTGAAGCGCGCGATGCGCACGTTGTTGACGTCCTGGATGCTGGGCAGCTTCAGCGGCGATACCGGCTGGCGCGTCGCCCGCTCGATGGCCTTGAGCAGGTTTCTTTCGCGCGGCGTGATGAACAGGATGGCTTCGCCGCTGCGTCCTGCTCGCCCGGTGCGGCCGATTCGGTGGGTATAGCTTTCCGGGTCGTAGGGCACGTCGTAATTGACGACATGGCTGATGCGCTCGACATCCAGGCCGCGCGCGGCGACATCGGTCGCCACCAGGATATCGATCTGGCCGTCCTTGAGCATCTGTATGGTGCGCTCGCGCTGCTGCTGCGCCATGTCGCCGTTGATGGCGGCGGCAGAGAAGCCGCGCGCCTGCAGCTTTCCGGCCAGCTCTTCCGTGCCCAGCTTGGTGCGGGCGAAGATGATCATGCCGTCGAAAGGCTCGGCTTCCAGGATGCGGGTAAGGGCGTCCAGCTTGTGCATGCCGCTGACCAGCCAGTAATGCTGGCGGATATTTTCCGCGGTGCCGGTCTTCGCGGCGATGGTTACTTCCGCCGGATTGCGCAGGTAAGTCTGCGCGATTCGCCGGACCGCGCTCGGCATGGTGGCGGAAAACAGGGCAGTCTGGCGCGACTCAGGCGTTTGCTGCAGGATATGCTCCACGTCGTCGATGAAGCCCATGCGCAGCATCTCGTCCGCTTCGTCAAGAACGAGGGTCTTGATGCGGGAAAGATCGAGCGAACCCTTTTCCAGATGGTCGATCACCCGCCCCGGGGTGCCGACCACCACATGCACGCCGCGCCGCAGCGCGGAAAGCTGCGGGCCATAGCTCTGGCCGCCATAGATGGGCAGCACATGAAAGCCGGGAATATGCGTGGCATAGCGCTGGAATGCCTCGGCGACCTGGATGGCCAGTTCCCGCGTCGGCGCCAGCACCAGCGCCTGCAATGCGGTCTGGCGGATATCGATGCCGTCAAGAATGGGCAGCGCGAATGCCGCCGTCTTGCCGGTGCCGGTCTGCGCCTGCCCGAGCACGTCGCGGCCTTCGAGCAGCACCGGAATGGTGGCGGCCTGGATGGGGGAAGGCTGTTCATAGCCGAGTTCGCCCAGCACCCGGAGCAGGGCATCGTTCAGGTCCAGGCTGGCGAAGGAGGAAAGTTGGTTCTGCGACATGATATTTCTAAGTATGAGGTTGGGCAGGCGGGCGGCAGGAAACGCCGCAGGCATGGCAAGGCGCGCCGGCAATCAGGATTGGACAGCAAAACCGGCAAGGACTGCAGAAAGAATCCGGCATGAAAGCGCGCGGTTGGCTACACTCTACCCTTGTTTTGATATTTGGCATGCCGGACACGTTTTGAATACCTTTTCTTCCCTTGGACTGATCGCTCCGCTTCTGCAGGCGCTCGACTATACAGCACCGACGCCTGTGCAAGCGCAGGCAATTCCCGCCATCCTTGCCGGGCGCGACCTGATGGCCGCCGCTCACACCGGAACCGGCAAGACGGCCGGCTTCGCGTTGCCGCTGCTGCAGCGCCTGGCAACCGAAGGCGCACGTCCTGCCAGCAACTCGGTGCGTTCGGTGGTGCTGGTGCCGACGCGGGAACTGGCCGAGCAGGTGCACAAGAGCTTTGCCGTCTATGGACGCAATCTGCCGCTGCGCACCCTGGCCGCCTATGGCGGCGTCAGCATCAATCCGCAGATGATGGCGCTGCGCAAGGGGCTGGACATCCTGGTGGCCACGCCCGGCCGGCTGCTTGACCTGCATCAGAAGAACGCGGTGAAATTCGGCCAGCTGCAAACCCTGGTTCTGGATGAGGCCGACCGGATGCTCGATCTCGGCTTTTCGCGCGAACTCAATGCCCTGCTGGCGCTGATGCCGGCGCGTCGCCAGACCCTGCTGTTCTCGGCGACATTCTCCGACGCAATACGCACGCTTGCCGCCTCGATGCTGGCCGATCCGCTGTCCATCGACAGCGGGCCGCGCAATACCACGGCGAGCGGTATTCACCAGTGGATGATCCCGGTCGACAAGAAGCGCAAGCTGGAGCTGTTCCTGCATTTGCGGAAGAAGCATGGATGGCAGCAGGTGCTGGTCTTCGTGAAGACCCGCAACGGCGCGGACGATCTGGTCAGGGCGCTGCTCGCGCAGGGCTGCAATGCCGACGCCATCCACGGCGACAAGCCGCAGCCGGCGCGCCTGCGCGCGTTCGAGCGCTTCAAGGCCGGCGAAGTACAGATCCTGGTAGCGACCGATGTCGCGGCGCGCGGCCTGGATATTCTCGAACTCCCGCTGGTGGTCAATTTCGACCTGCCCATCGTCGCCGAGGACTACATCCATCGCACCGGGCGCACCGGGCGTGCGGGCGCGTCCGGTGAAGCCGTTTCCCTGGTGTGTGCGGATGAAGTACAGCAACTGTCGGCCATCGAAGCCCTGGTCCGCACCACCCTGAAGAGGACCGAGGAGCCTGGGTTTGAACCGGACCACCGCGTGCCGATGACCGATGGACAGGGTCACATCGTAAAGAAGCCGAAGAAACCGAAGAAACCCAAGATGCCCGCCGCGGTCAAGGCGGTTTAGTGCGAAGAGCGCCCAGGAAAGGGGAAGTTCACCGATGAAGGCAGCCGAATTTCCTCCAGCGTGTCCGACATGAACCGGTACGTGCCGGACATTCCCCCGAGCGAGGTCGAATTCACCGCAATTCGCGCACAGGGGGCAGGCGGCCAGAACGTCAACAAGGTATCCAGCGCCGTCCATCTGCGTTTCGATATCCGCGCCTCGTCGCTGCCCGAGCATCTCAAGGAACGCCTGCTGCGCCTGAACGATCAGCGCATCACCAGGGAAGGCATCATCGTCATCAAGGCGCAGACTCATCGCAGCCAGGAAAAGAACAGGGAGGAAGCCATGCAGCGGCTGCTGGAGATGGTGGCAAGCATCGCCGTCGTACCGGCAGTGCGGCGGCCGACGAAGCCGACACGCGGTTCGCAGCAACGGCGTCTGGAAGGAAAGGCCGTCCGCGGGCGGGTGAAGGCAATGCGCGGAAAAGTCATGGATTAGGAGAGCAGAACGCTTGAGAGAAATTCTTCCGCAGCGAGCGGCGAGGCCCCGCCGGTTTTGCAGGAAGCGCTTGTGCAGGACGTCAACTTTCAGGATCGCAACAACCAAGGTGCGATCAATGCAGCCCGCATTCACTTTCGCGAGGGCCTCCCTAATTTCATTCTCATCCCGATGGGAAGGATAAACCAGAGCGCGAGCAGTACGCCCAACGCAGCTGCTGCGCTCACGACGCCGATCCAGCTGTCATCCATCGCCGCGAGAACCACTTCATAGACATCTGCCGTCAGGGCCAGCATCAGTGGCACCATGCCGGCCGTGATAAAGCGCGACGAAAGCTTGACCATCCGCCGCGATACCTGGCCTCTTTCCGCCAGGCGGTGATATCCCGCCGGCGCCATCAGCAAGGCCATCGACAGAACGAGCAATCCCAGGCTGGTCATGTGCGCATAAACGCCGGACAAGGGCAGGCTTTCGAACCGATCGTTGAATACCGCGATGGTCTGGAAACCGAAAAGCATTTGCACACCGGGGATCACCATGCGCGCCTCTTCCACGATGTTCTGCATTTCCTCCTTCAAGCTTTCCTTTTCGATGCCGCTATCGGCCATGGGTCCTCCGCTCCGTCAGTCAGAGCTTTGACCGCGATCTTCATGGAGTTTTCTGCCTCCTTTGATTTCGCTAAATACTTCCGACGACGCGCGGTTGCCATGGCAGGAACTTTTAAAACCGGTGCCTGCTCTAGCAAAAAAGATCCGCCATCGAGAAGGACCATATCCATGAGACATGCAAACATCCCGGCCGAGCCGAAATCGAAGCGCATGACCGCACTGCTCAAATCGCTGGTGCCTGCGCTTTTGCTTGCGTCGTCAGCCGTCGCGGGCGTGGCCGCAGCCGAGCTTGAGGGACTGGAAGAGGAATTGCCCCTGGCGGTGGAAGATGCCTCGCCTGTCGACAAGGGAACCATCGAACTCAGCGGCGCATTGCAATATCAGCGCCTGAGATCAGGCGAGGCAAATGAAGGCCGCCATGAATACGCTTTCGTTCCTCGCATCAAGGCAGGCATCACGCGTGACTTCGAGCTTTCATTCGCGGCGCCGTATCGCTTCGGCAATGCGCCGGAGACCAGCCAGGGAGACATGAGCATAGAAGGACTTTACCAGCTCAGGGACGAAGACGGCCGTCTGCCGGCACTTGCAATCTCGGCCGGCCTTGAACGACCTTATGGCGCCGCGTCCGGCGGCACGGAAGTCATGTTCAAGGGCCTCATGAGCAAATCGCTTGGTTCGGCAAATGCTGCGGACCCGGTCCGGATTCACATCAACGTCGCCCTGCATCACAATCTCCACCCCGAGGCGACGGAACGCAACAACCGCTACTTCGCCGGTATCGCATACAGTCAGACGATGAACGAAAATTCGCTGCTTGCCGCGAGCGTATCGCGCGAACAGGAACGTCAGCGGGGGCAGGCATCCAATATGGCGGAACTCGGGCTGCGCTGGAAGGCGTCGGAAAATACGGTGCTTTCGACAGGTGTCGGCCATGGATTGAACCATGACGCGCCGCGCTGGAGATTCACGGTTGGCGTGCAGAGATCGGTTGATGGAGTGTTCGGCAAGCTATAAAAAGAATTATCGCGATTGATTTCTCTTCAAACCAGGTTTGAAACCGGGAGAGGACTCCGGGGAAATTCGCCTCAGCGAATGTCAATATGAAGCTGCCGAGCAATGGCATGGCCGCTTTTGAAAATAGATGCGGCAGTCGCTACGTTCGCTAGACTTTTAAGATTTCCGATGAATGGCTGTGAGGCGGCGCAATGCCGCCTCACAGCTAGAGCGCTTTCGGCTTGACTGGACTCGGCGAGGCCGAGGTGATTTGCCTGCGGAACAAGGCGTGGTGACGCGACATGGCGGGGCCATGGCAAGGAGACGCAACGCAGTGCCGCAGGCAAATCGACCGGCATCGACAGTACAGTCAAGCCGAAAGCGCTCTAGAATTCAATTTGATCTATGCGGAATCGTTCACGGTGTAAAACCGGTTTCTGCAATGTGGGCAGGCATGACTTTCCACGTCACTCACCCTGACGGTTGCCCTTGCGATAATCGGTAGGACTGCTGCCGGTCCAATGCTTGAATGCGCGGCAAAAGCCGGTGGCGTTGGAGAAGCCGAGATCGAATGCCAGCGCGGCCACGCCGGTGTTTGAATTTGCCAGCCGATGGACTGCGATGTCCCGCCGCAGTCCGTCCTTCACCAACTGGAAATGCGTTCCTTCCTCGGCGAATCTGCGGTTGAGCGTGCGTACGGAGATATGCAAGGCCTTTGCAAGGTCCTGTATCGTTACCGGCCGCGCGATATTCTGTTCAAGGTATTCGCGCGTTTTGGCGATAAGCGAACCTCGATGGGATGCGCCGAATGTCCAGTCTTCCGGCGCACGTTTCAGGAATGCCCATAGTTCGTGTTTCTCGCGCTTGAACTGCTCCGCACAATCCTCGTACAGGAAGTAAATGCTGGTCATGCCCGCGTCGAAGTGCACCTCGCCGGGGTACAGGAATGTATAGTCCCCGACGTGCCTTGGCCTGGCGAAGTTGAACTCTACGCGGTGCAGGCTGATCTCCCTGCCGAGCAGCCATGATGCAATGCCGTGAATGAGCTTCATCATCAGTTCATGCCCGAGCGGCGTGACCTGCGTGCCGGGCGTTCTTTCCATGAGAGCCAGTCGTACCAGGTTGTTCTTCGTTGAAATCTGCAATCGGTAATCATCCAGCAGCAGATTCCAGAAACGGACAAAACGATTCAACGCAACCAGCACGGTGGGCGCGTCCAGCAGGCTGAGCATAAGGTACTTTAACGTGCCGCCCCGGATGGGCCGCGACCACAGTCCCAGCATTTCATCATCGAGTGCGGCTGCGACCGTCCTGTAGAGCGCGACGTATTGATGGCGCGTCAGGCGTGCATCCGGCTGAACGAGAAGCGACTGGGGAATGGCGGCGCTTGCGAGCGCCTGCGCCGCCGCGCCTTCGCCGTGACAGGTGCGGATGAAGTGCAGCATCCCGTGGAGGAAGTGAGCGGAAACAGTGAGAGAGCTTTGCCAGGACAGGTTCATGGTGCTTTAATTATGGCGCATTTTGCATATCATTTGGCGTGATGTGCCAATTATTCCGAATCCTTCTCCCTATACTGGCGTCCGGTTCTACGGTGCCAGACGCTTACGACGGCTGCCGTATGGCGCATTTTGCCAATCGCTGGCTGCATATCTGGATTAATCAACTAAGGGAGCATGGTTTGAATATGAAACGCATCGTCGTGACAGGCATGGGTATGGTGTCGCCATTGGGCTGCGGGGTTGAGTCCGTATGGAGACATCTGCTCGAGGGCCGTTCTGGATTGACCGGTTTGTCCGAAGAAGTCACGGAAGGGATTGCAGCAAAGGTCGGCGGCGTAGTGCCTGCATTGACGCCGGACCGTCCATGGGGATTCGATGCCGCCCTCGCCGTGGAACCGAAGGACCAGAAGAAGATGGACCGGTTCAGCCTGTTTGCCTTGGCCGCAGCACAGGAAGCCTTGAAACAGGCGGACTGGCAGCCTTGCACGGAAAGCGCCCGCCAAAGGACGGCAACGATCGTGGCGTCCGGCATCGGCGGATTCGGCGCCATTACGGAGGCCGTCAGAATCACCGATAACCGCGGGCCGAAGCGGCTTTCTCCTTTCACCGTTCCCAGTTTTCTGGCCAACATGGCAGCCGGGCAGATTTCCATACGCCACGGTTTTCGCGGTCCCCTTGGCGCGCCTGTCACTGCATGCGCTGCGAGTGCGCAGGCCATTGGCGACGCGGCACGCCTGATTCGCGCCGGTGAAGCCGACATTGCTGTGTGCGGCGGAGCCGAGGCCTGCATCGACCGTGTCAGCCTGGGCGCATTCGCCGCCGCAAGGACAATGTCCACGAGCTTCAATGATCGCCCCGCACAGGCCTCCCGGCCTTTCGATATTGATCGGGACGGCTTTGTCATGGGAGAAGGGGCGGGCATACTGGTCATCGAAGAGCTGGAGCACGCATTGCGGCGGGGCGCCGTACCAATCGCGGAGCTGCTTGGTTATGGCACGAGCGCCGATGCCTATCACATGACGTCTCCGCCCGAAGACGGTAGCGGCGGACGACGCGCCATGGAACTGGCGCTCAGGCAAGCGAAGCTGGAACCGGAGCAGATCGGGCATTTGAATGCGCATGCCACGTCCACGCCGGTTGGCGACGTCAGCGAACTGGCTGCCATCAGGACTATATTTGGAACAGGTCGCGGTCCCGCCATATCGGCCACCAAGTCCTCGACAGGACATTTGCTTGGCGCGGCAGGCGGCGTGGAAGCGATATTCACCGTGCTGGCGCTGCGTGATCAGATGGCGCCGCCTACGCTGAATCTGGAACAGCCTGATCCGGGAGCCGAAGGCTTGGATGTCGTCGGCGGATCAGCGCGCAGGATATCGACGGACCATGCCATTACCAACGGATTTGGATTTGGCGGCGTCAATGCCAGCCTGATATTTGGCCGGGTGTGATCCTGCCTGCGTGCCCGACAGAGCCGAGATCGGAATTGATGCGAAGACCCGGTGCCCTCGCGTTCCCATGCCGGGCGGTATCAGGGTCAAGGGATTCGGGAGCGACTACCGCGTCAGCCGGGTGGTGACCAAGTCGGCGGGGAAACACGGCAACCGCGGTGAGGCTTGCCGGGTCGCGCACGGTTTCAAAAGCTGGCGCATTCCTTCATCACAAGCCTTGGTTTCATTCCGCGCTCGGGCGTATTGCCTGCCATCGGCGGGCATTGTGCATTGTTGCATTGGCTGAACTTTCCGTTGCCAATTCCTCTCTACACTCAAGCGTCAATACCCTTTGCCGCGCGTCTTTGGCGTGCGAGCCGTCCGTGCGGTCCGGAAGCATGCATGTTTCGAGGAAATGCCATGAACAAGAATGTTGCCTCAGGGTTCTTGCGTGCAGCATGCACGCTGACTTTCGCCTGCGTCGCCAGCGCTGCCGCGAACGCTGCAGATTTGCTCGACACCGTCAAATCGCGCGGCACCCTGCGTGTCGGCGCCGAGAGCACCTATCCGCCTTTCAATTTCAAGGAACAGAAGACCGGCGAACAGAGCGGCTTCGATGCCGATGTGGCGAGGCTGATCGCCGCCAAGCTTGGCGTCAAGGCCGAATTCATCAATAGCGAATGGAGCGGCATCCTCGCCGGTCTCGCGTCGAGCAAGTACGATGTCATCGTCAATCAGGTCGGTATCACGGACGAACGCAGGAAGGCTTTCGATTTTTCCGAGCCCTATACCATTTCCAGTCCGCAGCTCATCCTCAAGCGCGACGACAAGCGCGAGTTCAAAAGCCTGCAAGAGCTCAAGGGCAAGCGGCTCGGCGTCGGCCAGGGATCGAACTACGAGAAAATGGCCAAGGATGTTTCCGGTGTCGAGGTGAAGAGCTATCCGGGCGCGCCTGAATACCTGCAGGATCTCGCCGCCGGCCGTGTCGACGCCGCGCTCAACGACAGCCTGATGGTGTCCTACCTGCTGAAGACCTCGAATCTGCCGCTGAAGGCCGGCGCGCCTCTCGGCAAGGTCGAGCAGATGGGCATCCCGATCCGCAAGGACAATCCGCAATTCAAGGCCGCGATCGACAAGGCGATCGCGGATGCCAAGGCCGACGGCAGCCTGAAGCAGATCTCGATGAAATGGTTCGGCGTCGACGTCAGCAAGCCGCCGGCTGAACGTCAATGACGAAGCGAAGAAGTAACGGCGCAGCCGCGCCGTTCAACCGGATTCCGGATCATGCGTTGACCCTTGGCAGCCGCAGGCATGGATTTGCTTGAACTCCTGCGTCTTGCCGCGCCGGTCATGATGACCGGACTGGGCTATACGCTGATGTTTGCCTTTGCCTCGATGGCCGGCGGGCTCGTGCTCGGCTTTCCGCTTGCCGTCATCCGCATCACCAACTGGACCTTGCTGCGCTGGCTCGCAACCGCCTATGTCAGCATGATGCGCGGCACGCCTCTGCTGGTGCAGGTCTTCGTCATTTACTACGGGCTGCCCAGCATCGGCATTGAATTTTCGCCGACAACCGCCGGCATCCTCGCACTCAGCCTCAACGCCGGCGCCTATCTATCCGAAAGCATACGCGGCGCCATCATGGCGGTTAGCCGCGGCCAGTGGATGGCGAGCTACAGCCTCGGCCTGACCTATGCGCAGACGCTCAATCACATCGTGATTCCGCAAGCGCTGCGCGCGGCGGTGCCGTCGATGAGCAATACCCTGATCAGCCTCATCAAGGATACGTCCCTGGTATCCGTCATCACCGTGACGGAGCTGCTGCTGGCCACCAAGGAAGTCATCGCCACCACGTTCCGTCCCTTGCCGCTGTATATCCTTGCGGCGCTTGTCTATTGGGCGGTAAGCGCCTGCTTCGAGGTATTGCAGCATCGGCTGGAAAGGCGCCTGCATGCGGGCACGCGGCAATAGTCCTGTCATGAAGCAGCGAATGTGAAGCGGAATATTGCCGCCGCTGCATTGGAAAGGCCGCGAAGCAGGCGACTGGCATTGCGCGCCAGTCATGAAAACTGTGGCACCCTATGTCAATTCTCATGAAATAAAGGGAACAAGACATGCTGCCGGAGAAGATATCTGCTTTTGCCAGACGCTTGATCGTCTTGCTGGCGCTGATCGCCGCGGCGACCGGTGCCTGGGCTCAGGAGACGCATTTGCATTCAGCAGCAAGGAACGGTGATGTCGCAAGGCTTCGTGCCCTGCTCGACAGGGGAATGAATATCGATGCCCGGGACGCGGCCGGCGCGACGGCACTGCTGGTTGCCACGCACGGTAATCAGGTGGAAGCTGCCAGGGTGCTCATCGAGGCGGGCGCAGACGTCAATGCCAAGGACGGTATCCAGGACAGCCCGTATCTCTACGCCGGTGCACGCGGCCATAACGAGATCCTGAAGATGACGCTCGCACATGGAGCCGATCTGAAAAGCACCAATCGCTATGGCGGAACGGCGCTCATTCCCGCCGCGGAGCGCGGTCTGGTGGACACCGTGCGCATGCTGATCGATGCCGGCATGGACGTAAACCATGTCAACAACCTGCAATGGACCGCGCTTCTGGAAGCGATCATTCTGGGAAACGGCGGACCTCGCCATACCGAGGTAGTGCGGATGCTGGTGGCGGCGCGGGCCGACGTCAACCTTCCTGACGGCCAAGGCGTCACACCGCTGCAGCATGCACGCCGGCGCAGCTTCAAGGAAATGGAAGACATTCTCGTCAAAGCCGGCGCACGGTAAGCGAAGCAGGCGCCATCGCCGCCGAGAAGAGTGCCGCTGCGCAGATCAGGCCGCTGTCGCCGGATCACCATTGCAGCTTGCGGCGAATCTTCCAACCCAGCCAGAGTCCGCCGAACAGGACGAGCGCAAATATCCATCCCGATGCCGCACCGGCCATGATGCCCGAAAGCAGAGTGCCGACCGTGCAGCCGAGTGCGACCATTGCTCCCCAGCCCATCAGCATGCCTCCGAAAAGAGAGCGGCCGATTTCAGGAAGGCGGGGAAGTTTCAAGCGGTAGTCGCCGGACGATACGGCTGCCGAAAGAGAGCCGGCTATCAATGCAATGATAAATACGCCATTGTTGGACCAGAGCGTCTGCTTGATCGTCGTCGCGCAGCCGGCGAAGCTGTCCAGCCCTTCGAGCCGCTGCGGCAGCCATCCTGTCGTATCGGCGGCCGTACGGGCAATGCTGCCGAGCTCCGCAGTCACGCCCAGCGGTCCTAGACGGAAGTAGGAAAGCACGCCGAGGAAGCCGATCAGCAGGCCGCCCGCATAGGCGGGCCAGCGCCGCTCCCACGGACCGGCGCCGGTTTTTTCCGGCGCGGCATCGGGACTGCGTGCTTCATGCCGCAGCCATAGGCCGGTTGCAGCCAGCGCGAGCAGGGCAAGCTGCAAGGCCAGCGACCCGGCATAGCCCAGATGGTGCGGCAGCCAGATCACCGGCGCTTCCTGAACCGCGGACAGATACAGGCGATTCCAGCTGGCGAATCCGAGCGCAAATCCGAACAGGGCGCCGAGCAGTGCGAACAGCGAGACGACCGCGCCTTCTCCCAGCCGGTACAGGTGTGCGCTGATGCAGGAGCCCGACAAGGCCATGCCAATGCCGAAGGCAAACGCGCCTGCGGCAAGAACCCAGCTCACCGGCCCGATATGGGCCTGCGGCGGCAGGCGGCCCGATGACGGCACCGCCAGGAATGCCCCGAACACCAGGGTGTATCCCGCAATGCCGACCGCGAGCGCTGCGAGGATGCCGAGCAGGCCCCGCGCATCACGGCGCTCGAGAAAATCCCTGGAGACACAATAGAAGCAGAAGCGCGAACGCTGGAGGAAAATGCCAAACACCAGCCCGAACAGCGCCGACAGCATCAGGTCCCGGCCGCCTTCGGAAAGGTTCCCCAGATAACGGGAAAACAGCACTGCCGCCGCCAGCGTCGAGGCAGAAACCGCAATCCGCCCGAGCGGCGGCAACGCCAGTGCAGCCATTTACTTGCCGCCCCAGACGGTGCCGGTGAGGTTGGCGACCGGGACCCCGACGGCGTTGCCGTATTCGGTCCAGGAACCGTCATAGTTGCGCACGTCGTAGCCGAGCAGCTTTTTCAGCGCGAACCAGGTATGGCTGGAGCGCTCGCCGATGCGGCAGTAGGTGATGACGGGCTTGCTGCCATCGATGCCGGCGGCGGCGTAGATCTTCTTCAGTTCTTCCACCGGCTTGAAGGTACCGTCGGCGGCCACTGCCTGGCTCCACGGCACGTTCACCGCGCCGGGTACGTGGCCCGCACGGATGGATAGCTCCTGCACGCCGGCCGGCGCGAAGACCTTGCCGCTGAATTCATCAGGGGAACGGATGTCCACCAGCGCGACGTTTCCTTTCTTTTCCGCAGCGGACACGACATCGGGCAGGCGGGCGCGCAAGGCGTTGTTGGCCGCGCCGACCTTGATGGTGCCGGGTGCGGGCACCTTGGCGACGGCGACCAGCGGACGATTCTCGGTTTCCCATTTCTTGCGGCCGCCGTCGAGCAGCTTTACGTTCTTGATGCCGTAGATATCGAAGACCCAGGCGCCCCAAGCGGCGAACCAGTTGTTGGTATCGCCGTAGAGGACGATGGTGCTGTCGCTGTTGACGCCTGCATTGCGCAGCAGCTTTTCGAAGTTCTGCTGGCTGACGATGTCGCGCTTGACCGTGTCGACCAGGTGGGTATGCCATTCGAAGTTGACCGCGCCCGGGATATGCCCGCGCTCGAACTGCCCGGGATTGACGCTGACTTCGATCAGCCGCAGCTTCGGATCATTGATATTCTTTTCCAGCCAATCGGTACTGACCAGGAACTCGCTCGGCGCGGCGTGTGCAACTCCAAGCAGCAGACTGCTGCTCAGCAGCAGGGCTTTAATCAATTTCATTGGACTCTCCCGGATTAATTTAATGAACTTAAGCAGGTTACAAGTGCGAAATTGATAAGGCAACGAACCTATTTCGTCTTTAATATGCGGAAAATGATGGTTCCGATTCGGCAAGGCCAAGCTGATTGACATGAATTGAATTGAAAGCATTAAGCGTTCAAGTTTTCTTTCCGGGCAGGCAGGAGCAGCTTTCGGCGCAAGGAGGTTCGCTACACCGCTTTGATAGTGTTTCTCGCACTTCCTTTTTTATGCAATCATCAGAACCACCAAGCTCGAAACGCCAGTTTTTCTTCCCGAAATTGACGGGTATAAACTTTGCAACGGGTTTGACAGGGGCGCTCCGTATCTGATGGTTGCTCTGGCTTATTTCAGGCAGTGCGACATGGCATGCGAGGCAGGAATGATGGATAAGACGAAGCCAAAACTGCTGCTTGCCATCCGGCCCAAAGCAGTAACGAGATTGAGCAATGTGCTCGGCGACGAGTTTTCCCTGGTCTTCTGCCATACCGTCGACGATGCGCTGGGCAAGCTCGATGAAGACATCGATGCCATCATCTGCGGTACGAATTTCGATGAAAGCAGGATGTTCGAACTGCTTCGGCGTGTGAAGGACAATCGCGCGACAAGGGACCTGCCGGTCATCTGCATGAAGGTCTTCGGCGGCGTGCTGCACGAAGGCAGTTATGCCGGCGTCGAAAAGGCCGTCGAGCTGCTTCAGGCTTCCGCCTATGTCGATTTCACCCGCTGGCGCCTGGAATTGGGAAAGGCACAAGCGGCGGAGCAATTGCGGGTGCTCATTCGGGGACTTACCTGCAAGACATCGCCCTCGCCTGGGATGTGAGCCGTTTCCATTGCAGAATTGCACCAATTCGGGAGCGGATCACCAAGATGGGGCGGACCTGCCTTTATTTGTCGCGCATTTGATCTAGTTCGATGACTGGCACATTGTTTGCGAGAACATGGAGCATGTATTTGTCGCAGCGAGGTAAGCCATGAACCGTAAAAGTTATCCTGAAGTGGAGCAGCGAGCCAGCCTGAAAGAGGTGATGCGCCAGCCGCCGATGACCCCCAAGGCCTATCGCAATGCGCTCGACAAGCGCATCTCGGCCCGCCGCGCGATCGAGGATATGAGGCTGGCGAAGTCCCTGCAGATCGACTGACAGGCCGTTCTCATTGCTGCTTGCGATGCGGCGCGCATTGCAGGCAGCTTTCTGCCGTTCCCGGATCTGGCATCCCGGGCTCCGTTTCCGCCGTGCCCGCCATTCAAAAAATCCCGCCCCGCATTTCGTCGAACCTGCCTGCCTTGCACGGTGACCGGCATCAGTTTTTCTAAACTCTGCTCCAAGATTTAATCGTTTGTTTATCACGTGCTCCCGCATTATATTTTGGATGCCCGGGCCGGTTTTCTAATCCTCACTGCATCAAGCGCAGTGTCCTTAATCCTTAATGAAAATGTGATGATGAATGCATCAAGACTTCTTATTGCCTGCGCGCTGCTTTTTTCGGGTACGGGCCAGGCACAGACGAGCATTGCAGATACTGGCGCTTCCCAATCGCTTTCCGTGGAAGCGAACGAACTGGTGATTGATACGCAAGGAATGGCCATCGATCTCGATGCCACTGTGCGCGATCCGATACGCGGCGAAAGGAGTTATTGAGGTTGTCTGTGCAACCGATGCATCCGGCTTCGGGATCAATCAGGGAACGCATGTCCCGATCAGTCTTGCATCTCGCAGGGCTTGATATCCCCCAGCGGCGACAGCAGCGACTGGTTGAAAGCCCTCGGATGCCGCCCGTCAGCAACAAGCCGCGGCCAGTCCGGATTGGCCAGAGCGCCTCTGCCCAGCGCGATCAGGTCGGCATCATGCTGCAGCATCTGGCCTGCACGCGCCGGATCATCGAGGCTGCCGTTTGCCATGATGGTAAGCGAGGGCGCATATCTGCGCGCAAGGCTGACGAGGCTTGGACCCGCCGCGCCGAATGCCGGCTGCCATGCTTCGAACTCGGTCACGTGGATATAGTCGAGACCGGTGTCCGCCAGCGCGCCGAAGACCGCGGCGGCGCCGGCTTCGGCCTCCGGCCACTTGTGACCGAAGTTGTTTACCTTGGCTTGCGAGATGCGCATGCCGACAGGCTTGCCTGTGCCGGCCGACCTGCGGACTGCCCGCGCCACTTCGGCGGCGAAGCGGATGCGGCGTTCGATGGCCCCGCCCCAGCCATCGCTCCTGCGGTTCGAGTAGTCGGTCAGGAACTGATCGAGCAGGTAGCCGTTGGCGCCGTGGATCTCGATTCCGTCGAAGCCGGCGACATCGATAGCAAGCGCGGCGGCGCGAGCAAAGCCGTCGATGGCGTCGGCAATATCGGCATCCGACATTGCCCTCGGGGTTCGGTAGGCTCCGGCGCCGCGGTAGACGCGCATCTGCGATCCTGCCGGCTGGATTGCCGACGGCGCCAGCGTCTCCGTCCGGAAGCGGTTGCCTTGGGCCAGCGCGCCTGCATGCATCAGCTGCGCGAACATCTTTCCGCCAGCGGCGTGGACCGCATCGACTATTCCTCTCCAGGCCCGGGCATGGTCGCGGTCGCTGAGCCCGGGCTGGAAGAGGTAGCCTTGCGAGTAAGCGCAGTCGGAATAAATTCCTTCGGTGATGACGAGTCCGAAGCCGCCGCGCGCAAAGCGTTCGTAATAGCGCCGCATCGCTTCCGTCGGCAAGCCTTCGGCCGTTGCGCTGACGCGCGTCATCGGGGCAACGACCAACCGGTTGTTCACATCGATGCGATGTTGCTTCCATGGCGCAAACAGCGCCGCAACGTCGCCGGCCACTGAATCCGCATTCATGCGCCCGCTCATATCGATTCTCCCTCGGCCATCGCAATGGCCTCGATCTCTATCATGGCTTCGGGCGTGTACAGGGCCGATACCTCCACGATGGTGTCCGCGGGGTAGGGCTGGCTGAACCACTTGCGCCGCACTTCGACAATCTTGCCGAAGTGCTTCATCGAGGTCAGGAATATCGTCACCTTGATCACCTTGCCGAGGCTTGAGCCACCGGCAACCAGGGCCCGCTGCAAATTGCGGAAGGCTTGATCGGCCTGCATATCGAAATCGTCGTTGCCGACGATTAAGCCGTCATCCCCATAGCCGGCCTGGCCGGAAATGAAGAGGAGGTTTCCTGTCCGGATTGCTTGCGAGAGGAGGTAGGGAGCATACGGGTCCGGCTCGGTACGTACCTGCTGGATGTTCATGGAAAATCCTTTCAATGGATAAGTTAAAATCATTCGAAAAACGCGGCCCTTTCGCCTGGAGGCAGTATCGAGGAGGAGTGAAGCGTCGACAAATGGCGATTTTTCAGCGCATGGATGAATGCAATTCAGCCATAAGGAAACATGAGAAAACTTCCGCAATTGGGTGCCTTGAGGGCATTCGAAGCCGCCGCGCGCCGGCTCAGCTTCAAGGCGGCGGCAGATGAACTGAACGTGACGCCGACCGCCGTCAGCCACCAGATCCGCTATCTCGAGGAAACCCTGGGCACCAGGCTGTTCGAACGCGGCACGCGGACTGTCAGACTCACGGCAGCCGGCCACCAGCTGTTTCCACCCTTGCGCGACGGACTCGACGCCTTCGAACGCGCAGTCGATGCCGTGCGCCGCCCGCAGGGCAGCAAGACCGCCATCCTGTCCTCGACCGTCGCTTTCGTTGCGCGGCGGCTGGCGCCGCTCGCGGGCTCCTTCCGTCAGGCTTACCCGGACTGGACATTAAGGCTGGATGCGTCCAACAAGACGGTCGATCTGGACGTCGAAGCCGACCTGGCCATCCGCTATGGCCGCGGGGAGTATCCGGGCATGACCGTCGTTCCCCTGTTCCGGGATCAGTTCGCCCCGGTCTGCAGTCCGGGCCTGGGGATTGCGACGATTGACGACTTGCGCCATGCAACGCTCATCCATTTCGAATGGGGAGCCGCCATGCGCGATGACGAGCGCGCACCGGTATGGCGGCACTGGCTGGCGAATGCAGGCATGACAGGAATCGATGCGGAAGCCGGGCTGTCGTTCACCGATGAAATCCATGCGGTACAGGCGACGCTTGCCGGGCAGGGCGTGGGGCTGCTGAGCCTGACGCTGGTGGCGGATGAGCTTGCTTCCGGCGTGCTGATCCAGCCCTTCGGCATGTCGCTGGAGAGTTTCCGGTACGACCTCGTCTACAGCTCGCGCAGGAGCGGGCAGGCTGCGGTGATGGTCTTGCGGGACTGGATTCTTTCGGAGCTGGGCGAACGTTCCGCCGTGCCGAACATGGCGGAACGCAAGTGATCGGTCTTAGAACCTTACATGAACGCCGCCATTTGCCAAGTATAGAAACACATGATGTAGACAGGAATGAGATTGCGAACTTACATTCGGCCTGTCGTTGTGGCTTCGCCACTGGCCATTATGGAATTCGCTGACGACGTCCCCATTTGTTCGCCGAGCTTAATGCTCACGGTTCTAATCGGGTTGATGTCATCCCGGTCCTACCTGTTTGCCATCACTTGTCTCTTACCTACGCAACCTGTTGACGTGCTGTGCTCCTAAAGTGCTTTCTTCAAGCCGGGACGGGTTCTCTGTTGGCAGAGAACCCGTCCCGGAACTCTCGCTCGTGTACCAACATGGCCCACACGATGCGGGCGGTCTTATTGGCCTGTGCCACACACGCGATATTCGTATTGCGCCTTGCTGCCAGACGCGCCAGCCAACTGTCACTTCGTTCCGGTTTATTGGTCGTATGGTGCAATACCGCGCGAGCACCATGGACCAGCAGGCGTCGCAAATAGCTATCGCCACGCTTGCTTATCCCTTGGAGCCGTTCTTTGCCACCGCTTGAATGCTGCTTTGGTACCAGGCCAAGGAATGCCGCAAACTGACGGCCATTTTTAAAGGTCTTCATGTTGTCGGCCACAGTGGCTTCCAATGCCGTGGCGGTGACGGGGCCAATGCCCGGAATCTGTTCCAGCCGACCACATATGCTCGATTGCCGGCATAGCTGCTGGACTTGGCGATCGATCTCTTTAACTTGGCGGTCCAATTCCAGTAAGTGGGAAAGTAAGCGCTGGGCGAGCGCTCGCATGAGAGCCGGCAGCTCATTGGCTTCATCTGCAATAATGCCTTTGACTTGTGTGATCAGCTTGACCATGCCAAGCGGAATGACAAGGCCGAATTCGGCTAGCAAGCCTCGTAGCTGATTGGCCTGTGCGGTTCTGGCTTTGATGAAGCCGTCTCGCACCCGGTGCAAGGCCAAGGTAGCTTGCGCCTGGGGCATCTTTACCGGGACGAAGCGCATACTGGGCCGGCTTGCCGCCTCGCAAATAGCTTCTGCATCGGCTGCATCATGTTTGTTGCCCTTGACATAAGGCTTGACAAACTGGGGAGCCATTAACCTGACGCTATGCCCAAGCGACTCCAGCTTGCGCGCCCAGTAGTGCGCAGTGCCACAGGCTTCCATGGCCACCACGCACGGTTGCAGACGAGCGAAGAAAGGCACTATCTGTTCTCGACGTAACGTCTTGCGCAATACAGGTTTCCCTCGTTCGTCCACACCATGGACTGCGAATACATTCTTTGCCAAATCGATACCAATGGTCGTAGTATTCATGTTGGACTCCTCGCCATTTCGGTGGTTGGTCAGCTCTTCCACTTTGGCACAATGATGCCGTCGGCGCAGGAGTCCCTACATCTCCTTGCGCCTACTCAAGAAGGCGGCGTTCATACCATTTGTTCGGTATCTTTTTGGCATGGTCGCAGTCCCGCAAACCGGTCGAATGCTAGGCGCGGCGACGCGTCGTAGCGGGGCTACGGCAAGGAGCCGCAACACCGCAGGCGACCGGTTTGCGGGACTGCCCGAAGGGTTCGGGCGGGAAGGGCGCATTGCGGCGTTGCGCTGCTTGCACAGGGAACCACCCTGTGCGGCGCACCGCGCCTAGCACTGCATCCCTTCTCGCCCGAACGCCCATGCCAAAAAAATACCGAACAGGTTCTTAAAGCATGCTTTAAGACACTTCCGCCGGAAAGCGCCGCAGCATGCCTTGGAAGAACGCCTTGTCGCTCGGCGGCAGGCCGGCGATCTCCGCCGCGAGCGTGGCAAGCGAGCGCGACGCCGGCCCAAGCTCGCCGGCATGGGTCGCATACCATGCATGTTCCAGCCGGCATCCGCATCGCTGCAGCAGGCTGTAGCGGCTGTCGCCTTGCTGCTGTGCCGACAGCAGGCGGTCGGCAAGCGACAGCCAGTCGGAAACCGGCGGCATGCCGATCCTGAAATCCGCCGACGCATCGAGATAACCGGCCATATCCGCCGGCTGCAAGGGTTGCTGCGCGCGGAATGCGGGCAGCGACGGACGTTCGCCGGCGTCGCAATGGCCGCGCGCGATGCGCATCAGGTAGATCGCGTTCCAGGCCGACTGGCCCGACGTCCCCGAACGCTGCGACAGCCATTCGCTGAGCAGCAGCCAGCGCAGTGCCTCGGGCCGCGCGCCCATGGCATCGGTACCCGGCACCAGGCCCTCGCTGGCAAAGAGCCAGGTCGCCATGCCGACATTCGCGGCCACCTGCTGGGCGGCGTCGAAGGAACCGATCTCGAACGCGGCGTCGAGCGCCGAGGCAAAATGCGCCATCGATTCGGAGGCTGCCTGCTGGCGCACGGGGGAATTCCGGTCGTTGAGCGCATGGGCGCGCCGCACCAGCGCCATGAGGTTGTGCCATTCGAAGCGAATGCGCGGATGATAACGGACCACGCTGGCGCGCGGCTCGATGTCGCGCATTGCGGCCAGCAGCGCTTCGGTCAGCGCCACGTCGCGCTGGCTGTAGGCGCACCATGCGGTCAGTATCTGCTCCATGGCATCCAGATAGCCGCCCTCGTCGGGCCCGGCTTCCTTGAGCAGGCGGCGCAGCCGGGACAGGGTCTTGCGCGCCGCTTCCAGGTCGTCCAGCCGCCGCCAGACCTGGGCTTCGCCCAGCGCCGCCAGCGCATGCTGGGAGCGGCTGACCGCCATCCGCGCCGCGTCCTTGAAGCCGGCCAGCGCGCCGGGATTGCGGTCGGCGCCGGCGTGCTCGGCCATCGTTGCGAGCAGCTGCCCCTGCCTCAGATTCTGCTGGGCCAGCGCATAGCGCATCCAGAAATCGGCCGGCATCGGCATCCCCGCCGCTTCTGCCGGCACCGGCTTGCTCCGGATGTTCAGGAACCGCAGCAGGTCCTCGCGCGTTGCGGCGGCGCCGTCCACCACGCAGGCGATCTTGTCCGCTTCCGCAGGCGGCAGCCAGAACGGCCCCTGGCTGCGCCGGTCCGGATTCAGAAATCGCGGGTCGCTGTCCGCGTCTTCTCCCCAGCCCACCTGGATGCCCCAGCGCGAAAAATCGCGGAAGGCGCGGCTGATGAACATGCGCAGGCTACGCGCATCGGTGAACTGCTGCCGCAGTTCGGCCAGCCTGACGACCTCCGTCGCCGCCTCGTAACGGGCCGCATGGTACAGGCGCACCAGCAGCCACAGCGACTGGTAGGCGGCGCGCCGGCCGTTGACGGCTTGCGGTGCGGTCAACTCGATCAGGGTCGTGGTGTTCATCGATCTGCTTGAAGGCGTGGGCGCTCCATTTTGCCGTGTTTGCCATGCTTGCGGGCTGGCATGTTACAGCCGTTACGGCAGTTGCCGGCGTTAATGCGGCTGCAGTTGCATTAACGCCGGCACGCTTCTTACGATACCGGCTCCAGTCGTCAGGCAAGGCAAGTGCTGCCGGGCTTTACAATGTCCGGCGGCCTTGATGGCTCGCCAGTTAAAAAGGGGAACAATGCATTTCCACTCGAACACTATTGCATCATTCGGGACGCTCGCGCTCTCCGTTGCCTGCTTTTGCATGCCGGCCTGCGCGCATGCCGCGGGCGAGGATGCAACGGCAGACAGGCTGCGCAATACGGTGGACGCTGCCATCGAGCCGCTGCGCCGGGAATACCGCATTCCAGGCATGGCGGTCGCCGTGACTTTCAACGGACGCCGATATTTCTACAACTACGGCGTTGCATCCCGCCAGAGCGGGCAAAAGGTGTCGCAGGATACGCTCTTCGAGATCGGCTCGGTGAGCAAGACCTTCACCGCGACGCTCGCAGCCTATGGAGAGGCGTCAGGGACTCTCTCGCTGAACGATCCCGCCGGCAAGTACTGGCCGGCGCTTCGCGGCAGCGCGCTCGACAAGGTCAGCCTGCTGGAACTGGGAACCTATACCGCAGGCGGGCTGCCGCTGCAGTTCCCGGACGAGGTTGCCAGGCAGGAAGAGATCGCGGCTTACTATGGAAACTGGAAGCCGGACCATGCGGCCGGCACGCATCGCCTGTATTCGAATCCGAGCATCGGCCTCTTCGGTTACCTCGCCGCGCGCAGCATGAACAGGCCGTATGCCGAACTATTGCAAACCGTGCTGTTCCCCAGGCTCGGACTCGACAACACCCATATCCGGGTACCGGAACGGAAGATGGGCCAATACGCATGGGGCTACGCCAGGGACGACACGCCGGTCAGGGTCAACCCCGGGCCGCTCGATGCGGAAGCCTATGGCGTCAAGTCCAGCGCCGCCGACATGCTCGGCTTCGTCGAAGCCAACATGGACAGCTCCCGGCTTGAACAAAAGATGGCGCAGGCGATCGCCACCACCCATGCCGGCTACTTTCGCATGGGAAGCATGGCGCAGGCGCTCGGCTGGGAATGGTATGCCTATCCGGTATCCCTCGATACGCTGATTGAAAACAGCTCTCCCGATGTGGTGCTCAAGGCGAATCCGGTGACCCGGCTCGCTCCCCCTGCAGTCCCGAGAGGCGATGTCCTGTTCAACAAGACCGGTTCGACCAACGGCTTCGGCGCCTATGTCGCCTTTGTTCCTGCAAAGGGAATCGGCATTGTCATGCTGGCCAACAGGAACTATCCGAACGCGGTCCGCATCAAGGCGGCGTATCGGATACTGGATGCATTGGACCAGGAGCTTCCGGCGCCGTCGTCCCGGTAGACGATGCGCTTCCGCAGCCGGATGCCAGATGTAAGGCACTTCTCAGGCACTTCCCGGCAGCAGCTTCAATGCAATCACGCCGCCGATGATGGCGAAGGTGGCCGCGAGGCGCGCCGGATTCAGCGATTCGCCGAACAGGACAACGCCCGCAGTCACCGAACCGACTGCGCCGATGCCGGTCCACACCGCGTAGGCGGTCCCCAGCGGCAAGGTCTTGAGCGCCTGGGTCAGCAAGGCGAGAAAGACGATCAGAGCCGTGATGGAGGCGGCCGTCCAGCCGTGGCGGGTATAGCCGTTCGAGTACTTGGTGCAGATGGCCCAGACCACGTCGGCGATGCCCGATACGACAAGCAGCATCCACGCCGATGCATTGGAAGACATGTTGTTCTCCATTCCGTCTGCCTCATGCAGCATGCTCGCGTATCGCCGGCACGCGTACACCACGCTGCACCGCAGGCCGCTGGGCAACGGCGGCATGCCAGTCCGCGAGGCGAGGGCGGTTGTCCAGACGCAGGCCGAGTTCCTCGATGCCCGCCCTGATCCAGGGCCAGGTCATGATGTCCGCAATGCCGTAGCGGCTTCCCGCGATGTAGGGCGCTTGCGACAGCCTGGCCTCAAGCACGCCGAATACCCGCTGCGCTTCGGCTTCGAAACGATCGATGGCGGCCGGCAGGCGTTCCCGCGCAAAATGCTTGAAGTGCCATAGCTGTCCGAGCGTCGGTCCGACATGAGCCGCTTGGAACAATGCCCAGGACAGGGTGTCGCTGCGCTCGATGTCATCGGCCGGCAGCAGCACGCCCGAACGCTCGGCCAGGTAGAAAAGAATGGCACCCGATTCCGCGACCGTGCGCTGGCGGTCGGGATCGACGAGCACGGGGATCTTGTTGTTGGGGTTGAGCTTCAGAAAGCCGGGCTGATGCTGCTCGCCGGCCTCGATATCGACAAGCCTGACCTCGTAAGGCAGAGCCGTCTCTTCCAGCATGATGGAAGCCTTGTGGCCGTTCGGCGTGGCATAGGTGTAAAGGTGGAGCGGTGTCATGGCGGAATCCGGTTAAAGAAGCTTGATCAATGCGACGCCGGCGAGCAGGGCCGCCGCGCCGGAGAACCTGATGCGGCTGATCTCGCGTTTCGGGAAACGCAGCAGGCCGAAACGGTCGACCACGATCGATGCCGCCTGCTGGCCGGCGATGGTCAGAGCGATGACGGTGGAGGCGCCGATCTCGGGAATGGCAGTGAACACCACGGTGACATAGGCGCTGCCTGCAACGCCGCCCAGCCATCCCCACCAGGGCAGGCTCTTGAATCCGCCGGCTTTCAACGCGGTCGGGGCAGGCCGGGCTCCGCGTATCGCCAGCACCGCAATCACGGCAAGCATGGCGAGCGTGGCAACGGCGAAGCTGACAAAGCCCACTGCGAACGAGGCCTGCAGGTCGTTGCGCAGCAGGGCATTGATCGCGCCCTGCACCGGCAGCAGTGCGCCCGCAACGATGGCGAACGCGAACAGTCCCGGCCTGCCCGCCACCTTCTGTGAGGCTTCCTTGCCCTGCTGGCCGGCCATGATCGCTGCCACGCCCGCGAGTACGCATGCCGCCCCGAGCAAGGCGCCGAGGTCGGGTTCCCGCGGCGGCACGCCAAGCAGCCCGAAAGTGTCGAGCGCCAATGACATCAGCATCTGCCCCGCGATGAGCAACCCGACGGCGACCATCGCGCCGATGCGTGGAAACAGCACGATGGTCGCCAGTACGTACAGTGCGCTGGCCAGGCCGCCGACGGCATGCCACCACGGTGTGTCGGCCAGCCTGCCGAGCGCGCCGAGGGAGCCGGTCGCGGCGGTGGCAGCCAGCAGCAGCCCCGCTCCCACTGCTAATTGGACCGCCGTGGCGGAATATGGACTTCCCATGGCCTTGGACAACTGGGCATTGGCACCTGCCTGAACGGCAAGCACGCTGCCGCCGATCAGGGAAGCAAGTATGAACAATGTTTGCACATGAACTCCTTGGAAAAAGACCGTTATCGGTTGGTATGGCACTTTGGGCTATACTTCGCCGCATAACAATTCACTACCAAGGCATATCGCCTGTGCAAAGATGCAGGACCGAGACTGGGATGACCTGAGATACTTTCTGGCAGTGGAACGAATGGGCTCCCTGTCTGCAGCCGCGCGGCGGCTGGGCGTCAACCATTCCACCGTGCTCAGGCGGCTCGGCAGCCTGGAGCAGCAGTTGGGCGTGCGGCTCTTCGAACGCACGCCTTCCGGCTATTTCATGACGGCAGCCGGCGAGGAACTGCGCAACCGGCTCGGCAATGTGGATGAACAGATCGAGTCGGCGCAGCGGCATGTTGCGGGCAGGGATACCGAACTCTCGGGCGTCATCCGGATCACGACGACCGATACGCTGGCCTTCGGACTTCTCACGCCGCTGTTCGTGGAATTCCGGACATTGCATCCAGGGATAGAACTGCAGGTCATCATCAACAACGCGTTTTCCAGCCTGAGCAAGCGCGAGGCGGACATCGCCGTGCGTCCGAGCAATCTGCCGCCGCAGCACCTGCTGGGCCGGCGTGCCGGCCGCCTTGGCTCATCGGTCTACGGATCGGCGGACTACCTGAGCGAGGCGCCGGGGGCCGATCGCCTTGGCGAGCATGCCTGGATAGGATTCGACGACAGCCTCGCGCATCTGAGCCAGGCGCACTGGATGGAGCAGCAGGTGCCCGCCGACAGGGTGGTCTACCGCGTCAACAGCCTGTTCGGCATGGCGCAAGCCGTGCTGCACGGTGCCGGGCTGGGCGTGTTGCTGGACGTGCTGGCAGAACCGCACAAGACGCTGCAGCGCATCGGCCCGGGAATCTCTTCTCTTGACACCGAGGTCTGGATACTCATGCATCCCGACCTGCGTACCAGCGCCCGCTTCAAGGCCATGAACGATTTCCTCTACGAGCGGCTTGCCGGGCATCCCCGGCTGCGCTGAGTGCCTAACTGCCGGCAGAAACTCAAGCGGTCAGCGATTCATTCGATGGACAGTTTGCGGGCCGCTTTTCCGACCGCCTGCCGCCATCCTCGAGCCTGATGCTCGCCAGCGCGACCAGGACGGCAATGCCGGGCAGGATGGCCGCAGCCCAGGTCACCGAGGCCAATCCGGGGCCGTGGTCGACCACGACGCCGCCGAGCCACGCGCCGAGCGCATTGCCGAGATTGAAAGCCGCGATATTGAAGCTTGATGCCAGGCTCTCCCCGGCGCCGTCCACCTTCTGCAGCACCCACATCTGCAGCGGCGGAACCGTGGCAAATGCAGTCAGGCCGAGCAGGGCGACATGCAGAACCGCCCAGGCCTTGTGCGGCAGCGCCCATGTCATCGTCAGCAAGACCAGGGCCAAAACTACGAGCGTACCGATGACCGTCGGAACGAGCCGGCGGTCCGCGAGCTTTCCGCCGACCAGGTTGCCGATGATGAGGCCGCCTCCGAACACCAGCAATACGGGCGAGACGGCCGAATCCGCAAAGCCGGTAATGCGCGTCAGGATCGGTGCGATATAGGTGAACACGGTGAAAACACCGCCGAAACCCAGGACCGTGGTCAGCAGGCCCAGCAGCACCGGCCTGCGTCGCAGGGCGCGCAGCTCGTCCATGACGCTGCTGCCGGTATCTGCAGCGGAGTCTCGTGCGACGAATGCACCGAGGACTGCCAGTGCAAGGAGCCCGACCGCGGTGACCGCCCAGAAGCTTGCGCGCCAGCCGTAGGCCTGCCCGAGCCAGGTTCCTGCCGGCACGCCGAGGATGTTTGCGACGGTGAGCCCGGTGAACATGACCGCAATGGCCGATGCCTTGCGCTCCGGCGGGACAAGCGTGGTGGCCACCACCGATCCGACGCCGAAGAAGGTGCCGTGGGCAAGGGCGGTCAGGATGCGGGCCGCCATCAGCATGGCATAACTGTCGGCCAGCGCGCAGGCGGCATTGCCGATGGTGAAGATCGCCATCAGGCTCATCAGCACTGTCTTTCTCGGCCAGCGTCGTGTGGACAGTGTGAGCAGCGGCGCGCCCAGCACCACGCCGAGCGCATAGCCGGAAATGAGCAGTCCGGCGGCAGGCACGGACACGCCCAGGTCCTGGCTCACTTCCAGCAGCAGCCCCATGATGACGAACTCGGTCACACCGATTCCGAAAGCGCCGGCGGTCAGCGCGAACAATGCAACAGGCATGTGGATTCTCCATGAACGATGAGGCGGCATCTTGAACGAAATCTCATTGTTGAAATAGACTCCAGCAAGCAAAACATTTGTGAAATCAATTCAACATGGCAAGACTCGACGTCAACCGCTTCGGTGAAATGGAAATCTTCGTGCGGGCAGTGGAACTGGGCAGCTTCACGGCCGTCGGCAGGGAATGCCAGATGACGCCTTCCGCCGTCAGCAAGCTGATCGCACGCCTCGAATCGCGGCTGGGAACCCGGCTTCTCAACCGTTCAACGCGCGCGCTGCAGCTCACGCCGGAAGGCACGACCTTCTATGAACGCAGCCTGCAGGTGCTGGCCCAGCTGGACGATGCGGAACGCTGCGTGTCCACCAGCGCCGAACCGAGAGGGCGCATCCGCGTGAATGCCAACGTACCCTTCGGTGAACATTTTCTGCTGCCGCTGGTGCCCGAATTCCTGCAGCGGTATCCCAGGATCACGCTCGAGCTGGTGCTGCAGGACCAGGTGATCGATCTGCTGGGCGAGCGCACCGATGTCGCCGTGCGCGCGGGGCCGCTCAAGGATTCGCGACTGGTAGCGCGCAAGCTGGGCGAAACCCGCATGATGATCGTGGGCGCGCCATCTTATCTCGAACGGCACGGGACGCCGCGCAAGCCAGCCGACCTCGAGGCGCATAACCGGCTCGGATTCAATTACTCACGCATCAGTCCGGGATGGCCGTTGCTCGGCAAGGACGGGCCGGTTTCCTTCCTGCCCAACGGGAATGCAAGGGCGAGCAACGGCCAGGCACTGCATCGCCTGGCTCTGGAAGGACTCGGCCTGGTGCGGCTTGCGAAGTTCCAGCTCATGGACGACATCAAGGCCGGCCGGCTGGTGCCGGTGCTCGAACGCTACAACCCCGGCGATGTCGAGGAAGTGCATGCGGTTTACCTTGGTCACGGAGGAAACCTGCCCGGCCGGGTGCGGGTCTTCCTTGATTTTCTCGCCGAGCATGTGCGCTTTCCCTGACAGTGCAACTGCACCGACATGATTCAAGGCCTGGTCTGCAACGAAGTTTGGACCCGCCGGGCCAAACGGTCAGCACGAGTGCACAACGCTTCAGTGCGCCGCGACCGCAATGCGATGTATCAGTTCGGATCGGTTCGTCACGCCGAATTTCGAGAAGCTGCGTGTCATGTGGGTGCGCACGGTAGGAAAGGCAATAGACAGCGCTCTTGCAATTTCCTTGTCGGTATAGCCTCGCAATACCAGCGCGCAGACATCGGCTTCGCGCCGGGTGAGACCGAAATGTTCGCTTAGCTGCGCCGCCGATGGCGTAGCCGGGGACGGCTTGCCGGGAACCAGCTGTACCAGATGAAGATCGCCTTGAAGCATGCCGGTCTTCGCCACAGCAATGCGGAACTCATTCCAGGACTCGATGGACTCTTCCTGCGGGAGCTTGCGCAGCAGGGCGGACAAGGCGGCGCTCTGCTCCGGACCCAGTTGGTCCGCCAGTCGTGCCGCGCTGATGTTGCGGTCGATTTCACAGCCTGAGCCATCGATGATGAAGCCAGGATGCGGGTTGTTCATCCATAGCTCGCGCCAGCATTTCATGTCGGTTCGCGCCTGCTTCAATTCGGACTGCCTGCGCAGCGCAGTGATCATGTGCGGTTTCAGCATCTCGAGCAGGGCCACTTCCCTCGTGCTGAACTCCGGGCGTCCGCGCCCGCGCCATATCCTCAGGTCGCCGACATGGCGTCCGCCGTCGAAGAGGTGCAGGTCCAGGCCATGGTGCATGCCGGCCGCCATCAGGAAATCATTAAAGAATTCCGTGCGCTCCAGTTGCCGTTGACTGATCACCTGTGATACCGGCGTGGCCTGCGTGCGCAGCCGCATGCCGGGCGAAATCGGATCGCGGTATTGAAAATATTCCTCGTAGCGCCGCAAGTGGGATCCAGCAATGTTGAGCGCCACGCAGTCTCCGAAAGCATCCGCTTCCCGGTTCCAGACATAGGAGGCGAGATGGTCGGCCTGCATCAGGTCAAGCAGGCCGGTGGAAATATCCTCGCGGGAGCCGCGTGAGGACTCCGCCTGGTTCAGCCTGCCGACGATCTCGAGCAAGGCACTGAATTCGTGCTGTGTGGGGGCGTACATGATGATTACGTGCCTTTCCGCTGCATGCTTCCATTGTTTCCTGTCAATGTCGGCCACATGGTGTACCCGGAACCTGGACAGGAAAAAGGCGGTTTGGGAATATCAACAATTTTGATGATATCAAATGCGTTTGTAAAGGTAGAAAATGCATCTCATCCAGTTGCAGCCATGCTTTTCGCTTTCGGTACGCAAATTCATTGCTGCAAACCAACTTTCGAGGATGAGCTTATGACCAGGAAATTCGCTTCACAGGCCGATGTTGCAGAAAAGAAGACCAGCTTCGTCAAGCTGTCCGACAACGCCTATGCCTACACCGCCGAGGGCGATCCCAACTCCGGCGTCATCATCGGCGACGACAGCGTCATGGTCATTGACACCACCGCCACGCCCATCATGGCGCAGTCGCTCATCAAGCACATTCGCGAAGTCACCGACCTGCCCATCAAGTACGTGGTGCTGTCGCACTACCATGCAGTGCGCGTGCTCGGCGCCTCGGCTTACTTCAAGGAAGGCGCCGAGCAGATCATCGCCTCGCGCGGCACCCATGAACTGATCGTCGAGCGCGGCGAGCACGACATGAAGTCCGAGATCGAGCGCTTCCCCCGCCTGTTCGCCGGCGTGGAGTCGGTGCCCGGCCTGTCCTGGCCGACCATGGTGTTCGAGAAGGAAATGACGATCTTCATGGGCAAGCTGGAAGTCAGGCTCATGCACATCGGCATGGGGCACACCAAGGGCGACACCATTGCCTGGATCCCGTCGCAGAAGATCTGCTTCTCGGGCGACCTGGTCGAGTACGAGGCAGCCGCTTATACCGGCGACGCGCAACTGGAGGAATGGCCGCAGACGCTGGAAGCCTTGCGTGCGATGGGTGCCGAGAAGCTGGTGCCGGGGCGCGGACCGGCGCTGATGAATCTGGAAGAGGTCAACAAGGGCATCGACTATACGAAGGACTTTGTGACCACGCTGCTGGCCTGCGCGAAGGAAGCGGTGGCCGAGGGCAAGGACCTGAAGGCGGCGATGGCGCATGCGCGCAGCAGGATGGATCCGAAGTTCGGGCATGTGTTCATCTATGAGCACTGCTTGCCGTTTGACGTGACGCGGGCGGTGGATGAGGCCAGCGGAATCAAGCATCCGCGGATCTGGACTGCGGAGAGGGACAAGGAGATGTGGCACGCGCTGCAGGATTGAGCGGGTTTGGTGAGGGTCTTCATATTGCGGCTGCAGATTCGGAGCAGCCCGCACACATAAAGAACACTCCTCCCCTTTCAAGGGGGAGGTTGGGAGGGGGATGGGTTTAGCTACGTGCGTTTGAAACCCATCTCCCTCCCAACCCTCCACCTCGCCGCTTGCAAGCGGCTCCGACTTTGCAGGCGCAACGCAGTGCGTTGCGAAACCCCTGCTACGTCCACCTCGCCGCTTGCAAGCGGCTCCGACTCTGCAGGCGCAACGCATGCGTTGCGTCAAGCGAATCGTGAGTGCAGCGATTTAAAGAACGCCGCAAACAACATTCAATCAATGCGTATGCAATAAACAAACCAACCCCAATTCAAGCAAAGGAGATAAAGATGAAACAGGCATTTTTCCTGCGCCGCAGCTTGCTCAAGGCGGCATGCTCGGCCTTCGCCCTGCTGCCCATGATCACGCTGGCCGACAGCAAGCCGATCGAATGGGTCGTCGGATACGCCGCCGGCGGCGGATCGGATGTGGTCGCTCGCACGGTCGCTGCCCAGATGTCACAATCGCTCGGCCGCTCCATCGTCATCAACAACAAGCCGGGCGCCGCGACGAATCTCGCTGCCGGCTATGTCGCCAAGTCGAAGGACACCGGCAACGTGATGCTGACGGCAGACTTCGCCACGCTGGCGGCCAACCCCGCGCTGTTCAGCAAGCTCCCCTACGATCCCGAAAAGGATTTCAAGCCGGTCGGACTGCTGGCCCGTTTCCCCTTGTTTCTGGTGGTCGGCCCCAACGTGCAGGCGAAGAACTTCAAGGAATTTGCCGCTTGGGTCAAGTCCAATCCCGAAGGCGCCAGCTATGCGTCGGCCGGCATCGGCAGCCCGCATCATCTGGCAGGGGAGCTGCTGCGCGAACGCACCGGACTGAAAATGCAGCACATCTCCTACCGCGGCGCGGCGCCCGCGGTGCAGGACCTGATCGGCGGCCAGATCCCGTTCGGCCTGATGGACAGCGCCAGCGTCCAGCAATACATTGCAAACGGAAAACTGCGCGCCATCGGCGTGGCCAGTCCCAAGCGCCTTCCCGCCTTTCCCGATGTGCCGACGCTGGCGGAGCAGGGCGTGACCGACTTCGAAGCCTATGCATGGCAGGGGCTGGTGGTGCCGGCCGACACGCCGGCGCCCGCCGTCGCGGAATTGGCGAAGGCCCTGCAGGCCGCATTGACTTCCGGTGCCGTGAAGGAACGCTTCCAGAGCCTGTCGCTGGAAGCCATGCCCGGCACGCCCGAGCAGATGGCGACATATGCACGCAGCGAGCGCGAGCGCTGGGGCAAGCTGATCCGGGCCAGCGGCATCAAGCTCGATTGATTGACGCGACATTCAACAGCTCAAGAAGGCGTACCACCATGGAACAGGATTATCAGAAACTCGAACTGGAATATCGTCCTCCTTCGGCATCCGACAGGATTCACCCAGTCATCGTCGTCGGCGCGGGGCCGGTCGGCCTGTCGGCGGCCGTCGATCTGGCACGGCAAGGCGTGCCGACTATCCTGCTCGATGACGACAGCAAATTGTCGGTGGGCTCGCGCGCCATCTGCTTCGCCAAGCGCACGCTGGAAATCTTCGATCGTCTCGGCTGCGGCGAGCGCGTGGTCGAAAAAGGCATCAGCTGGAATCTCGGCAAGGTCTTTTTCCAGGACAAGCCTGTCTACAGCTTCAACCTGCTGCCGGAAGCCGGGCATCGCCGTCCCGCTTTCGTCAATCTCCAGCAATATTATGTCGAAGGCTTTCTCTACGAGCAGGCGCAGCGGGAAGCAGGACTTGATCTTCGCTGGAAAAGCCGGGTCGTCGGATTGACGCGGCATGAGGACTGCACCGAACTGCAAGTCGAAACGCCGGACGGACAGTACACCCTGCGCGCCGCCTATGTGATCGCGGCAGACGGCAGCCGCAGCGCGGTCCGCAATCTGATGGGACTGGAAAGCAAGGGACGCGTGTTCAAGGACCGCTTCCTGATCGCCGACATCAAGGTGAAGGCGGATTTTCCGGCGGAACGCTGGTTCTGGTTCGATCCTCCGTTCCATCCCAACCAGTCGGTGCTGCTGCACAAGCAGCCCGACAACGTCTGGCGCATCGATTTCCAGCTCGGCTGGGAGGCCGATCCCGTGGCGGAAAAAGAGCCGGAACGTGTCATTCGCCGCGTGCAGGCGCTGCTCGGCAAGGAAGTGGAGTTCGATCTGGAATGGGTGAGCATCTATACCTTTTCCTGCCTGCGCATGGACAAGTTCCGCCATGGGCGCGTACTGTTCGCCGGCGACGCAGCACATGGCGTATCGCCGTTCGGCGCGCGCGGCGCCAACAGCGGCGTGCAGGATGCGGACAACCTGATCTGGAAACTCAAGCTCGTCCTCGACGGCAAGGCGCCGGATGCCTTGCTCGATACCTATGGCGACGAACGGGAGGAAGCCGCCGATGAAAACATCCTGAATTCCACGCGAGCCACCGACTTCATCACGCCCAAGAGCAAGATCAGCCGCGTGTTCCGCGACGCGGTATTGTCATTATCCAGGGAACATGCATTTGCCCGCAGGATCGTCAACAGCGGCAGGCTTTCCGTGCCCACGACGTATCGCGGCACGCGTCTCAATACCGCGGACACCGATGCATTCAATGGCGCGATGCTGCCCGGCGCGCCATGCGCCGATGCGCCGGTCTCCGTGCAGGGGCGCGACGAATGGCTGCTGGCGCTGCTGGGCAACCGGTTCAATGGCCTGTACTTTGCCGGCGACGGACCATTGCCGGCGAAAGCAGTGGATGATCTGCAGACGCTGGCGCAGATGCGCATCCCGGTGCATTCCATCGTGGTGGTGCCTGCCGATGCACCGTTGCCGTCGATCGAAGGCCTTGCCGTGATTCGCGACGTGCAGGGCTTGTTGGCCCAACGCTTCGACGCAGCGCCGGGCACCTTCTACCTGCTGCGTCCTGACCAGCATGTCTGCGCACGCTGGAGAAGCCTGCATGCCGGCGCGGCGCGTACCGCAGTGCTGAGCGCGACCTGCAATGTTTGAGGAAAGAGGAAATGACGATGCAACTGATCACCGAACCGAATCTGCCGCTTGCCGATGATTTTTACCAGGCACTGATAGACATGCACCAGGGGTTGAACGACGAGCAGAGCCAGGCGGTGAATGCCAGACTGATTCTGCTGCTGTCGAATCATGTCGGCGATTTGTCCATCCTGAAGCAGGCGATGGAGATCGCCAGGGCGGCGGAGTAAGCGCAGCGCCATGGCGAATGGAGCAGCGTCCGGCCAATATCGCTAGAGCGCTTTCGGGTTGACTGGACTCGGCAAGGCCGAAGTGATTTGCCTGCGGAACAAGGCGTGGTGACGCGACATGGCGGGGCCATGGCAAGGAGACACAACGCGGTGCCGCTGGCAAATCGACCGGCATTGACAGTACAGTCAACCTGAAAGCGCTCTAGACCGCTCCGGTCGGCCGTATTCCTGAGTCGGCATCCGGCCGGCGCCCGCGATAAGCCTGCGGCGTAACGCCATGCTGCCGTACGAAGGCACGCTGCATCGCATCGACCGACCGGAAACCGCTGCGGCTTGCGATCCTGTCCTGAGTCCAGCGGGTGCGCCGCAGCAGTTGTGCCGCCGCATCTACACGGCTGCGCTCGACGAAGCGGGCCGGGGTGCAGCCGGCCTCGGACGCGAAGGCGCGCGCGAAATGCCTCGGGCTCATCTGCACGCGCTCTGCCAGGGCGTCGACGCTCAGATCTTCCTGCAGATGCGTTCCCATCCATGCAATCAGTTCGCGCAGCCGGTGGCCGGCCGCTTGCTGCGCCTGCAGCGCCTGGCTCAGCTGCGGCTGCTCCGCCCCGCGCAGCATCGGCAGCGCGAGCGTGCGCGCGATATCCATTGCAACCGCATGGCCAAGATCATCCTCGACCAGCGCCAGCGCAAGCTCGATGCTCGTCGTCACGCCTGCCGACGTCCACACCGAGCCGTCGTGCACATAGATCCGCTCGCGCTGCACATTTACCTGGGGCCGAAGCTTCTGGAGCAAATCCAGCGCGCGCCAGTGCGTCGTGGCATCGCGGCCGTCAAGCAGGCCGGCTGCGGCCAGGGCGAACGCACCGGTGCATACACTGGCGACCCGTCGCGTACGCGGCGCGGCCTCCGAGAGCCAGCTTCCCACGCCTTGTTCGATGATGGCTGCGCGCAGCGGCGCTTCATCGCCGCCGACCACAATGAGGGTGTCGACCACGGCCGGCAGAAGCTGCAGCATGCAGGTGCCGGCGATGCTCAGACCTGCATTCGTTTTCACGCTCCCGCCCGCCGGCGAGGCAATGTGCAGGCGATAGGTGCCGGGATGCAGCTGCTCGGCCTTGCTGAAGACGCTGGCAGGACCGGCAATGTCGATCGCCTCCGCGCCGTCGAATGCAACGATCACAATATCCTTGGCAGAAACCGCGGCTTCTTCGTCATTGTTCGGCAGGATGGGCATTTGTAGACTGGTAACTCATTCGACAGAAGACGGAAAGGAGCGCAAGCCATGAGAACCTACTATAAATCAGAATGGATCGGCGCCGCCAACGCATGTCGTGCATTGATTGCGGCAATGATTGCTGCACTTGCGTTGACGGCCTGCAAGGCTGGCGTGCCGCCGCCGCTGGCACCTGCCGATCCGGTAACCAGCGAGCGGCAGGCGCAGGCTTTCATCGAAGCATTGAAGCCGCATCGCCCCGGCAGGCCGGTCATTGCGGTGCTCGCGCTCAACGAGGGTACAGAGACCACCGATTTCCTGCTGACGCATGGTCTGCTAGCCCGCTCTGATATTGCCGATGTACAAGCCGTAGCGCCGCGCCAAGGCCGCGTTGCACTGTATCCGGCGCTGCAGGTCGAAAACGTCCAGGATATTGCCGGCTTTGACCGCAAGCATCCATCAGGCGCCGACTATGTCATCGTTCCGGCAATGCACGACGATAACGATCCCCGCATCACAGGATGGCTCCGGCAGCAGGTCGGCAAGGGGGCGCGAATCATCGGTGTCTGCGCCGGCGGCCTGGTGCTGGGGCAGGCGGGCCTGCTCGACGGGCATCGCTTCGCGAGCCACTGGTATTACCGCAGTACGTTGGCGGAGCGCCATCCCGGCGCGACTTACGTGCCGCACCAGCGCTACGTGGTCGACCGCGGCGTTGCCACCACCACCGGCATTACGGCATCCATACCGGCCATGCTTGCACTCGTTGAAGCGATCGGCGGCAGGGAAAAGGCGAAAACCCTCGCGGCTGAGCTGGGCGTGTCTTCCTGGAACCCGGCGCACGACAGTTCTCGGTTCGGTCTCGATGCCGGCCGGGCATGGACCTATATGGTGAACAAGGCGGCGTTCTGGCGTCATGAACGGTGGAGCATGGATGTGCGGGACGGCATGGATGACATCGCCCTTGCGCTGGCCGCAGACGCCTGGGCGCGTACCGGGCGCGTCACCGTGGATGCCGTCTCGGCTTCCGGCCCGGTGAGGCTGCGCAGCGGATTGGTCCTTGCGGCGCATCCTGCCGCCGAGGCTGCTCCTCACGTGCCGATGGCAACGGAACTCAAGCCCCTGCAGCAGCTCGACCGTGGCTTGTGCGAGATCGGCCAGCGCTTTGGCGCCGCACAGCGCGAATGGGTCATGCTGGAGATGGAATATCCCGGTCCCGCGGCCGATTGCGCATTCGGGTGATGCAGACACCGGTGCCATCTCACATATCGGCCTGCCGTTGGCCTTGTACCGCTTGCATCACTGCACCGGCGTCAGGATCGGTTCGTCACGGTTCTTCAGCAGGAAGACCACGAACCTTGCGGGCTTGGTAAGGCTTGCATTGCGCCCGACGGTATGTACATCGTTGGGGCCTTCGTAGAATGTCTGGCCGGGCGTCAGCGTCACGGATTCGCCGCCGCGTACACCCATCACAATCGAGCCTTCCAGCACGTAGATGAATCCGTGCGCATTGTGACGATGCACGGGATCTGCGCCGCCCGGCGCATACTCCACCGTGATTGCCGTGACTTCCTTGCCGGGATAGTCGGCCAGCGCCTTGGCCATCAGCGGCGTCACTTTCACATCGGGCGTCAGCTGCTGTGCTCCGGCGGAGCCGGCCGCCATTAAAAGCAGCACGGCGAAGGGTTTGAAAATGTTCATGGACTGCTCCTTGCTGTCGAACCGCACGGTAAGGTCGCGGGTTAAGTTTCCGAGAAGTGCAGGCGATGCGGCGGCAATCCTTGTGCGGTCGCATCGCCGCCTGATCAGGCAAGCCCGGACTTGTCTATGCCGAATGCCTTGTCATAGGCGCCCGGCGCCACACGAACACCGACGTTCACCCGATTCCAGGCATTGATCGACATGATCTGGAACGTCAGGTCGGACAGTTCTTTCTCGGACAATTGAGAGCGGACGCGCTCATAGATTTCATCCGCCACGCCCTCGGCCGGAATCCGGGTCAGGACTTCGGCCCATGCCAGTGCCGCCCGTTCACGCGGACTGAACAGATTGGACTCGCGCCAGATGGCGACGTGATGCAGCCTGAGCGGGCGCTCTCCATGCATCGTGGCTTCCTTGACGTGCATGTCGACGCAGAAGGCGCAGCCATTGATCTGGGATGCCCGGATATCCACGAGGTCACGTATGGACGCCTCGATGGAAGACTGCCGGAGGGCAAGGCTGAACTCGACGAATTTCTTGAACAGCTCGGGGGATTGCTTCTGGTAATCGATGCGTTGGGTCATGATGAGTCATCCGTGTGAAAAATTCTGTTAGCCGGCCAAACCGGCCGATGAAAGAGGGGCTGCTTATTGCGCAGCCATGCGCTCGAGCCAGTCGTGGAAGCGCGTCGGACTGATGCGCGCACTGCCGCTTGTGACGAGAGACCGGTCATCCAGTTCGCTGCCGAAGTAGCGTGCATGCACGTCGGCAATGACCTGCCTCTTGTCGCTGCGCATGGCAAGAAACCGACGTGCAATATCGTCGAGCGGAAAGCGCTCGGGACCGCCCACTTCGAGCGTGCCGTTCACCGGTGTGCCGACCGCGATGTCGGCCAAAGCCGCCGATACGTCATCCGCCGAAATCGGCTGGATGAGGGCGGGCGACAGTCGAATCGTTCCGCCGTCGTCGGCCGAGTTGATGATGCCTTCCATGAACTCGAAGAACTGGGTTGCGCGGAGAATGGTGTAGGGAATCTTCGACGCCTTGATCAGGTTTTCCTGGGCGAGCTTGGCCCGAAAGTAACCATTGTCCGGAAGACGGTCGGTGCCGACGATGGAGAGCGCGACATGGTGCTTGACGCCGGCTGCCGCCTCGGCGGCAAGAAGATGTCTACCGGAGGTTTCGAAGAATTCCAGTACGGCCCTGTCTTCGAACGAAGGAGAGTTCGCCACGTCGACGACGACCTGCGCACCGGCAAGCGCTTCGCCCAGCCCTTCGCCGCTAACGGTGTTCACGCCGGTGCTCGGCGAGGCCGCCAGGGTCTCATGACCATCGCGGCGTAGCCGGTTTACAATGTTCGAACCGATCAGGCCGCTGCCGCCAATAACAACAATCTTCATGTTCCGCTCCTTGATTCAGTGTCTATCATCTTCAGTACTGCGATCGATGGATGCAGTGTGCGGCGTCGGCCGGCGGAAAACTTTGCCGATATCTTGAGTTTTCATTGGATTTGGTTTGGATATGCTTTCAGAAACCCTTGCCGTCCAGCGGGAAGTTCCGCCTGGAACGCTTGCGGGGTATGCCGCCAATACATCCGCAACAGGGAGCCATGAATGCACTTAGTGTTTGAGGATTGCGTGCTCGACCTGGACCGGCGCGAGCTTCTTCGGGCATCCCGGATTATCGCAACCGCGCCCCAGGTTTTCGACCTGCTGGCCTATCTGGCGAAATGCCGCGAGCGCGTCGTCAGCAGGGACGAACTGATCGAGGCAGTCTGGTCCGGCCGTATCGTTTCCGAATCGACCCTGGCCAGCCATATCAATGCGGTGCGCAAGGCGGTAGGCGACAACGGCGAGCAGCAGCGGGTGATTCGCACCATCGCCCGCAAGGGATTCCGGTTTGCGGCCGACGTCAGGGAAGTCAAGCCATCGGATGAAATCGGCTCCTCCGGCAGCCTGTCCGCTGCATCGGGCCAGGTTCCCGCATCCATGACGGCCTTGCCGGCCAAACCGTCGATTGCCGTATTGCCGTTCGTGAACCTGAGCGGCGACAGGGAGCAGGACTACCTTGCGGACGGCGTGGTGGAGGACATCATTGCAGCACTGTCTCAGTATCGCTGGCTGTTCGTCATCGCACGCAACTCAAGCTTCACCTACAAGGGGCGCGCGGTGGACATGAAACAGGTCGGCCGCGAACTGGGTGTACGCTATGTGCTGGAAGGCAGCTGGCGAGCCGCGAAAAATCGCGTGCGCATCACCGGCCAGCTGATCGATGCGGCGACCGGCGCGCATCACTGGGCAGGCCGCTTTGAAGGCGTGCTCGACGACATCTTCGACCTGCAGGACAAGATTGCCGAAAGCGTGGTCGGTGCCATCGTGCCGCAGCTCGAGCGGGCCGAGATCGAACGTGCGCGGGACAAGCCGACCGAAAGCCTCGATGCCTACGATTATTATCTGCGCGGCATGGCCAAATCCCATTTCGGAACCAAGGAGTGCATCGACGAAGCCTTGCCGCTCTTCCACAAAGCCATGGAGTTCGATGCCGGGTTCGCGTCAGCCTATGCGATGGCGGCATGGTGCCGCTGCTGGCAAAAGGTGAATGGCTGGCTGGCCGATCGCCCGCATGAGATTGCCGAAGGCATCCGGCTGGCGCGCCGGGCGGTAGAACTGGGCAAGGGCGATGCCGTCGCTCTCACGAGGAGCGGCCATGCGCTGGGACATCTTGCCGGCGATCTTCCGGGCGGCATCGCACTGGTGGACAAGGCGCTCGTGCTCAATCCGAATCTTGCATCGGCATGGTTCCTCGGCGGCTTCCTCAGACTCTGGCACGGTGAAACCGATGCGGCCATCGAGCATCTCACGCGCGCGATGAGCCTGAGTCCGCTCGACCCGGAGCTGTACCGGATGCAAGCCGGCATGGCGGCCGCGCATCTTTTCCTCGGGCGCTTCGATGCGGCGTCGTCGTGGGCCGAGAAAGCAGTCCGGGACTTGTCGAGTCTGCTGCTGGCGGTCGCCATCCTTGCCGCGAGCAATGCGCATGCGGGTCGGATTGCCGAAGCCAGGAGCGCAATGGAGAAACTGCGTCAGCTCGACCCCGCGCTGCGTCTTGCCGATATCGGGCAATGGCTGCCGATACACCGGCCGGAGAATCTCGCCATCTTGGTAGATGGCTTGCGCATTGCCGGCTTGCCGGAATAAGCTTGGGCCAGCCTTGCTCCGAGCCGTTTCTCGCGACTCGCTTGATGGCAGGCCGTCCCTCCGGGCAAGGACGGTCCGTCATCATCAGAGCATCTGCTGCCTTTTTCCCGGGGAATCTCGCGTGAATGAACTTGGAGGGAAGTCACTTCCCTTGCGAAGTCAATCACGCTTGTTACTCGAGCTTGATCCCCGCTTCGCGAATCAGGTTGCCCCACTTGGAGCGCTCGGCCTTGATGAGTGCATCGTAGTCCCTGGAGGAGCCGCCGAGCGGATCACTTCCTTCCGCGCTCAGCCTTTCGAGCACGTCGGGCTTCTTCAGCAAGAGATTGACCTCCTTGTTGATGCTCTCCACGATGGTCTGCGGCGTTCCGGCAGGCGCAACCAGTCCGGACCAGCTGACTGCCTCGAAACCGGGAAAGCCCGACTCGGCGAGCGTCGGAATGGCCGGCAGCGACTTGACCCGCTTAGCCGAAGTCACGGCAAGGGCGCGCAGCTTGCCGCCGGCTATCTGCGGAATCACCGCTTGCGTATTGCCAAAATAGAGATCTACCTGCCCGGACAGCAGGTCGATCATCGCGGGGCCCGCGCCCTTGTAGGGAACGTTCAGAAACTTGACCTGTGCCTTGCGCTCGAACAGTTCTCCTGCCAGGTGCCCGACCGTGCCGTTGCCCGCCAGCGCCACCTTCAATCCACCGTCCTTGTTTTCCTTTGCTGCCTTGATGAGGTCCGCCAGGCTCTTGTAAGGAGACTTGCTGGAGACGACGAGCACCTGAGCCTGCTCGGCAACCAGGGTGATCGGCGCAAAGTCCTTCGCCGGATCGAAAGGCAGTTTCGGATACAGCGACGGGTTGATGGCGAGATTGGACGTCTGGCCCATGCCGATGGTGTAACCGTCCGCAGCCGCCTTGGCGACCACATCCAGGCCGATATTGCCTCCCGCGCCCGGGCGGTTTTCCACCACGAAGATCCATCCTTTTTCCTTCGACAGCTTGTCCGCGATGGTGCGGCTCAAGGTGTCGGTGCCGCCACCGGGCGGGAAGGGCACAATCAGCTTGACCGGCTTGTCCGGCCATTTTTGCTCGGCGAATGCGATAGGGCTGCCAGCGGCTGCGATGACAAGGCCGCCGGCGGCGAGCATCCATTTGCGACGATTCATCTGTCTCTCCTTTTACTTATGTCGTGGATTGGCTTGGGATCAGTATCAGATGGGCAATCCTTTTTTGCGCAGGATGGCATCGAAGCGTTCCGGGTCCGAGCTGCCTTCGCGGTTGGCTGCGCGGATTGCCTCTTCCTTTTTCAGATGCGCGCGCGCCGCAGCCAGCAGGGAAGGGGCTTCCGATGCGGGAATGGCGATCACGCCGTCGGCGTCGCCGAGCACCAGGTCGCCCGGCTGCACCACTAGCCCGGCGCAGCACACTGGCACATTGATCTCCCCCGGACCTTCCTTGCTCGGACCGCGATGCGTATGGCCGCGTGCAAACACAGGAAGCCCGCCTTCGGCCCATTCGACGAGGTCCCGGATGGCGCCGTCGATGACCAGGCCGCCCAGCTTGCGGGTCAGTGCCGTCGTACGCATCAGCCCGCCCATCAATGCCTGGGTCAGGTCGCCGCCGCCGTCAATGACGAGCACATCGCCCGTCTGAACCATGGTCAGCGCCTTGTGAATCATGAGGTTGTCGCCGGGACGCACCCGGACCGTGAGCGCCGGACCGCACATCGTCAGGCCGATGTCGTCGTGGTATGTACGCAGGCCCATGGCGCCGATGCTGCGGCCCATGCAATCTCCTGCGACAGCGACGGGAATCTCCCGAAATGCCTCGATTACCTCGGCAGGCATGTTTTGCACGCGGGGATTGATGCAATAGCCCGGGGGCCACTGGATGCTGTCATCGATGGTCATGCTGTTCTTTCGTTGATAGTGGAAGCGGCCAGAACCTGGGGATTGACGCAGGAAGCGGAATCGATGCTTTCACCATCCAGCCAGCGCAGCACGTTATCGGCGGCTCCACTGGCCATCGCCGCAAGTGCATCGGGTGTCGAACCGCCGACATGCGGTGTCAGCACCACGTTCGCCAGGCGCAGCAGCGCACTGTCTGTGGGCAGCGGCTCGATTGCCATGGTGTCGAGGCCTGCGGCAAAGAGGCGGCGTGATTCGAGTGCGTCAATCAATGCGCCTTCGTCAATCACTTCGCCTCGCGCAGTGTTGATGACAATGGCGCCAGGGGGCAGCATCTGCAGCTGCGCTGCGCCGATCATCCCGCGCGTGCGTGCCGTCAGCGGCACATGCAGACTCAGTACATCGCATTGCGGAAGCAGCTCTTCGATCGACGATACGAGTTCCACCTGCGGAAAAGGATTCCGGCTGCCAAGGGCGGGATCGAAGGCCGCGACCCGCATGCCGAGCGCCAGGCAGACGCCGGCGACGCGCTGGCCGATCTGCCCGAAGCCGACCAGCCCAAGCGTGCGGCCTTGCAGCTGCAAGCCGTCCTGAGCGCGCGTCCATCTGCCGGCACGAAGTTCGCCATCCATCCAGGCGATCCTGCGCGCCGCCGAGAACATCAATCCCAGCGTCATTTCCGCTACCGACTGTGCGTTGGCACCGGGCGTGACAAAAACCGGAATACCGCGCGCTGTAGCTGCGGCTACATCGATGTTGCTCACACCTACGCCATGTTTGGAGATGACTTTCAGGGTCGGACAGGACGCGATGGCCTTGGCAGAGAGCGCTATGGTGCGTGAAATCACGGCATCGACCGGTTCCGTCGCCATGAGGGTATCGAGTTCTTCGGTGCTGTCGGCATCGTTGAGCAGCAGGACACGGCATTGCGCCTCTTCGAGGCGGCGCATGCCCGCCGGCGCCAGCTTGGATGCGGTAACGAGAATGGTATGTGGCATGGCAAGATCGAGGTCAGAGTCATTGGGGCAACACGCTGATTATTGACAATGCCATTCATGAAGTCTATTTTCTAATTTTCATGAACCTATAACTGGCATTCATCTATGGATTTGCGCGACCTGCACTACTTCGAGACCATTGCGGAGACGGGGCACCTTGGATCGGCGGCAGAAAAACTGTTCCGCACGCAGCCGGCGCTGAGCAAATGCATCGACCGCCTCGAAGCCGAACTCGGCACCGAGCTGTTTCAAAGGGAGGGAAGGCGCCTGCGCCTGACGCCGGTCGGAGAAGTGCTGCTGTCACGTGCCCGCGTACTGCGGCGCACGATGGAGGAAGCGACCCGCGAGGTCAGCGACTTTGCAAAAGGCGTAATGGGCAACGTGCGTGTCGGCAGCGCTGCCACCGCAGCGGAATACTTGCTGCCCGAGGCGTGCAGCGAACTGCTGACGCAGGCACCCGGCGTCACGGTGGACCTGGTCATCGGAATGAACGACGTGCTGCGCGAGGCGCTGCGCACGGGCCAGCTTGATATCGTCGTGGGGCCCTTGTCGAAAAGGGAAAGGGAATTCATGTCATGGCCTATCGTCGATGACGAAGTCGTGGTCGTCGGTCGCCATCAACATCCCCTGTTCCGCAGCGGACGAATCAAGATGGCGGATTTATGTGACTACCAGTGGGTTCTACCCGCGAAGTCGGTTGCAACGAGGCAGTGGCTGGATCAGACATTCGCTGACCATCATCTTCCCCTACCGCGGGTACAGATCGCATCCAATTCGATATCGCTGCTGCCAAAGCTCATTGCACGTACCGACCTGCTGAGCTTCATATCCCGCAAGAACCTCGGCGCAGGCAATGTCGGAGCGCCGCTGCGCGAGGTCTCGGTGCCGCAAACCGAGATGAAGCGCTCGTTTGGCGTTCTGTGTCGAGCAGACGGGTATCTCTCTCCGGCCGCCCAATGTCTCCTTGATATATTCAAGAACATAACGACGCATTCAGGGACCGCATCGACATAGCTTCAATTTGCGGCGAACCAGCGTTCCAGCCACTCGAACTCCCGCAAAGGCTGGTCCGAGGAGACGCCAAGCAAACGCAAATATTCGTTCGTACGCTGTCATCGCCTCTCTGCAATCGGCACTCAAAGGAAGCGATGCCAGGCTCCTGGCCATAGCGTCTTCGAGCCGCATACCTTGACAATCCCGGCGAAAGCCGTCGGTGGTGATCAAGCCAGTATTGGAAGGCCAGGGCAACCGGGCTGTAACACCGCCAGCGGCACCTGTGGCGATCTCGTCGAGATCGGCGTTCTCGATGGCCTTACATTGATGACGACGACTTGCCGGTACGCTTGGTATGGGCGACCTTTCCGGCCTTGCGAATCAGATCGTATAAAGCTGCTGCTGCAGGCGAGAAGATTGCGTTTTTCCGGGAGAGTAGAACAAGCGTTCTGGCGACACGCGGCTGACTCAATTGAATGACGCGTATTCGCGGATAGGCATCGCGTTGCATTGCCAGCTGCGGCAGTACCGCGGCGCCCGCACCCTCGGCAACCAGGCCCAGCGCAGTCGACACCCTCTGCACCTCATACACGGACTGAAGCTGCAAATTCTCCATTCCAAATGCCTGGTCAAGAAGAGCGCGGTTGCCGCTGAACTGCCCAAGGAGTATCAGCGGATGCTTGTCCAGCTGCTTCCATGCGATCTCGCGACGGTTTGCGAACGGATGATCATCACGGCACACAAAGGTGAAATTGTCTTCGAGGAGGGGAACGCTCTCCAGTTCGGAATGGTGCGGGCCCGCGATGTTGATACCGAATTCGGCTTCCCGCTGCAGCACGGCGTTGGCAACGCCCGTCGAGCTGTGATCCAGGATCCTGATCCGGTTCTCCGGAAATGATGACGAGTATTCCTGAATCAGCTTGGGCAGAAACTGGATGCCGACGGTCGGCACGCACGCCATCGTCACGTTGCCGCGCTTCGATCTGCCGGTTTCCCTGATCTCGGCAAGCGAGCTCGCCAGTTCGTTCAGCAAGCGTCTGGCATGAGGAAGAAAGTCCTTGCCGGTACTGGTCAGCTCAACCGAACGGGTTGTTCTTTCCACCAGCTTGACTCCCAGGAATTCCTCGAGCGTGTGCATGCGCCGGGATACTGCTGTCTGGGTGATGTACAGGCTGTCCGCCGCAGCCTGGAAGCTGCCGTGATCGGAGATTGCGATGAATGCCTCGACGCCAAGCACATCTATCTTCATGATAAATACTCATTAATCGCCAACAATTGTTCATTTTACTTCATGGCCTCCCCGCGTCAAGATAACGTCAACTTCTCTGCTGCGGCGACGACCATGCAAACCAAAATTCCTTGCACCGTAATGCGTGCCGGTACCTCCAAGGGGCCGTTCTTCCTTGCATCCGATCTTCCTTCGGATGTTCGCCTGCGAAACTGCGTATTGCTGGCCGTCATGGGATCGCCGGACAAAAGGCAGATCGATGGAATAGGCGGCGGCGACAGCCTGACAAGCAAGGTGGCCATCGTAAGCAAATCCAATCGACCGGGCATCGATGTCGAATACCTGTTCGCGCAAGTGGGCACCGACAATGCAGTTGTCGATACCAGCCCCAACTGCGGAAACATGCTTGCCGGGGTAGGACCGTATGCCATCGACAAGCAATTGGTGAAGGCAACGTCGCCGACCACCACGGTAACCATCTATAACGTAAACACCGGCAAGGTCGTCGAAGCTACGGTACCGACTCCGAACGGTGAACTGACCTACGACGGCGATGTTCACATCGACGGCGTGCCGGGCAGCGGTGCAGGTATCGTGCTCATTTTCCTGGACGCCGCAGGGGCGAAAACCGGCAAACTCCTGCCGACGGGCAATGTTGTTGATATCGTGGATGACGTCATGGTTTCCTGCATCGATTACTCCACACCTATCGTCATGCTGGCCGCGCAGTCGGTCGGCAAGTCGGGTTACGAATCGAAGCAGGAACTGGATGGAGATGCCGATTTTCTCACCCGCCTGGAGCGCATCAGGAGAATGGCCGCGTTGAAGATGGGGCTTGGCGATGTGTCCGGCAAGGTGTTGCCCAAGATCGTGCTGCTGGCTCCGCCTGTAGCGGAAGGCAATATTACATCCCGGTATTTTGTGCCCTGGAATTGCCACGCTGCGCATGCGGTAACCGGTACGCTCTGCGTTGCTGCCGCATGCCACATTCCCGGCAGCGTTGCGTCGCAGCTGTTTCAGCCAAATGAACGGGACGCCGGCAAGGTGATCGTCGAACATCCCTCCGGCAAGATCGAAGCGGTCGTCAAGGTGACGCAGGAGATCGACCAGGCCGTTCCAACGATAGCAAGAGCGGGAATAGTACGCACCGCGAGGCCGCTCGTGGAAGGGATCGCGTACCTGCCCGGTTCGTTCGAGGGACTGGATCAGGATTCCTTGGTCGCGGAAACAGCTTAACTAACAGAACGATGAAGAACTTTTAAATCCATCGTCCTTCATCAATCCAATTCAATGCAGATGACAAGGAGACAGAACATGAAAAACATTCATTACAAATTTGTGATCCGCAGTGCCGCCGTGATTGCGCTCTCATCCCTGAGCCTGCTGGCAAGTGCGCAAGGCTATCCGAACCGTCCAATCACCATCGTCGTTCCCTATGCTGCCGGCGGCGGCACCGACAACGTTGCGCGGGAACTGGCAAAGCTGATGTCGGACAAGCTCGGCAGCCCGGTCATCATCGACAACCGCGGCGGCGCCGGCGGTGCGATCGGTTCCAAGCAGGTGAGCAAGGCAGACGCCGACGGCTACACGCTTCTGTTCGCAAGTTCTTCCTTCGTCACCCACGCGGCGTCGTATCCCAAGAATTCCTACGATGTGAACAAGGACTTCGCGCCCATTGCGATGGTGGGACGCGGCCCGATGATCGTGGTGGCGCACAAGGACGTCAAGGCAAAGACGATTCCACAATTGATTTCCGCAGCAAAGGCGAGACCGGATGAAATCGTGTTCAGCTCATCCGGGCCTGGAACGATTCTTCATCTCGCAGGGGAGCTGTTCAAGCTGAGAACCGGTACCCAGCTGACGCATGTTCCGTACAAGGGCAGCGGTCCTGCAATTACCGATCTTCTCACAGGCCGCACTCAGGTTGCCTTCACGACGGTGCCTGCAGTGATCCAGCATGTGAAGGCGGGCAAGCTGGAACTTCTGGCCGTCACAGGATCGAAGCGCTCTGCAATTTTCCCGAACGTGCCGACGGTGATGGAGGGCGGCGTGCCCGACTACAACATCACGACCTGGTGGGGCGTGCTCGCGCCGGCCGGCGTTCCTGCTCCGATCATATCGAAGCTCAATGCCTTGATCAATGAAGTGTCTTCGCAGGAGCCGCTGAAGACACGCCTGGTGAACGAGGGAGCTGAACCGGTCAATGCATCGCCGTCGGAATTCAAGTCGGTCCTGAACTCCGAATTGAATACATGGAAGGAAGTGGTGAAAGCTTCCAACATGTCACTGAACTGAATCGACAAGACTAACAACACGCGTAAAGGGAGAGGCGGGATGAATAACAAAACGTTGGCATGGATGCTGATGTCGATAGGTGCCATGGCCGGAACTGCACATGCGCAGAGCAATGCAACGATCTACGGCATCGTGGACACCGGGCTTGTGTTTGCGCGCGGTGCTCCGGCCGGATCGGCGACTAAGCTGGAGAGCGGTGTCTCCACCGGCAGCCGCATCGGCTTCCGCGGACGAGAAGACCTCGGGTCCGGAATGTCGGCGATCTTCACGCTTGAGACCGGTCTGCTCGCTGATACCGGCGCCTTTGACCAGGGCGGTCTGCTGTTCGGGCGGCAGGCTTTCGTCGGCTTGAACGGGGCCGCAGGGACCGTGACGCTGGGAAGGCAGTACACGCCGATCTATCAAACGCTGCTCATTGCCGACCCTTTCGGCAACAACTACGGGGGCGCATCAGGTCAGCTGATGTCGGGTGAAAAGGCCGGGACCCGCATGAACAACACGGTGATCTACACGACACCGACGTTCAACGGACTCAACGCGCAGGCGGCTTACGGCTTCGGGGAGGTCGCAGGCGATTCCTCACGGTCGCGCCAGACCGGCCTTGCGGCGGGTTACAGCGGCGGACCGCTGACTGTTCGCCTTGCCCATCACCAGACCAATAATGCGACCGCAACCGACCGTGCGAAGAACACTCTTCTGGTCGGCAAGTATGACTTTGGCGTTGCGGCGGCCAGCCTCGGCTACGGCATCAACAAGGGGCTGGGAACCATCGACAGCCGGGATGTGCTTGTGGGCGTGAGCGTGCCCTTTGGTCCGCACACCGTGATGGCAACCTACATCCGCAAGGACGATCGTTCGGCTGCAAACACTTTCGACGCACATCAGCATGCGGTGGCGTACAACTATGCCCTTTCCAAGCGCACGAGCTTGTATGCCGCTTACGCCAAGCTGAGCAATACGCGGTTCACGACGACGAAGTTCGGTGCCGGCGATAGTGAAGTCGACCTCGGTGTTCGCCATTCGTTCTAGTCGAAGGAACAGGCCCTCGGCCCAAGTTGCCTGCATTGCGCACGTCGGCCTGGGCAATGTTTGAAAAACCGGATGCAAGACATCGGCGCAAAACCGACGCCGTTGTCTTGCGGCCCTCACCGATCAAAAAAGAATCGGGAAATCCTCGCAAGTTTTTATGTGAGGGTGACGCAGAAGCCGTTTGCAGGGGAGTTATTTTGAAGCGGACCCTGTTCCGTGTCCGTGATGAGATGTATGCCATGATTATCAAGAAACATATTTTCCAGTCTCTCTACATGCAGGTGCTGGCCGCCGTTGCGGTCGGGATCGTCGTAGGTCATTACTGGCCGGACATCGGGGCTTCGCTGAAGCCGCTTGGGGACGCATTCGTCAAGATAGTAAAAATGATGATCGCGCCCATCGTGTTTTGTACGATAGTCTTGGGCATTGCCAACATGAGCGATGTAAAGGCTGTCGGCAAGACGCTGGGAAAGGCGATGGGACTCTTTTATGTCCTGACGGGCATTGCGCTGATGACTGGCCTCATGGCCGTCTACCTGATGCAGCCGGGCAGGGGAATGAACATTGATCCTGCGCACCTCGATCCTTCCGTCGCACAAAAATTCTCGGCTGCAGCCGCTCCCAGGGGCTTCACTGAATTCGCAATGCATCTCATCCCGCATTCCTTCTTCGGCGCATTCGCAGAAGGAGAGGTGTTGCCCGTCCTGCTGCTCGCGATCCTGATCGGATTCGGCATTTCGCGGTCGGGCCGCCTTGGAGAACCGGTTCGCGCATCGATTGATTCGTTCTCGCATGTGCTCTTCACCGTCTTTGGTTTCATCATGAAGCTCGCCCCAATAGGCGCGTTCGGAGCCATGGCGTTCACGGTGGGTAAATACGGAATGAGTTCCATCAGTTCCCTGAGCCTGCTGATCGTTACTTTTTATGTGGCATGCGGACTGTTTGTCTTTGTCGTGCTGAATGCTCTGGCCCATGTGCATGGCTTCAGCCTTTGGAGAACACTGAAGTATTTTCGGGAGGAGCTGCTGGTCGTACTGGGTACCTCGTCGACCGAACCGGTATTGCCGCAGGTGATGCTGAAACTGGAAAGGCTGGGCTGCAGGAAAGGCGTGTCCGGACTGGTCCTGCCGATGGGTTACTCCTTCAACCTGGATGGCACCGCGATCTACCTGACCCTGGCGTCGATCTTCATCGCGCAAGCCTGCAATATCGACCTGTCCCTCACTCAAGTCCTGGCCATGCTGTTCCTGATGCTGCTGACTTCCAAGGGCGCAGCCGGCGTCACCGGCAGCGGATTCGTGGCGCTGGTGGCGACCCTGACCGTGATGCCCGATATTCCCGTCGCGGGCGTTGCGCTGATAGTCGGGATTGACCGCTTCATGTCGGAAGCACGCGCGCTTACAAGCCTGGTGAGCAACATCGTCGCAACCATCGTCGTATCCATCTGGGAGAACGCATGCGCCCGCGATGTCCTGCATCAGGAATTGCGCGACGGCGGTGCCGTGGCGGATGATCGTGCTGCCGTACCCGTCGAAGCTTCACCCGTGTCCGTCGTGAGAAGTATCGACGAGGCAAAGAACGCCGCCAAGGTAGCGTAGGACGAGGATCGTTAGTGATGGACTGGCATCGTCGGAATACTTATCGGATCGTGCCCGGAAACCGTCCGGACAAATTCTCATCGTTTCTGGCTGCGAGCGACGTCATGGTGGTCGATCTCGCGGACACGGTGCCGATGGTTGACAAGGCGTACGCCCGTGACGAAGTCGGGCATTGGCTGGCATGGAACCGTCAGTGGAATTCCGAACTGTTATCCGAAGGGCGGCTGATGGTTGGCATCAATGACGTCAGGTCCTCTTTCTTCGAGGCAGACCTTGCTCTGCTGGGAACCGTCCGTCCGTTGGGAATTCTTTTAAACGGCATCGAAGCGGTGGACCAAGTCACGTCTGCCGCCGCGCTGTTCTCGGTAAAGAATCAGTCCGCTCCCTTCATGGTGCCCGTGATTGGAAGCGTAACGGGGGTCGGTGCCGTCGAAGCGCTTGCCCAATGTCCGTTCGTCGGCCGCCTGGCATTCGACATCCGGAAATACCGCGCAGAGCGGTCTGACGATGTCTCGACGGATGAGATGAATGAACTCATTGCCTCAGTGGCGGCGGCATCAAAACACTACGGTCTCCCGAGCCCGCTCATCGGATTGCCGCTTGCCAAAGGGCCGGCGTGTACTGCCGCCTTTACTGCCCTGGTCCACGAACCCGATCTGGCCGAGCTGTGGCGACATGGGTGATGGCCGGGCATTTTGCCTCGCAACTCTTTAAAGGATGTCTCTGGAGCGGGTGTTCTTGCCCAGTTTGGGGAGGCCAGGGTGCCTCCCCGTATTTTTTGCAAATCCCTGGTGCTGCGAGCAAGCTGCACACCGGAGCAAGGCAGGCAGAGGTAAGGTTTGTTCAGGGAAAGAAGAAAAAGCAATTTTCCTTGCGATGCATAGTCTCAGTCTGGATTGATGCAGTCGCAAAGGAATTGCAATATGGCTACTCCTGCTGAATTGCCTGATGGTTTAGCACTCGATTTTCGGCTCTTGTTTGATGCAACACCGGTTCCCTATCTGGTACTGACACCGGATTTCACAATCGTGGCCGCCAACGAAGCGCGGCTTCGCGTGACCATGACTACCCGGGAACAGATTCTGGGAAAAGCTCTGTTCGAGGCATTTCCTGACAATCCGGCCGATCGTGGCGCGACCGGCGTCAGAAACCTGCGCGCATCCCTGATGCGGGTGCTCCAGAGCAAGTTGCCCGACGCCATGCCGATACAGAAGTACGACATTCCTAGGCACGATTCTCCCGAAGGCGGATTCGAGGTGCGGTACTGGAAGCCGCTCAATACGCCTGTGCTCGGTCCGTCGGGAGAGATCGTCTACATCATCCATGCCGTTGAGGATGTTACGGAACAGGTTCTGAAGCAGCAGGCCACCGAGGCGAGCGAAGCGCGGTTCCGGCAGATTGCCAATGCCATGCCTCAGATGGTCTGGTCGGCGCTGCCTGACGGCTACCATGACTATTACAATCAGCAGCATTATGAGTTCGCCGGCGTGCTGCTGGAGTCGACCATTGGCCAGAACTGGGGAGCGATCCTGCACCCTGACGATCTGCCGCGCACCAGAGAGGCTTGGGAGCATAGTCTTGCCACTGGCGAGCCCTACGAGATCGAATACCGGCTTCGGCATCGTTCGGGACAGTACCGCTGGGTGCTGGCGCGGGCACTGCCGATTCGCAATGAATCCGGCCGGATCGAACGATGGATGGGTACCTGCACTGATATCCACGAACAAAAAATCTTGCAGGCAAAGCTGCAGGATGCGCAATTGCGGTTGGAGGGAGCACTGACCGCTGCGGAGATCGGCATCTGGACCTGGGATATCCAGGCCGACAAGGTCTATGCGGACTGCAACTTCGCAAGACTGTTTCAGGTATCGGAAATGGATGCCAACGGAGGTCCGCGCAAGGCGTATTTCAAGGTCATTCATCCGGACGATGTCAAGGCCGTCGAAGCCGACATGGCGGATTCGCTCGCCACCGGAAAGCCGTTTCAATACCATTACCGCTTGCGTTATCCCGATGGCAGCATCAGGTATATCCATGCGCGCGGAAAAATCGAGTACGACTCAAGCGGCAAGCCTGTCTGGATGCCCGGCGTCGTAGTGGACATCACGGAGCAGAAACTCGCCGAAGAAGCGTGGTTACGGACTGAATCCAAGTTCAGGACCATCGTCGATTCCCATCTCATCGGGATTGCGCAGTACCGTTATGACGGAACCCTGATCAAGGTGAATGATGCGTTTCTGAGAATGCTGGGCTATTCGCGCCGGGACTTCGAGCAGCACGGTCTGTCCTGGCGCAGGCTGACGCCTCCCGAGTGGGAGAACGCAGACAGAAAAAGCTGGGAAAGCCTGCAATCGACAGGAAGTACGGAAGCCTTCGAGAAGGAGTATTTCAGAAAGGACGGCAGCCGCCTGCCGGTCTATATCGGTGCCGCGAACTTTCAAGACGTCAAGGACGAGGGCATCGCGTATATCCTGGACATAAGCGAATCGAAGAAGGCTCAGCTGGCGCTCAAGGAAAGCGAAGTTCAGTTCCGCACACTGGCGGAGAACATACCGCAGCTGGCATGGATGGCCAATAGTGACGGCTGGATTTTCTGGTACAACAACCGCTGGTTCGAATATTCCGGCACGACACTGGAAGAGATGCAAGGATGGGGCTGGGAAAAGGTGCATCATCCCGACTTCGTGGACGCAGTCAAGGCGAAGTATTACGACAATATCGTCAGGCGGCAGATTGCATGGGAAGATTTGTTTCCGCTGCGTAGCGCCAGCGGGGAATATCGCTGGTTCCTGTCCAGGGCGGTACCTATCCGCGACCGCAATGGAGAGATCGTGCGCTGGTTCGGCACCAATACCGACATTACCATCCAGCGTGAAGCAGAAGAGGCGCTGGAACTTGCCAACCGGCGCAAGGACGAATTTCTTGCCATGCTGGCGCATGAACTGCGCAATCCTCTGGCGCCGATCAGTACGGCGGCGGAGCTTCTTAAAATGGCCAGTTCCAATGAACAGATAGTCAGGCAATACAGTGAAATCATTTCGCGCCAGGTCAGGCACATGACGGACCTGGTTGACGACCTGCTGGATGTTTCGCGCGTTACCCGCGGCCTGGTGTCCATAGAGAAGTCAGAACTGAGCATCAAGGATGCCGTCAACAGTGCCATCGAGCAGTCGAGACCTTTGATCGAATCGAGACATCACACGCTTTCCATACGCCTCGCATCGAGGGATGCTGTCGTAGCCGGCGACCGCACGCGCCTGATCCAGGTGCTGACCAACCTGCTGAACAACGCCGCAAAGTACACGCCGCTGGGCGGCCATATCGAGCTGAGCATGGAGATCAAGGAAAGCTTCGTATGCATCAGCGTTGCCGACAACGGCATCGGCATGGATGCGCATCTCCTGCCGCATGTGTTCGAACTGTTCACGCAGGCAGAGCGTACCCCGGACCGCTCCCAGGGCGGCCTGGGCCTCGGCCTGGCTCTGGTGAAAAGCATCACGATGCTGCACGGCGGGAAGGTATCGGCCAGGAGCGACGGGCCGGGCAAGGGTAGCGTCTTTACCCTGACGCTTCCGATGCTGGCCGGAGAAAGAGCATCGAGTCCGCATTCTCGGGCGGACGACCTGGAAGACCGGGCCCTGCAGCCATTGCATATCCTGATCGTCGACGACAACGCCGATGCGGCGGTATCCCTGGCCGCGCTCCTTCGGGCGCAAGGCCATGTCGTGACGGTGCGCACGGATGCGCAGAGTGCGCTGGAGGAAGTCAGGGTCTCGCCTCCTGAAGCCTTCATCCTGGATATCGGCCTGCCCGACATGGATGGCTACGAGCTGTCGCGGCGGCTGCATGGCTATCCCGAGACCAGAGATGCCGTGTACATTGCCCTGACGGGCTACGGGCAGGCGCACGACAAGGTCCTTGCCAAGGCGGCGGGTTTCCAGCACTACTTCGTGAAGCCGATGGAAATGTCCTTGCTGCAGAGAGTGCTGTCGTCAACCGCGCGCCACCACGGATGAGGTTCAGCGCGCCGGACCAGGTTCGCGCCTTGCGCTCCTGGCCGACACCGCGAAGACAGCAAGACCCGCCAGCGCCAGCAGGGCACCCACCCAGCCTGTTGCGGACCAGCCAAAGCCGGCCGTCACCACCACGCCGCCCAGCCATGCGCCGAGCGCATTGGCAACGTTGAAGGCGGAGTGGTTCAGTGCCGCTGCCAGAGTCTGCGCATCGCCCGCAACATCCATCAGGCGGATCTGCAGCACCGGCCCCATCGCCACCAGCGTGCCGACCAGCAGGACATTGATCGAGCCCAGCCAGGGATGATAGGCGGTGAAGGTGTAAGCGCCGAGAATGAGCACGCCCCACGCCAGCAGCCCGCACATGGTCGGCATCAGCGCACGGTCGGCGAACCGCGGGCCGACAAGATTGCCCAGCACCATGCCGACTCCGAACAGTGCCAGTACGATGGGCACCTGGCCCAGCGGCATGTCTGCCAGCGTCATCATCGTCGGCTTGACATAGCTGAACACCGAGAACAGTCCGCCAAGGCCGATGGCACCGATGGCAAGCGTGAACAACACTTGCGGTCTCTTGAGCGCACCCAGCTCGCGCAGGGGGCTCGCGCCGGCCGCGGCGGGTATCTCCGGCAGTTCGCGCCGAATCAATACCGAAGCCAGGATGGCGAGCGCGCCGACGAATACGAATGCCGAGCGCCACCCCAGCATCTGGCCGAGCCATGCCGCAATCGGCACGCCGACCAGCGTGGCAACCGTCAGGCCGAGCATCACCTGGCCCACTGCCTGTCCGCGCCGTCCGGGCGCGGCCATGGAAGCAGCAACCAGTGCCGCCACGCCGAAGTAGGTGCCGTGCGGCAGAGCGGCGATGAAGCGCAGCAGGTTGAGCAACAGATAATTCGGAGCGATGGCGCTTGCAAAATTGCCAAGGCCAAAAGCAAGCATGAGCGCGATGAGCAGTTTCCTGCGCGGCCAGCCTGAGGACAGCACGGCCAGCAACGGCGCGCCGATCACCACGCCGAGCGCGTAGGCGCTGATGACATGGCCTGCCTGCGGAATGCTTACGCCCAAGTCACGGGCGACTTCGGGCAGCAAGCCCATGATGACAAATTCGCCGGTACCGATGGCGAAGCTGCCGACGCCCATGGCGAGATTGGCGCGCAGGGAGGAGACTGCTGGTGTATCGGTTGATGCAGCGGATGGAGAAGTTGTTTGGGAGAAGGAAGACACGGACGGCTTGCACGTTCAGTAGAGTGAAGCGTCGGCATTCTACTCCAAAGCCGCTATCGAGGCTGGGGCTGGGTCCGGCATCGCCGCAGACGAAGCTGCCATTCAATGCGGCCAGTGCGGCCGGTGCGGCCAGCGCGGCCGCTTGTGGACGGCACCGCGAATGCCTCGTCATTGCGAAAAACAAAAGAATGGTAGAGTGGCGGGGCAAGGAGGCGCAGTGATGGAAAAACTGGTTTTCCTGGTCGATGATGACGAGGCGGTGAGGGTTTCGGTGACAAGGCTCCTGCGGTCGGCTGGGCATGCGGTAAAGGTGTTTGCCACGGCAGAGGAATTCCTGCAGGAATCGTCACATGCCTCGCCGGCGTGCCTGATTCTGGACATGCGGCTTTCCAGCGCCAGCGGATTCGACGTCATCGATGCGCTGGCGCACAAGGGTATCAGCCTGCCGATCATTTTCATTTCCGGCTACGGATCCATCCCGATGACGGTGCGCGCAATGAAAGCCGGCGCGCAGGAATTCCTTACCAAGCCGGTCGACAGCGAGCAGTTGCTTCAGGCCGTCGACGAAGCGCTGGCAAGGGCGGAAGCGGACTTCGAGACGCATCGCGACCTGATGGAGTCCACCCAGCGCTATGCCACGCTGACGCAGCGCGAACGCGAGGTTCTCGGCCTGGCGATCGGCGGCCTGATGAACAAGCAGATCGCCATGGAACTGGGCATCCAGGAAGTGACCGCCAAGGTGCACAAGCAGAAGGTCATGGAAAAGATGGGCACGCGAAACCTCATCGACCTGGTGAAGGTCGCCCAGCGCCTCAACATTCCGAGCACCCGGAACCGCTATACGCCCTGACGCCCGCAGTGCCCGGAGCCGCCGTGCCGGTGCCAGGCAACATCGCGTATCTCCGGATAACTATGCGTACTTGTCGCCCACGGTCGCTCTGATCGGATGGGTGTCGTACACGATAACTATCTTTTCGATCAGACCGTCCGCGTCGAATTCGAAAACGTCGACGCACTCGAACTTCGCCGTCGATCCATCCTTGAGCTTCCAGTCGTAGATGAAGTAGGCCGCGACGCGGCGGTTGCCGTCGACACTGGCGCAGATATCGATCGGCGTGATCGTGCTCTGCCCCGAGGCGGCGACCACTTTTTCAAAGAATGGCGCAGGCTCCATCCAGCCGAGAAACGGCGAGTGAATCTGCGCATGCGGCGTGAAAAGACTGCAGATGCCGGCGGCATCGCCGCGCTCCAGTTCCTTCAGATAACTGCGAACCCGCTCTGCCAGCGCAAGGCCGGCATTTTGCTGCTGCTGTGTCATGTAGTAATCTCCGATTTGACAGCAAGACTTGATCCGGCCGGGATTGACCGGCCAGGATGTCGTTTCCGAAACACGGTACCGCAGGCAAGATGGACCCACAATCGAATAATTCGCATGCCGGGCATGCCGCCGGCACATACCCTCTTTCCCGGCTGACAAGGCCATTGCCTTCGCTTGCGGGACTGCAGGCGTTTGTCACGGCGGCGCACTGCGGCAGCCTGAGCAAGGCGGCCGATCAGCTTTGCCGCACCCAGGGCGCGCTCAGCCGCCAGATCCAGCAGCTGGAGGCGCATTACGGCTGCGCACTATTCATGCGCAGCGCCTCCGGACTCACATTGACGCGGCAAGGCGAGGCATTGAGGACGACGGCAGTGCAGGTGCTCGGTCTGCTGTTCGAGCAGGAGCAGGCCCTGCAGGCATCGTCAGCCATCCTCGCGCTGCGCGTGCCATCGACATTCTGCGTGCGCTGGCTGCTTCCCCGCATGCAGGCAATACGCGCATGCCTGCCGGGCACCGACCTGAGCATCATCACTTCCTCCGACGACACGCCCGACTTCAGCGCCGGTGACATCGACGCGATGATCGTGCGCGGAAGCGGCGAATGGCCGGGGCTGGAATCGGTATTGCTGTTCAAGGAGACGCTGGTGCCCATGTGCGCGCCGGCGCTCGCGTCTTCCCTGGATTCGGTGCAGGCTCTGCGAACGGCCACCCTGCTTCATCCGGGCGCCGGCGGGGCGGAGTGGAAATGGTGGTTCCGGCAGAACGGTATCGGCGGCATCGACATGGAGCGCGGCCTGGTATTCGACACCCTCGATCTCTCGCTGGCCGCCGCGGCGGCAGGGCATGGCGTTGCCATCGGCGATCCGCGCATGGCGGCGGACAGGCTGGAGCGGGGTGAACTCGTGATCCCGTTTGCAATGCCAGCGGAAAACAGAATGGCCTACTTCCTGACGTTTCCTTTCCAGGCGGCTGGAAAACCGGTCTTTCGCTCGCTTGCCGACGTCTTGGTGCGCCTGGCGCAAGAGGATGCGCGCCCGGGCTGAAACAAGTCCTGATCGCCTCGCATATTGGATGCTATGATTCGCCCGTGAAAAAGATCATCTTCATTGTCTTGCTGCTCATCATGCCGCTGCAGTCCTCCTGGGCTGTGGCGGCGGCGTACTGCCAGCCCGAAAATGAAGTGAAGACCAGCCACTTCGGTCATCACGACCATCAGCACGAACATCAGCATGCGCAGGCCGCTGGCGATGCCGACAATGCCGGCGACGAATCCGCGAACCTGAATTCCCCGGACTGTCTCGACTGCCATGGCGCGTACAACGGCATTACCGTGTCGAGCTTCGCAGCCCCGCCGCCAGGGCCGGTCGCGGAACCACCCGCCGCTGCCGCATCCTCTCTCACATCCGCATCGCCTTCCAGGCCCGAAAAGCCCCAGTGGTTCTCCGCCGTCTGATCCGGCGGACCGCACTCATCCACGCCTAGCTTTTCCCGGCAAATAACGCATCCGCCGGATTCCCCCTTGTCTTTTCAATAAGGAGAATCCGAATGCGACGATTTATTTCGTCCTCTATTTCCAGCTTGCCATGCAAGCTAGCGGTCGCGGCATTGGTCGGCGGCGCAATTGCAGCCCATGCGAGCAATGCAGCCCATGCCGCGTCCCTAACGCTGAAGGAAGCCGTCGAAGCCGCATGGTCTCGGCAGCCGGAAGCCCGCGCGCTTCACGCCCGCCGGGACGAAGCCGCTGCCCGGCGAGATGCGGCTTCCTCATTGTTTCCAGGCGCACCGAGTATCGGTCTGTCCCAGCGGACAGACCGGTTCAACCAGAACCGCGGCGAGCGCGAGACCGAGGCGGAAATTGCCGTCCCTCTCTGGATGCCGGGAACGCGCAGCGCGGCCCGTCGCCTTGCCGAGGCGGAAACCGGCCAGCTCGACGCCGGAACACTCGCTTCCAGGCTGAAGATCGCCGGAGAGGTGCGCGAGGCCTACTGGCAGGCCCGGTTCGCGCAGAACGACCGCGATCTTGCGCTGCGCAAGCTGCGCGAGGCGAGCCTGCTGCTGGAAGACGTGGAGCGACGCTTCAATGCCGGCGACCTGGCGCGAGCCGACTTCAACCAGGCCCGGGTTGCCGAACGTCTCGCACAGGCTTTGAAAGCCGAGGCCGAAATGCGTGTTCTGCGTTCGCAGAAGCTGTTCGCGGCCTTGACCGGCCTGTCGCAGCTGCCCGAAGCCGGCGAACCGCTCCCGGATGCGCGGCAGCTTCCGGCGATTCATCCCCTGCTGGCGATTTCCAATACGGCCGTCGACGTCGGGCAGGCGCGCCTGGCGCAGGCAAGCGCCGAAAGGCGGGACCCGCCGGAACTCGCCGTCGGTTTCGTCCGGGAGCGTGCGGCGGCCGGCGATGCCTACGACAACTCCGTCCGGCTTGCCGTTCGCATTCCGTTATCGACGCAGTCGCGCAACGCACCGCGGATCACAGCTGCGAATGCGGAACTCATCGAGGCGGAAGCCTCGCTGCTGCTCGAACGGGAACGCATCCAGGCCGAAGCCGAGACGGCCAGGGCCGAGTTCGAACAGGCAAAAGCTGTTCAAGCGCTTGCCGAGGAACGCTACAGGCTGGCCTCCGATACGCAGGAACTGTATGCGAAAGCCTTCCGCCTTGGCGAACTGGATCTCCCCACCAGGCTGCGCAGCGAAAACGACCGCTACGAAGCCGAACAGGCACTGACCCGCGCGCAGCTTGAAGCCGGCCGCGCGATTTCAAGGCTCAATCAGGCATTAGGGCTCATCCCATGAAACGACTCCTATCTCATCTTGCCGCGCTTCTGATGGCGCTGGCATTTGTTCTCGACCCGGCAATGGCAGGGCCGGGGCACGACCATGGCGACGAAGCGCCGGTATCTCCTGCGGGGCCGGCGTCGCCGAGGTTCGAAGCCCACTCCGACTTGTTCGAAGTGGTCGGGGTATTCGACGGCCATGGCTTGTCGGTCCTTGTGGACCGCTATGCCGACAACGAGCCCGTCCTCAACGCAAAAGTGGAACTGGAAAGCGGCGATGCCAAGGCAAGCGGCGAATTCCATGAAGACAGCGGCGAGTACCGGTTCGCCGTGAACGCTTTTGAAAAAACCGGCAGCCACCCGGTGACGCTGACGATTACAGCCGGGGAGGACGTCGACATCCTTGCCGCCAATTTCGTCATTCCCGAAGCGCATGATGATCATGGCGATCATGGCCATGCGGGCTCCGAATCGCTGCATGAGCGATTCAATGCGCCACTCGCCGCGCTGGCCGCCGCGGTTGTCGTTGCGCTTCTGGCGCTTGCCGTTCGCCGCCTCATGAAGCGCCGCAGTACCGGAGGATCAAGATAATGAACACGCTCTTTTTGCAAGCCACCCTGGCCGGTGTCATCGCCGCCGCATTTTCCCTGGCCGCACATGCAGGCGCGGGGCATGACCATGATCATGAGACGCCGCCGGCAGCAAGTGCCGACGGTCCCAGGCGCCTGCCGGACGGAAGCGTCTTCCTCCCCAAAGTCACTCAGCGTCAGCTTGCGGTGCGAACCGTCGTCACGGAGCACAAGGCATTGCCGCAATCCTTCGAGCTTGCCGGGCGCGTCGTGATGGACCCCAATGCGGGCGGCAAGGTGCAGCCCATGGCGGCGGGCAGGATGGAACCGGGGCCCAAGGGCTTGCCCTCGCTGGGCCAGGCAGTCAGGAAAGGAGACATCCTGGCCTTCGTGCGTCCGTCGGCGGGCGCGCTCGAACGCGCAAACCAGGTCGCTCTTGCGGCGGAGCTGCGGTCAGCGGCAGCGCTTGCCGAGAAGCGGCTGGGCAGGCTGAAGCAGCTTGAAGGCACGGTGCCCCGGAAAGACATCGAAGCAGCCGAGGCCGAGGCGGCGAGCGCAAGGGAACGTCTTGCCGCCATCGGCGGCAGCCTGTCTGCCACCGAAGCCTTGACTGCCCCGGTATCCGGCGTGATCGCCGCATCCAACGTGGTAGCGGGACAGGTCGTGGATGCGCGCGAAGTGCTGTTCGAGATCGTCGATCCCGGCCGCCTGCGCGTGGAAGCGGTGGCGCATGACGCGGCCCTGGCGGCGAACATCGCAGCGGCGACCGCACGCGCCTCGTCCGGCGAATCCATCGCGCTCGAATTCGTCGGGGCCGGACGGACCTTGCGTGAACAGGCAGTACCGATACAGTTCCGCACACGAGCCGGCAAGGATGGAGGGCTGCCGGCATTGACCACACTGGCTGTCGGCCAGCCGCTGAAAGTGGTTGTGCAGACCAGAACCACGGTGGACGGCGTCGCAGTGCCGGCGAGCGCCATCGTGAAAAGCCCAAGCAATCAGGACATCGTCTGGGTGCACGACAGCGCGGAGCGTTTCCTGCAGCGGCCGGTGCGTCATGTGCCGCTCGATGCCAGCGCGGTGACGGTCATCCAGGGACTGAAGGGCGGCGAGCGGGTCGTGGTGCAGGGCGCGCCCCTGATCAACCAGGTGAGGTAGGCCATGTTCAGCTACCTTGTCAATGCAGGTTTGAAGAACCGCCTGTTCGTACTGGCGTTGGCTGCCGTATTGATGACCTATGGCGCCCTGATGCTGGGGCGCATGCCGGTGGATGTCTTTCCCGACCTGAACCGGCCGACGGTCACGCTGATGACCGAAGCGGGCGGCATGGCGCCGGAAGAAGTCGAACAGCTGATCACCTTTCCCCTGGAAACCGCAATGAACGGCACGCCCGGCGTCACGGCCGTGCGTTCGGTGTCGTCGGTCGGTCTGTCGTTCGTGTACGTGCAGTTCGATTGGGGCATGGATATCTATCGCGCACGGCAGATGGTATCGGAGCGCTTGAGCCTGGTGCGGGAGCAGATGCCGGAAGGGATTGCTCCGTCGATGGGGCCCATCTCCTCCGTGATGGGCGAGATCATGCTCATCGCGATTCCCATCGACCCGCAGAAAATCTCGCCGATGGCAACCCGCGAATATGCCGACTTCGTGCTGCGCCCGCGCCTGCTGACGATTCCCGGCATCGCGCAGGTCATCCCGATCGGCGGCGAGGTGCGGCAGTACCAGGTGCAGCCGGATACGGCGCGCATGGCCGGTCTCGGCATTACCGTCGAGCAGATCGAAACGGCATTGCGCGGCTTCGCCGCCAATACCAGCGGCGGTTTCCTGGAGTTGAATGCGCGCGAGTACCTGATCCGCAATATCGGACGCACGTCGCGCTTGGAGGACTTGCAGCGCCTGCCGCTGGCGGCAAGGAACGGCCAGTCCATCTTGCTGAGGCAGGTGGCGGATGTCAGCATCGCTCCGGCCATCAAGCGGGGCGATGCCGGCTACAACGGCAAGCCGGCCGTCATCCTCGGCGTGCAGAAACAGCCCGACGCGGACACCGTCAAGCTTACCCGCCAGATCGAGGGCGCGCTGGCCGAGATGCGCAAGAGCCTGCCGCCCGGAATGGAGACGCCCCAGGTGACTTTCCGCCAGGCGAATTTCATCGAGTCTTCGATCGGCAATCTGCAGGGCAAACTTGTCACGGCCGCAGTCCTGGTTGCCGTCATTCTCTATTTCTTCCTCGGAAACTTTCGCACCACGCTGATTTCCCTGACGGCGATTCCGGTATCGATACTGATCACGGTGCTCGTCTTCAGGTACTTCGGCCTGTCGATCAACACCATGACGCTCGGCGGCCTGGCCATCGCCATCGGGGAACTGGTGGACGACGCGGTGGTGGGCGTGGAGAACGTGCTGCGCAGGCTGAAGCAGGAACGGGGACAGGCGGCACGGCTCAATCCGGCGGAACTGATTGCGCGCGCAACGCTGGAAGTGCGCTCGGCCATCGTGGTGGCGACGGTCATCATCGTGCTGGTGTTCGTGCCGCTGTTCGTCCTGCCGGGCATGGAAGGACGGCTGTTCGTTCCGCTCGGGATCGCGTACATCGTATCCATCCTGGCGTCGATGCTCGTCTCGGTGACGCTGACGCCGGTCATGGCCTACTACCTGCTGCCTCGCATGAAGCAGCTCGACCATGGAGAGCCCAGGCTGGTGCAGTGGCTCAAGGCGCGGTACGCCCGCGGCCTCGAATGGTCGCTGGGGCGGAGCAAGGGCCTTCTGACGGCTGCCGCCGTCGCCGTCGTGCTCGCGGCGGCCAGCATTCCATTCTTCCCGACGACCTTCCTGCCGCCTTTCAACGAAGGTTCGGTCCTCATCGGACTGCGCCTGAATCCGGGCACGCCCCTGGCCGAATCGGTACGCCTGGCGAGCCAGGCCGAACGGCTGGTCAGGCAGGTGCCGGAGGTCGCTTACGTCGGCCGCCGGTCGGGCAGGGCGGAGCTGGACGAGCATGCCGAAGGCGTGCATGTCTCGGAGCTGGACCTGAACCTGAAATCGTCGGACCGTACGAAGGACGAGATCTACGCGGATATCAGGAAAAGGCTGTCGTCGCTGCCGGCAGCAGTGAACATCGGCCAGCCGATTTCACACCGCATCGACCACATGCTGTCCGGCGTGCGCGCCCAGATCGCCATCAAGATCTTCGGGGACGACTTGGATACCCTGCGCGGGCAGGCGGAAACGCTGCGGTCGGCGCTGTCGCGAATTCCCGGTATCGCCGACCTCGAGGTCGAGAAGCAGGTCCTCACGCCGGAAATCAGGGTGCGGGTCGATTACGACCGGGCCGAGCAGTACGGCATCGCGCCCTCCATGCTGACGCGCGAACTCCAAACTCTCATCGACGGCGAGCGCGTCACCCAGGTCATCGAAGGCAACAGGCGCTTCAACCTGATGCTGCGTTTGCCCGAATCCGCGCGTTCGGTCGACGGGCTTCGCCATCTGCTCATCGACACGCCCAATGGTCGGGTGCCCCTGGAGAAGCTGGCCGCGATCGAGGAATCGGACGGCCCGAACCAGATATCCCGAGATGACGGACGCCGCCGTATCGTCCTGTCGGCCAATGCCCAGGACCGGCCGCTGTCGGAACTGGTTGCCGACATTCGGCAAGTCATTGCCGATGCAAGGATGCCCGAAGGGTACTTCGTGACGATGGACGGGCAGTTCCAGGCGCAGGAGCAGGCCAGCCGCCTGATTGCGCTGCTGTCGCTGATCTCCGCGGTGATGGTGTTTCTGGTGCTGTATTCGCGGTACAGGTCGCCGGCGCTGGTACTGATGATCATGGCCAACATACCGCTGGCGCTCGTGGGCTCCGTCATCGGCTTGTGGCTGTCGGGCCAGCCGCTGTCCATCGCTGCGCTCATCGGCTTCATCACGCTGGCAGGGATCTCGACCCGGAACGGCATCCTGAAGATCAGCCATTACATCAACCTGATGGCGTTCGAAGGCGAGAATTTCGACAAGGCGATGATCATCCGCGGTTCGCTCGAACGCCTCACGCCTGTGCTGATGACGGCGCTGGTGGCGGCGTTTGCACTCGCACCGCTGCTGTTCGAAGCGGAAATGCCGGGTACCGAGGTGCTGCATCCGGTGGCGGTCGTGATCTTCTCCGGACTCGTCAGCTCGACGATTCTCGACACCTTCCTGACCCCGGCGATGTTCTGGCTGTTCGGCCGGGAACCGACCAGGCGGCTGGTTGCGGAAAGCGGAGAGGGCGCGTTCTAGCAATAAACCGGCATACCAGTAGACCATCGGACCATGGCGACTGCGGAATCAGCCATGGTCCGGTTTTGATTGTTCCGCATGTGAAAGGGTGATATGAAAAGGCAAATACTTGCAGTGCTGGCGGCAGCATCGATGCTCGCCGCATCCGGCGCCATTGGGCAGGGCAAGCATGCGCACGGCGAAGCGCACCAGCCCCAATACGGCGGCGTGGTCGGCGAGGTGAAGGAAACGCAGTACGAGCTGGTGGCCAGGGCCGACAGCATTGCCATCTATGTGGACGACCATGGCAGGAAAGTCGATACCAAAGGCGGCAGCGCAAAGCTGACGCTGCTCAATGGCAGCGAAAAGACGGAAGTTGCCCTGGCGCCGGCCGGTGAAAACAAGCTGGAAGCAAAGGGTACTTTCAAGGTCGACAAAGGCACAAAGGCCGTTGCCGCGGTTTCCCTGCAGGGCAAGCCCGCTCAAAGCGTTCGCTTCACATTGAAGTAGCCGCTCTCAAAGCATGAGTCAGGTGCCTGGTCACAGGTGCCTGCGGCTTTGCCTTTGCAGTGCGGGTGCAGCCGACAGTCTGGTGAGACAGCCTGCGACTCGGTCGGGCATTGGAAAAGTGGAATTGAAGAGTTCAGGGCTCGTCGGACTGTGCAAGCCAGGCGACCGCCGCGGATTCCGAATGAAAGCCTACGACGTCACGGCCTTCCTGGTCGTAGAGAAGCATCGCGGCATCTGCAGAAATCTGCGAAAAGCGGCTCGGGCTATAGATCAGTGCAAATTTCTTCATTCCCGAGGCGCGCATCCGCGGGAACCAGTTCCGGGCCAGCCAATCCGCCACACCTGTCCATATGCCAAGCACCTGCCTGTTGTCATTCAGGATGTGTACGGCTTTGAATTCCTTCATCGCGGTCAGCATCAATTCGCAGCCTTCCTTGATGCAGGCATCCGATTGATAGCCTTTCCAGTTGGCGTATAGCCAGTTGCGTTTTCTGTCGACGCTGATCTCGACGAATTCATGCTGATAAATCTGTTGTAGTTCCACGGTTGCCCCGGAATGAGCGCTCGGCAGCGATGGGGCCGGAAAGAGAATGAGCGCGAATGGGGCGCGAGGGCAGAGCTGGGTGTGGAAGCGGGTGAGGGATGCCACGAGTCCGGGAAGCATACTTCAAATTCGGGCGTACTGTCACCTTATTTCAATCCGGATGAGTTCCCGTCAGTGCTTCGATTGCCGGTTCGCCGTTGCCGTCCGGTCAGCCACCTCCTGGGGCAAAGTAATCAGGCAAGACATTGAAGCAACCGGCACCGCACCTCGTGATGCGCTGCAATATGCAGCGATTGCAAAGGCCGCAAGCATGTTTCGCTTATGCAATCCGCCTTCAAAATCGTCCCTTCCGACGAGGTCCGCGCAAGGAGCGGGATTAATAATGGCGCATACGAAAACCGCGTGCCTCTTTCCATTTGTTCTGTTTTTCTTGTACCGGGAGCGCTCAGCGGGATCGCAGATAACCACATGGAGGAGACATCATGCTCAAAGCGATTGTCCGCACTCTCGCGGCATCGGCGGTCCTGGCTTCGGCCGGCGGCGCTGCCGCACAAGTGAAGATTGCCTACATCGATCCCTTGTCCGGCGCCTTTGCAAGCATAGGCGACTTCGGCCACAAGAGTTTCGTCGCCGCAGCCGACGACGTGAATGCAAGGGGCGGCGTGCTCGGAGGCCAGAAGCTCGAAATCGTGCCGATGGATAACAAGGCCAGCCCCGAAGAGTCGCTGACGCTGTTCAAGAAAGTGACCGACAGCGGCATCCGCTTCATCGTGCAGGGGCAGGGTTCCGGCGCCGCCGGCGCGCTGATCGACGCGGTCAACAAATGGAACGAGCGCAATCCCGACAAGTCGGTGCTGTTCCTGAACTATGCGTCGAACGATCCCGAGCTGACCAATTCCAAATGCAGCTTCTGGTATTACAGCTTCGACGCCCATAACCTGATGAAGGTCGAGGCGCTGACGAACTACATGGCCAAGGACCAGAGCATCAAGAAGGTCTTCATCCTCGGGCAGGATTACGCGCATGGACAGCAGATGGCCAAGGCCGTCACCAGCATGCTGCCCAAGAAGCGCCCCGACGTGCAGATCGTCGGCAACGACCTGCATCCCTTCGGCAAGGTCAAGGATTTCTCGCCGTACGTGGCCAAGATCAAGGCGTCGGGGGCCGATACCGTCATCACCGGCAACTGGGGCAACGATCTGGCGCTGCTGCTGCGCGCTTCCAAGGAAGCCGGGCTCAACACCCGCTTCTACACCTATTTCGCTGCGGTGCGCGGCACACCGACGGCGCTCGGCGACATGCCGGACAACACCGTCTACCAGATCACCGAGTGGCACCGTAACCTGTCGCCGAACAAGCTCGACAAGTTCGCCGACGACTATGCGAAACGTTTTCCGGGACTCGAGTTTTCCTACGTGCGCATCAACACTACCATCCAGATGCTGGCGGAGGCGATCAACAAGAGCAAGTCCACCGATCCGAGGCAGGTATCGCAGGCGCTCGAAGGCATGGAATTCGAAGCCGGCAACGGCAAGGTCCTGATGCGCAAGAGCGATCATCAGCTGATTCAGCCGCTGGTGCTGTCGGTCTACAGCAAGAAGGACGGCAAGGACGTCAGGTACGATACCGAAAACACCGGCTTCGGATTCAAGACGGTGGCGATGATTCCCGCCGCCGAGACCGAGGTGCCGACGACCTGTGCAATGAAGCGGCCTTGATGGAGGCATGGCATGGCGATTCAATTCCGGCGGTCGTGGATGAACGAAGAACTGGAGATGGTCCGCGATACGGTAGTCCGCTTCATTGAGAAGGAAATGCTTCCGCATGACGAAGCCGCCCGCAAGCGCGGCCACGTCGGCCAGGACATCTGGCGCAAGGCGGGCGAACTCGGCCTGCTCTGCTCCGACATTCCCGAGGAGTACGGCGGTGGCGGCGGCGACTTTCGGCATGAAGCTGTCTTCTACGAGGAAATGTCGCGCCGCAGCCTGACCGGCATGAATGCATCCGTCCACAGCATCGTCGCCCACTACCTGCTCAATCACGGCACGGAAGAGCAGAAGCGGCGCTATTTGTCCCGCATGGCGCGCGGGGAAATGGTGGGCGCGATTGCAATGACGGAACCGGGCGCGGGCTCGGACCTGCAAGGCATCCGCACCCGGGCCGAGCGGCGCGGCGACGTCTATGTGATCAACGGCGCGAAGACTTTCATCTCCAACGGCTATCTCGCCGGGCTGGTGCTGGTAGTGGCCAAGACCGACCCGGCGCAGCGCGCCAAGGGCACGTCGATTCTCATCGTGGAAACTGCCGACAGGCCCGGCTATCGGGTCGGGAAGCTGCTCGACAAGATCGGCCTGAAGGCGCAGGACACGGCCGAGCTCTTCTTTGACGATGTGCAGGTGGATGCGGACTGCCTGCTCGGCGGCGAGGAGGGCAGGGGATTCTTCCAGCTCATGAGCGACCTGCCGTACGAGCGCACGGTGATCGGTGTAAGCGCAGCGGCTGCGATGGAAGGCGCGTATGAAGCGACGCTGCAATATACGCGCGAGCGCCAAGCCTTCGGGCAGCCGGTCGCGGATTTTCAGAACACCAAATTCAAGCTGGCGGAAATCGCCACGCAGGTATGCGCGGCACGTGCTTTCGTCGACCGCTGTGTCGAAGACCTGGTGGCCGGCCGGCTCGATACGGTTGGTGCTTCCATGATCAAGTATTGGGCCAGCGACTTGCAGGGCAAGGTGATTGATGAGTGCCTGCAGCTGTTCGGCGGGTACGGCTACATGAATGAATACCTGATCGGGCGCATGTATGTGGATGCGAGGATTCAGCGGATTTACGGGGGGACGAACGAGATCATGAAGGAGGTGATTTCGCGGGGACTTTGACGGAAGGTGGGTAGGAAATTTCTTCGAACGCAGCAGGTGCAACAAAAATCACTCCCCTCTCCCGCAGGCGGGGCGAAGGCAGGGTTTCGCAAACCAGCGGTTTGCGCTGCCGTAGCCCGTTCGGCTTGCAAGCCGAACCGTGGGGCGCGGAGCGGGGGCAGGGGGTGAGGGCGATAGCAAGCAAGAGCTTCTGCGGTCTTGGCAACCCCCCCTCATCCCCAACCCTTCTCCCGCCTGCGGGAGAAGGGAGCAAGACAGCGCCAATATGAATACGGAGATCAGAACCCCTCTCCCGCAGGCGGGAGAGGGGCAGGGGTGAGGGCGATAGCAAGGGCGTCTGCGGTCTTAACATCCTCTTCATCTCCAACCCCCGCTCCGCCTGCGGGAGAAGGGAGCAAAGCACGTTGCAATTCCAATGTCTTGGCAACCACACCCTACCGTATCACCCCCAGCCTGCGCGCCAGCGCAACCGCCTGCGTGCGATTCTGCGCATGAAGCTTGCCATTGATATTGCGCAGATGGGTCCGCACGGTGCTGTCCGAAATGAACAATTTCTCCGCAAGCGCACTGTTCGAGTAGCCTTCCGACAGCAGCGACAATATGCGGATCTCCTTCGTCGTCAGCGGCTCGACGAGAGCCTGAACAGGCTCTTCGGAAACTTCCTCAGGCTCCGGAACAAGCGATGGACCAAAAGCGTGCAGGAGCTTCTGCAAATAAACGCTGAAAAGCGGATCGGAGCGTACGCCTTCGGAGCGCATGCCGTCCTCCACTTGAAGCACCAGCCTGCCCGCGTGCATGCCTTCATCCGCGATCAGGCGGATGTAGCCTTCGGAACTGGCCGCATTCAACACCTCGGTCATGCCTGCCACTGCCGCATGCGGCTCGCCGTTGAGCTTGTGCGCCATCGCCCTCAGTATCTTCAGCTTGAGTGCCCTGCGCTTGCGCTTGGACGCGAGCGCGTCGGCGATCGCCGCATCCAGCGCCGGCAGCGCTGCCCCCGCATGGCCGGCGAGTATCTGCAGCCTGAGCGCGCCGATCTGCGGATTGTCCACATCGTGGGCCGGCAGGCGCAAATGCACTATCGGATACCACACTTCACGTGCATCGGCCCGTTCGAATTCCTCGTGCGCACCCTGCAGATTGCCCTGCAGGGCCAGCATGCGGGCGCGTTCCAGCTTGGCGCTGCCGACGACGCGCGGCAGCCGGCGCTGGTGGCCGATGTATTCGAGTTCCGTCAGCCACTGGAAGGCCTGGTCGACGTCGCCGTGGTGAAAGGCGAGGCGGGACAGCAGGGTATAGCCGATGATCATGTGGTCGGCCAGGCCGACATCCTTGGCCAGCGGCACATAGACCTGCAGCAGATGCTCGGCCTGGTCCAGCGCATCGATTTCGTAGAGGCCTGCGGCATACAGCACGCCGGCCCAGGCGTTGCCGCCGGCGTGGCGGTAGGACGCGGCATGGGTCGAGCTGACCGCAATGCGGAAACGGGCCATCGCCTGCTGCAGCTGGCCTTCCTCCAGGTCGATGATGCCTTCCACCGACTCGGAATACATCTTGTTGAAGGCGCTCGGGCCATCGCCCTGGCTGCGGCGCGCGGCGTCCAGCAGCCTGCGCGACTCCTGGTATTCGCCCATCACCGCGAAGACATAGGCCATTTCATTGGCCAGCACGCTGTCGGCGAAGGCATGGCCGAGCGGCAGCCGCGCGAGCGCCTCGCGGCCGAGCGCATAGGCTTCCTCCTTGCGATCCATCATCGCCAGGATCATCGGCCGCAGCGCCAGCACATGAGCGAGCACTTGCGGGTCGCTGGTCGAGGAGCAGCCGGACGCTTCAAGCAATGCCATCGCTTCCACCGGACCGCGGGTCAGCAATACCGCCCAGGCATGAACGACCTGCAGCAGTTCGGAGCCGCGCGTGAACTCTTCCGGAATGGCGGCGAACCAGCGGGCCAGCAGCCGCAGCCGGCCGCCTTCGAGCAGGCTTTCCGCATGCCTGCGCAGCAGTTCGACCGCGCGCGGATAATTGCGGCCTTCGAGCGCATGATCGATGGCAGGAACCGGACGGCCGCAATGTTCATACCATTGCGAGGCGGCTGCATGCAGATCGACCGCCGCATTCGGCAGCTCGCGTTCCAGCTGCGTGCGCAGGAAGCTGGCGAACAGGCTGTGGTAGCGGTAGGACCGTTCCTCTCCGTCGATCGGCGTCAGGAACAGATTGGACTCCTCAAGCCTGCGCAGAAGTGCCGCGCTGTCGGTCCCCGGCAGCAGCGCATTGCAGAGCGGCTCGTTCAGATGGCGCAGGATGCTGGTGCGCAGCAGGAAATTGCGGATGTCCGGCGGCTGGCTGGAGAGCACATCCTCTGCAAGATAATCGGCAACCGCGCGTTCCGATCCCGAGAAACGGGCGATGAATTCCGATCGGCCGTCGCGCTGCTCGAGCGCCACCGAGGCCAGCCACAGCGCCGCCACCCAACCTTCGGTCTTGCGGTACAGCTGTGAGAGCGCGTCTTCCGGCAAGGCGATGTTGCGCCGTCGCAGCAAAAATTCCGTCGTTTCCTGAAACGAGAAACGCAGCTGCGCGGCATCGATCTCGAGCAGCTGGCCTCGAGCCCGCAGGCGGCCAAGACCGAGATCGGGAAGACCGCGCGAGCCGATGATCAGCTGACCCCGGCGCGGCAGGTTGTCGAGCAGTTCGCGCACCAGGCGCAGGACGGTCGGTTCCTGCACCGTCTCGAAGTCGTCGAGAAACAGCGCGAACGGCGTGCTGTGACCGGCCAGGCGGTCGATGATGCCGAGCGCCATGTCTGCCAGCGACATGCCGGCGCGCGCAAGCTGAGGCTCCAGCGGCGCGCCGTGCTCGGCGGTCAGCTGATTGACGGCGCCGGCGAGGCAGGCAAGGAAGCGTGAAGCGTCATTGTCGGCGGCATCGAGCGTCATCCATGCGGTTTCGATCTGCTTCTCTTCTAGCAGCGAACGGCACTGCACCATCGCGGTGGTCTTGCCGAAGCCGGCCGGTGCGCGCACCAGAACCAGCTTGACCGACTGCGCATTGCGCACGTGTTCGCAGATGACATCGCGCGGCACCTGCGCGGGCGTGGTTGTCGGCGGGTTCAGCTTGCTTGAAAGGAAGGGACGGGAGAGGCCAGCGGACCGGATCATGGATGAAGACCTTGTGTAGCGGCTAGGAAGCGAAAACCCGAAACAAATTCTAGCCGATTTGCATCGCCGGCGATGTGCCGGTACTTGACGACGTTCAATTGAAGCAAGTCAAGCATGGACCGCTCCAGACTCAAGGTCGCGCCGCGCTATCCTGATTCGTCGGTTCCGACGATGCTGGACCTGTCACGCGCCGATAGACTGCTTTCAACACTGCAAGAAAGCCGGCGCGGCGCAACCCGGGAGGAAAGGACGCATCATGAAGCTCGACAATACGATTTCCGCAGTCATCACCGGCGGCGCCTCCGGCCTGGGCGAGGCGACGGCGCGCAGGCTGGCGTCCCGCGGCGTGAAGGTGGCGCTGTTCGATCTGAATGCGGAAAAGGGCGAAGCACTCGCGGCCGAACTCGGCGGCGTTTTCTGCCGCGTTGACGTCACGTCGGAAAGCGATGTCGACGCCGGCTTTGCCCGCGCGCGGCAGGCCATCGGGCAGGAACGCGTGCTGGTCAACTGCGCCGGCACCGGCAATGCGATCAAGACCGCCAGCCGCGACAAGACCACGGGAGAGATCAGGCATTATCCGACCCTTGCCTTCGACAAGATCATCCAGATCAACCTGGTCGGCAATTTCCGCTGCCTGGCCAAGTCCGCCGCCGGCATGCTGACGCTGGAAGCGCTGCCCAACGGCGAACGCGGCGCCATTGTCAATACTGCCTCGGTCGCGGCCGAGGACGGACAGATCGGCCAGGCCGCCTATTCCGCTTCCAAGGCCGGACTGGTGGGCATGACGCTGCCGATTGCACGCGACCTGATGAACGAGGGCATCCGCGTCAACACCATCATGCCGGGCATCTTCAATACCAGCCTGCTGCAGTCGCTGCCGGATCATGTGAAGGATGCACTGGCGGCGTCCGTACCATTTCCCAAGCGCCTCGGCGAGCCGGATGAATATGCGGCGCTGGCGGAATTCATGATCGGCAATGAATACTTCAACGGCGAAAGCGTGCGCCTCGACGGCGCCATCCGCATGGCGCCGCGCTGAATGTGGCCTTGACGAAACGGCATCACGGGAGAAAGACATGGCAGGTCCGCTGGCAGGATTGAAGATTGTGGAAATGGCGGGACTGGGGCCGGCGCCATTTTGCGCGATGATGTTTGCTGACATGGGCGCGGAAGTCATCCGCATCGACAGGCCGCGGCGCGGTGCGGAAGGGCGTCCGGAAGAATATCGTTTCGATATCACGGCGCGCGGCAGGCGGTCGCTGGCCATCGACCTGAAGCGGTCCGAAGCGGCGGAAACGCTGCTGCAGCTGATCGGGCAGGCCGATGCGCTGATCGAAGGTTTCCGGCCGGGCGTCATGGAAAGACTGGGCCTGGGGCCGGAGCCCTGCCTGGCGCGCAATCCCCGCTTGGTCTACGGCCGCATGACCGGCTGGGGCCAGCATGGGCCGCTGGCGCAGTCAGCGGGGCACGACATCAATTACATCGCCATCTCCGGCGCGCTGCATGCGATCGGTCGGCCGGGCGAGGCGCCGGTGGTGCCGCTGAACTACATCGGCGACTTCGGCGGCGGCGCGATGATGCTGGCCTTCGGCGTGCTGTGCGCGCTGCAGGCGGCGGGCCGCACCGGCAAAGGCCAGGTGGTCGATGCCGCGATGACCGACGGCGCCGCGCTGCTGTCGGCAATGATGTACGGTCTCAAGGCGGCCGGCAGCTGGAGCAACCAGCGCGGCGAAAACCTGCTGGACGGCGGCGCGCATTTCTACGGCACCTATGCCTGCGCCGACGGCAAGTATGTCGCCATCGGTTCCATCGAGCCGCAGTTCTATGCGCAGCTGCTCGAATTGTGCGGGATCGGAGATCCCACTTTCCGCGAGCAGCGCGACCCTCATGGCTGGCCCATCCTGAAGAACCGCCTGGCCGATGTGTTCAAGACCAGGACGCAGTCCGAATGGTGCGCGCTGATGGAAGGCACCGACGTCTGCTTCGCGCCCGTGCTGGACTGGGACGAGGCGCCGCGTCATCCGCACAACGCGGCCCGCGGCACCTTCATCGACATCGATGGCATCACCCAGCCCGCACCGGCGCCGCGCTTCAGCGCCAGCACGCCGGAGATACCGGCTCCGCCTGCGCCGCCCGGCGCCCACAGCGAGGACATCCTGCGCGACTGGGGCTTGGCGCAGCCGCGCATCGACGAGCTCAGGGAACTTGGGGTGATCTGAATTTTCCCGATATTTCGACAAGGAATGAACATGGCCGAAGCCTACATCGTTGCAGCAGTCAGGACCGCCGGCGGCAAGCGCGGCGGGCGTCTATCAGGCTGGCATCCCGTCGACCTCGCCGCCAAGGTGCTCGATGAACTCGTCGACCGCAGCGGCATCGACCCGGCATTGGTGGAAGATGTGATCATGGGCTGCGTCAGCCAGGTCGGCGAGCAGTCCACCAATGTCGCCCGCAATGCCGTACTGGCATCGAAACTGCCGGAGTCGGTGCCCGGCACCTCGATCGACCGCCAGTGCGGCTCGTCGCAGCAGGCGCTGCACTTCGCGGCGCAGGCAGTCATGTCGGGCACCATGGACGTGGTGATCGCGGCCGGCGTGGAAAGCATGAGCCGCGTGCCGATGTTTACCCCGAGTGCGTTGCCGAAGAAGAACGGCATGGGTTACTACATGAGCCCGAACATCAGGCAGCGCTATTCCGGGGTGCCGGATTTCAGCCAGTTCATGGGCGCGGAAATGATCGCGAAGAAGTACGGGCTGTCCCGGGATGCGCTTGATGAATACGCGTACCGCAGCCACCAGCAGGCCATTGCGGCCACCCGCGAAGGCCTGTTCAGGGACGAGATCCTGCCGGTCGAGGTGCGTGCTGCCGACGGCAGCGCCGGCGCGGAAGTGCATGCGGAAGACGAAGGCATACGCTTCGATGCGACACTGGCGGGCATACAGGGCGTGAAGCTGCTGCAGGAAGGCGGCGTGATCACGGCGGCCAATGCCAGCCAGATTTGCGATGGCGCGACCGGTGTCATGGTCGTCAGCGAAAAGGCGCTCAAGAGCATGAATGCGAAGCCGCTCGCGCGCATCCATCACCTGAGCGTGATCGGCCACGATCCGGTCATCATGCTGGAAGCGCCGATACCGGCAACCATGCAGGCTTTGAAAAAAGCCGGCATGCAGATCGACGACATCGACCTGTTCGAAGTCAACGAAGCCTTCGCACCGGTACCGCTGGCGTGGCTGCAGGTGACGGGTGCCGACCCGGCCCGCCTCAATGTGAACGGCGGCGCGATTGCGCTGGGGCATCCACTCGGCGCATCCGGCACCAAGCTGATGACGACGCTGGTGCATGCATTAAGGAAACGCAACAAGCGCTATGGCCTGCAAACCATGTGCGAGGGCGGCGGCATGGCCAACGTCACGATCATCGAACGGCTGTGACGCGAAGCAATCCCTGCGTTGCCGGCTTCCCATGACTGTGCTGCAGCTGCTACGCTTTGGTTGCCGGAAAACGGTAACCGCGGAATGCCTCGATGAAGCAAGAACGACGCTGTTGTACTGCGGACAAGACAAAAGGAGACAAGCCAATGCTAGGACTGATGCAGGATGCGCCGCTGCTGATCTCGTCGCTGATCGAACATGCCGCGCAATACCACCCTGAAGCCGAAATCGTTGCCCGTACCGTGGAAGGACCGCTGCACCGCACCAATTACCGTGAGGTGGCGCAGCGTGCCAAGCAGATAGCCAATGCCTTGCAAACGCTCAAGGTGTCGCAGTCCGACCGTGTCGGCACGCTGGCCTGGAATACCCATCGTCACCTGGAGCTTTACTATGGCGTATCGGGCTCCGGAGCCATCCTGCATACCGTCAACCCGCGCCTGTTTCCCGAGCAGATCGAGTACATCATCAATCATGCGGAAGACAAGGTGCTGTTCTTCGACATCAGCTTCGCACCGCTGGTGGAAAAGCTCGCGCCGAAGCTCAAGACGGTGACCGCCTTCATCGCCATGACCGACCGCAGCCATATGCCGCAGATCGACGTGCCGAACCTGCTCTGCTACGAAGACCTGATCGCGCAGCACAGCGAGGACTATGAATGGCCGGCGTTCGACGAACGCACCGCCTCTTCGCTCTGCTATACCTCGGGCACGACCGGCAATCCGAAGGGCGTGCTGTACTCGCACCGTTCCACGGTGCTGCATTCCCTGATGGAATGCTCGCCCGACACCTTCGGCGTGAATTCCTCGATGTGCCTGCTCTTGGCGGTGCCGATGTTCCATGCGAATGCGTGGGGCATGCCTTATGCGACGGCGATGGTCGGCGCCAAGGTCGTGATGCCGGGACCGCACATGGACGGCAAGAGCCTGTACGAATTGATGCGCGATGAAAAGGTCACCTTCTCGCAGGCGGTGCCGACGGTGTGGCTGATGCTGTTCCAGTACCTTGACGAGCATCCGGAAATCGACATGAAGCAAGTCGGACTCAAGACCATCGGCGTCGGCGGCGCTGCGACGCCGCGCACCATGATAGAACGCTTCGAAAGGGATTTCGGCGCCGATTACGTGCAAGGCTGGGGCATGACCGAAACCAGCCCGATCGGCGTGATCGGGCGCCTGCTGCCCCGGCACAGCGGGCTGTCCGCGCAGGAACGCATCGGCGTCAAGATGAAGGCCGGCCGCGCGGTCTGGGGCGTCGGATTGAAGATCGTCGGCGACGACGGCCGGGAACTGCCGCACGACGGCAAGGCATACGGGCATCTTCATGTGCGCGGCCCCTGGATCGCCAGCGGCTACTTCAAGGGCGAGGGCGGGCAGGTGCTCGATGCCGACGGCTGGTTCCCGACCGGCGACGTGGCCACCATCGATGCCGACGGCTATGTGCAGCTGGTCGACCGAGCCAAGGACGTGATCAAGTCGGGCGGCGAATGGATCTCGTCGATCGACCTGGAAAACGCTGCCATCGGCCATCCGGCGGTGATGGAAGCGGCAATCATCGGCGTCTCCCATCCGAAATGGCAGGAGCGGCCGCTGCTGCTGGCGGTCAGGCGGCCCGGACAGGAGGTCACGCGGGAAGATCTGCTCGGCTATCTCGGGGAAAAGGTCGCGAAGTGGTGGGTGCCCGACGACGTGGTGTTCGTCGATCAGCTTCCGCATACGGCAACCGGCAAGCTGCTCAAGACCAAGCTGCGCGAGCAGTACCGCGATTACCGGCTCCCCAATGCTTGAACGCCAAAGCACCGGAAGCATTCCGCTCCGCTCGTCATGGGACGGCTGCATCCTGGCCGGTCCGTTCATCTCATGACGTTCAGGTTCGACCGGCACAATGTCAATCTCGACGGCGTGGTATACGATATGAAAAAAACCGGCTTCGGCCGAATTCATGACGCCAGCGAGGATGACGATGACCCAGGACCACGGCAAGGCATTCGCAATGCGACTCGAATCCCATTTCGGCGACCGTGTGGTTCGCTGTTTCAGCAACCGGCCCGGAAGCATCCATACAATGCTGGAAGAGGCGGTTGCCCGCCGGGGCATGCATGAGGCGCTGGTCTGCGGAACCTCGCGCCTGACTTGGAATGAACTTCATGATGCCGCAATGCGGTTCGGCGCCGGCCTCAGGGAAAGAGGCATCGGGCAGGGCGAGCGTGTCGTGCTGCTGCTCGGCAACCGGAATGAATTCGTCATCGCGGCGCTGGCGGTAATGGCGATCGGCGCAGTAATCGTGCCGGTCAGCACGCGCGAAAAGACGCCGGGACTGACGTATCTGTTCAACAACTGCGCCGCAGCGGCGGTGATTCATGACGGCGCACTGGGCGAGCTGCTGCCTCCTTCCACGCACGCGCCGACGGTGAGGCTGCGCATTGCCGCCGATCCGTTCCCGGGATCGGAAGACTTCTCCAGCCTGCTGAGAGTCGATCCCCTGCGAGAACCCGCGGTAGTGGAGGAGGAAGACGTGGCCGCGATTCTCTACACTTCCGGCACCACGGGCAAGCCCAAGGGAGCGATGCTCACCCACTTCAACATCGTCCACTCGGTGATGCATTACGAAGCGGTGCTGGGCTTCAATGAAGAAGACCGCCTCGCGGTCGTGGTGCCGCTCAGCCACGTTACCGGCCTGGTGGCGCTGATGCTGGCCGCCGTGCGCTGCGCCGGCGCGCTGATCGTGGTGCCCGATTTCAGGGCGCCGGAGTTTTTGATGGTCGCCGAACGCGAGCGCATGACCGCCACCATCATGGTGCCGGCGATGTACAACCTTTGCCTGATGCAGGAGACCATCGGAGACCGCGATCTGTCGGCATGGAGGATCGGCGGCTACGGCGGCGCGCCGATGCCGCTTGCGACGATACAGGCCATGGCGGACCGGTTTCCCCGTCTTACCCTGATCAATGCCTACGGCGCCACCGAGACCGCGTCTCCCGCCACGATGACGCTGCCCGGCGACGCAGGAAAGCGCGGCGAAAGCGTCGGCGTCGCCGTACCCTGCGGCGACATCATGATCGTCGACGAAGCCGAACGCGAACTGCCTCGCGGCGAGGCCGGCGAAGTCTGGCTGCGCGGGCCGATGGTGGTCAAGGGCTACTGGGATAACCCGGCCGCGACCGCTGCCAACTTCACCGGCGGCTACTGGCACAGCGGCGACATCGGCAGCCTTGATGAGGAAGGCTACCTGTCGGTATTCGACCGCCGCAAGGACATGCTCAACCGCGGCGGCTACAAGATCTACAGCGTCGAAGTCGAGAACGTGCTGGCCGCCCATCCCGCGGTGGTCGAAGCGGCGGTCGTCGGCAAGCCCTGTCCTGTTCTTGGAGAGCGCGTCCATGTCTTCGTGTCCGTCGCCTCGCCCGTGAGCGAAACGGAACTGTCTTCCTTCTGCGCGCAGCGTCTTGCGGATTACAAGGTTCCGGAAGGCTTCATCATCCAGTCGGAGCCGCTGCCGCGCAATCCCAACGGCAAGCTCTTGAAGCGCGAGTTGCGCGACAGACTGCTGCAGGCAAGCGAATGAGCCTGTGGTCAGCACGATATCCCGGCGAAAAGGTTCCGGAAACAAGGCAGTGAGCAAAAAGAGAAAGGAAAAATAATGTCTTCAAGCGTGACGCCTTCAAGCGGCATCCAGCCCGAGATCGTTGCCCATGCCATACCCGAGGACGAGCGGGAATGGGTGCCGCAGGCCGAGAACGTCTGGTTCCGCCCCTTGCTGCTGAACACGGTCACCGGCGGCTGGTGCAATCTGCTGCGGGTACGGAAATCGGGCGTACTGTCGCGCCACCGGCATCCGATGATCGTGGTGGGCTATGTGCTCAAGGGGCGCTGGTTCTACCGCGAGCATGACTGGGTCGCCAATGCCGGCGACTTCGTCTACGAGCCGCCGGGCGAAATCCATACGCTGGAAGTTCCTGCCGACTGCGAGGAGATGATCACCTTCTTCAACATCAGCGGCGCGATGATTTACCTGGACGAAAACGGCAACCAGACAGGCTATGAAGACGTGTTTACCAAGATCGACATGTGCCGCAGGCATTATGCCGGCAACGGCCTGGGAGAGGGCTTCATCGATCAGTTCATCCGGTAGATAATCACGGTTTGAACCTATCGCACAGCGCCCCTGAATCTTATGGCTTCTTTTGACCAATACGCCGACCTTGCGGCCGGCCGCGCCTTGCTTTGGCTCAACCCTTCGCTGGCACGGCAAGGCAGTGCCAGCGAGCTCACCCGCAACGACATGCTCGCGGCGCAGGAGCGGCTGCATCGCTTCGCTCCGCTGCTCATGCGCCTGTTCCCGGAGCTCCAGGCCAGCGGCGGAACGATCGAATCGCCGCTGGTCCAAGCGCCCGCCCTGCAGCAAGCGCTCGGTGTCGGAGCGGAGCATGGCCGGCTCTGGATCAAGGCCGATCATTCGCTGCCGATCGCGGGCTCGATCAAGGCGCGGGGCGGCTTTCATGAAGTACTCGAATTTGCCGAGAAGCTGGCGGTCGAGCACGGCCTTCTCGCGGGGGGCACCAGCCATGCGCAACTGGCGGAAGCCCCCGCCCGGCAATTGTTCAACCGCTACGAGGTAGCGGTCGGATCGACCGGCAATCTCGGACTCAGCATCGGCGTGATGGCGTCGGCGCTCGGTTTCCGCGCCACCGTGCACATGTCGTCCGATGCCAAGGAGTGGAAGAAGGAACGCCTGCGCAATCGCGGCGTGAAGGTGGTCGAGCATGCCGGCGACTATGAGCAGGCGGTAGCCGCCGGCCGCGCCGAGGCGGAGCAGGATCCTTGCAGCCATTTCGTCGATGATGAGCGCTCGCTGTCGCTGCTGCTCGGCTACAGTGCCGCAGCGCCGCGGCTGCAGCAGCAGCTCGTCGCTGCGGGCATCGCGGTCGATGCGGAGCATCCGCTGTTTGTCTATCTGCCTTGCGGCGTCGGCGGCGCGCCGGGCGGCATAGCCTTCGGTCTGAAGCAGCTGTTCGGGCCGCATGTGCATTGCTTCTTCGCGGAGCCGACGCAATCGCCATGCTTCATGCTGCGCATGATGGACGGTCCCGGCATGGATAGATCGGTCTACGACATCGGACTCAGCAACCGCACCGAGGCCGATGGGCTGGCGGTGCCGCGTGCATCGGAACTGGCGGCGTCGCTGATGCAGCCCTTGCTTTCCGGTGTCTATACCGTGGAGGATGCGCAGCTTTTCCGCCATCTGTATCTGGCGCAGCGGGAAGAGGATATCCGCATCGAGCCGTCTGCCGCTGCCGGGCTGTCGGGTCCCGCCATGCTATGCGACAGCGAACAGGGGCAGGCGTACCTGGCGCACCACGGCTTGAGCAAAATGATGCCGCAGGCAACGCATATCGCATGGACTACCGGCGGCCTGTTCGTGCCGCCGGAAGAATACCGCCGCTTTCATGAATGGGGCGCCTCGCTGATGGAATGAAAGCCGGTCAGTGAATCGCTAGATCAGCGCAGCCGGGACGGCGACAGCGCCTCGGCGCGCACGCCCTCGCGAGCGAGATGTTCGGGCAATGGCTGCTGCAGCAGCTGCGATGCGGCAAGCTGCGCGACCGCAGGGGCGCTCTGTATGCCGTAGCCGCCTTGCGCCGCCACCCAGAAGAAATTTTCCTGATGATTGTCGGCGCCGATCACCAGATCGCCGTCGGCGACGAAGGAACGCAGCCCGGCCCAGGTATGCCGAGGCCGGCGTATCTGCAGCGTCGTGACCTGCTCGATCTGGTGGATGCCCATGGCCACGTCCAGTTCTTCCGGCTGCACATCGTGCGGCTCGACCGGATCGGCGTTGGCGGGCGAGCCGAGCAACTGGCCGGCATCGGGCTTGAAGTAATACGATTCATCGATGCCGATCACCGTCGGCCAGCCGGCGAAGGCAATGCCGGGCGGTGCATCGAAGGTGAAGGCGGTTCGCCGCTTCGGCTGCAGGCCGACGGGTTTCACGCCGCAATGGCGAGCCACCACGTCGGCCCATGCACCTGCCGCGTTCACCAGCCAGCGCGCGTTCATGACGCGGTCGTCTTCGAGGCGCACGGTCCACAGGGCGCCGTCGAAGGAAGCGCCTGCCAGTCGGGCATCGTTGAATATCTTGCCGCCGGCGGCACGCAGGCGCCTGAGATAGCCCTGGTGCAGCGCGTGCACATCGATATCCATTGCATCCGGCTCATGCACCGCGCCGGCCACCACATCCCTGCGCAGCACCTGGCAGCGTTCGATGGCTTCGCTGGCGCTCAGGCGGGAGGCATCGGGCGAACCTTGCAGCGCTGCCGCCAGGGCCTCTTCCAGCAAGTCTTCCTGGCCCAGCATTGCCACATGCATCACGCCGCGCGGGGAGAGGATGGCATGCTCGGTGAATCCCTCCGGAGGCGTCTCGAGGAAAGCCCGGCTGGCTCGGGTCAGCGCCCGTGTCGTCGGCGTGCCGTAGGTTTCGGAGAACAGGGCGGCGGAACGCCCGGTGGAGTGGAAACCCGGCTGCGATTCCTGTTCCAGTACGGCGACCGAGGCATGCGGGGCCAGCTCGCTGGCGAGAGAAGCGCCTGCGATGCCGGCGCCGACGATGAGGATGTCAAACTGCATTTGGATCTCCAGAAATTTACATTCGGACCGCGGTTGCGTTGCCTTGGATGGACTGTTGAGCTCGACGTTTCCAAAGCCCTTTATGCCGTTCAGTTGCTCCCGTACGCATTCCCTTCGATTTTATGCCTCCCGGTCCTGGCTCGGCATGACACCATGCACAGCATGATGGAAATGATAAGCTCCCGCGTGAATTCCTGCTGGCCGCAACCGCCTTGCTCCTGTCCCGTTCCATGGATAAACCTCCAGCCGTACTGCATCTGCACTATCGACTGGATTTACCGTTCGTTTATCGTGTTATCCAAGCGCTGCGCAAACTTGACTGTCAGCTGCGAAGCATGAAATGGACATCGCCTGACCTCGGGTTCCGGCATTAACAAGCCGTTCCGACTCAAGCCTGCAAACAAAAATAACGAAAGGCTTTCAGAGCGGATGTCCTCCCGCATGCTTCAGCGGCAAGTCAACGCGCATGGGTTCAGGAAAGGAATACGTATCGTATCGCCACACCGGACTAGATCGCCTTGAGTTGCTCACCGTCGGGAACGGCGGTTGATTTACAAGACGTTCATGTATCCGTTTGGCTCGGTTCATCGGCAGGCCAGGCAGTGATCGACCTATCGATCCGCGCCGGGTTGCGAGACCGATCTTCCGAATGCAAGGTGATCTCTGAAAAATCCGTCAGGTCTTCCCGATGGCCTTTGTTCTCATGGCAGAGGCCCGGGCATACCATGTCCGGCGTCGAATCCGTATTGATCCTTTCAAGCCCGATCGCCCATCACGTCTATGCATGAATCGTTATCTCTATGTGGAAGGATGAACATGAACACCACTCAAAAACCGCGCGAACTCATTGCCGCGCTGGCTGCTGCTTTCGTTGCATGCGGCGCAAGCGAGGCTTACGCTGCCGATGCGTTATCCGTGGACCGCTCTGGTACGCTGATCAGCCAGCGCTTATCTTCAGGAGACAGGTTGAATGACGCAGACGCGACGCACCGGACATCTGCGACTGCCTCTCCGGCTGGAACGGCCACTTCGAGCAGCTGGATTTCGTCAGTCAATGGTGCGGCGGCCGTTCCTTCATCCTCTTCCACGCAGACCAGTTTGCGATTCGGAGCCCGGGAAGGTGCGGATGGCCTGGCCGCTACCGGCGAATTGACTGCAGCCGTGAATGGAGGTTCGCCGGCGGCGGCCACTGCAGCCACTGCAGCCACGGCGGCGTCGACTGCGTCGCTCGACGACATCTCGGGTACCAGAATCAGATACCGCGCAAGCGATGCAACGATCAGGAACCCGGAACGCGGGCTCTATTACATGGTCGACTGCAACAGTCCGATCGCGGCGTCCGAACTGCAGCAGCGCCAGACTCAGGATGGGCATACCTTGACAATGTGTTCATTCAGCCTGCGCAATTTCATCAATGCTCCGATCAGCCAAAGTACGCTGGATCTCTTCCAGCGCAACATGGATACGATAAGGAGCGCCGGCATGAAAGCGCTTGTCCGGTTTTCATACAGCAGCGGGACGGGAGGCGAAGACGCGACGCTGGAAAGGATGAGCTCGCATCTGGATCAGCTGCAGCCATATCTTGAAAAGAACAAGGATGTCATCACCGTGCTGCAGGCGGGGCTCATCGGCGGATGGGGCGAGTGGGCCTATAGCCAGAATTTCGGCAGCGGCTCCATGGCTTCGCTTACGGAAAAGAATCGGGCCGACCGCAAGGCGCTCGTGGAAAAGCTGCTCAAGACCGTTCCTGCCGAGCGTGCGATACAGTTGCGTACGCCGGCGACGAAACAAGGTTTTTACGGAGCGGCGCCGCTGAGCACTACGGAAGCATTCAATGGCACGGCGAGGGCGCGTATCGGCCATCACAACGACTGCTTTCTGGCATCGGGCAACGACTGGAGCACCTATGCCAATATCAATTCGGAATATCCATACCTCGCGTCCGACACCGCTTACGTACCGATGGGCGGCGAAACCTGCAATGTGAATCCGCCGCGCAGCAATTGTCCGGTTGCGCTGCAGGAGCTTGAAAAATTTCACTGGTCCTATCTTAACAACGGCTACCACGAAGGAGTCATCAGCAGCTTCAAGAGCCAGGGTTGCTTCGAGCAGATCCAGCAGCGGCTCGGCTATCGCCTGGTGCTGCAGGAAGGCGCCTATTCGCCGTCCGCGAAACCGGGCGGCCAGATGGCGATCGGCTTTAGCATTCGCAATGATGGCTGGGCTGCGCCTTTCAATCGCCGCGACGTCGAACTTGTCTTGCGCAATACTGCTTCCGGAGCAACGCACAGGACGAAGCTTAAAGCGGACCCTCGCCTGTGGCTGCCGAAGCAGACGATCACGGTTAGCGAAACGGTTGCGTTGCCGGCCAACATGGAGAGAGGAAATTATCAGCTGTTTCTCCACCTGTCCGATCCGATGACGGCGCTGCGCGACCGTGCCGACTATTCGATACAGCTCGCCAATGAAAACATGTGGGAAGACAAGACCGGGTTCAATGCACTTGGCCACGTCATGAGTGTTGCGCCGTGACTTGTTGCACGGCAGGAGATCGCATCTTTTCCTCTTGGCCGTGCCGGAGCCCTCTTCAAAACCCGCCGGTTCGGGCGACGGCTTCGCACGGAAGCCGTCGCCTTCGTTGGAAAAGTGACTGCGAAAGGTGCGGAACCACTGCATGAGTTCCGTTTCCGCTTGTCATCTGGCTAAATAAGGGATGTCCTGCCATTGCTGCTGTTGGCGAAAATGAAACGGAATATTGGGCCAAGGTCAAATCCATTTTTTCTATGCATTGAAGGTTGCATTTGAAGGTGTAACAGTTAAGATAAATTGCCACCTGCCTGAAAGCATACCGAAAAGACATTTGCAGCAATGCAGCAGTCGATCCGCTTCGGTTTTCTCTGCGGGAACGCAGGCAATGACTCACAATTCAACGCCGGCTTTGCGTCCGTGGTTCATTGCACTGTTGGCAGTATTCGCGCGCAGTCGGATTGATGCCGGACTATCCTTGCCTGATGGGACGAATGTTCTTCTCCGGGGTAGTCGCCACAATTGAACTGCCGTGCTGGTTGAGTTATCAGCATCATCATCAATCCCGGGTGCGGCCATGCAAATTACTGATGCAATGATTGAGGCGGGAATCAGAAAGGCGACCGACTCCGGTCTGCTTGCAGCTCATCCCTCGCATGCAGAAGGCGCTTTCAATCGAGCCGTCATGCGTGGCATTATTGAAGCGGCCATCCACGAGTCCGATGTCCACTCCCTGGACGCTGCAGCAGGATCTCTGCGCTCCAGAGACCGATGGTCCTTCTTTTCCAGCAAGTGACGGCTCTCTGCGGAACCGACTGCCGGTTACAGTTGGGTGCTCAATACCGGAAAACGTCATTTACGAACCACGCACATAGTGGTCACGTGCAGCCAGGCACATTGTTCTGCCATGGAACACGGTCCATGATTCCGGCCGCGTCACAATAACGTCACAGTTTGTCTCCAGTCTGTCTGCGTTTGCAACGCCGCCGGACAGGGGACACTGTCATAATTGCGGCAGTACCCTTCCGTTCCATAGGCATTACGAGATGTTGACACCCCTGAATTTGTTGTTGATTACGGCGTTGGCCTCCGTCGTGATGCTGTTTGTTCTATGGTCGCTTGTCCGCAGCAGGATTGGCGGCGTTCGTGAATGGGTGGCTGCGAATGTCCTCGCGATTGTCTCCCTGGTGTTGTACGCATTGCGCGGCGTCGCTCCCGACGTATTGTCGGTGGTACTGGCGAACACCCTGTTGGCCGCTGCGGTTTCGGCGGTCCTGGCAGGCTTTCGGAGATTCGCGAACCAACAAGTGCCCGTAAAGTGGCTGGCAGCCGGACTGGCGATGGTAGCTGCCGGAATCGCAACGTTTTATTACCTGACCGACTGGATGGCGGCGCGTATTGTCCTCGTGTCGATATTCCACAGCATCGCCTGCTTTGCCATTGCAAGGACGGTTGCCTCTTCCGCTTTCTCATCCGGTAACCGGTATCCCGTCCTCTTCACCAAAACGACAGCATTGCTTTTCGGCCTCGGGCATGCCTTCCGCGGGCTTGTCTACGCGGCCGGCGTTGACACGCTGGTGTCGGCCCAGCAGGCAACCTTGTGGAATGTCCTGTTTCTTTCGATAGGCGTGATCGTACTTCCGGTGCTGACCCTGGGAGCGACGATGATGGTTCACGATCGCATGATGTCGGAGGCCGAAAGTGCAGCCAACAGCGACTTCCTGACCGGCGCCTGGTCGCGGCGTGCGTTCTTTGCATTCGCCGAGAAGGAAATGGCCCGTCTGCACCGCACCGGAGACGCGCTGTCATTGCTGGTGCTCGACGTCGATCACTTCAAGAGCATCAACGACAAGTACGGACACGCTGCCGGAGACCGCGTCCTGATGGACCTGACGCTGCGTGCCGAGTCCGTGATACGGAACATCGACTATCTCGGCCGCCTGGGCGGAGAAGAGTTTGCCGTTCTTCTGACCGATACCAGTCTGGACGAGGCCAATGCGGTGGCGGAGCGGCTAAGGGCCGTATTGGACGCTACCGTTTCGGATCCGGACAAGATTGCCGACACCCTGACCTATGCGGTCAGTATCGGTGTTGCACAGTTGCATCCGGGCGAGTCGTTCAGTCACCTGCTGCAGCGCGCCGACGCTGCGCTGTATAAGGCAAAGCAGGCAGGCCGCAACAGGGTGATCTCAGCAGAGGCGCATCATTGACTTGACGGCCTTGCACATCAGACGCCGGTAACTTTTGGACCATCGCTTCGACAGGAGCAGGGCAGGGCAGGGCAGGGCCTCACAGTGCCTGTGATGGCTTTGCTTGAAAGACGTTCAAGATATCGAAACACTCCTTGTGACTTCCGGGCCGCTAAAACACACTGCCTGCAACGACCCGATATGGAGTGAACATGGCAGATTTTCATGAACCCGCCCCGCGGAAATCCGCTCCGCTCGCTGGCATGCGCATTCTCGACATGGCAACGGTTCTCGCCGCACCCTTCAGCGCCACGCTGTGCGGCGACATGGGCGCCGAGGTCATCAAGCTTGAACTTCCGGACGGCAGCGACTCGCTGCGCACGCTCGCTCCTGTCGACCTCTTCTGGAAAGTCACCAATCGCGGCAAGAAGGGCCTGACGCTGGACGTGCGCAAGCCGGAAGGCAAGGCGCTGTTCCTGAAGCTGATCGCCACGGTCGATGTCCTGGTAGAAAATTTCCGTACCGGAACCATGGAAAAATGGGGGCTGGACCTCGCGACGCTGCACCAGGCCAATCCCGGGCTGATCGTTCTCCGCCTGACCGGTTTCGGGCAGACCGGACCGTATGCCGCGCGTCCGGGCTTCGCGCGCATCTTCGAAGCGATGAGCGGATTTGCCAATCTGACAGGCGACGCGCAAAGCGGACCGCAGCACATGAACTATCCGCTCGGCGACGTCGTCTCCGGCCTGTTCGGCGCCTTCTCGATCGTGACGGCCATCGTGCAGCGCAACGCCGATCCGCAGCGGAAGGGCATAGAGATCGACCTGTCGGCAACCGAGGCCATGATGCGGCTGCTCGATCCGCTCGCTGCCGAATATGAACGGGAAGGCGTGGTACGGCAGCGCGCCGGAAATCGCGCGACCTATACGGCCCCGTCGAACATGTACCGCACCGGCGACGGCGCATACGTCACGGTAGTGGGGTCATCGGCGGTCATCTTCAGGCGCTTGTGCAAGGCCATGCAGAAACCCGAACTTGCCGACGACGAGCGCTTCAGTTCCAACCCCGCCCGCATGAGGCATGTCGATGAACTCGACAGCATCATCGCCCAGTGGTGCCTGTCGCAGGACTTCGCCGCCGTGGCCGCCGCGCTCGACGAACACGGCGTGCCTTACAGCAAAATCTATTCGATCGCCGATGTCGTGGCCGATCCCCACTACCAGGCACGGCAGGCAGTGATCCGGCTGCCGGACAAGGACGGCAGCACCCTGCCGGCGCCTTGCATCGTGCCGCGCCTGTCGGGATTTGATCCCGCTCCGCCGTGCACCGGTCCCGCTCTCGGCGAACACAACGAGGACATCTTGCTCGGATTTGGGCTGTCACGCGAGGACATCAATGACCTGCAGGCCGCCGGCGTGATCTGAGCAGAACGCAAAAGCTTTCCGCATTCTGAATAAATTCCCCTCTCCCGAAGGCGGGGCGACGGCAGCGCAAGCCACTGGTTTGCGCTGCCGTCGCCGATTCGGCTTGCAAGCCGAATGGTGGGGCGTGGAGCGGGGGTTAGGGGTGAGGGCGATAGCAAGCTCCTTTGGCCTTATCTCCCTCACCTCCCTTCTTCCTCAGGCGCCCCGCCTGGAGAAGCGAGCGTCACCGCATGGGCTAACTGTCAAAAGACGCGTCTTCATTTGCCAGGCTGTTAGAGAGCCCCGATATACTGTCCCCATGTCAGATGCGCATTACAAGAGCGGCCTTGATGATGACCGAGAAACTTAACGAAACCGACACCGAAAAGGACCCGCAGTTCGCCGCTACTCTCGCAAGGGGTATCGACATTCTGCTCAGCTATCGCGTGGGCGAGTTCGTTCTCGGCAACCGGGAATTCGTGCAGCGTACCGGGCTGTCCAAATCCACCGTTGCGCGTCTTACGCATACGCTGGTCAGCCTCGGCTATCTGCGCCACGACGCCAAGCTCGAAAAATACCGGCTGGGACCGGCAGTGCTGTCGATGGGATATCCCTTGCTGGCCAACATGCATATCCGGCAGCTCGCGCGGCCCTTGATGCGGGAACTGTCGGAGCAGACCGGAGGCGCGGTGTCGCTGGGCATTCGCGACCGCATTCACATGATCTATGTGGAAACCTCGCGTTCCACCGACAAGCTGATCATGACGCCGGATATCGGCGCGCCGCTGCCGATTCTCACCACGGCGATGGGACGCGCATGGCTGTCCAGGGCACCGCTCGACGAACGCAAGTCCGTGCTCAACCAGATCCGCGTCAAGGAGCCGGAACATTACCGGCAATTTCACCAGGCCGCGATGCAGTCTGTGAAAGCGTATGAAGCGCAACGCTATTGCGCCAACCACGGGGAGTGGCGCAGCGATGTCTACGGCTTTGCGGTGCCGCTGTCACGGCCTGTGGATTCGAATCTGTTCATATTCAATTGCGGTATCCCTGCCGCCAGCGGATCCTATGCCGCAATCGAACGCGAGGTTGCGCCGAAGCTGGTATCCCTGGTGCGCAGCATCGAGGTGATGCTCGGATTTACCTGAGCTTGCCGGCATGCCTTCGGTGGCATGGCACTGCGCAGTCTCCGTAGCAGAGGAGGGATGTCATGCAGGGATGGAATTGCTCATGAATCTGCAAGGCATCGTGTCATGCAAATGCAGGGCAGTTCTGGAACTGGTACGGCAACGCACCCAACCCGATGATGGAGCGCATGTGCGGCCAATCATTCTGAGCAATGGGAAATGGCCTTCATTTTGCAGGTTGATAATTTTGCTGATAGAATGCTGGTCGTCGGGTCGTTAGCTCAGTTGGTAGAGCAGCGGACTCTTAATCCGTAGGTCGAGTGTTCGAGCCACTCACGACCCACCACCGACCCCCCTGCAAATACTGGCCCTGCGCCGGTTCCCCCTAAGTTCCCGGCAGTTTCCCAGTTCCGCAAAACACTGCTTGTTCCGTAAAAATTACTTTGTCGGTTTCACTAGTTTACCTCGGCGATGCCTTGCGTAGCGTGCCGTCATCGTAGAAATTGCGTGCCTAAGTAGGTCCTCTGCAGCGGTAATTCCAGCCACTTTTTCCGTGTCCGTGTTGGCCTTTGCACGCCGATCCCAGAACCGAAATGCCTTGATGCTTTCGGCCAATGCCGGTTGGCTCAGTATTTTCTGCCCTCGCGCCCGGCTAAATGCTCCGCGTAACACCCGCGGTGCCATCGCGTCGCCTTTGGCCGTGGGCGCTGAACGTGCGCTAGCCCCTTTCCTTCGGTTGATCCGCTTAATATTGTCGGGGACGCACTGGACTAACGGCGTTGCAGATACGGTTGGATGCGCTATAGGAGCCGCTGCAATCAAGTTCGCCTGAATGATGCTTGCGCGCCCAGGTTAACCATCCGTGTATGTTTTGCGAGATTCACCGATGCCTCGGCCGGCGTGGCATCGATTTCCGAGGGACAGTGGTGCATAAAAATGATAGACGAGATATTCGCATATTAAAGGTGGCCGTTAAGGAGACCCTGGATACCGGCAGGGCTTATCAGGTGTTTGTTGTAGGCATAGTAAAATAGTTGCAATTTTTTAAGCCTCCAGTAGCTATGCAGTATGCATAATCAATTACTTCGATGACTTTATCTACAGATCAAATTCCAAGACGAGACATCTCACTGGATTTCATTCGCCTGATTGCCATCCTGTTAGTGATTTGTATCCATGTATCGGCAAAGGGTTTTGGGCCGATGGAAGCGCGGCACTGGTGGGCAGTAAATGCTTACGAGAGCATTTCTCGCGTTGCTGTGCCGCTATTCCTAATGGTAACCGGCGCACTGTTGCTCCGGCGCGAAACGACTGTGCCGGATATGCTGAGCAGGGTACGCCGGGTGATTACGCCTTTGTTCGTATGGTCACTGCTGTACCTTCTCTGGTTCAGGTATAACGGAGTCCATACGAGCGGATGGATAGCCAAGATACTGCAAGGTCCGGTCGTTGCCCATCTCTGGTATCTCTATACATTGATAGGAGCCTACCTCTTTCTTCCAGTGTTGACGGCCTTCTTCCAGGCTAATGCCCTGAAGACCCAATTGTTCGTCATGGTGTGCTGGTTCATTGGGGCTTCTCTCTTGCCGACGGTGGCCGTAATCACAGGCAAGCACTATGTTGGTATCAATTGGCATTTTCTGCCCCTCTATGCCGGATATATCGTAGCAGGCGCCATTCTTTACGAAAAAATTAAATTTCAACGTTCACCACTCTATTGGGCGTTTGCCGGCTGGGCTATTTGTATCGTAGGCATTGCCATAGGGACTTGGTGGTTTTCAGTACGCATAAGGCAGGCCCATGAAGTCTTTTATGCATATGAATCGCCCTTTGTTGCGTTAGGAGCCGTCTTTGCATTCATCGCTTTACGCGAGTTTGGTCGACGCTACATAAGCGGGAGAAGCTATGCTGACAATTTGTTGCCATACTTGGGAAAGCTTAACTTCGGGGTATACCTTGCTCATGCCCTGATTATATTTTTGGTGGATGTAAAGGGATTGGATTACGATTTTATTAATCCATGGTTGGCGATCCCTCTTACCACACTAGCGGTATTTTTCATTTCAACCGCGCTCGTCATGGTTCTTCAGAAGATCCCGTATGTACGAGCAATCGTTCCTGCCTAAATTTGATTGTTCAGTCATCATCAAACCCGCGTCAAGCGGGACGGGTGAGAAGGTTTTGACGCGGACTCTTGGAACTCGCATGAGTCGTATCTGAAGGAACCGCTGTCATCTCCAAAGGAATCTCTAACGCGAGAGCTCAATGAGCTTCTGCTCTGCAAATAGCCGGAGTTCAGGCGAAAGGGATCCGCTCGACGCCGCATAGCCGAAGGCTTCGCGTGCTTCCTTTGCACGGTTGTCGGCTTGCAGGGAGATACCTGCCCCGATCCACCACAATGCGTTCTGAGGAATGAGCTTGAGCGCGAGCAGATACTGCTCGACCGCTTCACGATGTCGTGCATGTCTCTGCAGCAGAGCAGCCAGAAAGGCCTGGTAGTAGGCATCATCTTGTGCATGACCGCGACTTGCCTGCAAGGTTTGCAATGCAAAGGCTGCTTCACCGCTGTCGACCTGAAGCCGGGCCAGCATCATCGCCAGTGCGGGTTGAGCCGAATCCAGGGCCAGTCCCTGTTTCAGGTCGCGCATGGCGCTGGCAGTATTGGAATTTCATTTGACTCATTTTGAGCCCGGGAGGGCGCCGTGGAGAGGAAGACAGCCATCTCATGTCCGGAGAGGGCCGCGTGAGGACGACAGGCGCCCTTGTCGATTCAGGCAAGCTTGGGAAGGCGAACGGTGAAGGTAGTGCCTGTCTCTTCCGCCGAGCTCACTTCAATGCTGCCCTGATGAGCCGCGACGATTTCCCTGACAATGTACAGGCCAAGGCCGAGATTCTTGTGAGAGGATGAATGCACCGGATCGCTCAAGCCGCGCCGCATCGGATCGAAGATATCCTTCTGCATGGCCGGAGGAATCGGCGGCCCGTCATTGTGTACTGACAGGACCACTTCGCCGTCATATGCCGACGTGACCACCGAGACGGGCGTATTGGCCCCATGCTGGATCGCATTGCCGAGCAGGTTCTGGTAGACCTGTCCGATTCTTGCGCCGTCCCATCTTCCCCTCACATCACCGACCACCTCGGAGCGAATGACCGCTCCGGGATTCGATGCCCGAAATTCCTCGGCAATATGCTCGGAAATTACGGCCAGGTCGACGTCATCGGGCTGGAGCGGGATGCCGAAGCCGCTGCGGCTGCGCACGAAGTCGAGCAGGTTGTCGAGCATTTCCTGCATGCGAAGAGAGCTGGCAAACATGCGCGATCCGAGCTGGATCAGCTTGCTGTCGGCCTGCTCGGATCGCATCAGGTAGGTCGCTCCGAGGTTGATGGAGGAGAGCGGTGAACGCAAATCGTGGCCAATGATGCCCAGGAAAATGTTTTGCGATTGGCGCTGGGCTTCCGTATATCTCGCAACCGATTCCGAGAGCGCCCGATCGATGGCTTCATTGAAGCGCGTCATGTCCTCGACTTCAAACCATGTCGCCGTTTTCTCGCGACGGGACCAGAGGTTCAGTACGCTGGCCCGCAGCGCGCGGAATTCGGCCAGCAGCTGATCGACCGTGAACCCGGAAAGGGCACGGGTATCCGCGTGGATCTCGGCGGGCGTATTGCCCTGCGGATCCAGTTTGCGTTCGCCCGCGGGATTGGCCAGCTCGGCAGCGATTTCTTCCAGAATTTCCTTGGCATGATCCCGCAGTTCGACGACATCCATCAGGCGATAGGATGGCTGGAGATTGCGGGCGAAGTCTTCCCATGCCTGGAGGATGGGCTCCATATTGATCAAGATAAATTCCGCCAACCGCATTTTCACCTTTCTGATGGCTGCTTGCGGTATATCTAGCGCTCGAAGCTCATCTCGTTCCAATATTTTTGGACACGCAATGTATCCAAACCTGCGGAAGGGGTCTGTACAAATTTGTACAGACCGGAGCCTTTGCGTCGGCTCAAATGGAGCAGCCGGATCGACCGGCTAAACGGATTATTCGGATCAACCAAGGAGAGATAGTGACCGGCGTTCCTGCGACTGCGTCGCTGTGCAGCAATCACATATTGGCAAGCCTGCCGGAAGAGGAGTATCAAGCGCTCAAGCCGGCGCTCGACTATGTTCCGACGCCCATGCATGCCGTCCTGTTCGAGCGCGACGGCGACATCCGATATGTCTACTTTCCGTTGTCCGGCTGCCATTCGGTGCTGGCCATCATGCTCGATGGCGCCGCGGTGGAAGTGGGCACCATAGGAAATGAGGGCATGTCGACAGTCGATGTGCTGACGGGCAGCACGACGGCCGTCGAGACGACGGTATGCCAGATCCCCGGTTACAGCCTTCGCATGCCGGCGGAGAAGTTCAAGCAGGCGATCGAAGGAAACAGTGAATTAAAGCGCCTGGTATATCGTTTTCTTCAAGCCTACTTGAGCCAGGTATCGCAATCGGTGGCATGCAATCGCCTGCACCGCACCGAAGAACGATTCGCGCGATGGATTCTGCTTAGCCATGATAGGGTTCAGGGTGACGAGCTCCAGCTGACCCAGGAGTACCTGGCCGACATGCTCGGCGTGCATCGTCCCAGCGTGTCGCTGATCGCCAGAAGGTTTCAAAAGGCCGGCTTGCTCGATTACCACCGCGGCACCGTCAAGATTCTGGACCGGGCCGGTCTTGAGAAGAGCGCCTGCGAATGCTATTCCGTCGTCAGAAAGCAGTTTGCGCGCGCGTTGGGAAAACCTGTCGGATAAGCAGCGCCAGGAGCAGCTTCGTCCCGCCCTGTGGATGACGGCCGTCCGTATTGCACGCGCTCCTGAAGATCAAAGATGCGGCGGAAATATCGCAGCTTCCACCTGCCTCACCATCTCGATCAGGCGCCGGCCGAATCTCTCTTCGATGGTCTTGCCCTTGAGGCGGCCGGTCAGCACGCCGCAGTTGAAGACGAGGATTTCGCCGTCGACCGGTGTGCGCATCGGCACTGCGATCGCATGCACATCCTGCTGCCACTCTCCGCGCGAAATGCAGTATCCCTTTTCGGCGAGATCCCGTCTCGCCTGTTCGACGATGTCCGCATGGACGGCCTGCCTGTCAGGCTGCAGCCGGGCCATCTCTTCCAGCAGCTGCGCGCAATCCTTTGCGTTCGACTGAGCCAGCCAGGCGCGTCCCATCGCGCTGTTCATGATGGGAAGCGATGCGCCGATATCCGGACGGAATGCGAGCGCATCATGGCCTCGGCTGGTTTCGATATAGACCATGTTGGTCCTGTCGCGTATGCCCAGCGAGACCGAGCCGCTCGCATGGTCGGCCAGCGCCTTCATCAGCGGCCGGGCAATCTGCCTGACCCGCAAACTGGCCAGCAGCGGATAGCCCAGCGACAGCGCCGTCGGTCCCAGCCGGTAGCGGCGCAGATGCCCGTCATACGTGAGCAGGCCGCGCGCCATCAGGGTATAGGTCAGGCGCGACACGGTCGCCTTCGACAGGCCGGTGCGTTCCGCCAGCTCCTTGTTGCTGAGCATGGGCGAATCGACGCGGAAGCATTGCAGCAGGCTCAGGCCATGGGCAAGTGTGGTCGCGAAATTCGGATCGGGGTGATGAGCGGAGCTGCGCATGAGCGGCGAGGCTGTAAGGAAGACACAGCCATCTTAACCGTCATCCGCTGCGGGCATGCGGTTTGGCGTTCAAGATATCGAAACAATGGTTTCGGTTTCCCGGCCTTCTCGTTAGTCTGAATTCCGGCGGCTCGCAACCGATCCGGTCGCAGAACGCCATGCCAACGAATCGAGGAGCAGCAGACATGATCAGGGACCCGGAAGGCTTCGAATTATTTCTCGGCAACTTGCGCCGCTTTGTCAGGGAAAGGCTGGTGCCGCACGAGAAAGCCGTCATGGACAATGACGACGTACCGGACGGTATCGTGCGAGAGATGGCCGAGCAGGGCATGTTCGGCTACTCGATTCCCGAAGAATACGGCGGCGCGGGCATGACCACCGAGGAACTGGTGCTCGCAGCCATGGAGCTGTCGCAATGCTCGGTAGCCTTTCGCGCACGGGTCGGCACCAATACCGGCATCGGTTCCGAAGCCCTGGTTGCAGACGGCACGCCTGAGCAGAAGACAAAGTATCTGCCGAAGCTGGCCAGCGGCGAACTCACCGGCTCGTTTGCGCTGACCGAACCGGAAGCCGGATCGGAAGCGACTGCACTCAAATCGACTGCACGCCGCGAGGGCGATGTCTACATTCTCAACGGCACCAAGTGCTTCATCACCAACGCGCCGATTGCCGGCCTGTTCACCGTGATGGCGCGCACCGATTCGTCTGCGGCCGGTGCGGCGGGGATTTCCGCCTTCATCGTGGAGAGGCAGACTCCCGGCCTGACCACCGGCGCGCCTTACCGCAAGATGGGGCAGGAAGGTTCTCCGGTGTCGGAGGTTCATTTCAACGACTGCCGGGTGCCTGCCGAAAACCTCATCGGCGGCCAGGAAGGCGTTGGTTTCCGCACCGCGATGAAGGTCTTGAACAAGCAGCGCATCCATCTCGCGGCCTTGTGCACCGGGCCGGCGATCCGGATGCTCGATGAAGCGATCCGCTTCGTGACCGAGCGGCGCCAGTTCGGGCAGGCGCTGGCGGACTTTCAATTGATCCAGGCCATGATCGCCGATTGCCAGACGGAGATTCATGCCGCCCGTGCACTGATTCTTGAAACGGCGCGGCAGCGCGACAAGGGCGAAGACGTGACGCTGTCCGCATCGATGTGCAAGTACTTCGCCTCCGAGATGTGCGGCCGCGTGGCCGACCGCTGCGTGCAGATGTTCGGCGGCTACGGCTACATCGCCGACTACGGCATCGAGCGCTTCTACCGCGACGTGCGCCTGTTCCGTCTCTACGAAGGAACCAGCCAGATTCATCAGCTCAATATTGCCAAGCGCACGCTGGCGGCGCATGGCTATCGCGAAGGCAAGCCGGCGTGAATGGGGCAATCAGAAGCGGGCCTGCTTGAGGCCACTGAAGGCCACATGAGCCCACATGAGCCCGCCAGGGCTTTCAAGGATAGACAAGGAGACAACATGTTCAAGACTCTTATCGCAAGCGCCGCCATTGCCGTCGCGATGACCCAACCCGCCATGGCCGAACCCGGCTATCCCTCCAAGCCGATCAGGATGATCGTGCCGTTCGCCCCCGGCGGCTCGACCGATGTCGTGGCGCGCATTCTCGGCGCGGAACTCAAGAACGAACTCGGGCAAACCGTCATCATCGAAAACAAGCCTGGCGCGGGCGGCAACATCGGCGGCGATCTCGCCGCCAAGTCCGCTCCGGACGGGTATACGATCCTGATGGCGGCCGCTGGACCGACGGTCATCAATCCCAGCCTGTACAGCAAGATGCCCTACGATCCGATCAAGGATCTGGCGCCGGTCACCATGCTGGTGCGCGAGCACAACCTCATGGCGATCAATCCTTCCATTCCTGCCAAGACGCTGCAGGAATTCATCGCCTATGCCAAGTCCAGGCCGAATGAAGTCAATTTCGGCTCGCCCGGCAACGGCAGTCCCGCCCAGCTCGCAGGCCAGCTGATGAACCAGACCGCCGGCCTGAAGATGGTGCACGTGGCCTACAAGGGAAGCGGCCCGGCGGTGGTGGATCTCGTAGCCGGACATATCAGCATGATGATCGACAACATGCCGGCTTTGCTGCCCCATGTGCAGAGTGGCAAGCTGCGTGCGATTGCCGTGCCGAGCGAAAGCCGTGCCTCGGCGATGCCGGATGTGCCGACGTTTGCCGAAGCCGGCATGAAGGACTTCGTCATCACTGCGTGGAAAGGCGTCATGGTGCCTGCCGGCACGCCGCCCGCCATCGTGAACAAGCTGCAGGCGAGCATGGCGAAAATCATGGCGAAGCCTGACATCAGGAAACGGATGATCGAGATGGGCGCGGAACCGGTGGCCAATACGCCTGAACAGTTCGGCGCCGTCATCAAGAAGGAAACCGCATGGTGGGGTGCTTTGGTGAAATCGACCGGCACCAAGCTTGATTGAGCAATCCGTCGCTTTCCCGAACCAACTGCAAAAGAACCCATGTCAAATCAACCTCAGGGCCGCCAGACCGAGATCGCCTCGCTTCGGGAACGCCTGCGGCATTTCATCGACACCGAGGCCATACCGCGCGAAGCCCCTGCGCTGGCCCATGATGTCGAACGGCTGGATGAAGTCATTCGCGAACTGCGCATCAAGGCACGCGCCGCCGGAGTGTATGCGCCGCAATTGCCGACAACGCTGGGCGGCCTCGGCCTGAACTGGCAGGACAGGGCCGGCATCCTGGAAGAGGCGGGGCGCAGCTTTCTCGGCCCCGGCGCGCTCAACTGCGCACCGCCCGACCAGCCCAACATGATCAACCTGCTGCGCAACGGCACGCCCGAGCAGCAGCGGCGATACCTGACGCCGCTGGTCGAAGGAAGCCTGCGCTCCTGCTTTGCGATGACCGAGCCCGCGCCGGGCGCCGGATCGGATCCCGCCATGCTGAAGACGACCGCAGTCAGGGTTGGCAAGGGCTGGCGCATTGATGGCCATAAATGGTTCATCAGCGGCGCCGTCGGCGCCGCATTCGCGATCGTCCTTGCGCAGACCGACGAAGGCGCCACCCTGTTTGTCGTCGATGCCGATACGCCCGGCTATGAAGTCGTGCGCAACATCGGCAGCATGGACGGCTACCAGATCGGCGGCCATGGCGAACTGCGCTTCACCAACTGTGAAGTCGGCGAAGAGGCGGTGCTGGGCGAGGTCGGCAAGGGGTTCGTTTACGCACAGGACCGGCTGGAGCCGGCCCGCCTGTCGCATTGCATGCGCTTCATCGGCCGCGCCTCGCGCGCAATGGAAATCGCCCAGGACTATGCTGTGCGGCGCTCTTCCTTCGGGAAGCGGTTGTCCGAATTGCAGCAGGTGCAGGCCATGGTGGCCGACTCCCATATCGACCTGCATGCGAGCCGCCTGATGAGCCTGCACTGCGCCGCGCGCATGGACGCCGGAGAGTCGGTCAAGCATGAATCGGCGATGACGAAGATCTTCGTCTCCGAAGCCGTCTACCGCGTCGCCGACCGGGCGGTGCAGATCATGGGAGCGCTCGGCATCTCCGACGACACGCCGGTCTCGATGATCCTGCGCGAGCTGCGGCCATTCCGCATCTACGACGGCGCCAGCGAACTGCATCGCGCCACCATCGCCCGGCGGGTCTTCCGCGAAGGACTGCGTCCTTGATGTGAAGCCGATTGTGTGTGGGAAGAATTTTTGCAAGGCCGTCCGCAATTCTCGATGAAACGCTTTATTGAAGGAGTGGACCGCACCCAGAGCGTTCTCTTTCCGGCTCAACTTGATGAATACATCGACGAAGACAATGCTGTGCGGGTCATCGATGTGTTTGTCAACTCGCTCAATCTTAAAGCACTTGGGTTCGATGGCACTGTGCCGGCCAATACAGGACGACCGGCATATCATCCATCTGTGCTGCTCAATTTGTACATCTATGGCTACCTTAACCGTATCCAGTCGAGTCGGCGCTTGGAACGGGAGGGACAGCGCAATATTGAGCTGATGTGGCTGCTCAACCGGCTTGTTCCAGACTTCAAGACCATTGCAGGCTTCCGCAAAGATAATGCCAAGGCTATCGGCAACGTGTGCAGGCAGTTCGTTCTGTTATGTCACAAGCTCGACATGTTCGAGGATGGGGAAGTGGCCATTGATGGCAGCAAGTTCAAAGCAGTAAACACCGAGACAAGAACTACACACAGCGTAAGGTTGCAGCACGTATCGAGCAAGTTGAAGAGAGCATTGCCCGGTACATGGAAGAACTGGAGCGAGCCGACCGCCAGCCAGAGCTGACGACCAGATCACGCATTGAACACACCAAGCAGAAGATTGCCTCGTCAAACGCCAGATCGAGGACTTCAATAAAGTGGCTGAGCAACTGCAGACTTTGCCCGACCAGCAAATCTCAGAAACCGATCCGGATGCCCGATCGATGGCCACAAGTGGCCGTGCCACTGGCATGGTGGACTACAACGTGCAAGCGGCCGTCGATACAACACACCATTTGATTGTGGCGCATGAAGTGACCAACGTTGGTCATGACCGCCATCAGCTTGCAAACATGGCAGGCCATGTGAAGGAGGTTCTGGGCAAGACAGACCTGACAGCCATTGCGTACCGGGGTTACTTCACTGGTGTTGAAATTCTCGCCTGCGAACAGCAAGGTTTCATTCCCCTAGTGCCTAAAGCCATCACATCGAGCAACCATGCACTAGGACTGTTCGACAAGCGCGATTGTATCTATCTTGCACAAAGCAATGAGTATCTATGTCCGGCGGGCGAAAGAGCACCTTGACGCTTCCGAGTGGTCGAGCAAGGAGAAGTAACTGATAAATACTGGTCGTCCGCATGTCCGACTTGCACATTGAAACCGAAATGCACTACCGGTAAAAACCGGCGAATCAGTCGGTGGGAGTATGAAGATGTGCTTGAGCGAATGCAGCGCCGATTAGACGAACGACCAGAACTGGCGATGTTACGACGCTGTACCGTCGAGCATCCATTTGGCACGCTTAAGGCATGGATGGGGGCGACGCACTTCCTAATGAAAACCCTGCCTAAAGTGAAAACGGAGATGAGTTTGCATGTACTAGCGTACAACATGAAACGGATGATGAGAATTCTGGGAACATTAGGATTAGTCAAAGCGATGAGGCAATAGGCCGTATGGCCTTGTAACGCCGCCGAAAGATAACGCCATCTGCGATCACTTAGCAAAACCGAAATTTATTCTGTTTGCACACAGCCTCGGTCGCGTCCCACCTGCTGGCTTCATGCGCTATGGATTTGAAGGATTCATAGGCCAATAACAATAAGGTCTCGCCTTACCTCGGAACGCCGGGCCATGCGAGTGTGCTTGTTATTTGCCGCTGTCCTGATCCGGCAGCCATGTCCAAGCCATGGCTGCACCTCTATGGAGTAGCAGTCCACTTCCAATCAAATCCCCTATCAGCCTTCCATTTGTGGACGAGACGACCTTGCCCACGGCTTGAAGCTCGGTTGGCGAAGTCGGCGACGTCAGCAAGGGCAAATAGACTAGAACTCATTTCATAAATGGCGGCGAAGCAGAATCATGATGAGTGAGAGATGAACAAAGGCGGTGTAATGTTCGATGCAGCGGTCCCAACGTGTAATGACACGCTTGAACTTGTTAAGCCAGGCAA
>NZ_JACYXF010000051.1 GCF_015352985.1 Noviherbaspirillum malthae | reverse complement strand
CCGTGGACGATATCGAGACGCTGCTGCCCTGGAAAATCGTCCTGCCGGATTGATCTCCCTATCACTGCAATTTACCTTACTCGTCTTAACTCTCGCCGGCAAGTACGGGTTTAACGGACCGCTTACAATCGAGACTGAAGCGACGCCCGATGTCGGTATTAATCATTGATCTCGACAATTTCAAGGAGGTCAACGACCGCCATGGGCATTTGACGGGCGACCAAGTGATTATCGATTTCTCATCGAAGGTGCGGCAACTTCTTCGCCGCGGCGACGCCATAGGACGCTATGGCGGCGAAGAATTCCTTGTGCTGTTGCCCGACACGACTCAAGACGATGCCTATTCAGTTGCCGACCGCATTCGTGCTATGGCAGCTGAAGTGTGGTCCAAGGAGGTTCCTGCTTATACCGTCAGTATTGGGGTGGCTCCGCTGGTGGCCGACTATACCGATTCTGCCACCCTGATCGACGCGGCGGATAAGGCACTGTATGCGGCTAAGAAGGCCGGCAAAAATCACGTAATGCTCGCCTGTAGTCAGTCGTACGGAATCACTCCCAGTTGAAACACGTTTCTGGCACCGGGAAGCATGCCATTACTGCCCGTCGTTATCCATCACACCAGCACCTGCCGAACCAAGGCGCCTATCGTTGCCAGTGCACCTCACTCAAGCGAGTCCTCTCGAGAACCAAGACCAGAGCGTCGACCGTCATCTTGACGGACACATTGTCTGAGCACGCAAACCGATGGCTGTCCTGCGTACTCCTGATGAGCAACGAGTCCAGTTTCGGAGAATCAGTGCAGGCCCTGTGAAATCTCCAGAAGCGGTTTAATACCTGTTCCAAAGCGGGCGATCGCTCCACGATGCTCTTTCAACTGGCTGTAAGGCAAGTACTGGATGTTCAGTTCGGACACGCGTGAGAATGCCGGCCGACGCAACTGCACCTTGACTTCATCACGACGATTGTCTGGAGCAACCAAAAATAGCGTGCAGTTTTTGCCGACCTCGGTTCCAAGGGCAAGATCAAGCATTCGAACAATGCCTGAGTAGATCGACGTCGAGTGTTCAACTTCGAACGCGCCGGCCACGTTGTGTTGGCCCTTGGTGAGCCAAACAACATCGATGAGCCGTACCGAATCCATGCCCTTGGTGACCCCATCGGGAAGCTGTGCGAGACACTTATCCCCGAGCTTGCCATCCAGGTAGGTGCGGCTCTTGTCATTGGCAGCGACCCAGACATCAAACCCGAGCGCCAATCCCAAATCGCGCAACCATCCCTGGATTTCCGTATGGGTTGCGTCGCTCTCACGTGCAGCCTCCCATTGTTTCTGGGCAGCCGCCGACTCCACTCTTACGCGCTCCAGATCGGCCTCCCATGCAGAAAAAGCGGCGGCGTCATCAAGACGAGGCGGTGCGGCGTAACGTCCTGCGCCCACATCAAACATCAGTCCGGCAATCGCGCCCAAATCATTGGATAGCAGCGTCCGATACTCTTCATTCAGGCGAATCAAACCTTCCCGCATCGATAAATAATGATCCCAGCGCCCCAGCTTCACGTTGCCGCCGGTGACGGCGTTGAAGCCTTTTACGATGGCTGTATTGAAGGGTGAGACGAAGGTGGGATGAATGAAGTAAAGAAGGTTGGCCACCGCGGGGCCGAGCCCTTTGATAGCCAGCGCATCGATGCGCTGTATTCCTGCGATAACTTCTTCAGCCGTATTGCAGCAATCGCAATGATGAAGTAATTGGGCGAAGGCCGCCTGATTCTTTGGGTTTTCGTAGATGTCCGGGATGCGGAGCTTTGGCTTCCAGAGAAAGGCATGGTCCGCACCCTTGAATACCTGTCGCTGTTCGGCAATAGACCCGACCACGGTCTCCAACGAAGAGCCGCGGTACGCGTTGCCAAAGGTACCAGCCTGTATGTCGCGCACGACTTGGCCAATGCCACGCCGGATGGAGCGGAAGTTCTTGATGCGCTCTTCCCAAAGAAACCACGTGTTATAAGTGCTGTGCGCATCGGCCTTCCAATGCTCAATCAGTTTTGCCAGCGCGTCACCCATCCGTCAATCCTTTATCGCTCTTGTTGTACGGGTGTATTGTAGCGATTTCCTCTAAAATCAGGCCGGCAAGCGTTGCCATTCTCCACGATGTGGCCACCGTTGTTGTCCATCGATATAGCTGCCCTAGCGGCCGCAGTAGCGTCAATAGCCTTCTCGGAGCGGCAGGATACGTCCGTTCGTCTCAAGATCATCAAAGTCAAGCACCTGTTGGTGCTCACCAGGATGAGGAGCGGCGACAGTCCAGTATAGTGGAGACACAGTGTCCGCCACACCGTGCAGGCACGTGCTAACTGGACCAGGCTGCGAGTTGGCCGCCTGACCCGGTCTCTAGCCACCTCAATGCAGCCTTCATGGCAGCACGCTTATACCATTGGGCGCTTCGCCAACCGGCGTCGTTGCGACGACTTTACCCGAACGGATATCGATTGACGATACAGTATTCGCATAGGTATTAGAAACGTACGCACGATCGCCTCGTTCATCCACGACTACGCCATGCGCGCCTTTCCCGGTTTCCACCGTTTTAACCACCCTTCGGGTAGCGATATCAATGAAGCTTACCGTCTTGCCTGGATTTGCTTTGGAACCTTGGTTTGCAACGATCACGGTCTTGCTGTCTGGCGTCGCGTACACCTGGATCGGCACCGATTCAACGCCAACTTTCGAGATCATCTTTCTCTGCCGTGGGTCTATCAACGCGACTTTTGCCTCGCCTGACAGTGACACAAAAGCGGCTGATCCATCAGGCGTGAAACCGACCTGCGCCGGCCCTTTCCCTACAGTGATTTCAGCCACCTGCTTCCGTGACGCCGTGTCGATAACCGAAACGGTACCGCTTTTCAGGTTCGCCACATACGCCTGCTTTCCGTCGGGGCTAATTCGTATTCCGTGGGGATAATTCCCTACCTTGACAGTAGCGATTACCTTCTGCGCTTGCAGATCGACGATGCTGACTGTACCCTCGCCGCCATTGGTGACATAGGCCTGAGAGCCGTCAGGAGTGAGCACCACATGCGCTGGATGAACCCCTACAACGATCTGTGCAACCACGCGATCGGTTTGCGTATCAATCGCCCAAATCTCACCGCCGGAGCTCTCGGTGGTCTGGCCGTGTTTGTCCGCGTCCTGATGTGTATTTCCATCAGGCTTGTGGGGCCCGTCATTGGTGACCCATGCGAACTTCCCATCCGGGCTTAACTGTACGTTGTGAGGATTCCGGCCGACTTGGATGTTTCTGACTGGCCTGAATGTCGCAATATCAACTACACTGACGGTCGAATCGCCCTCGTTCGCAACATAGATACTATTGGGGGCCGCGATCGCTGCATTGGCGAGGGTTAGCAATGCAACCTGAACTAATGATATCGCTCCGACTCGTTGTAGATTCTTCATAATGGATCGTCCTAAGTAAAATGATGCAAGGCCCCAGCCTGGCTGTTGACGCCGTTGCTCAACGCGTCGAATAGCGAACCGAGAATATCCCTTCACCAATGCTGGCGAATATGATTCAGATCAAGTTTCACCTTATCGGACGAGCGACCTCCTACCCATAGACAGGGGTCGCTTCCTGGTTATTCGGGAAGCGCCGTGATGCGCAGGTATCCCGTGCCTAAGCGCCGTCCACAGGAAATTGCGCTCGCCCACTTAGGTGAGCGTCGGCGAACGTCACGCGATGCCGGATTGAGATGCGCACCCGGCTTGACTGGCTAACGTCACTGGACGGCTTATTCTGCTTTGACGCGGTGACCACTACGCTTAGCAGCAGCATGGTCATGGTTAACTGGATCGCACTCTGCAGATTACAGGTGTGTAATGTTCGCCATTCCCATTTAGCGTGTATGACAAGGTTGTAATGTCGGTGTCACGTTGTCGTTGCCTTGCGGCTTCTATACTTCCTCCATCAATGAAGCAAGTCACGGGATTGATGATCTTATTAGCAAAGGAATGCACCATGAAAAAGAAACTGTTGTTCGCAATTGCAAACTTGGTAATGATTGCTGGCGTAAGCTCGAGCGCGCTGGCGGACGATAAATGGTTAGGTAACCGCGGCTCGAACTGGGAAGACCATGTTAAGTCGACGAAGTCCCGCGCGGAGGTGCGCGCTGAACTGGAAGAGGCCCGCAGAAACGGTACGCTCCAGGTCAGCAACGGTGCGTTCTATCCCCAAGCACCCCAAGCACCCCAAGCATATCAGGGGCGCTCACGCGCAGAGGTCCGCGCCGAAGCAGTACAGGCTAACCGCCAGGGGAACGAGATCTTCGATTCGATTTATTTCGGAAGCTGATCATCTTCTTCCAAAAGAATGGGCCGTCTACCGGCCGGATAGAAGGCGGGTTGGCGTTCCATCGAACTTGCTGCGGTGCTCGGCAAATGGATTAGACTATGTTTTGTTATGAGCCTCGACAAAACTAACCCTTTGTCCCTCCGCAACAATCTTGTAGACGTAGTCCATCATGCCATCCTACAGCAGATTGAAAGTGGCGGGATCAAAGCAGGTGAGCGCCTCCCGACCGAAGAGGCGCTATGTCACCATTATCGTGTATCCAGATCAACCGTACGCGAGGCACTTATACGCTTACGCGCCGCCGGCTTAGTGATTTCGCGACCGAGGGCAGGTACCTTTGTTAGTACGCTTGCGAAAGCAGCGACGCTAACCCTTCCTTCGATTGCCTGCGTCCAGGACATCCAGCGATATTACGAGTTTCGCTGCTGTCTTGAGACAGGCGCGGCGAAACAGGCTGCCTTGATGCAAGATTCTCGGGACATCACTTCAATTAGAAGTGCCTACCATGCAGTTTCCTGCTCATCCGCCTATGGGGATTGGTGCGTTGACGCAGACTTTGCCCTTCACAACGCTATTGCCGTTGCATCTAAAAACCCAATGTACGTTACGGGGTTGATCGCGCTGCGACCGCACATGTTATTTACGATGCAAATGTCATTCGAACTCTCGGCGCCGCAATGGACTCAACGGTCGTTCCAAATTTGCAGCGAGCATCATGACATAGTGGAGGCAATCATCAAGAGGGATTGTCGCGCGGCGTCGGATGCGATGCAAACACATATCAAGAATTCGATGCGGCGTATCCTGGGGGATGCGGTCAAGGTGTAACGATCGTCGCCCCGCCTAAGTGAATCTTTCTGGTCTAGCCAATTAGAACAGCCCATTCTACTGCGCCGCAGTGGCAGCCTTTGTCGATAACGTTGCGCCGTTAAGGTACATTGCAATCCCCAGAGCGCCTCAATGATGCAGTTGATGCGCGCAAAGTCCTTCAGTCAATGGCCCGAGAAGCATGCTGGCCCAACCTATCTCAGGACTTGCAGTGTAACTATCGTCGGAAAGCCATCAAGGTATTCGGCGATGAACTTGACTTTGTCGCCCGCCTTCACCCCCGCCAGCAATGCGGCATCCTTGACCGCGAACGGCATGGTCATTGGTTCCATTTCCATCGTTTTGCTCTTGATAGGTCCATGCCTGAGCGTGATGCTTGGGGTGGCCAGGTCCACGTCTTCTACTTCGCCCTCCGCCATGGTAGAGGCACTGGCCGCTTTTTTCATAGTTCGGCCGCCTTGGTCGCCGGCTTTTTGATCTGCGAGTGCTACCAGGGTGAATGACGCAAGGCCGACGATCCACAATGCCTTATATATCGACTTTTGCATGGCTTGACTCCTTGGAGCAAAAGAAGGAACGGCATGCGCCGTCCCAGCCTGTGCATTTGAATAACAGACTATACTGGAGCAATAACCAACGATAATCGCCAGATTACAGTCATCGTACCATCTATCATGATGAACATAGTACTGTGGACGTGCCGCCCCCTCCTTCGGCAATTACTTCTATCAATGAGCGATGTACGACAATGGTGAAAGGTTGAGCAGCTTGATGGTCCCAACGCATGAATGACTGGGCGGCCTATAGTGGCATGTTTTCGGCTGCCTTATTGGCAGCCACCATCCTGCCGGCGCAATCCGAAGCAGTGCTGGTTGCACTGCTATTGGCGGGCAAGCAGCAACCATGGTTGCTGATACTGGTCGCCAGTATTGGTAACACGATAGGGTCTTGCATCAATTGGTGGCTAGGACGGTATCTTGAACATTTTCGTGGCAGGAGATGGTTTCCAGCCAATGATGACGCACTCACGCGTGCGCAGCGGTGGTACGGGAAAGTTGGCCGATGGTCGTTGCTGCTATGCTGGCTACCGATCATCGGGGATCCGCTCACACTGGTTGCAGGTCTGATGCGCGAGCGCTTCTCCATTTTTCTGAGCCTTGTCGCAATGGCGAAGACCGTGCGTTATATCGCCTTGGCTGCCGTTACCCTAGGAATCACATAAAGCACAGATCCTACCGGTCTATTCCCGTCAACGCGGATGGCATTCGTCTATCGGTTGCGTTCGGATAGTTCCCCGTTATCAAGAGCCAGCCTGGGTCAAATGCCCTCCAGCTACAATGCCCGATTAGCGTTCTGTTATTACCGCATGATCACCGGGCCGCTGCTCGCCTAGCTGTCCCCCTTTGAAGATTGCAGTGTTGACACCTTGCTCAATGCCCCCCACACGCCCCTCGCTGCTACATTACATAGTTGTAATGTAGGCGTCACGTAACTGTTTCCCCGCGGCTCTTAAACTGGATGCATGGATTGAGATGACATGTCAGTCCACCAACCACCAGCGTAGGAGTGCAATATGAAAACGAAGCAATTGATGATGTCGGCTGTAGCCGGCCTGGTGTTAATCACTGGAATGAGCACCAGTGCCTTGGCAGATGACAAATGGCTGGGTGACATCGGCACAAACTGGCAGGATCATACACAGTCGACCAAGTCGCGTGCCGAGGTGCGTGCCGAACTGGAACAGGCACGCAAGGATGGATCGCTGTATGTTGGTAACGACTCCTCGTATCCGCCGGAACCCACTTTCGTCGCCGGCAAGACTCGTGTCCAGGTGCAAGCGGAAGCGGTGCAAGCCAACCGCTACGGGAATTCAAATTTCAATTCCATGTATTACGGTAGCTAACAGCTGACCGCGAAAGAAGGGCGCACTGCCCTTCTTTCCGGTTCCGAGCGCTTGAAATTTCGCCGGTATGACGCAATATCTATATGTTGAAAGTGCTAATTTTTCGTGGCTACGATTTCCTGTGAATCAGGTGATTAGTGTTTTACAGGCAGATCCGCCATCGAGAGCATCTTTCCAGTGCACGTTTATACGCCGGGCCCGCACGCTCCTCTTTTTCGTAGAACCAATACAGGAAAATGCTTTCGAACACATTATTCGTCACAAGCGAAAAGTGTCATCCCGCATTAAGATCGCTTGACCTTGCCACCGTTGGAAGGTCTACACTGACTGTGGTAAAAGTTGCTTTAAATCACGTACCCTTGTGCTAAACTGAACAAATGAACCGGGTCTTCAAGACATTTTTGCTTTGGCTGCTGATTGCCGCTATGCCGATTCAAGGCGTGGCGTCTGTCATCAAAGCGTCTTGCGGGCCCAATCATCACGCTATTTCACCGGCAATCATGTCAGGAGCAACTGAGCATCATCATATTGATGGTCAAGGCGCTCATGAGCATGGCGACCATGGCACAAGCATGGCCCTGCCAGACGTCTACAAGGTGGATAGTGGGGGTGACCAGGTATCTGACATCCAGCCCTTCCACAAAACATCGTATTGCAGCGCCTGTGCGGCATGCTGCTATGGTGCGACTGCACCTCCGGCCTCCGTCTCGCTGACGCCTGTCTTCAGTACCATCCACACTGTCGTCCTTCCCCCTGTCGTTTCCTTCACCGGCTTCATCCCGGCCGGGTTGGAACGCCCCCCAAGGCTCCTCTCCGTTTAATCACGACCGGGCGCCGACTACAAGCATTTACTGCTTGTTCGGTTAGTACCCAAGTAAGTTCGCGTGTCTTCGCACGTCTGTTCTGCCGATTTTGAGGAAAATAATGTCATCCAAGCAATGGCTTGCCGTCGCCGCATGGGTATGCGTACCCCTTGCCGCGTCTGCACAACAACAAACCCAACCGAACCCGCTCGACGCCAACGCACCGACTGCTGCGGTCAGCTATGAGTCCGCCTTTAAGAATTTCCGTGCATCAAATGACGAAGGCACGACTCCCGACAAGCTCTGGCGTTCGGCCAACGACGAAATGGGCAAGATCGGTGGCCATGCCGGGCACATGAAGGATGCCGGCAGCACACCAGTCGCACCAGCTAATGCCAATACCCCCGCCCCCCAGCAAGGCGGTGCGGTGGACCATAGCAAGCACCACTAAAGGGGGAATCCATGAACATGCAATATCAATTTCCTCGCCGTTCAACGCTGGCGGTGGCCGTACTGACCGTCTTCCTTACGGGCTGCGCTACATTTTCCGGCGATGGAGGACTGGATTCCGTTTCGACCATGACCAAGGAGCGTACCGGTCAAGCGGTTCAGTTTTCCAAACCGACAACCGATGCCAACGCAACCCCGGACACCGTTGGCCAGTTGCTGCAAAAGCCATTGACCCCGGATACCGCGGTGCAGATCGCATTACTCAATAACAAGGGACTCAAGGCATCGTTTGCCGAGCTCGGCGTGGCGGAAGCGGATCTGGTCCAGGCCGGCCGCATGCGCAATCCGAGCTTCTCCTTTGGCCGCATGCGTGCTGGCGAAGATGTCGAAATTGAGCGCAGCGTGATGTTCGACCTGCTGGGATTGCTGACGATGCCGATCCGTAGCGGCATCGAGAAGCGCCGCTTTGAACAAGCCCAGTTGCAGACCGCATCGCAAGCCGTACAGCTGGCTGCCGACACGCGCCGCGCCTACTTCAACGCAGTGGCTGCGCAGCAGACGGCCACATATATGGAGCAGGTTCAGAGCGCAGCCGATGCCGGCGCCGAACTGTCCCAGCGTCTGGCACGGGTGGGCAACGTGAGCAAACTCGATCAGGCACGCGAGCAAGTGTTCTATGCGGACGCAACGGCACAAGTCGCACGGGCTCGTCACAACGCGACAGCGGCTCGCGAGCAATTGACACGGTTGATGGGCCTGTGGGGCGCCAATGCGTCATTCAAATTGCCTGACCGGCTGCCGGACTTGCCCAAGGCACCGAACGAGATGGCCAACGTCGAGCAGATCGCGATGGACCAGCGCCTTGACATACAAATAGCCAAACGCGATGCCCACGCGACCGCGCGCGCATTGGGCCTGACAAAGGCAACTCGTTTCATCAACGTGCTGGATGCGGGATACGCAAACACCAGTGAGACCGGCGAACCTCGATCCAATGGTTATGAAATCGAACTGGAGCTCCCCATCTTTGACTGGAGCGGTGCGCGCACGGCGCGTGCAGAAGCCATGTACATGCAATCGGTTAACCGCACTGCAGATCTGGCGATCCGCGCCCGCTCCCAGGTACGGGAAGCATACTCCGCCTATCGCACCACTTATGATCTGGCGAAGCATTACCAGAGCGAAGTTGTGCCTCTTCGCAAGAAAATTTCGGAGGAGGTACTGCTCCGCTACAACGGCATGCTGGCGAGCGTCTTCGAGCTACTGACCGACGCACGTGACCAAGTAAGCAGCGTCAATGCCGCCATTGAAGCGCAGCGCGATTTCTGGATCGCGGAAACAGACTTGCAGGCCGCCATGAATGGCACTGGCGGAAGCAGCGTACAAATTCGCACGGCCGCCCCTGCCGAGGCCGGCGCAGCTGAACATTGAACAAGGAAGAATCATGGTATCGCGTAGAGATTTTTTTAAGGGCGCCACCGCGTTGGTTGGCGCGGGCGTAGTCAGTCGCGTTGGCGCGGCGTCACTGCCGGAAGCGCCGATCATGGAAGGCACCGCCACGCAGGCACCGCTGATGCCGCCCAATGGCCGTCCCTATAACCCTGTCGTGACCCTGAACGGATGGTCGCTGCCCTGGCGCATGAACAACGGCGTCAAGGAGTTCCACCTGGTGGCCGAGCCTGTCGTGCGCGAACTGGCGCCCGGCATGAAGGCGAACCTCTGGGGGTATAACGGCCAGTCGCCGGGCCCGACGATCGAAGTCGTCGAAGGCGACCGTGTGCGCATCTTCGTCACCAACAAGCTGCCGGAACACACCAGCATCCACTGGCATGGCCAGCGCCTGCCCAACGGGATGGATGGCGTGACCGGGCTGACCCAACCTGGCATTCCTTCTGGCAAAACCTTCGTCTATGAATTCGAGGCGAAGCGGCCTGGCACCTTCATGTACCACCCGCATGCCGACGAAATGGTTCAGATGGCCATGGGCATGATGGGCTTTTGGGTTACTCACCCGAAGAACCAGAATTTCATGAAGGTCGACCGCGACTTCGTCTTCTTGCTGAGTAACTACGACATCGAGCCGGGCAGCTTCACCCCGCGCACCAGCACCATGACTGACTTCAATCTGTTCACCTTCAATAGCCGCGTCTTCCCGGGCATTGATACGATGAACGTACGTCAGGGTGATCGCGTCCGTATTCGCATGGGCAATTTGACCATGACGAACCACCCGATCCACTTGCATGGTCACGAGTTTGTGGTCACCGGCACTGACGGGGGATGGACTCGTCCGGAATCACGTTGGCCGGAGGTGACGACCGACGTTGGCGTTGGCCAGATGCGGGCCATCGAGTTCGATGCGACCGACCTGGGTGACTGGGCGTTCCACTGCCATAAGTCCCACCACACGATGAACGCGATGGGACATGAGGTGCCGACGATGATCGGTGCCGACCACCGCGGTGTCGCCCAGAAGATCAATAAGCTGGTCCCTGACTACATGGTCATGGGTGAACGTGGCATGGCTGACATGGGTGAGATGCAAATGCCGATCCCGGACAACACGCTCCCGATGATGAGTGGCCAAGGGCCTTTTGGGGGCGTCGAAATGGGCGGCATGTTCACGGTGCTTAAAGTTCGCAAGGAGCAGAAACCGGGCGACTACAAGGATCCGGGCTGGTACAAGCACCCGGCGGGCACCGTTGCGTACGAATGGAAGGGCGAAGCGCCGGCCCCTACCCGCAGCGGCTCTGCAGGCGGGCAATCGATGCCCTCTGCGAACAAGGGTACCAACATTGAAATGACCGTACGCAAGCCATCCGGCCACGGCGGTCATCACTAACCTAACCAGCATTATCTAATCTAAGGGAAAACTATATGAACAAGCAACTCACAATCAAAGCCGTGTCGGCTGCGCTGTTGTCGATCGGTCTTGCGATGGGGGCCTCCGTGGCGTATGCCCATGGTGACGAAACCCATAAGAAGCCGACTGCGAATGCGCCCATCTCCACAGATGAGCATCCGTTCGGCAAGCAGGGCGACCCGAAAAAGGTCTCCCGAACCATCACCATCGACATGAGTGACACGATGCGCTTTACTCCAGGCGATATCACGGTCAAGGAAGGCGAGACGATCAAGTTTCTGGTCGCAAACAAGGGAAAGATCATGCACGAAATGGTGCTCGGCACCATGGATGAACTCAAAAAGCACGGGGAGTTGATGAAAAAGAACCCTGGCATGGAGCATGATGAGCCGTATATGTCGCATGTCGGCCCGAGCAAGAAAGAAGAAATGGTGTGGCAGTTCACGAAGGCAGGCGAATTCTTCTATGCCTGCCTGATTCCTGGCCATTTTGAAGCCGGCATGATCGGGAAAATCACAGTGAAGAAAGGATAAAGACGATGAGAAGGCACTTGCTCTTGAAAGCAGCGATGGTGAGCTTGCTCACTGCGCATCTTGGCGTGTCGGCCGCCACGCCCGTGGTGGAAGTCTACAAGAGTGAAAGCTGTGGCTGCTGCGCCGAATGGGTGAAACACTTGCAAGCCAACGGCTTTACCGTCAAGGCGCAGAACGTTGCGAACCCGTCCGACTACCGGGAAAAGTTAGGCATCCCTCAGGACCTGGGATCATGCCATACCGGACTAGTGAATGGCTATGCGCTGGAAGGGCACGTGCCGGCCTCTGACATCAAGCGACTGCTCGCAGAAAAGCCTAACGCCAAGGGCCTGGCTGTACCTGCCATGCCATTGGGCTCGCCGGGCATGGAAGGCCCGCGCAAGGACCCGTACGACGTCTTGCTGGTACAAGGCAATGGACGCTACACGGTCTACAAGCATTACAACTAGTGAACTCCGAAAGGAACGTACCATGAAGAAAATCGTGAACCTGGCTATTATCACCGCCCTCCTGTCCGCCGCGCCGTTCGGCGTCTATGCGGCATCCGATTCAGCTGCATCGGCATCTCCGTCGGCAACCTCCTCTGCTTCCGCCGATGCGATGTCGGAAGGCGAAATCAGGAAGGTCGACAAAGATGCGAAGAAGATCACCATCAAGCATGGTGAGCTGAAGAACCTCGATATGCCTGCGATGACCATGGTGTTCCAGGTAAAAGATCCAGCCATGCTCGACAAGGTCAAGCAAGGCGACAAGGTGAGCTTTGTAGCCGAGAAAGTAGGCGGTCAATTCACAGTGACACAAATCGAAGTCAAACAGTAAGTCCGCTTCCTTACAAAGGGATGCCTGTGCATCCCTTTGTAATGCGCTCGGATGGATCCCGGATCCAGGGGAGCGCTCGTCCTTTTACGCTCTAAGCTGGCGCATTTAATCTAAAAAATACGCATAGATACATTACAAACTGCGAACAAATTCTCTTATAGGTACTCCTACGGGATGTTATCGATTTTGCATTTCGATTGAATTAAACATCCCAGAAAAGGAGGAACTATGCGTATCACGTCCCTGGTCACTATTGCGGTGACCGCCCTCGCCTTCAGCGGCCCCGTCGCCTCGCAACAAAAAGACACCCAGCATTCGGGCATGCATGGCGGACAAGGATCCGGTGCCCAGATGGGGCACGCAGGTATGCAAAGCTCACCCGGCGCGGAAAAAGCGCCGTTTGACCTCCAATTTCTTGACACGATGTCGGCGCACCATCAAATGGCCATTGAGATGGCGCAACTCGCCGCCGGCAAGGCGCAGCACAAGGAAGTCAAGGATCTTGCCAAGAAGATCATCGATGAACAAAAAAAGGAAATTGCTCAACTGTCGAAATGGAAGAAGGAATGGAAGCTTGCCGGTAAGTAATGCATGAGGAAAGCAGCTATAAAGCTGCGTCGAACGCTCAAGGAGGATAAGTACCGCATCGTTCTGACACTCACTTCAAAGGAATCGCACCATGGCTTACCGATTCAAACAGGATGTAATTAGTGCCCAGACATTTTCTGGCGCACGCCGATGGATGAAAGGGGTCGCGCTAACAGTCTTGGGCAGCGCGGCGCTTGTCGTAACATCTGCGCAGGCAGAAGGACCTGGGCGAGGCCAGACCGCACAGTTCGAACGCGACTACCTTACTTTCATCATCGATCACCATTACTCTGCGCTGCGCATGACGGAACTCGCTGCTGGCACCGACCTCCAGCGTGACCCCGCAGTCAACAATCCTCAGGAAGGCACTTCCCCGACTCCCGGCACGAATGCAACTCCACCGAAGGCCGGCATGGAAGACATCAAGTCGATGGCGCGGATGGCCAACCGCATGCAGCGGGAAGAAATCGCGAAGGCCCAAAAATTTCTCAAAGACTGGTATGGTGCCACCCATACCCCGACCTTACGCACTGATGGGCAACAACTGATTCAGGTGCTTGAACAAACACCTGGAGGCGCACAATTTGAGCAAGCCTTCCTCCAGCTATTCAGCAATCACCACTATGCGGCCCTGCACCCCAGCCTCGATTGCCAAGTCAAGCGCGATATCGATCATCATAAGCTGAAAGAGTATTGCGAAGGCATTGTCCAGAGTCAGGTCAGGGATATCAATGACATGCGTGACATGTTGTGCAAGCAATTCTCGATCTGTGACTATCAGCCCGGTACCGGTGCGCGAGTACAAACCAGCGCAACTGCCTCTTCCACAAGGCAGTGATAACGATGCAGATACCTCGTTGAAATAGGTCTTGACCTTCCTATCGCTGGAAGGTCTATAGTGGGATCTCGTTCAACCATGGAGGTAACACTATGTACGAGCTTCAAGTGGAGGGCATGACGTGCGGTGGTTGCGCCAACAGCGTTACCCGGTCGGTGCGGGCAGTCGACAGCAATGCGAAGGTCGATGTGGATCTGAAAGCGAAAAAGGTCCGCATTGACACCAGTGTTCCACTGGAAAAAGTGTCTTCGGCAATCGCCGATGCTGGCTACCCAGTCGTCGCCAGCGCGACCCTGTAGACCGATGGTGGAGTGAGCTTCACTCCACCAACTTCAACTAAAGGAACCTAGGCATGGCCACGATCAAGGTACAGCCACATGCTGAATATGCACCGGGCGGCGCATCGATGGAAGTCGCATCCGGCACCTCGATTTGTGATGCTCTGCTCGACCATGGCGTTGAGATTGAGCACGCTTGCGGCAAGGTTGGCGCCTGCACGACCTGTCATGTCATTGTGAAGCAAGGATTCGATTCGCTCAATCCGATGGATGACAATGAAGAAGACATGCTAGATCAGGCATGGGGTCTTCAACCCCACTCCCGCCTGTCCTGCCAGGCCCGACTTGGCGCTCAGGATGTCGTCGTCGAGATTCCGAAGTATTCCATCAACCACGCTAAAGAGAATGCATAGCCGGGCGAGTTTCAGATTGCAGGTCGGCGGACTCATCCGGCCAAACTTGACCTAGGTCATTTAATTTTAAGGTGTCATTTTATACGATGGGTCAGGTAGCGCCACGTCAATCACTTGCCAAGGACTGTCGTCATGAATTCAAGATCTAATTTAATGCGCCGTCTCACCCCGATCATGTTGGCGGGGGTTCTCGCCGCTTGTGCCTCCCCGGACAAGGTTGGTACCGCGGGTACCGTAGACCACCTGGCACACCAGCGCGCCGGGACCAGCGGCCCGGGCCAAATGGGGATGATGGGACAGATGGACATGAAGTCGATGTGCGCCATGCATCACAACATGATGGCGAAGAAAACGCCCGAGGAGCGGGACGCCATGATGACTCAACACATGAAGTCCATGTCTCCGGAAATGCGAAGGCAGCACATGGCGATGATGGATGAGAAGTGCAGATAGCCCCACCCTGCGTTACACAAATCCCGATTCCTACGTGACCCAGGAGCCTACCATGAATACGCATCGCTACTCAGTACGTTTTTCCGTCGCCACCCGCGTCAAATGGATAGTCACCGCCATTCTGGTCGTGGCTGCCTATGTCGTATGGACCGAATACAAAGGTCAGGGCGCAGAGCTATTGCCCTATCTCTTCCTTCTGGCCTGTCCGTTGATGCATCTGTTTCATCATGGCCATGGGAGCCACGCGCACCACCATCAAAGGCGGGAGGCAGCGGACACGGAAGCGCTGCCGTCAGCCTCTGTCCCGCCAGTTCATACAAAACCTAACGAGTTCAACCGTCTATAACAACATGCCGCAGGAGGGTTCATGAATCGCCAATCCGACCGACCGCACCAAGATCATCATCACGGTCATCACCATGGACACGACGATGCCGTCACGGCCGTCGTTGCGGACAAGCCATTCACGGACCCGGTATGCGGAATGAAAGTCGGTGCGAATCCTGATAAGACCATCGAATACCAGGGGACCGCTTATCATTTCTGCAGCGCCAAGTGCATGGAGAAATTCAAAGCCCACCCCGACGCTTATCTGAATCCGGTCAAAGCCGAGCCCGCGCAGGCAATGCCGGAAGGTACCATCTATACCTGCCCGATGCACCCGGAAATCAGGCAGCCAGCGCCTGGCAATTGCCCGAAATGCGGCATGGCACTTGAGCCGATGATGCCGTCGCTGGATGAAGAAGACAATCCGGAACTGGTCGACTTTCGCCGCCGCTTTTGGTGGACATTACCGCTGACTGTTGTCGTCACCGTTCTGGCGATGTTCGGCCATCGGATTTTTGCGCAAGGCTTGCCCGGTCAAAGCTGGATTGAGCTGGCACTCAGTACGCCGGTCGTTCTTTATGCGGGCTGGCCATTTTTCGTGCGATGGTTGCAGTCGATTACGAACCGCAGCCCCAACATGTGGACGCTGATCGGCACGGGCACCGGAGCTGCCTATGCATACAGCGTCGTCGCAACGGTTGCCCCTGACCTGTTTCCCTCCACATTCCAGATGCACGGACGCGTCGGCGTCTATTACGAAGCGGCCGCGGTCATCATTTCGCTAACGCTGCTGGGGCAGATTCTTGAATTACGTGCACGCTCGCAGACCTCGGCGGCAATCAAATCACTCCTTGGGCTCGCACCGAAAACCGCCCGTCGGATACTCGATGATGGCACCGAGGAAGACGTCCCCCTGACGCATGTCCATATTGGCGACCGGTTGCGGGTACGCCCCGGGGAAAAAGTCCCGGTCGATGGCGAAGTGCTGGAGGGGGAAAGCGCCCTTGATGAATCGATGCTCACAGGAGAGCCTGTCCCGGTCACCAAGCGGCAAGGCGACAAGCTGATCGGCGCCACGATCAATACCAGCGGCAGCCTGGTCATGCGTGCCGACAAGGTCGGTTCGCAGACCATGCTTTCGCAGATCGTGCAAATGGTGGCCAATGCCCAGCGTTCCCGTGCGCCGATGCAGCGATTAGCCGATGTCGTGGCTGGTTATTTTGTGGTTGTCGTGGTCGGCATCGCCATCCTTACGTTGCTCGGCTGGGGTCTCTTTGGCCCGGAACCGAGCTGGGTCTATGGCTTTGTCAATGCCGTTGCGGTGCTGATCATCGCCTGTCCTTGTGCCCTCGGCCTGGCCACGCCGATGTCCATCATGGCATCCACCGGACGCGCTGCCACGCAGGGCATCCTGTTTCGTGATGCGGCCGCCATCGAGGAAATGCGCAAAATCGATACGCTCATTGTCGATAAAACCGGCACCCTGACCGAAGGCAAACCCGCTTTCGACCGGGTGGCTGCTGCACCGGGTTACACCGACACCGATGTGCTGCAGATTGCGGCCAGTATTGACCAGGGCAGCGAACATCCGTTAGCCCATGCGATCGTCGATGAAGCCCGTCGGCGCGGCCTTGCTCTGGACAAGCCTGAGACGTTCGAATCCTCGAGTGGGATCGGCGTGCGCGGCATCGTTGCCGGGCGGCGCATCGCCCTCGGCAATACGGCGTTGATGGACCAGGAAAACGTCAACTGGCAGATCCTTGGTAACCGTGCCGAAGAGTTACGCAATGAAGGCGCGAGCGTCATGTATCTTGCCGCCAACGGCGCGTTGGTCGGCTTGCTGGCGGTATCCGACCCGGTCAAGGCAACGACGCCGGAGGCACTGGAAGTGCTGAAGTCCGCCGGCTTGAAAGTAGTGATGGCCACCGGGGACGGCGTCACCACGGCCAAATCCGTGGCCCGGCGCCTCGGTATTGATGAGGTCTATGGTGAAGTCAAGCCCCAAGACAAGCTGACGCTGGTGGAACGGTTTCAAACCGACGGAAAGCGGGTTGCGATGGCCGGAGACGGCATCAATGACGCGCCGGCGCTTGCAAAGTCCAACGTCGGCATCGCGATGGGAACCGGCACCGACGTCGCCATCAACAGTGCCCATGTCACGCTGGTCAAAGGCGACTTGCGTGCGATTGCCCGGGCACGCAGCCTCTCCGTCGACACAGTACGAAACATGCGCCAAAATCTGGGGTTTGCATTCATTTACAATGCGATGGGCATTCCGCTGGCAGCGGGACTGCTCTATCCGTTCACGGGCCAGTTGCTTTCTCCGATGATTGCCGCGCTTGCGATGAGTTTGAGCTCAGTTTCCGTAATCACCAACGCGTTGCGGTTGCGTGGTACTGGGAGCCAGGCATGACTACCTTGGGGCTGGTCGCACGGCCGCCCGGCGCTATTCTGGAGAGACGGCCAATTGATAAGTCAACGGTTAAATAGCCATTGCTTCTGCGTGAGCCTCAATTCCGACACACTGAAACAAGCCTTAATCAGCGAACTGGGGTCACCGGATCTGACCGCTCTAGTCGAGGAACGCAGCCCTTACCTGTTCTCCGCACGCCCTGTGTTCATCTCGGAGGAGCAGGCGGCGCGGATGGCCGCCGTCATCCGCGCGGTGGAGGCCGTGGTTGCCCTGCCAGCGTATCGGGAACACGTGCTTGAGACTGCACCGGAGATAGCACGTCACGATCCCGGTGGCGCGAAAGGCGTCTTTTTCGGCTATGACTTCCACGTTGCGGGTGATAGCGTCGGCGTGATCGAAATTAACACGAACGCCGGCGGTGCAATGCTCAACGCGGTCATGGCGCGTGCCCACCACGCCTGTTGCCTCGATAACCAGACGATGGCATTAGCGACCGACCAGGCAGGCACGTTAGAAAAGCGCATCGTCAGCATGTTTCTTGACGAGTGGGCGATCGCTAAACGTGAACGGCCATTGCGCACGATTGCCATTGTTGACAAGGACCCTCGTCAGCAATACCTGTATCCCGAGTTTGTGCTGTTCCAGAAGATGTTCGCACGTAACGGCCTCCAGGCGGTGATTGCGGATCCGTCGGAGCTCAGCATCCATGATGGTAAGCTGACGCATGGCGCGCTGGAGATTGACCTTGTTTATAACCGGCTAACCGACTTCATGCTGGACGACCCGGCGAGTGCGGTCCTGCGTACCGCCTATCTGACGAACGCCGTGGTCCTTACCCCGCATCCGCAGGCGCATGCGCTCTATGCAGACAAACGCAACATGACCCTGTTCAGCAACGCCGACTGTCTCACGAAGCTGGGAGCCTCTCAGGAGGATCGGGATGTGCTGTTGCAGCACATCCTTCCGACCGAGGTGATCGACCCGGCACAAGCGGATCGCTTATGGGCGCACCGTCGCAATCTGTTTTTCAAGCCATCAGCCGGCTATGGCAGCCGGGCCGCATACCGTGGTGACAAACTGACCAAGCGCGTCTGGCAAGACATTCTGGCGGGCGGCTACGTCGCACAACACATCATGGCACCGGGGGACCGCGTGTCGGGATCGGCGGACGCGCCTGGATCCCTGAAATTTGACATCCGCTGCTATGCCTATCAAGGACAGATACAATGGATCGCTGCACGCCTGTATCAAGGGCAAACGACGAACTTCCGCACCGCGGGGGGCGGATTCGCACCAGTCTATCGTCTTCCTGATCAAGATGTTGCGCAGGCGACATCCGGCTGCACAAATAACTGCGGCTAGCCGAGATACGTTATGTTCGTTGGCCGAAAGCGCAATACCTTGGACCTCATCTATTGAATAATGACCTTGCCATGAAATTCTTGTTGCCTAAAACCCGGTGGCTTTACGCTGTCGTCCTCTCGACTGTTACGCTCATTCCCGCGTCGTACAGCCTTGCCCAGCAATCCTTGACGGCCGGTGTGCAAAAGCGTCTTGGCGACTTGTTCTCTGAATCCAAGGAAGAAGCGCTGCTGGAGCCAGACAAGGCATTTCAGCTGAAAGTCACCGCCTCGGGACCCACCACCTTGATCGCCGAGCTGATACCGGCTCCTGGTTACTATCTTTATCGCGAACGCATTCGCTTTGCACTCAAAAATACAAAGGGAATTGCGATTAAATCCGTCAAGCTCCCTGCCGGGAAGGTGAAGAACGACCCAACGTTCGGAAGGATGGAAACCTACGAGAAACCGACACAGGCCGAGATCACGCTCGAGCGCGCGCCGGCGGCAAGATCGCTGACGCTGGCAGCAGGGTATCAGGGTTGTAATGAGAAAACCGGAGTATGTTATCCGCCAATGGATAAGGAAATCAGCTTGAACTTGCCCTGACGGGTTACCAGGATCATGTGACCGAACGCTTGCAGGCGCGGGCTCCGCTCGCGCCTTTGCCATCGCCCCTGTCCGCCCCTACCTTCGATGCAAGGCTAACGGCCTTAATGATGTATTGCCAATGGAGCGCAATGGCTGGTCGCGAGATCTTCGATGATCGGGCAGTCCGGTCGCTGATCGCCGTTGCAATGCTCGACCAGATGCTGCAATTGGTTGCGAATCGATTGCAGCTTTTCGATATCCCTGTCGAGTTCAGCCATATGCTGGCGCGCGAGCGTCTTGACTTCGGCACTCTTGCGGGAACGGTCTTCCCATAGCGCGAGCAGGGATTTGATGCGTTCAATGGAAAAGCCGAGGTCGCGGGACCGCTTGATAAAACGCAGCATCTGGATATCTTGCTCTGTGTACTTCCGGTAGCCTGCATCGGTACGCGCGCTCGGGGGGACCAACTCGATGCTTTCATAATATCGGATGAGCTTGGCGCTGACACCCGAGGCTTTTGCGGCTTCACCAATATTCATCATCGACTTCCTCCGTTTCGATTTCCTGACGGTACAGGGCTAATTTCGCGTCCGATAGCATGTAACGTCGCTTTACCCTCAGTTCACAGCCGATCGTGGCTTCCAACGGCGAAGCAGCAATGCGTTGCTGACGACGCTCACTGAACTGAATGCCATTGCCGCCCCCGCGATCACCGGGTTCAGCACACCAAATGCTGCCAGCGGAATGCCGACCAGGTTATAGATGAATGCCCAGAACAGGTTTTGCTGAATCTTTCGGTAAGTCCGTTTTGACACGTCGATTGCGTCGGCAACCAGTGCCGGGTCGCCCCGCATCAGGGTAATGCCCGCGGTATGCATTGCCACATCGGTACCGGTCGACATCGCAATCCCGACGTCGGCAGCGGCCAGCGCCGGCGCATCATTGATGCCGTCACCGACCATGGCCACCTTTCGGCCATTGCTCTTGAGGTTAGTGATGACATCGGCTTTGTCGGCCGGGAGCACTTCCGCGCGAAACTCGCTGATCCCGACTGCCGCCGCCACCATCCTCGCGCTACCGGGGTTATCGCCAGTTAGCATCACTGCATGAATCCCCATGTCCTTGAGCCTGGCCACTGCATGTTTCGCGGACGGTTTCAATGTGTCTCCGAAGGCAAGCAGCCCCTCCACTTCCATCCCGGTATCGGACCGCACCGCAAGCCATGAGACCGTTCTGCCTGCCACCTCATGAGAGCGAGCGATTTCTTCCATCGCGGTCGTCGCCACACCCAGTTCCTGCATGAGCCGCCTATTGCCAAGGTAGACGCTCACGCCGCCAACCTCGGCCTGCACGCCGCGTCCCGGCAATGCCTTGGCACCGGTCGCAGCATGTAACGTAACGCCGCGGTCTGCCGCAGCCGCGGTAACGGCTTTGGCAAGCGGATGATCGCTGTATTGCTGCACAGCCCACGCATGCTCGAAAGCGTCCCGCTCGGACCCGTCACGGGCTTCAAGAGCGACCAGGGCTGGCTTTCCTTCGGTCAGCGTACCGGTCTTGTCGAAAGCGACTGCGGTGACCGCATGGGCGGTTTCGAGCGCCTCTGCATCCTTGATCAGGATGCCGTATTTGGCTGCAATACCAGTGCCCGCCATGATCGAAGTCGGTGTGGCCAGACCCAGCGCACACGGACAGGCAATCACTTGTACCGCAACGGCGTTAAGCAAGGCCTGCTGCCAATCACCGGTCAGTAGTCCCCAGCCAAAAAAAGTCACACCGGAAATCAGCAAAACCACCGGTACGAAGACCGCGCTGACTTTGTCGACCAGGCGCTGGATCGGTGCCTTGACCGCCTGCGCGTCCTCGACCATCTTGATGATCTGCGACAGCATGGTTGCGCCGCCCACCGCAGTCGCTTCTAAAATCAACAAGCCGTCAGCGTTCACGGCGCCGCCGGTGGCCTGGTCGCCGACTGACTTGGCTACCGGAAGGCTTTCCCCGGTGAGCAATGACTCGTCCAGGTGGCTGGCGCCTTCGACCACAATCCCGTCAACAGGGACACGATCGCCCGGCCGCACGATCACCCTGTCTCCAACCCGAACCTGTGCGGTCGGGATCTCAACGTCGAGCCCGTCGCGACGAACCATCGCCGTGGTTGCGCGCAACGATTCAAGTGCACGTAAGGCAAAGACCGTCTGTTGCTTGGCGCGGGCTTCCAGCCATTTTCCAAGCAGCACAAGCGTGATGACAACAGCGGAAGACTCGAAGTACAAGTGCTGCATGGCGCCATGGTCACCATGAGCGAACAACAGATACACCGATAGGCCATACGCTGCGCTGGTGCCAATAGCGACAAGCAGATCCATGTTGCCCGAACGTGAAAGCAGCGCCTTCCATCCGGCCTTGTAGAACCGGGCGCCGAGCCAGAACTGTACCGGGGTGGCAAGAAGAAGCTGTATCCAGCCGGGCAGCATCCAGTCCCTGCCGAAGGGAAGCATGAACATCGGCGCGATGAGGGGGAGACTCAGGGCCGACGACAAGGCAACCGGCCACCAGCCCGGAAGTGCGTGCGCCGGGGAAGGATCTCGCCTGTCGGAGGTAGGAGTCGCGGCTTCATACCCGGCCTTCTGAACGGCGGCGAGGAGCGCTTCGATGGCCACGCCGGTCGTCTTGATCTGTGCCTTTTCCGTGGCGAGATTGACCGATACACTGGTGACTCCAGGCACTTTTGTGATCGCCTTTTCAACACGAGCCACGCACGATGCGCAGGTCATGCCGGAAATTGCGAGTGTTACTTCCTCTTCGGGGACCGCGTAACCCACTTTTTTCACTGCAGCGGAGAGCGCATCGATCCCAACTGCGGCCTCAGACCGTACGGTAACTTTCTCGGTTGCAAGATTTACCGAGGCCGTTTCCACACCCGGGACTGTTTTCAACGCTTTCTCAACCCGTGCGACGCAGGATGCACAAGTCATTCCTTCGATTCTGAAAGTGACATCCGTCATCCCGGCCTTATTGCTTACGACTGTATCCATCTAATTCTCCTGAGGCGTTATCGTAACAATAGACCTTCCAGCGATGGCAAGGTCAAGGATTGTTTCGCATTCGCGACCGATGACACGCGACTGTGCGAACGCTCCCGTTTCGCTAATAAAAGCCGACTTCGCAACGCTTCAGAACCTGCAACTTTGTTGCCATGCTGGACACTAACCGAGATTTTGGGAAAACATCGAATGATTGGCACGATTTCAGGTACGCCTCAGCCGGACATGAGGGAGGAATGGGCGACAGTCAACGGCGTGAAGGTCCATTACGTCACCGCGGGCGCCGGGCCGGCCATGATTCTTCTTCACGGGCAAGGGGAAAACTGGGCAACGTGGCAGCACGTCATTCCCGAGCTGGCGCGTACGCATCGCGTCTATGCTATCGATCTACCAGGTGCGGCACAAAGCGGCAAGCTCGCTTCTGCGGTTACCCCACCTTCGTACTATTCTGACTTCCTTGCCGCATTTCTGGACGAGCTTGAACTATCGCGCGTGGCATTGGTGGGAAGCTCGCATGGAGGTCTGATTGCATTACGATTTGTGCTAGCTGCACAGGAGCGCGTTACGGCCCTTTGTCTCGCCGACAGCGCGGCGCTCGGGCGGGAAACACACCCGCTGCTGGTCATGCTTGCCCTTCCCTTTGTCGGGGAAACCATCAGCCTATGGTGCACAACGCCGTGGGGGGCAAGCCAATGGACATGGATGCTCGCATCGATTGCCTTTTCCCGGCCGCACCGCATTCCACTGTCCTGGTATTCGAACGCCTTCCGTCTGGCTCGCCAGCAAGGACATATCATGGGGGGCGTGGTGGCTCCGGTACGGGGGCAGCTTGGGCTGACCGGGCAAAGAGAGGTCCTTCTGGATCTGCTAGTGCAATTGGAGATTCCGACCCTGGTCGTCTGGGGCGAGGACGATCAAGTTGTCCCTAGCCGCCATGGCACTGCCGCCGCGCGCCACCTACGGCGAGGCAGGATGGTGCTGATTCCGGAATGCGGGCATTTGCCTCAGGTCGAACGGCCAGCGGAATTTGTGGCAGCCCTTAGCACATTCCTGCAGGATGATGTGATCAATGCCGTAGCCGAGCCGTCCTCTTCCACAAGCACCCGATAAATAGGCGTCAGTAACGGGAACGGGGGTATGTTGCCGTCAAGTCCGGTCTTGCGCGGCATAAGCCCTCCTTGCATGGCAGCGCTCCCGAGGTTGCGACCGTTAGCCTTGGCGCGCACATGGCTGGGGGTGGGGGATCAAGCTGTCCCCAGTCAAGATCAAACCATCGCGGTAGCACGCGTTGACAAATTCGTCAGCTGAACAGTCATCTCATTGATCAAGCCCTTTGCAGGGCATTGGCTTGATCAATGAGAGAGCGAGCCCAGAAATCGCTTACCCGCGTAAGTGCAAGTGGCTCCAGTACTTCTGAAGAAGAGAGCCTCTCTGCGCTCTTTCTGACAGCAGGTACGCCGGTCGTCCTTAATTGCCACCGCGGTAAAGCTCGTCAAGAGCGCCAATCCGATTGGCATTAGCCTGAATCGCTTCGGCCCTGACCTCCGCGCGGCTTCTCGAGGAGACGAACTTAGGCTGATAAGGATAGAATGGTTCATCACCGACACCAATGAGACCCTGCGCCTGCGCCTGCCTGAGTTCTTCCTGGACCTGTGCTCGCGATTTGGTTGAACGGATATGCTCCTGCCAGTTAGTGCCCTGATCGCCGATCCATTTATCGTCGGCCAGAGCTGTCGAGCCGATTCCAGCAGACAGCAAACCTACAATAACAGCAACGGACAGCGAGATCGATTTCATTTTGCACTCCTATGGATAATGGGGGAAAACTTCCGGATCGCTTTCTTACTGCATCGATCCATGAGTGCAAGTTTAGGAGCCGGGTGGCAACGCGAGTCTGACATGCCCATTACAACTGCGTAATGCTTTGCGCTACCCTCTCCTGAAGTATCGTTGGGCAGCCGCTGACCTGAGCGGTACAACAACCGGTGATGAGGGTGGAAACGAGGGATGGCGACTACGTCATACCGCGGGTGTCGCGCTGCCACGCCTGGAAACACGGCATGTGCCTGACGCGAAACCGTCCAGGCGCGAAGATGGCGCTACCTTTTCTTCTTCCGTATCGCCAATGACGTTGACGCGGGAGCCGCTTTGGATTTTCGACCCGAAGGCTTCGGCCGCTTGTGCTGTTGGCGCAGATAATAATAGAAGCCTAAAACAGTCAATAAGATGAGGGCACCCACAATGCCTAGGGTTGGTAACATTGATGAAGGCAATGGCCCACCGGTGTAAAACATGTCTTCTCTCTGAAAATTGAGCGGAGCACTGATAGCCCCGCCCGGGAACATTAATGCATCGCTGTCCGCATCGATGCCATCGCACTGCAAGACTGAGCGCAACGGCGGCAAGCTTCCACACACTCTTGCATCATCGTGGCGCTCTGTCCGGAATGCGATCCGGCCATCCGCTCGCAAATATCGCCACATGTTGTGCAGATCTGGGCGCACAGAGCGCACGTGTCAAAGTGCATTGGTGAATTTCTGCTCATCAAACGCGCATCAAGCAAGCAAATATCGGCGCAATCCAAGCATGCAGCGATACACTCTGCCATACCGGGCATGTCCATTCGAATGCATTCGGCGGCACACATTTCACAGGCGCGCGCGCAATCCAGACAGTTCTGGATACATTCCATCATGTGCTGCTGCATTTGCGGGTTCGCCTGCGTTTGAGACTGGGTAGTCATAGTCATGGTTTTGCTCCAAAAGAGTTAATGTTGGTACGCTTGGTTCTCCCTGATGCAAAGGACAAGGTCAATCTGCCATGTCTCTGGTTAATGTATATAGACTCGCTGGGTCGGCCATGTTCCCCGATGGCTTCTTATTTACCGAACAAGTCCAATCAGCTTGTTCCTGCGGTCGAACCACCTCGATTCTGCGCCCTGTCGGCCCACTCACACCGGCGGGACAGGATGCAGGAGGGCAGCATGTCAAGCAACGAGTCAGCAAGGAAGCCTGTCGCAACTGGATGCATTCCGTTGATCAGAGTACGAGATGGAACCTTCACGGTCAGGAAGAACGTGGAGGTCGCTCCAGGCGAGCTGGAATGTAACTGGTGAAAAGTGTTATAGGATGAGCGCCGAAAGCGGCTTCATGTCCAATGGCTGGACGCCACGAGTTCCGGGTTGGAAGAACTGAAGCGCTGATGCAGCACATAGCGCATGCACTGCTGCGCACATCCTGACTGGGGGACGTGTCGCGCGATTGTCCAGGTTGCAGGGCGACCTTGTCGGCACCGATGCCGACATCATGGCCAGCAAGCGTCACGGTGACCTTTTTATTAGCCGAATACGCCGCACGTTGGTTCTTTGCAATAGATGCCGCCGCGTGGTGCCAAGGACCGCAAGACACACTGTTCGCAGAGGCTACTGCTTGCACAGGTAGCACAAGGATTAGCATCCATATCCATAGCATCTTGGCGAATCGGCCCATCATTTTAGTCTAGCATATAAAAAAGTCACGGCAACGCCCCTCCTTCCCATATCGAGGAGGTCGATATCAGCCGCGGTCATGACGGCGAAGTGCTTGCTGTGTGCATGCATTCTCTTTGGCGCCTGAACATTACAGCTTTGTAATGTGGAAATTGAGGTTTATCGGTGAAAATATGCATCAACTGATAGCGAAGAATAGGGAGAACCATGCGGGTCCTAGTAGTGGAAGACGAAACCAAAGCCGGGGAATACCTCCGTAAAGGACTCTCCGAGTCCGGCTTTGTCGTCGATCTGGCACAGAATGGGTTGGATGGCCTGAATATGGCGCAGACCAACACCTACGATGTCATCGTGCTTGACGTCATGCTTCCGGGGCTTGATGGCTGGAAGGTCATCCAGGAGCTGCGTAAAACAAAGGAAACGCCAGTGCTGTTCCTGACTGCAAAGGACCAGCTTGAGGACCGCGTCAAGGGACTGGAACTCGGCGCAGACGATTACCTCATCAAGCCGTTCGCGTTTGCCGAACTTCTTGCCCGCATCCGCACCCTGCTCAGGCGCGGTCCCATCCGCGAGGCAGAACTTCTCAAGATTGCGGACATGGAAATTGACGTACTCAAGCGGCGAGTGACCCGCGCCGGCGAAAGGATCGACCTCACTGCCAAGGAATTTGCATTACTGCATCTGCTGGCGAAGCGCAAAGGAGAAGTTCTCTCCCGTTCATTGATCGCTTCGCAAGTCTGGGATATGAATTTCGATAGCGATACCAACGTCGTCGATGTGGCGATACGACGGTTACGTGTGAAGGTGGACGATCCGTATTCCAGCAAACTGGTCCATACGGTGCGCGGCATGGGTTATGTGCTGGAGGAACGTGGGTGATTCGCTTTTTGCCGCATTCGCTTACTACGCGTTTGGCATTGCTGTTTGCCGCCGCAGCCTTGCTCACGCTCAGCGTCGTCGGCGCCTATTTGTATCGCTCGCTGGCCGTTCAGTTGCAGTCCAGGGATGAACATGAACTGATTGGAAAGATCGAGCAGTATCGGCATATCCTCATTGAGACGCCCTCGGTGCGCGCGATTATCGAACACCAGCATCGCTTCGTCGACGTCGCCACCGGCCACGACGGCTTGATCGTGTTTCTACGCGCTGCAGATGGACAGATACTGATGCGCAACCGGAACGATGCCGTTTCACTGCCTGACATTGAAGTTGTGCCCGCTGATCGCGTCCCCGCGGAAAGCGCATTACAGGTATGGAGGTACGCGCCCGGGAAAGTGGCGACGACGATATCAGCGTGGGGCAGGCTTGCCGATCCAACGACGCAGGTGCAGATCATCGTTGCGCGCACCGCGTCAGAGCGCATGGAATTGCTGGGCGAGTACCTGATGGACATTCTCGGAGCCGTTCTGGCCGGCGCGGCGTGCGCAGCCATGCTTGGCTTCATCGTAGTGCGGCGTTCGTTGCGACCAGTTAAAGCGGTTGCGCAACAAGCGCATTCCATTACGGCGCGCCGCCTGGACAAGCGCCTTGATGCGAGTGCCGTCCCCTCTGAGCTGCAGGCTCTCGTGAAATCCTTTAATGCGGTACTCGATCGTTTGCAGGAAAGTTTTCAACGGCTATCCCAGTTTTCCGCCGATCTTGCCCATGACCTGCGTACTCCGTTATACAACCTGACCATGCAGACGCAGGTGGCGCTTTCCAAACCAAGGGCCGAGGAGGAATACGTTGCCTTGCTCGGTTCCGGGCTGGAGGAGTATGAGCGACTGACCCGCATGGTGGAAAGCATGCTTTTTCTTGCCAGGGCCGACAATGCGCAGGTGGCGCTCAGCCGTAGCGCCCTCGATGGCAAGGAGGAGCTGCAGCGTATCGCCGAGTATTTCGAAGGTATTGCTGAAGATGTTGGCGTCCGTCTTGACGTCGAAGGCAGTGCCACCGTCAACGCCGATCCCGCGTTGTTCCGCCGGGCGGTCAACAACCTTGTCTCCAACGCGATACGCTATACCCCTTCCGGCGGCACGGTGTCGTTGCACGTGGAACAGAAGCCAACGAGTACCCTCATTAGCGTCAGTAACCCCGGCCAAGGCATCGATGCCGAACACCTGCCACGCCTGTTCGACCGGTTCTACCGGGTGGACGAGGCGCGCAGCCAATCCACATCTTCCACCGGGCTCGGCTTGGCCATCGTCGCTTCCATCATGAAACTCCATGGTGGTCAGGCGATGGTGTCGAGCACCCCTAATGAAATGACAACGTTCACGCTTTTGTTTCCCGTGAAGCACTGACCCGACGCCATGACCTGGCTCTCCAGGAAGGGAAGATGCCGCTCAAGGAACCATCGCCCCCTCGCTGTCGGTAAATACTGGCAAGGAGCCCGTGGTAACGCCGTGCTGCAGATGCGGCCGAAGTAACCTATCGGCTGCCGGCCCCGCTGACGGTGACCTTGCTCACCATGCCCGCCGGGTAGTGTCCTGGGATATGGCAGCCGATTTCGACATTGGCGCTCCGGCCGAATTGCCAGATGAGGCTCTTGGTTTCCCCTGGCGCCAGCGTGATGGCATTCGGGTCATCGTGTTTCATGCCCGGCATCTTTTGCATCATTTGCTCATGTTCCTTTTGCTCTTCCGCCGTGCCAACGACAAACTCATGTGGCACCTTTCCCTTGTTCGTCACGACAAATTGGATCGTCTCGCCAGACTTCACAGCGAAGGTTGACGGATCAAACCGCATGGTATCAAGCGCGGTGACGTTGACGGTGCGGGTGACTTGCCCTGCGGTGCCAGGCCGTCCCGCTGCGGATTCGCCGTGCCCCCCGCTGCCGTGTCCCATGGAATGGTTGCTGGCCGATGTCTGGCTGCCGCCCTGGGCCGTCCCGGCGCCTTGCATATGCTGGGAGTGATCCATTCCCTTCATGTTGGCCATCGATGAATGGTCCATCCCCGCCATGGAGCCAGTGCCGTGGCTCATACCTTGCATATTCGTATTTGCAGTGCCGGCGGAAGACGTGGCAGAAGGCCTTGGTGCCGACGTCGCTGCCCCACGTACGGCAGCAGACGTCGAGGACGAACCTTGAGCGGTTGACTGCGGTGCATTGCCCGCACAACCGACAAGCAGCAAGACGACGGCCGTCGCGGTACACGTTTTCAAATAAGGTATCTGCATAGTGTTCTCCATCTGGATTTATAACGCTCGGGATTGTTGGACCTGCAATGCCCCTGTACCAACCAACTCGCTTTGTCGAAGGCATCTATCGCCACGGCGTGGATCGCATCGACGCTTTCGTTATCGGGCTTACCAACGTGAATTGGACTACCAACCTTGCATCTGCCGGTTTGAACGCAGGTCGAGTTTCAGCAAGACCGCGACAACACCTGAACACAGGCCGTTCCTGGCCAGCGCAACAGAGGTTGCGCAAGCCGTTAATAATCATTAAGTCTTGAGGTTAGGGTCAGAACCAGATACGCACTCCTGCGACCACTTGGCGCTCAATGGGTGATTCACCTTCCTCGCGCGCGAAATCCGCTGTTCGACCGAGCTTGCGCCCCCACGTCACGCCAATATAGGGAGCCACTTCTCTACGGAGTTCGTACCGAAGACGCAATCCGAATTGGATATCCGACAGGCCGCTCCCGATGCCACGTGCACGATCAGACTTGTTATAGGCATTGACTTCGACTTCCGGGGTAAGAAATGCCGTTTGACTGAGCCGGAAGCTGTAGTCGGTCTTGAAGCGTGCGCCAACCCTGCCGGCGGACCCCAGGTAAAGCGCACCTTCAACATCGAACCAGTAGGGCGCGGTACCCTGGATCGCCAGGGCCAGCCATTGACGGCTCGGCCCCTCCCCAAAGTCATGTCGGACTCCGACTTGCGCGTCCCAGAACGCGGCAATGGGCTTGGAATAAAGCGCTTCGATCGAGCCTTCCGATCTACCTTCAATACGCTCGCCTTCTGTTTTGAGCCAAAGCCTGCCGTAGTCACGTCCCACCCATCCTTCGGCATCCCAGGCGATACCATCACTATTGCGCCTTTTGACATACTCCAGCTGATCCAACAGCACCATATAAAAGATATCGTTGTCGGCCATGACCATTTCCGAGCCCGGAATCTGGTAAGAACCATCCGGATTGCGCTTGTATTGCGATGCGGAGGGGACGGTCGACGAGCGAAGCATCTGCTGTTGGCTCGGCGTTGCCATGTTGTGGTTGCCGTGCATGGGCATCGGGGTTGTTCCGGACGAAGGATCACCAGGGATGCTACGACCAGCGCCTGCCGGCGCCGGCATGCCAGACGCCGGGCTGGAGAGGGCTGGATGTGACTCATGCGATGGCGCTGGAGCGCGGGATGGCGGCTGTTGCGCAGGAGCGGGCGTGACAGCCGGTGCGTTTGACTGGGTATTCCCGGAGCCATGATCCATACCGGGCATGGCACCATGATTCATGCCCGGCATAGATCCGTGGTCCATTCCGGGCATTGTCGATTGCGCAAAGACGGCGGGGCCAGCGAGGAGCAAGCCGATCGCTACGCCAAGAGTAGGCAACGCAGGCAACCGCCGGCGATGAGTTTCACGACAGGTTGGCAGGTAAATACTCATGCGACGATCACCTTGCGGAACATACCCGCTTCCATATGATATAAAAGATGGCAATGAAACGCCCACTGTCCAATGGCGTCAGCGGTGACCTGAAAGGTCAATTGCTTGCCTGGCTGGACATTGACCGTATGCTTGCGAACCTGGAACTGCCCATTCTCGTTCTCGACCTCGCTCCACATGCCGTGCAAATGAATGGGATGGTTCATCATCGAGTCATTGATCAGCGTGACCCGAAGCCGCTCACCATATTTGAAATAGACTGGCTCGGCTTCATGGAATTTTTTGCCATCAAATCCCCAGATAAAGCGCTGCATGTTTCCAGTCAACCGCAGCGTAATTTCGCGCGAAGGGGGACGTTGGTCAATAGGGCCACCGATGGTACGCAGGTCTGCATAAGTAAGGACCCGACGCCCGTTGTCGCGCAATCGGGGCCCGGGATCACTCAGTGACTTCGAAGGCGCCATTGAGCGGGAATCGACGCCAGGTTCAGTGCCTAGCATCGTCATGTCCTGCATAGAAGACATGTCATGGCCCGACATGCCTGCCATTCCCTCCATGGTGTGACCCGCCATGTTGCCACCGCCTTGCGCGGAGGCCGGCGTGCTCTGGGAGTTCATGGCAGACATGTCATGTCCGGCCATGCCGGACGGCGCGGCCTGCGCTGCGCCTGGAGTTGCCCCTCCCATCGTATGGCCTGGCATGTCATGCATCGCGTGACCGGCCCCGGGCGACGGCGACGTTGCTGTCGTACCCGCTGCGCCGCCATGTTGACCGCCGGGCGGGTGCGACTGCCCCATCGCTGCAGAAGGTTGGGGACTTCCCTGCACGTTCATCGCGCCCATGTCATGGCCCGGCATGTTTCCCATCCCCATGTCGACCATGGATAACCAGGTTTTCGGATCCATTTCCGGGACGGCCGCTGACATTCCCAACCTGGGAGCGAGTGTTCCCCTGGTATAGCCGCTCCGGTCAATGGATTGCGCAAAGATCGTGTAGGCACGGTCATCCGGCATCTGCACCACCACATCATAGGTTTCTGCGACTGAAATCCGAAATTCATCGACCGTCACCGGCTCAACGTTTTGACCGTCCGCGGAAACCACGGTCATTTTCAAGCCTGGAATACGCACATCAAATATGGAGGTTGCCGCGCCGTTAATAAAGCGCAAGCGGACCCGTTCGCCAGGCCGTGCAATCGCTGTCCAGTTGCCGGCAGGCGAGGTACCGTTGGTCAGGTAAGTGAAAGTGGCGCCGGAGACATCACCGAGATCGGTGGGGTTCATCCGCATCTGGTCCCACATGCGCCGTTTCTCAAACGCCTTGGACAAACCCATCTGTCGTACATCCTGAAAGAAATCTCCCACCGTCGGCATCTGATAGTTAAAGAAGTCCGAGGACTGCTTCAGTCGCCGAAAAATCCACTCGGGTTCATCGTCAGTCCAATCGCTTAGCATGACGACATAATCTCGGTCTGCCTGAATCGGATCCGGGCCGGCGGGATCGATTACGATCGGCCCGTAAACCCCTGTCTGTTCCTGGAAACGACTATGGCTGTGATACCAGTAGGTGCCGCTCTGTTGCACCTTGAACTGGTAAGTAAAGGTCTCGCCGGGACCAATGCCCGGAAAGCTGAAGCTGGGAACCCCATCCATTTCAAACGGAAGGATTAGCCCATGCCAGTGGATGGAGGAGTCCTCGGCGAGGCGGTTGGTCACCCGTAAGGTAACTGTTGTCCCTTCACGCATGCGCAGCAAGGGTCCCGGAACGCCTCCGTTGACCGTCGTTGCGTGGCGTTCTTTCCCAGTGAAGTTCACCGGCGTACTTCCGATAGCGAGATCAAACTCGGTCCCCTGCATTGTCTTTATCTTGCCAGTATCGGAAGCGGCCCATGCAAGACGCCCGAATGGCCCGGCGACTGCCAATGCCCCACCTGCGGCCAGGCCAGTGACGAACCGCCGTCGCGACCGGCTCGCAGGGTTAAGCGCGCCCTCTTTTTTATACCTATCCACACAACCCCCGTCTTCTATCGTGTCATTTGCCATTCAGTATCGATTACTACACCCACTCCTTCGTCATCCAGCGCACAGATGGCGTTCCATGCAGCGCAAGAACTTCGCTCATGGCACCTGTCCACTCACAGCAAGTGCTATTCCACAAAGCACATTGCCACGGCGCCATCGCATTCCACTTACGCGCGAACACAGCGACGCATAACGCTTGAGGGCACTTATGCGATGCCATGTCCTCCGTCCAGGCTGCGTTTTGCGCAAATGTCCTTCGGCGAAGCGCGGGGATGATGAAGTACCTCTGTATCGACTGAGGCGATGCTTGAAAAGTTTATATCGCCCTTCTGACTTAACGCATACCGGCACGACATGTAATCCTCTTGTCATCTGTTTGTAATGTCCATCGCTCAAGATGAAGAGGCCAAGGTGCTTAAGCGCCGTATCTCCAATTTGAAAAACAGGAAATGACATGAAAGCAATTTCTACAGTGCTGCTTGTTCTGCTTGTGGCTGGCTGTTCCGGCATGGCAACACGTGGTGGCGGTAATAGCCCCTACGGCAACCCACAAGACATGACTTATCGCAGCGGACAATAGGTGCAAACTCCTTCGTTCCTCCATCATTCCTGGGGTGGGATATCGGGCTGGGAAGACATCTGCCATTGACCGCGATCGCACCCTGTTGGGTGCACGTTGCGAACGATTCGACTCGCCGGTCGACCACCACATCACATTGCGCTCAACAAGGCGTGGAAGGATTTGCCTATGCATTGACGACATGAATTGCGTCTCATATACCGTTGAAACGACGCGACACTCCAGCTTCGCCATGTCTTCCTCCGTATCGACGCGAATCGATCGGTGTTCATCGGCGAGTAGCCGGCACCATCACTATTGCCGGCTGCCACTTCCTGTAAAGTCGATGCTCTGGATGATGTCGTGCCTGGCGCGCCTTTCTTTTCTGACGTGATCCTGCGTGATGGCGGCATTATCGTTCGACATCCCCCTTACCTCAAGGGGTGGTGGCAAGCGTGCTATTGCCTTGTAGGTTCGCAAGCCATGTCAATGAAGTGTTTTCATCCCGAACGCACCAGAACCGCCAACGCGGCCTTGCCCACGTGTGACCCATAGCGTTACTTTCTTACGCACCCCTGAACACGAGTCCAAACATGCTTCGTATCGCTATTGTGACCAATGAGCTCCCGCCCTACCGTGTACCGCTATTTAGCCTTCTTGCCAAGATGCCAGGCGTTACCCTGCAGGTTATTCTCTGCACGATGCGCGAGCCGAACCGACAATGGGTGTTGCCGCCGCTGGACTTCGGCTATGTCTGTCTGCGTGAAAACGTCATCGAAAAAAGCGGCCGGTATATACACAATAACGTAGATGTCATCCCGGCATTGCATCGCTTTGCGCCTGATGTCGTCATCACCGGAGGATTCAACCCCACGCATCTGTATGCGCTCGCCTATGCGCTGGCTAAGCGTATCCCGCATGTTCCCATGACTGACGGTACCGACTGGTCTGAGCATTCCCTTAGCCGAATCCATAAGAGCATACGGCGCTTCGTCTTTGCCAGATCGAAGGCTTTTCTGGCTGCAAGCGACGGCGGGGTCCGACTATTCAGTCATTATCAGATCCCTGCAGAACGCTGCTTCAAGGTCCCCCTCTGCATTGACAATGAATTGTTTGCTGCCAAGGGTACCCCTATGCGAAGGCCTTTTGATTTTGTCTTTTGTGGCCGAATCGAAGAGGTCAAGAATCCCAGGTTCGCACTCGAGGTTGCCATCGGGGCCGCAGGCGTACTCCGCCGCAGGACCCGCATCCTGTTTATCGGTGCGGGCGACCAGGAAGCGATGCTTAGGCAATACGCAGCGGCCCATGCCGAGGTAGTCGATGCGCAATTCCATGGATTCAAAGATCATCGGGAACTGCCACCCTTCTATTGGAAGGCCCGCCTTTTCCTGTTTCCTACCCATTGTGATCCTTGGGGCGTTGTCGTGAACGAGGCTTGCGCCGCAGGCCTGGCTGTCATTTCCTCTCCATACGCAGGTGCGGCAGGCGAACTCATCCGTGATAGGGAAAACGGCTTTGTGTGTGCGCTGGACCCAGAACAATGGGTTTCCCGTGCGGCGATGTTGCTGACGAACGAAGAGACATGGAAGAATTGTTCAAGGATGAGCGTGGCCCGTGTGCGCGAGTACTCCTATGAACGGGCTGCATTGAACGTCGTGGAAGCATGCCGGCTTGCTGTTGCCAATCCACCCGGCGGCCTTTTGCAGCAGAGTCAGAGTTGAGCCGGCTCCGACTGACTGGATCGATCGATGGTTATCTCCTGCGGCATTGCATATGGGATGAACCACTTCTATGGCTATCAGTCATACCGGACATTGTCATTTGCAAACAAAGCGTTCTGCCACATGACATCGCCATGCCATCTCACCCGTCGGTCACCACTGGTGACTCAGGCTGAGCGCCCCCTGAATCCGAATCGCTCGCTGGAGGTATCGCTTGCATACTGCCCTCTCAAAAAAATGGCTCCTTGCTGTTCTGCTCTCCATCGCCCTGGCTGGTTGTGGTGGTGGAAGTGGCACTGACAACGTCGCGTCCAGTACCGCGGCCGCGTCGGCTGCACCCACCCCAGAGCCAGGAGCACCGCAAGCGACGGGAAACATCGCAACGGACGGTTTCAACTGGTTCAATTTCAGACGTACTCAGGTGGGCCTGGCCAGCGTGACGCGCAATAACCGTATTGACACTGCTGCGCTTGGGCATTCGAGGTACCAGGCCACGAATAACATCATTTCGCATGAACAAACACGGACAGATGCGGATTTTACCGGTGCCACGCTTGGCGAACGCCTTGCCAATGCCGGCTACGAGCTGGGGACGGCGGGCTATATGTACGGTGAGATCATCTCCAGTACCAGTTATACCTCCGGCTTCAGGTCTGCGGAGGAGTTGATTGCGGCTATCTATCACCGGTTCGTGGCATTCGAACCTATGTTTAAAGAGGCAGGCAGCGGCGCTGTAACATCGGCGCGCGGCATGACCTATTTCACCACGAACTTCGGTGCAGTCGGGCTAGACAGAGGACTTGGCGCCAGCGACATCGTTACCTATCCCTTTAACGGGCAGCAGCAAGTCCCCCAAAATTTTCAAAGCGATAATGAATTGCCCGACCCTGTTCCTGAGCAGAATGAAGTCGGCTACCCCATCAGCGTCCACGCGAATGTGACGTCGACTGTACAGGTAGAAAGCTTTACCATTCAGCCGCGCGGCAGTGCAGCGCTCCCCGTACGATTACTGACAGCCGGCACCGACCGTTACACGCCAAGCTCCGCGGCATCAATCATTCCTCTTGTCCCGCTTGCGCCTGCCACCACCTATGAAGTCACGTTTCGAGGCCTCATTGATAACCGTGCCGTCAGTCGGACGTGGACGTTTGTCACTCAGTCGTAAGCGACTGGCCTGCCCCTTGTCGGTAGGTTGCGCCCAGCACTGCGAATACATGAAACCGGCGAAGGCCCTGCTTTAACGAACGCGTGATGCACATTGCGCGCAGAGACCATACAGCGTAAGCGTATGTGTCTGGAGCACAAATCGCCTTTGTTGGGCGACGGCCTTTTGGCGGCGCTCGATCGCCTCATCAATGAACTCGTCTACTCGGCCACACTTGGTACAAATAAGATGATCATGATGCGAACCCTCATTGAGCTCAAAGACGGCGCGCTCTGCGTCGAATGTGTGACGAATCAGGATATTCGCATCAGCAAACTGCATCAATACCCTGTACACGGTAGGCAAGATGACGTTAATCTTCTCATTCGCAAGCAGGTGAGAAATATCATCCGCAGAAAGATGCTTTCCCGGATGTTCATGGAACAGCTGCAGCACCCGTACTCTAGGAAGCGTAGCCCGCAGACCACAGTCTCGAATCTGTTTTGGTATATCCATGATATCAATGGGCGATCAGGTTAGAGGATTAACCCTAATATGATAATAGAATGCCCATGCCACCATGTCAGACACGTCGTTGATCTCCAGATCAGGGGCAACGCCTGCTGCAAAACACGGTCACGTCCCCCCTGAATTTGTAGACGATACCGTTGCTACTCGGATTTGCAGGATCTCTTGCAGCTGCATTGACGGTCAAAGTGAAATCGCCGAGCAGAACGCCATTCGTACCAGGAGAACGGCTGGCCGCATGCGACTCGTGGACGGCAAGACATTGCTTTCCAATTCAGCGGTACGCTGGTCTATACGCGTACCTAGATGATGATCTTGCCGCTAACGCGTATCGGAAGCTCGCAACCTCAGGCACGCTGTCAATGCCGTGTGCGTTTTTTGCGTTTCCGTCTTTCCGGCCGCGCCAGGCGGCCATGGCGCCTGGCTTTCCACATGCCCCAGAAAATATAGACCAGCATTGGAACTACCGTCAGGCCCCATAGCAGAATGTAGGTGTTGACCACCTCCTTCGGTATCCATTTTCCCAATAAAAACATAGCACCTCTAAGCTTTATAACGCCTGCAAAGACACAATCTCGACGCATAGACGCCAATGCGCGTATCCATGGCGCCCTTGCGCTTCCCACGCCTCGCTCACGCTGGACGACTTACACACGTTACTGTGAACTGCGAAATCGTCAGGCGGCCTTCAACCGCGTTTCCTGCGCCCTCTGCTCGCGGCGTTGTGCGCTTCGCAGCTCGCGCCGTCGCAAGAGCAAATAGACTACCGGCACCACGAACATCGACAACAGCGGGGCTGTGACCATGCCTCCTACCATCGGTGCGGCAATGCGTTGCATGATTTCCGAGCCGGTTCCGGTGCCGTACATGACCGGGACGAGGCCGGCAATAATGACCGCCACCGTCATCGCCTTGGGACGCACCCGCAGCACCGCGCCCTCGCGGATCGCATCGAGCAGGTCTGCTTCACTCGTCTTACCGAGCATGACCCTATCGTTCCATGCGTGCTTTAGATAAAGGAGCATGATGACGCCAAACTCGGCGGCAACGCCGGCAAGTGCGATGAAACCAACGCCGCTTGCCACTGACAGATTGTGTCCGAGTAGCCAGAGCAGCCAAATACCGCCAGCTAGTGCGAATGGCAGCGTCGCCATGATCAGCACTGCCTCGTCGAAGCGCTGAAAGGTCATGTACAGCAACACGAAAATAATTAGCAAGGTGGCCGGTACGACGACCTTCAGCTTGGCCGCCGCGCGCTCAAGATATTCGAACTGGCCGGACCAGGAAAGCGAATATCCGGCAGGCAGCTTGACCTCCTTTGCCACTGCTTGCTGCATGTCGGCCACGACCGAGCTTAGGTCCCTGCCGCGAATATCCACGTAGACCCAGCCTGACAAGCGGGCATTCTCACTGCGCAGCATGGGCGGACCGTCGTTAATTCGGATGCTGGCAACGTCGCTGAGCCGAATCTGGGCTCCGCGCGCCGTCAGTACTGGCAGCTGACGCAGCCTTTCAACCGAGTCACGCACCTCCCGCGGATAGCGCACGTTGATCGGAAAACGCTGCAGTCCCTCAATTGTCTCACCGATGTTGTCGCCGCCAATTGCCGCCGACACGATGCTTTGTACGTCCGCAATGTTCAATCCATACCGTGCCGCGGCGTCGCGGTCGATGTTGACATCGACGTAGCGCCCTCCTGTCAGCCGTTCGGCCAGCGCGGAGCTGACACCCGGTACCTTTTTTACAGTACGCTCGATCTCGCCGGTAATACGGTCGATTTCCTGAAGCTGGGTTCCGGCGATCTTGATGCCAACCGGACTCTTGATGCCAGTCGCGAGCATGTCGATCCGGTTGCGGATGGGAGGGACCCAGATGTTGGAAAGTCCGGGTACCTTGACAACACGGTCAAGCTCCTCGACCAGCTTGTCGGGCGTCATGCCAGGTCGCCACTGCTCCCGTGGCTTGAACTGGATCGTGGTTTCAAACATTTCGAGCGGGGCCGGGTCGGTCGCCGATTCGGCACGTCCTGCCTTGCCGAACACGGTATGCACCTCGGGGACGGTCTTGATCAGCCGGTCGGTCTGCTGCAAGAGTTCCGACACCTTGCCAGCCGATAGTCCCGGCAGTGCAGATGGCATATAGAGTAGGTCACCCTCATTCAACGGCGGCATGAATTCTCCGCCCAGCCGGCTCAACGGCACCACGGTCAATGCGACGATGGCGGCGGCGGCCACCAATGTCATCTTCGGAAAGCGTAGCACGCCATCGAGCAGCGGACGGTAAAGCGCGATCAGGAAGCGATTGAGTGGATTCTTCTGCTCCTCCGGGATGCGCCCACGGATCAGGTATCCCATCAATACCGGTATCAGCGTCACCGCTAGGCCCGCCGCTGCCGCCATCGCATAAGTCTTGGTGAATGCCAGCGGCGAGAACAAGCGCCCCTCCTGGGCTTCGAGCGTAAACACCGGGATGAACGACAGCACGATAATAAGCAGCGAGAAGAATAATGCAGGACCGACTTCTGCCGAGGCATCTCCGATGACACGCCATTGTTCATCACCGCTGAGCTTGCGTTCTGGATGGGCTTGGTGCCAGGCCTCGATATGCTTGTGCGCATTTTCGATCATCACCACGGCCGCGTCGACCATCGCGCCGATGGCAATTGCAATTCCGCCAAGCGACATGATATTGGCGTTGACCCCCTGGTAGTACATCACGATATAAGCGCTGAGGATCCCCAGCGGCAGCGAAACGATGGCGACCAGCGCAGAACGAACGTGAAACAGGAATATCGCGCAGACGATCGCCACCACGATGAATTCCTCGATCAGCTTCTCTTCGAGATTTGCCACCGCGCTTTTAATCAGTCCGCTGCGGTCGTAGGTGGGAATGATTTCCACTCCTTGCGGCAGGCTGGGTTTTAGCGCATGTAGCTTGGCCTTGACGGCATCGATTGTTTCAAGGGCGTTCTTACCCGACCGCATGACGATGATGCCTCCCGCCACCTCGCCCTCTCCGTTCAGCTCAGCGATACCGCGACGCATTTCCGGTCCGAGCTGTATTCGCGCGACATCCCCCAGGCGCACGGAAACACCGGCAGAGGTGGTCGTCAATGGAATCTTGCGGAAATCATCGAGGGACTGGAGATACCCCGATGCGCGTACCATGTACTCGGCCTCGCCCAGCTCCAGCACCGAGCCGCCGGTTTCCTGATTGGACTTTTGCACTGCCTCGATCACCATTCCGTGCGGGATGCTGTAGGCACGCAGCTTGTCCGGGTCGAGCACAATCTGATATTGCCTGACCATGCCGCCCACGCTGGCGACCTCGGAGACGTTGGCGACGGTCTTGAGCTCATACTTGAGGAACCAGTCCTGCAATGCGCGCAATTGTGACAAGTCCATTTTTCCGCTCCGGTCAATCAGCGCATATTCATAGATCCATCCCACACCGGTTGCGTCGGGTCCCAGGGATGCCTTCGCCTGGGGTGGCAGCCGCGCTTGAACCTGGTTCAAATACTCGAGCACGCGCGAACGCGCCCAGTACGGATCGGTGCCATCCTCGAACAGGATATAGACGAAGGAATCGCCAAAGAACGAATAACCGCGTACCGTCTTCGCCCCCGGCACTGATAACATGGTGGTGGTCAACGGATACGTCACCTGGTTTTCGACGATCTGTGGTGCCTGTCCGGGATAAGTGGTTCGGATAATCACCTGCACGTCGGACAAGTCAGGCAATGCATCCACCGGGGTACGCGTCAGTGACCAGATGCCCCATGCAGTGAGCATGATCGTTGCCAGCAACACTAAAAACCGGTTGGCGATGGACCAACGAATCAACTTGGCAATCATTTGACGGCTCCTGCCGGCGCTGCGGGCATGCTCATGCCGCCTTTCATTTCACCCTTCGCGCCTGAAGCAGCGGAAGCGCCCAACGGACCAATAGACGTGACTTCATAGGTGCCATCCTTGCGAGGCCGGATCTCGAAGGTGACGCTATCACCTTCGGCAATGCCCTTTGGCAGTCCTTGTGGTGGAAGCTTGAATCCCATGGTCATCTCTCCCCACTGCAAACTGGGGATAGGCTCGTGCGAGAGAACGATTTCGTCCTTGTCGATGACTTCCACCTTGCCCTGTCCGCGATGGAGTTGGTCGCCGCCTTTGTCACCCTCGGCTGCCGCAGGTACTTCGCCCAGGCGCGTTATGGTGCCCTTCAGGCTCGCTTCCGAGTCGATCAGGAACTGGCCCGACACCACCACTTTCTGGCCTGCCTCAAGGCCCTTTCGTATCTCGGTCTTGCCATCCACCTCGATACCAACCTCCACATCGACCGGGGCGAACCTGCCATCGCCCTGCGCAATCATCACGACGCTTCGCTTACCCGTCGCGATCACCGCCTCGCTCGGTACGGTCAACACGTCTTGGCGGGTATGTGGTGTGAAGTTGACGGTCGCAAACATCCCGGGAACGAGTTGGCTGCCCGAATTGGCAAGCTCGACCCGTGCTTTCAGTGTTCGCGTCGTGGGATCCACTTCCGGCAATATCGCACTCACCTTTCCTTTGAAAACGGTTCCGGGCAACGATGGCGTACGTGCCTCGACGACGTTACCGGGACGAACCTGCGCCGCGACATTTTCCGGCACTTCGGCGTTGACCCACACGGTTGACAAGCCGTTGATGCGAAACAGCGGCGCGCCAGACATCACGGTCATGCCTTCGCGCACGGACAGTTCCGCCACCACACCGGATACCGGTGCCGTAAGTGTCATCCTGGCCTGAACTTTTCCCGTCGTTTCTACAAGGCGGATGTGGTCATCCGTCATGCCGGCCAAGCGCATCCGTTGGCGCGCCGCGTCGACAAATGCCTCCGCACCCGTGCCATTCATCCGTTTAACGGAAAGATATTCCTCTTGGGCCGCTACCCAGTCGGGAACGTAAAGCTGAACCAGAGGTTGGCTCTTACGGACTGCATCGAGCGGGGCACGCACATACAGCCGTTCTACAAAGCCGTTGCTCCGCGCCTGTACCATGACCAAGTCACGTTCGTTATAGGCAACGCTACCGACCGCTTCGAGCGCCGCTGCGAGATTCGCTTTCGTCACCTCTGCCGTGCGAATTCCAAGATTTTGCTGGATCCGTGGGTTGATTGAGACGCTGCCTTCATCACCAGCATCCTCGGCATAAACCGGCACCAGTTGCATATCCATGAAGGGAGATTTGCCAGGTTTGTCGAATTTCTGTCCGGGTACCATGGGATCATGCCAGTACAACACTTTTTTACCAGTGGCAGAGTCCACCAAGCCGCCGCCTGACGTACCTCCGGCCGCGCCGGCAGGCGCCGTCCCGCCCTGCGCTGGAGCCGCCAACTTCAGTCCTTGATCAATGCCGGCCGAGTACAAGCCATATCCTCCGGCTCCAACGACGCCAACTGCAACCAACGCGAGCACAATTGCTTTTGCTTTCATTTGAATTCCTTGTATTGCGTAGTGGCTGGATGACTCAAGCCACTATCTGGAAACAGGAAATTAAGCTCGGCCCACTGCCGGGCTGTTTCAGCTTCCCGCTCCAGCGCCTCCAGGCGCACATCGATCTCGTTGCGCCGTGCCATTAACACATCGTCCAAGCCCGCCTTTCCGCCGCGGTAAGCCGCTAGCGCGGCAAGCGTGCGTTCCTTTGCCAGCGGGACCAGTTCCTCTGTGTAACGGGCCAGTCTCTCTTTTCCGTTTTCCCACTCGTTGAGCATGGCGCGCGTTTCTGCCACATGCGCACGAAGCATGTCGTCGCGCTCGGCCCTGACCTGCTCGACCATGGCCAGCTTGGCTGCAAGTTCCCGATCCTGACGGTTCTTCTGGTCCCATTGCAGCGGCACGGAGACGCCAAACGAGATCATGTTGTCATACGCGGAACCACGCTGCTGATACATGACTTCCACGCTCCAATCCGGCTGCTTGTTGGCGTGCGCCAGCTTCGCGTCCGCCACGGCCATGGCTTCGAGCTGGTTCAGAACGGCAATACGGGGGTGATGAGCGAGCTGGGTATCGAGCGCACCCGCGTCCAGACGAACCGTATCTGTGGCAGGCTTGCCGGCAAGCGGTGAATCGGCGGCGGTGCCAATCCAGCGTGCAAGGGTGACTTTCGCATTCCGGATGCGACGGTTGACTTGACTAGCCCGGTCACGATAGGTCGACAAGGCGCTTTTAGCGGCGAAAATCTCAGCCTGGTTGCCGCGTCCAGCCCGGTAAGCCCCTTCAGCGGCTTGGATTTCGAACTCCGACTGTGTCGCATTCTCGTCCACGACAGCAGCCATCGCTTCGGCGTAAAAGCGCTCCAGCCAGGCAAGTGCGGTGTCGCGCTGAATATTGGCGACCACTTCCGTTTTCTCCGCGGTGGTTTTGTCCGCCTCTCGTTGATAGCGTTCGGCACGAAATTTTCGCTTATCGGAGCGAGTAATTTCCTGCATGACGCCGACATAACGCATGGTCATGAAATCGGCCCCCAACCGGAAGCGGTCGGATCCATTGACCGGCAGATTATCGACCCCCGCCTTCAACGTAGGATCTGGTAGTTGAGCGGCGGCAACCGACATTTCCTGGGATGCAGTGACAGCATAGTCCTTGGCCTGCAGCTGACGTGACCGCTCAACAGCCAGGTGCTGTGCTTGAGTCAGCGTCAGCGGCGCACCTGCCGCAAAAGCGGTCGTTGAAGTCGAGACCAAGATTGAAACGAGAGCCATTCCCGGTACAAACCGGCGAGCGACGCGGCGCATGGATGCATGCGCAGGGGTGGGGAATAACATGAAATCTCCAGATAGCAACGAACAGCACTGGTCCCGCCAAGCGGGTACAGCGAAGGTCTACGCAATCTGAAGCGTCAAATTCTGAAGCAGCAGTGGCGGATGGATAACGGCGGCGCGGTAGTCCGCGCCAATATGCCTGCTGGTGAGGTGGAAGGCGCAGAAGGAATGGAAAGATGAACTGGGATGACTATCGCTAGTAACTGCGCTGGCGCAAACGACGGCACATTGGGCAGCTCGGGCTTGTCCAGGGAAAGCTTTCCTTTGTGACTGTCTGCTTGACAGAGGTTAGGCTTCTCAATGTCCACACCGGCGCAGCCCGACATGGTCGCCATACCATTGACGTCAGCGCTCATGTCCATCGTGTCGTTGGCCTGTCCAAGATGCAGTGTCGGGCAAGCGTAGGCCGCTACTGCGAACTGCATAAACAGCACGCTGAACAGCGCTACAAGCGCGGCAACAATTCTGGATGGACGGGATTTTCTCATGGTGCGGTAATGGGCGGCTTTTATCCTATGCAATTCGTTGGCGCGTTGTCAAGCGCAGTTTCGCCATTTCGACATGAATACTCTAGCAGGATCTGACGAACACAGTGCTGACTACAGATGCCAGACGGTAATGAGTTTTCTCCTTTTCAGTTGCTTTCAGTGCTTGCGAAGTGTGATTCGCCGCTGCTTGATCGCAGCACGGCTCATGGACATGGAATCGACAAAGGTATCGTTATAGGCGGTACCATTGACTCGTTGCAGAACTCTGGTTCAGTTACAAGGAATGCTGAGGACGGATTGCTCTTATTTGTAGCCGTCGCGCCCCAGCATCTTCTGGACGGCGAACTGGTCCTTGCCGATGGTGGCAATGGATGGGTTTTCCGCCACGAACTTGCGCAGCGATTCGAGCGCCGGATTGGACACCACAGCGGATTTGACCACCGGCGACTCGTATCCGTGGTGACTTGTCTTCTGCCTACCACTTGCATTTAACGGCATAGCCGCAGCAACATCCCCCCTTGCCAAGGAAAGTGCTTGCTGAGCTTCGGGGTACTGTTTGGGGCTAGCTGCCCAAAGCCGGTGCCTGCACTTCCCTGTTGAGTTCATCTCAGACAATTGATAACGGGCACAAACTCAGAACGACAATGCTGCATGACAGCCGCCTGCTAGAAGGCGAAAAACGAGGGCTGCTTTATTCTTAGTACCGCTGCGGCTGTTGAGCTAGCCATTGCGATCCGCAGCCTTGTACGGCATTTGTACTATTGGCCGTCATTGCCAAATTGGCTAATCTCGTCACAAACGGAACGTCGATGTAGCAGCAGGCAGAGGCGGCCAATGAAATGGTCGGGATCCGGGCACAACGCCGTTATCTACACATACATTTTTACCATGTACAGAAAGGGTGTCGACCATGTCGTCTTCCTCTACTAAAGAAAGCGGGCTCAGCCGCAGGAACCTCCTGAAACTCGGCATGGTAGCAACCGGTACCAGTATCATTGCGTCCCGCATCGGGGATATCCAGGCCCAGACCACTACGCCTAGCGGCGGCTATACCACCACACCATGGATGGACCCTCTGCCTGTCAATAGAGCACTGGCGCCAGTAGGTGCCTTAGCCCCCGCTCCTGCGGCAGACTGCGATGAAGCAAACGGCGAGACTGGACGCCTCCCACACCAGCGCTGGACCGAGTTTCAGCCCCGAGTGCTCTACGATATTGATGTCAGGCAGGCAGAACATCAGTTCCATGCGCAAGGGCCCAAGAACCTGATCTGGGGCTACAACGGCACGTTGCCCGGATCGACGATCGTAGCCCGGTATGGAGAGCCCGTCTGCGTCCGCTTTCGCAATAACTTGCCTGGCGATGCCGTCGGGTATGGTTCTCCGGAGATCTCCACTCACTTGCATAACCTGCACTGTGCCTCCGAGAGTGACGGTTTCACCGGTGACTACTATAGCGCCACAAAGGCGGGCCCATCGCTTACCGCACCAGGACGGTGGAAGGACCATTTGTACCCGAACACCTATGCCGGCGGTGACGCGCGGGAAGCACTGGGCACATTATGGTTTCATGACCACCGGATGGATTTCACGGCCGGGAATGTCTACCGGGGACTCGCCGGATTCTACTTGTTGTTCGACCATATCGACTCTGGCAATGAGACCGACCCTAGCCCGACAGCGCTGCGCCTGCCCAGCGGCGTCGGCGACTTCGACATTCCGCTGATGGTGCAGGACAAGCAGTTCGACGCCAGTGGTTATGTGAAGCTGGATCAATTCAATAATGACGGCATTTTGGGCAACAAGATCTGCGTCAACGGAAAGATCCAGCCGTTCTTTGATGTCAGGCGCCGCAAGTACCGTTTCCGTATCCTGAACGCCAGCCCGTCCCGGCAGTACGAGTTCTACCTCATGTACAAGGGACGTGCACAGAATTTCACCTATATCGCCAATGACGGCAACCTGCTGCCGGCGCCATTGACGATGCAGAAGATTCGCGTTGCGCCGGCCGAGCGTGCCGACATCATCATCGATTTCAAGGCCTTCGGCAATATCGGTGCTGACGATGAGGTCATCCTGGTGAACCGGCTGGAACAGGTCGACGGCAGGAAACCGACAGGAAAACTCCTCACCCCCGGTGACGAGATCCTGAAGTTTAAAATCAAAGCTGGAGCGGTCGATGACCCGAGCCAAGTCCCGGCGAAATTGCGCGACCTTCCGCCGATTGATACCAAGAAGGCTGTGCGCAGACGCAACTTCGAGTTCGATCGCTCCGGCGGCAGCTGGACTGTCAACGGCAACCTGTTTGACGTGACCAAGCCGCTGTTCACCGTAAAAAAAGGGACGGCTGAGATCTGGACGCTGGAGAGCAAGGGTAGCTGGCTGCACCCCGTACACATCCACATGGAAGAAGGACGGATCCTGTCACGGGACGGAAAATCACCGCCAGCTCATGAGCGCGGCCGCAAGGACGTGTATCCGATCATTGACGGTGAGGAGGTGGAAGTATTCATCCAGTTTCGTGACTTTATCGGCAAGTACATGATGCATTGTCATAACATCAGTCACGAAGATCACGCAATGATGGTGCGATTCGACGTAGTTGACTGAGCGGGGACATGCACGCAAACTATGCGTACCCTTATCACGCTGATTCAAGGCTCGCAAAGTCGAGCGGGTCTACCAAGCGCATCATGAGGCTTGATCCGCAGCACGGTTAGAGATCGTGCATTGGATTGAACGTTAACGGTCATCTAACGACGTCTATCCCGATGTGCATTAAAGCAGTTGTCGTATAAAAATCGTATTCGAGCCTCACCTTCACTGTATGTTGACGCCCGTATTACTGCGACACCAAAATAAGCGTGGGCTATTTAACATAATTGAATTTCTACTGCGGACTGGTAGTATTAGGAGTGTTGCGTTTTTAGGGAGGCTCTTCATCTAGCTACTGCAACATTGAATGCGTAAATGGTATGTTCCGGCGTTGCTTAATTTCCAGGACGCAGGAATGCTTATCCAACT
>NZ_JACYXF010000050.1 GCF_015352985.1 Noviherbaspirillum malthae | reverse complement strand
GCGAGAGCGCCCTACATACAGCCCGTTAGGGCACTAAACGAGGCGCAATACGTCGCTGATTGTTGAATCAACCCGATCGTGTCGAAGAACATTTCAAAACCGATGGGTTGTTCATCGTAGCCTTAAATCCTTCCGTTGAGATTCCCACACCGGAAGTCGAACATCCGACAGTCATCTTCAACCAAGAAGATTTTACACAACACAATGAAAAAGTAGTTGATTACATTTCACCTTTGGCCATTATCCTGTCTGGCTTAAGCGTTGCCTGATAAATTAAAATTTTCATCTTTATAACGTTTTATTATTGGTAATTGCCGGCATAGACTTTTATAGTCTCGTTGGGTTTTTCATGAGCCGAACAAGGAGACGATGATTTGCATGGCCGTGGCCATCGGCTGCTTCGGGCTGATTGGTCGATCGCCTGCCGGAGCACTGGGATAAGGCTTCGTAAGGGATTCTGCTTGCGATCCCGAAGCGCCTTCCTTAATGGAGACATGCGCGAAGCCCCGATAAAAATTCAGAACATTGTGCTTCGGATAGCGCCTGCAGGTCGTGATAAGTGAAACCAGGGCACCTCGTTGGCAGCACGGAAGAATGCGTGCAGCAGGAATGCAAACCCGAAGGACGGGAAGACGCTGCTGGAATGGTGCCGGCATTTCCCACGCCCGGCAGGAGGACGCCGGATGTCATGCCAGTACGGCGTGGATGTGGATGCGACTGGATTAACTGGAGCGGTCAGGATTTCTGCCGCCCCTTGGATGCTGGAGACCAGGCTGAAATGACGGCTCGGCTCGCTTGAAAAATATTTTTGCCGCGGGCGAACTGCCAGCGGCGTTCCGCCACTCAGAGGTGACTGCCTTTTTTTCATGCGCCTCGTCTGAGTCGTTCAGCCGGGCGGATTTGCGTGCTGGATAGCGGATTGGTCGAGGTCATGAAGCAACTGCCGCCTCGAAGGAAATGATACAAATGAAGCGCCTGCACGTCGCCGCAGTCCGCTAAATCAACCGTAACCGCAGGTTTGCGGCGGGATGGATGTAACTGGAGAGAAGTCTCGTTTATGGAAATTTACCAACTCCGCACCTTCGTGACGGTAGCCAAGCTTGGCCACATCACCAAGGCGGCAGATGCACTGCATGTCACTCAGCCTGCTGTCACAGGTCATATCAAGGCGCTCGAACAGGAACTCGGCATAGCGCTGTTTGAACGCAGTCATGGAAGAATTTCTCTGACCAAGGCAGGGGAAATCCTGTTGCCGGAAGTGGAAAAAACACTGCATGCATTCAATGCCACCCTGGTGCGGGCCAAGGAAATCAAGGGTGAAATCACCGGACGCGTCATCGTCGGTACGGTCAGCGACCCGGATTTTCTTCGGCTTGGAAGTTTTCTTAACGGATTGATGACATCGCTGCCGCTCCTGGACATCAAAACAAGGTCAACTCATGCCGTCGCCGTACTGGAAGGCGTAACGACGAAAAAAATGACAGCCGGGTTCCATATCGGTACCGTCAGCAGCCCCGAACTGGCCAGCCTTCCCCTGCGAAGCGTCCGGTATCGTGTCATTGCACCGACGGCCTTTGCCGAACGCCTGCCGGGCTGCGGCTGGGGTGATGTGGCAGCCATGCCCTGGATCGGCGCGCCGGAGAAAAGCCATATCCATCAACTGCTGCTCATGCTGTTCGGGCAGCACGGCCTGCAGCCGAATATCGTGATGGAAACCGACGAATTGAATTCGCCGCACAGCCTGGTGCGCGCGGGGCTCGGATTTACTCTGCTGAGAGAGGACCTTGCCCTCGCTGCCGCTGCCCGAGGCGACGTCGTTATCTGGGGCCATGCCACCATAGGTACGCAGCTATCCTTCGTCTATCGGGCCGACATGGAAATCGAACCCATGATCGTGGGCATGCTTGCCGTCCTGCGCAATACCTGGAACCTTGCTGACGGCGCACAATAAGCGTCAATCCCCGGAAACTCCATGCATTGGCATCGTCACGTTCGCGGATCAGATTGCACTATCGACCGGACGAACGGTTGTGGGCAAGGGTTGCCAACCCGGAGGGCATGGCCGCCCCGCGAATTAAAGGAGAGGGTTTGCCAGAACTGATCTGAGGGCGTTTTCAGCTGCACCGCTAAAAGTATTCCGCAAAAGCCGGACTTTCATCGCCCTTCTCCTGTGGAGACTTTAAAGCGCAGCGATTACTGCTGCTCCCGCAGCACTTCATGACTTGAGATTGCACCGTTTCGCGTTTCCCGGCGCTGCGCTCATTGTTCATTGCTGCCATTGTTCATTGCTGCGTTACGCATCCCGACGCATCACTTCAGCCTTGTTGAGTGAGAGACCACTGATCCCATTGGTCCTGTACATGCCACGAACACTATATATGCTTCGCATTCAGGCAGAGAGGCGTCGTCACATGATAACCGGCGAACGAATGGACCTGCGGAGCGCCCCGTCTTGGTTCTCATTTATTGAGGAGCCGGCATATGACTATCGTCCGGCATGCGAGGATCTCTTGAACGTTTCCGCATCTCGATGCGAGGCGGTTGATGCCAGTGAGATTCCGGCTCGTCAATGACTTGCATCTCGGCTGGTGCGCGATCAGCATCCATGAAACCCTCCGGACATAATCCGCATTCCGCGGTACGGATGAGTCGTTCCATCATGATTACGCTTTCGACCGGGAAGGCGCCCGTAGCGGAGCCGGCCGACAGCATCAATACATGAGCCCCTTGATGGACCGCGTCAGTCAACGCTCCGACGGAAAGATAGCAATCATTGGCATCGCGCTCGCAGTCCGCCAATGCCTGTATTGCGGCGACCATTATCTTTCCCGCAGCGTCGCAGTCTGCGAACAAGCGTTTCTGCAGACTGCATATCTGCTTTCTATTCATGCTCATGGCGAGATCCTGGCGTGCAAGCATGATCCCGTCCGCCATGGCAAGCGTTTCATTGATATGCGCCAGTGCGGCCGGATTATCCAGCCTGACCATCAAGCGGACTTCTGCGCCGGCCAGATGCCTTGCCTCGTCAAAGCCCTCGCTGCCGCAGCTTGCAGGCAAAGCCAGCCAGTCCACGCCCATTGCTGCTGCATGACTTGCGTCGGCGCGATCCTTTTCGGTCAAACCGACAGGCCCCGTGCTATCGGGAATGGAAATGCGCTTGGCATCTGCAACATAGCCGCCGGTCAGCACGATGGCGTCGATATGGCTTTGCGCGGCCGACATGACCAACAGGCGCACCCGTCCGCCGTCGATGAAAAGTTCGTCGCCCGACCTCGCCATTGCAAAGAATTCGGGATGAGGTACGGAAAGACGCCGGCGGTTGCCCGGAGAAGCATCGAGGTCCAGGCGCAGCATCTGCCCGGCGCTCAGGCTGGCAAAGCCGCCTACAATCGGCCCAAGCCGGAATTGTGCACCCTGCAGGTCTGCCATTATGGCTGCGGGACGGGACGATTGATGGTCAAGCGCACGTATCGTCCGGCAGCGATCGCGGTGCGCTGCGAGCGAGCCATGGCTGAAGTCGAGTCGAAAGACATCCGTGCCGGCATCGTGCAACTCGGCGATGACGTCGGGATGGCTGCTGGAAGTGCCCAGCGTCGCCATGATCCCGGTCTGTCTCCTGCGTCTGCCGACCCAGTCATCCTGCATGCTTTTCCCTTTCCCGTTCCGGTGGGCCCGCTCCCAATCGCTGTCGCGATACGCATGAGAGCCGGCCTTCCAGCCTCGTCTCATTGCAGATATGTGGCAATGGCGGGCATTCTGTTCCATGGACATTCATTTTTTATTCCACCATGCAGACATGCCCAGGCCCGATGGCTTCCGCTTTCCTTCGAAAGCGAGGCCGACTATAAAGATCTCGCTTCGGTATGGCCAATCGCAAATTCTTATTTTTCACATCACGCCTCCTTATGCGGCAGTCGCGTTCGCGGTCTGCATTTGTAGGACTGCCGTCCCGGCAGCTGGAACTTTTTACACGGCATGCCACATAAGGATGTAGCGATTGCCTTTCCGGGAGGGTGGAACGGCAATCACCGGAGGAAGGTATGGGCCTGGAGCGCAGGCCTCGTCCTGCTCAGAGCCGGTTGGCTGCATGCATGGCGGCGTCTGCCGGCGTGGCCGACACGAAGCCGGAGGTCTGACAGGTATTACCCAACTCGCTGAAAGCATTCGCACAGAGACAGAATGAACCAACAACATACATATGCCGTAGTACCCAATAACCCTGACCTCGCGCTGGCGCATCCTGCGGTTGAAGAGTGCGGACGACGGCTAGCCAGCTTCCTGCCGGAGCATTCCACCAAGATGGTTTATCTGATCAACCACAATCCGCTGCTGGCCAAGGATGCCGCGCTGCAACTGTCCGCCTGCGGCTATCGCGTGGTAACGCTCGACAGCATGGCGAGCCTGGCGGAGCATCTTCCCGCCGTTCCCGTCAATCCGGTACTGATCGATGCGGGCTGCCGCGGCCTCGATGAGTGGATGCTGGGCGAGTTTGGGAAAATCCGCACGCTTTGCCAGAACAAGCCGCCCATGGTGCTGCTGTCGTCTCATGCGCATATGGAATTGCGCCTGAAGGCGGCGCACGCCGGCATCGACGCCTTCTTCCTCAAACCGCTGGATATCCAGGCCCTGGCGGATTATCTCGATGCGCTGAGCCCGCATCAGGAGCAGGCTCCTTACCGGCTGCTCCTGATCGGCAACGACCGGCAGCGGTCGGCCGCCTATGCCGACGCCTTCCATGCCGCAGGCATGGAGGTGACACTGATTCTGAAGCCGCTCGACATGTTCAGCGCGCTCGGCGACAGCCGGCCCGAGCTGGTCGTGATGGATGTGGAAACGCCCGGCTGCGGCGGTGTGGACCTGACTGCGCTGATCAGGCAAAGCAAGACATTCCTCGATCTCCCCATCGTCCTGCTGAGTTCGCAGGCAACGCAGCAGGCATGGCGCGATGCGATTCGCTGCGGCGCCGACGACCTCTTTCCGCGCTCGATGGCGCACGGCGAACTGATTCAGGCGGTATCGGTCCGCATCGAACGCTACCGTGCCCTGCACACCCTCATCATGCGCGACGGCCTGACCGGACTGTACAACCATGCGGCGCTGCAGGAACAGGCCGAACGCGAGCTCACCCGTAGCATGCGGCGCGGAGAAGCGCTGACGCTGGCCATGATCGATCTCGATGACTTCAAGCGCATCAACGATACCTACGGCCATCCGGTGGGCGACCAGGTGCTGCGCGCGGCCGCGCGGCTGCTGCAGCGAAGGCTTCGCAACGGCGATGTGGTCGGTCGCTATGGCGGCGAGGAATTCGCCGTTCTCCTGCCCGTTACCGATGCCAGCGCGGCCGCGCGCGTGCTCGATGAAATCCGAATGGCGTTCCAGGCCATCAGGCACAAGAGCAATGACAGCGAGTTCAGCGCCACCTTCTCGGTAGGTCTTGCGCAATTCGGCAAGGACAGCCGCACCGCGAATGCTGCCGAACTCTTCGTTGCGGCAGACCAGGCGCTCTACCGCGCCAAGCGCAATGGCCGCAACCGCGTTGAAATCGCATCCGGCGACCATGCCTGAGCCCGTCCTCGACAGTACGCCGTTCTGTCGAATTTACACGGCGACGCGCTCCTCTTTTTCAATTTCGATCAGGCGGAACGGCGGCCTGTCGGGGTAGGTACGCTGCAGCAGCGGCCGCGCGACGTTATACACCGGGATGCCGTTCACGGTTGCGCCCTCGGGCGTGCCGCGGTGCGCATGGCCGTGGAAGACCGCCTGGACCGGATAATGGATCAGGGGATCTTCCAGACGGCTTGTGCCAAGGAAAGGAAAGATTTCGACAGGTTCGCCGCGCACCGTGGCTTCGATCGGCGAATAGTGCAGCATCGCAATGCGATAGGGCGTGCGCAGCTTGGCCAACGCGGTTTCGAGTTTCAAGGCTTCCTGTATGGCTTCATTGACGAAGGCCTTGATGACCGACTCTCCCCAAGGACCGAGGGCGCCCCGTCCGTAACCGCCTGCGAAGCCCTTGGTACCGGCGATGCCGATGCCATGCACCTCGCAGGCATCACCGTCGAGGATCTTGACTCCGCCGCTGGTGAGAATGCGCTGCACCTCATCCTGCTGTCCGGATTCGACGTCATGGTTTCCCAGCACCGCGATGATGGGCATCTTTGCGCCGGATAGTTCTTCTACCAGGACGTGAGCTTCTTCCGGCAGGCCGTAATCGGTGAGATCCCCGCACAGCAGAAGCACGTCGGCCGCATCCGATATCTCGGAAAAGAAACTGCGCAAGGTACCGCCGGATGTCTTGGTGCAGTGCAAGTCGCCGACTGCAGCCACCCGGACTTTCTCTGGAGAACTCATATCACTCCTCATTCGAACTTGATCATGTGGATCGATGCAAACGGCCGGCAGACGTTCCCCAACCCGCTTGCAGGAAGCATGCTGCACACAACGGAGTGACCGCAAATCCGTGGCATAAGTTTTGCTGAACCTTCATCATTTAACTGCTTTCATCCCGAACATGCAGAACACCCTCATCAAGGCCGTGGATAACGGCGACCATGCATCCGTCTTCTATCAGGATGTGCTGCGAAGCATGGCCGCAGCCAGGATTCCGTTCATGGTGGGCGGCGCTTATGCGTTCTCGCAGTTCACCGGAATCACCCGCCCCACGAAAGACCTCGATCTCTTTATCCTGCGCAAGGACTTCGAGCGGCTGACCGAGGCGTTGAAGCCGCACGGCTATGCCACCGAACTGACTTATCCGCACTGGCTCGGGAAGATTCACTGCGGCGAACATTTCGTGGACCTGATCTTCAATTCCGGAAACGGCATTGCGGAAGTCGATGACGCCTGGTTCGAACATGCGGTGGAAGGCGAAGTGCTGGGCCAGCCGGTCCTGATCTGTCCGGTCGAGGAAACCATCTGGTCGAAGGCCTTCATCATGGAAAGGGAGCGGTTCGACGGCGCCGACATTGCTCACCTGATCCGCACCGGCAGCGGCGCCATGGATTGGCAGCGCCTGCTGGAAAGATTCAATCCTCACTGGCGCCTGCTGTTCAGCCACCTGGTGCTGTTCGGCTTTGTCTACCCCGACCATCACAACCTCGTGCCGCGCTGGCTGATGGATACGCTGATCGACAGGCTGCGCGGAGAAATGGAAACGGCTCCGGCGGCCGATCATGTCTGCCAGGGCACGCTGCTCTCGCGCGCCCAGTATCTGCCGGATATCGAGCGCTGGGGATACCGTGACGCGCGCCTGCTGCCGCCCGGCACCATGACGGCCGAAGATGCGGAAAGCTGGACCGAGGCGATACAGGAGCGCGGGCACAAGTCCGATTGAGGACTTGAATATCTGTGTTGTCTGCTTCTTATCCTGCCGCAGCGGTATTCTTCGCTCGCGCCTCGGTCACCAGATACAGTACAAGCGCGATCGTCAACGGCAGCAGGTAGTAAATCGCCCGGTAGGCCAGCAATCCGGCGAGCATGTCGTTGCGCGACAGTTCGCCGGTCAGCAGTGCAATGAAGACCGCTTCCAGCACGCCCAGTCCCGCCGGCACATGCGTGATCACGCCCGCAACCGCCGCAACGAGAAGTACGGCGAGCACTGCGGGATAATCGAGTTTCTGTTCGAGCAGAAAGTAGATGGTTCCACCGATCAGCATCCAGTTAAGCGAGGATATGCCCAACTGCAGCAGCGCCATGCGCAGGGGCGGCAAGGTAACCTCCTTGCCGCGTATCGTCCAGCTTCGCCGCTTCGAGAAGGCGCAGAGCGCCACGTAGGCGGCCGCTCCCAGAAACAGGACGAAACCCAGAATGCGCAAGGCCTGCTGATCGATTTTCCAGTCCTTGGGCACATCGATGGGATTCAGCCAGAACGACAATCCGGCCAGCAGAAGGTATCCCAGCCAGTTGGTGATCATGCTCATGAACAGGACGCGGGTGATCACCTCGGTATCGAGTCCCAGGCGGGAATAGAGCCGATAGCGGAACGCCACGCCGCCGATCAGCGACCCGAAGTTGAGGTTGAATGCATAACTGATGAAGTTGACGGTCATGACCTTGGGAACCGGCAGGCCGTGGCCGGTGGCCTGCCGGCCGAACAGGTCGAAGCAGCTGTACAGCAGATGGCTGCACGCCGCCAGCACCGCCGCGATCATCAAACCCTGCAGCGGGCGATCCTTCAAGGCCGCCAGCACCTTGTCCCATTCGATGGAGCGCGCCTGCGTGAACAGCAGATAGGCGACTGCCGCAAAGAAGGCAATCTTGGCGATTCGCTTGAGCCACTGCCACCATGCCTTGCCGGCCAGACCTTGCGAAGACTGCTTCGCCACGGCACCCGCAGGCCGGACTTGATCCTGTTGCGCGGGCCTCATGTGCGCGCCGTTTCGGTAACGCGCTCGGTATCCTTGTGCTGCGCGGTCGAGCTGGCACCGGAAGCCAGCACGGTAAGCCGGGGCGCATGTGCCGGCAGCCAGCCGGCCCAGCTGGGATAACGGCGCAGGATGTGGTACAGGAAGAAGCCTCGCACGCGGCGCCACCAGCTGGATTCCTGCAATTCCTCTGCTTGTATCTCTTTGCAGCTGTGCTGCATCAGATAGCTCAGCTTCTCGTAAAGCTGATGATTGAATTCGCGGTCATGGATGAAGACATTGGCTTCGAGGTTGAGCGCGAGGCTGAGCGGATCGAGATTGCTGGAGCCGACGGTGGCCCATTCGTCGTCGACCAGCGCCACCTTGCCATGCAGAGGCCGCGCGCAGTATTCGTAGATGCGCACGCGAGCGCGCAGCAGGTGCGAATACAGCATGCTGGCCCCGAACTTGACGATGGCCATGTCCGGCATGCCCTGCAGGATCAGCACCACTTCGACGCCGCGCCGGGACGCCTTGCGCAATTCCTTGAGCAGCCGATAGCCCGGAAAGAAATACGCGTTGGCGATGATGACCCGCTTCTTCGCAAGGCGAATGCCGAGGCGGTACTGGCGCTCGATGTCGTCGCGGTGCCGGTGATTGTCGCGCCAGAGGAAGAGCGCCTCCGCCTGTCCGGAAACTGGCAGCCGCTCCGGCGCCGGCGCTTTCCTGAAGCGGGGCCATCGCCAGCCGGACTTGTCCACGGTCATGGCCGCGTAGGCGAAACGCCGGATATAGGCAACGATCGGCCCTTCGATCTCGACCGAATAATCCTGCTTGGCTTCGGGTCCGAAATCGAGCAGATGGTCCGCGGAATAATTGATGCCTCCGATAAAAGCCCGTTCGCAATCCACCACGACGATCTTGCGGTGCATGCGCCGGAATACATTCGTGCGCTGTCCGAACAGCCGCATGCCGGGATCGAAGACATGGACGCGCACTCCGGCCTCCGTCAGGCCGGAAATGAATTCGTCCGACAGGTCGGGCGAGCCGAAACCATCGATGGTGATATCGACCTTCGCCCCGCGGCGTGCCGCCGCAAGCAAGGCTTCCCGCAAGGCAAGACCTACCTTGTCCTCATAAAGAATGAATGTTTCGAGAACGACTTCCCTGCGCGCGTTGGCTATGACTTCAAACACGCGCGGAAAAAATTCTTCTCCGTTTTCGAGCAAGGTGAATTTGTTGCCTTTGATCCACTGTTGAGCCACTGCGCAGCCTCCTGACGAACTATTGTCATAAATACCAGAACCGCGACAATGGTGTTTTGATCTTTACCGTGGAAAAGGGTTTTTATCGCAATGCAGTTGCTTACGTGACCGGGCGTAACGAATGCTTGAAATTCGCCGAATTCAAAACAAACTGTGAAGACGGTCCGGCCTCGGGGTTGGACATTTTTCAACAGCCGCCGTGCCGCCAGAAGCAGGCGCGGCGCATTCCTATTGAGGATGATATGAAATCAACATTCCATGAACTGGAACTGGGAAAAGCAGTGCTGCAGAATTCCACTGACATTGGCAATGAACAGCTGATCGTGACGCTGCAACCGGACAGCAAGGCGCCGGTACAGATCCAGATCAGGCAGAACACGGAAGGCAGCAGCTCGACATCGAGCTCGATCGGTATCAGCCCGCACGGCTTGCAGCAACTCGTGCATTGGTTGCGGGAGGAAGGCGCAATATCATGAGCCGCGCAGGCTCAGGGCCACTGAGCGCGCTGCCTTCGTCAGGCAGCCGTCGCGGCTAGAAGTGAAAGTCGATGCCGGAAATGCCTTATTCGGCATCGACTGACCGGAGATTTTGACCGACCATGCACTTTGGAAGGATCAGGCCGACCAAGGCTTTGCGTGCCGCCAGGGAAGACGGCACGTGCATCCGGAGCTCCGGAAGGGAGAGTCAGATATTGTAGTAGTCGAGCGCCATCTTGGCGGATTCGGCGACATCAGCACCCAGCGGAGCCAGTTCGGGGCTGTCATCCTTCGGCAAAGAGCGCCTCTTGCCTTCCGTACCCGCCAGCGCGGCGAGCTGCTTCCTGACATAGCGGGCCAGCGAAACCCGTTTGCCGGTAGGAGTAATCGGCATCTTGCCGTGGTACCAGAAACCGTCTTCAAAGACGATCTTGAACTCGCACTGGTCTTCATCCTCCTGCGAGGATTCCGCGGCCCAGCCTTCGAGCACCGTGTTCGCCGCCTCGACGGAAGAAACACGCGCTTCGGAAGCCAGTCCGTTCAAACGATGGATAAAGATCCGTGATACATCCACTTTCTCGCAAATATCACTGCTCATAGCTGCATCCGTTAAAAACTGTAGCCGACAAGTTGAGGGTGCACAGGTTGATCTTCAAGACGCCAACGCCTTCCAGCAAAAAATATTTTCCGCGCCGATGCTGTTTCCGGTTGAAGTACCTCGATTGACTGCGCCGACTGTCGACCATAAGGCCACGGTAAATATTCAAGAACGCCTCTCTGCCTGCGCATGCCTGCGCCGGTGCGGAACTTACCCGCGGTTGCGTAGCCGGGGTGACCGGCAAGGTGATGCGGTAGTACCGCAAAAAAAAGCCCGACAGCCGATCGGCTGCGGGCAAATCCAATTCAAGAAGAGTTGGAGGAGACACGCGCATACTACTACCAGGAATCTTGCCGGTCTGCTTTCGATTCGTGATAGGAGATATACGAAATAGTGATGTCATGAAATTGTTTGGCCGCACATGGCGGCCACCGAAGATTATTGGGCCGTCCCGCTTGTTTCGGATACTGAAAGCGCCTCAGCGCGCCAGCTCAAGTCCTCCAGCAATGCCGCCGTATCGGATGCGCCCATGGCGCGGGCGGCGTCAAGCGGCGACATGCCCCGGTCGTCTCGCGCATGCGCATCGGCGCCATGAGCAAGCAGCAGTTTCACCACCTCCGCCCGGTTGAACATGGCAGCCATCATCAGGGCCGTTTTCCCGTCGGGAGAGGCGCCTTCCACATTCGCGCCATGTTCCAGAAGCAGCCTCACCATGGCGAGATCGCCCTTGTAAGCGGCGCCGGCAAGCGGCGTTTGCCCCATGTCGTTGCGCAGTTCGGTATCGCCGCCGTGGCACAGCAGCGCCTCGGCCACATCGAAGTGTCCATGGTAACTGGCCAGCATGAGCAGGCTGTCGCCGCGCTGGTTGCGCAAGTTGGCTGGCAGGCCGTGTTCCAGCAGCGGCTTCAGCCGGTCGGCATATCCGCTGCGGACAAGTTCGAAGACCTGCTGGGCAAACTCCAGCGTTTCGCGGTCCATTCCCTTTGGGAGATCCCGCCGAATGCCACCTGCATTGTCCTGCATGGATTTTCCTTTCGCTGTCGCTATCTGTCTCTGACTGTCTCTGCCTGTCGCTTCACGTTGGCGTACGCAGCCAATCGACACGGCACTGCCGCGCCGCGCCCCGCTCCCGATCTATTTCGCGGGCGCCGTTTCCTGTGTCTTCGCAGCGGCTTCCTTCTTCCCGCTGGTATAGGTCGAACCCGATCGCCGCTCATGCGGAGCCGGCTTGCCGGGCAGCGGCGGCAATGCCTTGGCGCGCTTCAGATCGACGCCGGCGATTTCGGCCACCCGGCGGCCGTAGTCCTCGTCGCAATGCCAGAGGTGCCATACCATGCGCAGCTGGATCGGCTCCGGGCACTGCTTCAGGTCGCCGCCGATGTTCGATACCAGTTCCTCGCGCTCCCAGTCTTCGAAGGTCCGGTAGCGTTCGCCGGCCTGCCTGTAATCGTCGGACGTCCGGGTGGTCTGGTACCGGCCGAGATGGCCCTCCACCCACTGGTGATATTCCTTCGCGGGCTTCGGCGACTCCTGCAGTCCGCCCAGCGAACTAGGCTCGTAATTGATGTGCTTGTTGACGCCGCTGTCGTCCACGTAGTACGCCATCTGCGCATCGCGCTGGTTGGTCCTTGCACGTGCCTGCTCCTGCGGCGCATTGATCGGCAGCTGCAGGTAATTGGGCCCTACCCTGTAGCGCTGCGTGTCCGAGTAGGACAAGGTACGCCCCTGCAGCATCTTGTCGTCCGAAAAATCGACGCCGTCGACCAGGACGCCCGTCCCGAAAGCGGACTGCTCGGTCTCGGCGAAGACATTGTCCGGATTGCGGTCGAGCACCATGCGGCCGACCGGCAGCAAGGGGAATTTGTCTTCCGGCCAGCGCTTGGTGTCGTCGAGCGGATCAAAATCCAGTTCCGGATGATCGTCGTCGGACATGATCTGCACGCAGAATTCCCACTCCGGGAAATCCCCGCGCTCGATGGCGGCGTACAGATCCTGGGTCGCATGGCCTACATCCTGCGCCTGGATTTCCGCCGCCTGCGCCGCCGTGAGATTGCGCACGCCCTGCTTCGGCTGCCAGTGGAACTTCACCAGGTGGGCCACGCCCTCGTCGTTGACCAGCTTGTAGGTATTGACGCCGGCGCCTTCCATTTCCCGATAGTTTGCCGGAATGCCCCAAGGGCTCTTGACCCAGGTGATCATGTGCAGCGCCTCGGGCGATTGCGAGACGAAATCGTAGAAGCGCCATGGCTCCTGACGGTTCGTTACCGGATCGGGCTTGAACGCATGGATCATGTCGGGAAACTTGATCGCATCGCGGATGAAGAAGATCTTCAGGTTATTGCCTACCAGGTCCCAGTTGCCGTCTACCGTCTTCAGCTTGACCGCAAACCCGCGCGGATCGCGCGCAGTCTCGGGCGAATCCTTGCCGCCGATGACGGTGGAAAAGCGTACGAACACCGGGGTGCGCACGCCGGTCTGGGTCAGCACCTTGGCACGGGTATATTTTTGCGCGGGTTCGTTGCCGATCTTGCCGTAGGCCTCGAAATAGCCGTGCGCGCCCGTTCCGCGGGCATGGACGACTCGTTCGGGGATGCGCTCGCGGTCGAAGTGGGTGATCTTTTCGATGAACTGATAATTTTCCAGCGTTGCCGGTCCGCGCTCGCCGACGGAACGCAATGACTGGTTGTCACTCACAGGATGACCCTGGCGGGTGGTCAGAATAGGACGATCGCTGCTCAAGACAGAGTTCCTTTCATGGTCGCTTTCTCAGGGAATACGGAATCCGAAGGCCGGCAGCCGACTTGTATAAAATTCAATTTTTTTAATACAATCGACGCTTTGGCCATTTACGGCGGCGCTTCGGAACATTCGCAAATACAATCGCACCGCGATAACGCGTCAGCGATATAGAGAAATCTGCAACGAGGTGGTTCCTGTAAAAAAGCAGGAAATCCAAACGGATTTCACTGCTGCGTTTCTGCAAGAGGCTTGAATCTTGCAAGCCGTTTCCGGAACATGCCTGCACCGCAGGCATGTTCCGGCCGCCTTTTGAGTCACCGCATCACCGACCAACAAACCGAATTCTTCATCATGGCGACATCAACCACTTCGACAGAACCGCTGCAACCCCTTGACATGATCATCTTCGGCGGAGGCGGCGACCTCGCCGTGCGCAAGCTGCTTCCGGCGCTGTACATGGCGCACCTGCATGGCAACCTGCCGGCATCGACGCGTATCATCGCCGTGGGCCGACATGCCTATGACCGGGCCGGCTATATCGAATTCGTCCAGGAGCGCTCCCAGTCATTCATCGAGGCAAAAAACCTGGAAACCAAAGCCTGGCAGGAATTTCTCGGCCTGCTGCACTATGTGCCCCTGGATGCAACCAACGGCGCAACCTACGCCGAACTGGCGCGAGCTTCTCGCCCGGGCGTGGAGCGGGTGTTCTATCTTGCCACCGCGCCCACGATCTTCATGAACATCTGCGAAAACCTCGCGGCCAACGGCCTGGTCGACAAGCAAAGCCGCGTCGTGCTGGAGAAGCCGCTAGGCCATGATCTGGACTCGGCGCGCGAGATCAATCTCGCCGTGGGCAAGTACTTCGAAGAGTCGCAGATCTACCGGATCGACCATTACCTCGGCAAGGAAACCGTGCAGAACCTGATGGTGCTGCGCTTCGGCAACGGCATCCTGGAACCCTTGTGGCGTGCGCCGAACATCCGCAGCGTGCAGATCACGGTGGCGGAAACGGTAGGCGTCGGCAGCCGTGCGGGCTTCTACGACGGCACCGGCGCCTTGCGCGACATGGTGCAGAACCATCTTCTGCAGCTGCTGTGCATCATTGCCATGGAGCCTCCGGTCTCGCTCGATCCCGATGCGGTGCGTGACGAGAAACTGAAAGTGCTGCGTTCGCTGCGGCGCATGCGCCTTGGCGATATCGCGCGCGACACCGTGCGCGGGCAATATTCCTCGGGCGCGGTCAACGGCGAAGCCGTGAAAGCCTATCGCGACGAGGCCGATGTGCCGACGGACAGCCGCACGGAAACCTTCGTGGCGCTGCGCACTTATGTCGATACCTGGCGCTGGGCCAATGTGCCGTTCTTCCTGCGCACCGGCAAGCGCATGCAGAAGCGCCTGTCGCAGATCGTGATCGAGTTCGCCAATCCGCCGTTTTCCATTTTTCCTGATGCGCCGCGCACCACCGCCAATCGCCTGGTGATCCATCTTCAGCCCGAAGAATCGATACAGCTGCAACTGATGGCCAAGCAGCCCGGCAGCGGCATGCAAATGCTTCCGGTCAGCCTGAATCTGGATCTGCAGTCAGCATTTTCACAGCGGCGCGCCGAAGCCTATGAACGTCTTTTGATCGATGTCGTGCGCGGACGCCTGACGCACTTCATGCGGCGCGACGAATTGGAAGCCGCATGGTCCTGGGCCGACCCTATCCTGGAAGGATGGCAGGAACTCGGCGAACGCCCGCTTCCTTATACTGCCGGCAGCTGGGGACCGGATGCCTCGGCCGCGCTGCTAGCGCGCGAAGGAATGAACTGGCTCGAGTAGACACAGGCAAGCACAACGCCGGTGGCGGACGATTCCTTGATCGGCGCCGCCGGCGTTGACGAACGGCGAACGGCGCTGCCGATCATCTCCAGTCAACTATCGGATGGCATCAAGGGTGTCGATCTCGGCAGCCGCCCAGGCAACGAACTGCTTCACGCGGTCCTTGAGCGCCGCAAGTTCCCCGCTTTCTTCTTCCGCTTCCATGCAGCTGAGCATCAAGGTCCAGCCGGTGCCGGTCTGCACGAGATTTTCAAGTATGGGGCGCCGGTTCTGCATCATGCGGATCTTGAAATCATCCATCATCGGCAATTGCAGATCGACGGACTTTTTCCACATGTCCAGCATCTCATCGAGCCTGTTCACATCCATGTCGACTTTCATTGAATTCTCCCTACGGATATATGTATTGACTGGCGCCGCCAGATTGAATGCACAGCAGCTTGCAGCAACATGCATGGCATGTTTTCCCAACTGCAAATGACCGTGCCGAAATGGCCAAGGCCGAATGCTACCTCGATAAATGACCGGTCGCATGTTGCTGATACGGTTGAGGGACCTGCGGTTCGGGAATATTTCAGCGATTGTTCTGTCCAATAAGGCACCTTTGACGTTGACTGCCGGACGTACCATCTTTAAGACGGTCCAGGGCATTTTTGAAACCTCAGGAACACACCAAGATGCAACGACGGATCAAAGCCATCGCGCTGCTACCGATACTGTCCGCAATGCTGCTTGCCCCGGTCGCGGCATGGAGTGAGGAAGGAGAAAGCCGGGCGGACGACATCGAGGTCACGGTACGCAAGCTTGGATCGACCGTCGTCATCGATGTCGGCATGCCGGTCAAGGCGAGCCTGCGCAGCGCATGGGAAGTATTGACCGACTATGACCACATGGCCGATTTCTTTCCCAATCTGAATTCGAGCAAGATCTTGGAGCAGCAAGGCAACAGGTTGCGTATCGAGCAGACTGGCAAGGTTGCCTACGGCCCTCTGTCATTTCCTTTCGAATCGGTGCGAGACATCGTGCTGACGCCTTACTCTAAAGTCATTTCGAAAGCCGTAGGCGGCACCGTCAAGCAGGGAGAGGCGATTACGCAGCTGGTGTCGGAAGGCAATACGACTCGCATCCTTTATCACAGCGAATCCGTACCCAACACCTGGGTGCCGCCGGGCCTCGGTCCCAACATCATCGCAGGACGCACACGCGAACAATTCGCGAGCTTGCGCGAGGAAATTCTTAGGCGCGCGGGCCGTGAACGGGCTGCGACAGCGAATGCGCCCTCGGCAGGATCTCGGGGAAATGCCGGTGCCGCGTCGGGACAGTCCGCAGGAGGCTCGGCAGCCGCAGGACAGGGACAGGAACCGGCAGAAACAAGCCGTCAAGAGAAATGAAAAAGCCAACCGGTATTGCGGTTGGCCTTGGTCATTGAGTGATGTGAAGCAGCCGGGTTTCACCAGGTGTCAGTCATGCACTGCGCCTGACATGCCATCGGCAATGCGTGCCGCCCCCTGAAGGAGGCGGGCTGTCAGGTGGCCTGCTCGGTGGCTCTCGAAAAGGAGCCGACCAGCCCGGCCAGCTTCATGCGTTTTTCCACATCCTCCGCACACTCCTTGCTGCAAAAGGCGGCATTGGGCATGGCAGGATCACCGCAGTCATTGAAGCAGCCGCCATCGGCGCGCGCCGCAATCTGCGTTCCGGCACCTTGGCGGCCTTTGGCAATAATCGCTTCAAGCATTTTTTGTTCATTTTCGCTTGCTACATCTGCTTCGTCGGCCATCCGAACTCCTACAAAAGTTAAACATTACCAAGACTTGCGTCCGGGAAGGTCTTGGATACAAACACCTGCTATGGGTTCCGGCAGGTTGGCGGATTAATTCGGCTTGTCGGCTTCGGCCTGGGCCGCGGCGGCGGTCGGATCAAGATAGCGCTCCAGCAATTCAAAAAACTGGCTGTAAAACTGCTTGTTTGGAATCGTCTCGCTTGCGACTTTTACAAGTGCGTCGTCCGAGCTGCCGAAAGGCAAGGATATCGAACCCAGTGCACCCACGCCCAGACTGGCGGAATTGCTGCTCTTCCGGAGCGTGTACCGGTCCCGCACTGCGTTTGCAAAGGCGGTTGCGCTGTTGCTGCCCAGATTATTCGGCGCGCAAGTGACATGAAATTCTATCTGCACGTGCATATCGGCTTCCGGCTGGAAGTATTTGCGCCCCTTGACCGTCGCACCGCCGGATTCGCCGATGACATAACCCTGGCTCAGCAAGGCCCGACGGGCTGCTTCACAGGTCTGGCGTTCCGTGCCGGGAAAGCTCTGGGTATAGGCAGCGGAAGACAAAAATTCCTCAGGCTGGGCATGTGCCGCATGCTGGGCGTGCAGCGATGGCACCGAAGTACAGGCTGACAGGCCGAGGCAGCACAAGGCAACCCATGAATAAGCGAATTGTCGGCAACGTATTAAGGTATTCATATGCATCTGAAAACAGTGTCCAGCCGGTTCCTTCAATTGTTGATTTGTCGATTTATTCGGTTGTTCGGACGCCTTTCCCGCCGACGGCACCACAGCCGCCATGGCAGGAAGATGATGCAATGGCAATCCGATTCATTTCCGCCGGCCCGATTGCCGCCCGAAAGTATAGCGACAATCCGGGCAAATGAGGCCGCTGTTCTGCCACGCCCTGCCGATTCCTTCGGCAAGAACCTCGTCCCGGCAACGCAATCCAATTTCTGCGTTCACTCATGCCGGCATTGGATGCCGGCCAGCGAATCAACAGGCAGCATGAACCAGGAGATTTCATGAGCAAACCTACTTCCCCCGACATGCCGGCGGCATCGACAAAAAACCCCGGTGATCAGGCCGCGCCTGGAACGGAGCAAACCGGTGAAAATACCTGCCCGGTCTGCGGCGGCAGCGGACGCATGCCTGATCAGGCAAAGTGCGCAAACTGCGGCGGCAGCGGCATTGTGATCGAAACGGTCGGAGACGCGTGAGGTGTGTGAGAGCCATTACCGTCGAGAGGAGCAAGCGGCCGAGGACCGGTGAGGCTCACGCCCTTGGGACAAAACTTCGATGCCGGTAGCGGCTTTAACGCTTGTTCAGCTTGAATGCCACAAGGCTTGTGGCATCAGGAAGCCGCCCTATCGGCAGTAACGGATGCCGGGCTTCATTTCTTCAAACATCAGATAGTCGGTTTCCTTCATGCCGAGAGAACGGTAGGTACTCTGAGCGGTCCTGTTATCTTTCTCGACATAAAGCCGGAAGCCGCAGATGCCCTTGTCTGCAGCCGCTTCCTTGACGAAGCTGTACAGACGGGAATAGATACCCTTGCGCCGCCATTCCGGTTGAACATACACGCTTTGTATCCACCAGAAGACGCCATTGCGCCAGTCGCTCCATTCGGTCGTGATCATCAAGGAGGCGACAACGCGTCCGCTGGATTCCGCAATCAGATAGAAACCCAGTCCGGGATTGCCGATCAATCCCCTGACCCCGGCGGCAATGACTTCCGGCAGAAGCTCCTTTCCTTCGGTTTCTAGCGCCATTGCACAATTGAAGGCAGCAATCGCATCGGCATCGCGCGCTTCTCCCCGGCGAATCAGGATGTCTTCCGGCATGGCTTTTCCTTTGGCATTGTGGCAACGCGGGTCAGTCTATCAAAGACGAATGACCGATGGCTAACGACCGCACTGAAGGCGATTCCGGAGCGCCAGCAAGAAAAGCATGGGAAGGGAAGCGCTGAAAGCATACCGCCTTCAGCGCCCTGCGTACGTGCTTAGGGAACGAGCTTCCAGTTGCCGTTTTCGACGGTGAGCATCACGCGCGCATTGTCTTCCAGTCCGAAATGGTCTTTCGACGTATAGCGAACGACGCCCTGCGTGATCGGTATGCCCTTGGTGGATTCCAATGCATCCTTCAACGCGGCACGAAACTCCGGCGTACCGGGCTTCGCCTTCTTCAGCGCCTGAGGCACGATGGCTTGCAGCAGCAGATGCGCATCATAGCCGTGCGCGGCGAACTGGTTGCGGCTGCCTGCACCGAACTGCTTTTCATAGCGCTCGACGAACTCGGTTGCCAGTTTCTTCGACGGATGGCTGTCCGGCAGCCCTTCCGGCATGACGGCCAATCCGGCCACGACGAAGGAGCCCTCCACATCCTTGCCGCCGAGCCTGATCAGGTCGCGGGAAGCTGCGCCATGAGTCTGATAGATCTTGCCCTTGTAACCGCGCTCGATCATTGCCTTGTGCGGCATGGCGGCACCGCTGCCGGACGCGCCGAGAAGGATGGCATCCGGCTTGGCCGATACGATCTTGAGCGCCTGCGCTGTGACGCTGGTGTCGGCACGCGCGAAGCGCTCGGTCGCCACCGATTTCAGGCCGGCCTTGTCGGCGAGGGCCGTAAAGGAACGCAGCCAGGTTTCACCGTAAGCATCGGAATAGCCGAGGTAAGCATAGGTCTTGACGCCCGCCTTTTTCATGTGATCGATGATCGCGCCGGCCATCAGCGGGGTGGATTGCGCGACCCGGAAGGTCCATGCGCCCTTGCCTTCGGGAAGGTCGACCGGCGAGGTGGAAATCTGGACCGTCCCGCCTTCCGCGGCGATGTCCGCCAGCGCGACCGATGCCGGGGTAGCGGTGGAGCCGACGATGACGTCCACCTTTTCTTCGGTGATCAGCCGTCTTCCGTTCTTCGCAGATTGCGTGGTGTCGGAAGCATCATCGAGCATCACAAGCTTGACCTTTTCTCCGCCGATGGTGTCGGGCCAGAGCGAAATGCCGTTCTTGGTCGGAATGCCGAGTCCGGATGCAGGTCCGGTCAGCGGCAGGCTGACGCCGATGGTAATGTCGGCATGCGCATAGCCCGCAGCGAGCGCTGCCAGCACTGCGGCGAAAAGGGGTTTGAAGCCTGTTTTCATCGTGTCTCCTTGAAAAAGCGGGTAATGAATTCGCTACCGAAGCCGTTGTGCGATTGAAGTGACGCACGTTGCAGGCTCCTGTTATTGTTATGATACGTAACAGTTCCTCACTATAATTAGTGTGGACTGCTTATGCAAGTCCGCATTGAGAATATCCGCGTCCTCCCTGCGGCGCGAAGATATCTCACTGACTGCGCATGCAAATTTTGCTCAGCAGCTTGCGTAGCTGCTCCTTTTCCGCCGTAGTCAAGGCACCCGCGATGCGGTTGTCATGCTCCTGCACGGCCTTCTTGTAGCGCCGCACCTGTTTTTGGCCGTCTTTCGTCAGGCGCAGATTGTAGGAACGCCTGTCGCCGGACGCCTGCCGTTCAACCAGCCCGGCATCCTCGAACTTGTCGATGATAGCGACGACACCGGAGCGCGCAATCCCCATGACCTCGGACAGACGCGTCTGAGAAATTCCCGGATTGTTCTCGATGATGACGAGGGAGGAAAACCGCTGGGGCGTAATGCCTTCGTCAGCCAGGGAAGCCGAAAAGTCTTCATAGATGCTGATCTGGGCCCGGCGGACTGCATATCCGATCAGGTCATCGAGAATGTCATATTCGATGCCTTCGATTCTGGCGTTGAAGAAAAATGCATTCTCTTTGGATTCCGGCTTTTCACTTCTGGACAAATCAACCCCCTATTGACTCATGCGCGGCAATTCGCCTGCTTCGTTCTGTTCCGCAGCAGCCTGCCCTGAATCGAGCTGTCTTGATTCGGACTGTCCGCATGCAGATGGCGCTTAGTCGGCATTGTATCGCTTCAGTCCGTCAAATCCCAATGATACGGTACGGCGGCAGACGCTCCCTTTAACTCGCATTCCTTTAATTCTGATTCTTGTGTTCATCTACATAACTGTTATATAGTAGAACAATACAGGCGCCTCCCCGCCGGGCGCTTACAATGGATGCAGGCGGACAATTCGTCATTCGAGGAGACAGACATGAAGGTTGCAATTGCGGGCGCCGGCATCGGCGGACTCACCCTGGGATTGATGCTGCACGAGCGCGGCGTCGAAGTGGAAATATTCGAGGCGGTCAATGAAATCAAGCCGCTTGGCGTAGGCATCAACCTGCTGCCGCATGCCAGTCAGCAATTGTGCCAGCTTGGCCTTGAACAGCTGCTGGCGGGAAAAGGAATTGAAACCTCCACCCTTGCCTATTTCAATAAATTTGGACAGGAAATCTGGCGCGAACCGCGTGGACGCGCAGCCGGCTATCCCTATCCCCAGTTTTCCATCCATCGCGGCGAATTGCAGATGACCCTTTTGCAGATTGCGATCGAGCGCATCGGCGCCGACCGTATTCACGCGGGACATGCTTTCGCCTCCTTCGAGCAGGTCGCCGACAAGGTCGTGTCGCGTTTCACCCGCCGCGCCGACGGCAGCGATGTCGAAGTCGAGTCCGACATTCTGGTCGGAGCTGACGGCATCCATTCCGCAGTACGGCGCTTTCTGTATCCTGCCGGTGACGAGCCGCGCTTTTCGGGCCGCATGCTGTGGCGCGCGGTCACCGAGGCCGAGCCTTATATGGATGGCCGCAGCATGTTCATGGCCGGGCATCAGGATCAGAAGTTTGTCTGCTATCCGATCTCGGAGCCGCTGCGCAAGGAGGGCCGCTCTCTGATCAACTGGATTGCGGAATTGCGCGTGCCGAACGGCGCATTGCCCAAGACCGACTGGAACCGGAAGGTCGACAAGTCCGTCTTCGAGCAACCCTTCCAAAGCTGGAAATGGGACTGGATCGATATTCCATCGATCATCAACGGCGCCACCGAAATCTATGAATTCCCGCTGGTTGACCGCGACATCCTGCCGCGCTGGACCTTCGAACGCGTCACGCTTCTGGGCGACGCCGCGCATCCGATGTATCCGATCGGTTCGAACGGCAGCGCGCAGGCGATTCTTGATGCACGCTATCTTTGCGACTGCCTTACCGGCGACAGCAATATCTCTTACGCATTGCGCGAATACGAGGCGGAACGTCTGCCGCGGACAGCGGGAATCGTCCTGCGCAACCGCATGAACGGCCCTGAGCAGGTCATGCAGCTGGCGGAGGAACGTGCGCCCGATGGTTTCAAGCACGTCAATGACGTTATTCCCCAGGAAACGCTGGAATCGATTTCGATGCGCTACAAACGCCTCGCAGGCTTCGACAAGGATTCCGTCCGCACGTGACGCGTAACCCGGTCCGGCTTCATGTGTCATTTCATGAAGCCATATTGGAATAACGCAACATCGCATCATCATCCTTTTTGTTATGATGGGTAACGGTTGTCAGCCGGCTCCGGCTTGCATCTTGCATGCTGTTCCGGCACTGTACCTACATTGCGTTTTGAAAGGATGCATTAATGACAATTTGGAAGACGCCTTTCGACCTTCCAAGCCTGAGCCGCATGCATAAAGGCACGGCAGTTGAACACTTGGGTATCGAGTTCACCGACTTCGGCGACAACTGGATAGAAGCGAGAATGCCGGTAGACAAACGCACGGTGCAGCCATTCGGCATTTTGCACGGCGGCGCCTCGGTATTGCTTGCCGAAACGTTAGGGAGTGCTGCCTCGAATCTCGCAGTCGATGTGGAAACCCACTATGCAGTCGGCATGGACATCAATGCCAATCATGTCCGCTCCGTGCGGGAAGGTTACGTGCACGGCAAGGCGACACCGATTCATCTCGGCCGCTCCAGCCACGTCTGGCAGATCATGATCTACGACAGCTCGCAGCGACTTGCCTGCGTATCGCGCATCACCATGTCGATACTGGAACGCGCGCAATAACTGTTTTTACGTTCCCTGGCTCGGTGTCATCGGTGCGGAGGTTGAAGCCGCTGCAGCCCTTGCTGCAGCGGCTTCAACCAAGGCAAGCACGGCAACCGCCGCTCGCCTCAACCGCTGTTACGCAAGCCTGCCGCGATACCGTTGATCGACAGGTGAATGCCCGTACGCACGCGCTCGTCCTGCCGCCCTTCCCGGTACTGGCGCAGCAGTTCCACCTGAACGTGATTCAAGGGATCAAGATAGGGGAAGCGGTTCCGAATGGAGCGCTTGAGCAGGGGATTGCCTTCCTGCAGCTCGCTTTGTCCGGTAATCGATTTCAGCGCATCGATTGCTGCCGCGTGTTCCGTCCTGATACGGGTGAAGATCCGCTCGCGCAATGCGGCATCTTCAACAAGGTCCGCGTAGCGGCTGGCAATCGCAATGTCGCTCTTTGCAAGCACCATATCCATATTGGATAGCAAGGTACTGAAAAACGGCCATTCCCGATGCATGCGCTGCAGAAGCGCAAGACCATTTTTTTTGTCGGCAGACAGGAATGCCTGCACGGCGGAGCCGAAGCCGAACCAGCCCGGCAGCATCAGGCGGCACTGCGCCCAGCTGAACACCCAGGGAATGGCCCGAAGATCTTCGATCGAACGGCTGTTCTTTCTCGATGCCGGCCGGCTGCCGATATTCAGCCCCGCAATTTCGGAGATGACGGTCGATTCCCAGAAATAGGTTTCGAAGCCGTCCGTCTCGTAGACAAGACCGCGATAAGCCTTGAACGCCTCATGCGAAAGCTTTTCCATTGCATCAAGGAAGACGGGATCCGGCGCCTTTTCCGGATGCTCCAGCAGGCTGGCTTCCAGCGTTGCCGCAGCCAGCACTTCAAGGTTGCGGCGCCCGACTTCCGGGTTTGCATATTTCGCGGTGATGACCTCGCCCTGTTCGGTAAGCCGCAGCTGCCCCTGCACCGCACCGGCGGGCTGAGCGAGAATCGCTTCATAGCTGGGCCCGCCGCCGCGGCCGACTGAACCTCCGCGCCCATGAAACAAGCGTATGCGCAGTGCATGCTCCCTGAACACTTCCACCAGCTCGGTTTCGGCCTTGTACAGTTCCCAGCCCGAAGTCAGGAATCCGCCATCCTTGTTGCTGTCCGAATAACCCGGCATGACTTCCTGGGTATCGTCGCGCGATGCGAGCAACAGCTTGTATTCGCTGATGCAAAACAACCGCTGCATGACGGCGGCACTCCGGCGCAAGTCATCAATGGTCTCGAACAGCGGAACAATGTTAACGTCGAGCGCCTGTTCCGCGGGACGCAGCAGTCCAACCTCCTTAAGCAGGACCGCGACTTCCAGCACATCGGAGACGCCGTTGGCCTTGGAGATGATGCAATTGCGGATGGCAGTCTTGCCGTACCGCAGATGTGCCCGCCTCGCTGCAGTAAAGATTGCAAGTTCGGAACGCGTTTCATCCGAATAACGCACATGCGGCGATGCGAGCGGCCGGCACGACTTCAGTTCCTGCAGCAGGATTTCGATCCGCGCGTCCTCGTTCATTTCGAGATAGCGGGTGCCGGGCACTGCCGTTTCGAACAGATCCGCCAACACTCGTTCATGCACGTCGGAGTTTTGCCGCAGATCGATGGGAGCCAGGCTGAAACCAAATACATCGACAGCACGACGCAGGTGGCGCAAGCGGCCCCGCGTCAATGCGGCGGAGCCGTTGCTGGCCAGAGAACGATGAATGATGTTGAGATCGTCGAGGAATTCTTCAGCCGACGCATAGCCGCCAGCCGCTGCAGGCGCCTGATCGGCATCCAGCCTGTCGCAGGCGGCATCGAGCCTGGCGATGATTGCAGCAATCGCGCGTCGGTAAGGCTCATCTGCCCTGTGCGGCGACTGATCCGGCGAACGCGCTGCCAGCTCGTCAAGCTGGGTAGAACAATTGACCAGTCCCTTCGCGAGTGAGAGCTGCGATGACAGGATGCGCAATTCGGCGAAATAGAAGTCAAAAGCGCGCCGCGCCTGCATATGCAGTGCCTGTTCGAGCACATCCGCCGTCACGAAGGGATTGCCGTCGCGATCGCCGCCGATCCAGCTTCCCACCTTCATGAAACTCGGCAACGCGATAGGATCCTTGCTTTCTGCACGTGTAGCCAGAATATCCTCGAGGCCAGCGTAGAGATGAGGCAGTTCGCGCAGCATCGTATAGTCGAAGTAGGACAGGCCGTTCTCCACTTCGTCCAGCACCGACAGTTTGGAACTGCGCAGCATGCGGGTCTGCCACAGCGTGAGAATGGCCCGTCGCAGCGCTTCCTCGTTTTCCGCGGCCTCGTCTGCGGTGAGCTGCATCCGGTCGCGCTCGTCAAGCAGGCGGGCAACCACCATTTGGCAATTCAGCACACTCTTGCGCTGCACTTCGGTGGGGTGGGCCGTCAGCACGGGGCTGACCAGCGCATGCTTGAAGAACTCGCCCAGATCCTGCTCCGTAAATCCGACATCGAACAGGCTCTGCACCGCATGCGCCAGGCTGCCCTTTCTCGGCGGTGAACCAGCGACCAGATGGGCGCGCGTACGGCGGATGTGATGCTGGTCCTCAGCAATATTGGCAAGCAGGGAAAAATAGCTGAAGGCCCGGATGACCTGCACCGTCTTCTCAGGCGACAGCGACAACAGCGTTTCTTCAAGTTGCTGGCGGGCGTCGGTGTCGAGGTCTCGCCTGAACCGGATGGAGCGCTGCCGTATGTTTTCAATCAGGTCGAATACTTCCGTACCGTGTTGCGCGCGAATGGTATCGCCCAGGATGCGGCCCAACTGCCTGATGTCTTCCTGGAGCAGGGAGTCCTTGTCTTGATCAAAGATTTGCATGGCGTTTGACTGAGGATTGAAATTGCCGAGGCCAGGCATGCAAGTCGGACGTTACACGCCGCAAGCATGCGAAATGGCCAACAGTTTCATATTGTAGTAATTTTTCAAAAACACACCATTAAATCACGGTCGGCATAATTTTTCAAAGGGATGTGCGTAGTAAATTTACTATCTTTCATCTCCAACCTTAGTGTTGCCTTCCGTGCTGCTGCGTACGCCGGTGCCCTCCAGACCTGACCCGGTGCCGCATTTTCCGATGCTCCGGCTTTCCATATTCAGTCACTACTCTGCGCCAATTTCTCGCCACGAAATTCATTGAACTACAAATAATAAACAATATATAAGTATTTTAAGTAAATAAATTCTTGCGAACCCCTGTTTGTGTAGTATAAGTACATTAATATTACCGCAACGAATTTAGCGCAGGTCAATTTCATCATGTCCACTCCCTGCTTCACTTTTGTCCTTTTCGGTGCCACGGGCGACTTGTCCATGCGCAAGATCTTGCCTGCGCTTTACTCCGCCCATCTTGGCGCCAGCCTTCACAGTGAAGGCGGTATTCTGTGCGTCTCGAACCAGGACATCAGCGTTGCGGCGTTCCGGAAAATGGTGGGTGAACAGCTTGCCGATTGGGCGGCGCCGGGCCGCCATAACTCGGAGAATGCAGCCAGCTTCTTGAGTCGTATCGACTATGTGACGCTGGATGCGACCAGGCAGGATCATTACGCTGCACTTGCAGAACGCCTGCCGCAGGATGGCCGGGTAAAGGTCTGTTATCTGGCAACTGCGCCCAGCCTGTTCGAACCAATCTGCCGGAATCTGGCGGCCCATGTCGATCTGGCAAACGCCCGGGTGGTACTGGAGAAGCCGCTCGGGAACGATCTGGTTTCATCACGCACCATCAATGATGCGGTGGCCCGTGTATTCAACGAAAATCAGATCTACCGGATCGACCATTATCTTGGCAAGGAATCCGTACAAAACCTGTTGGCTCTTCGCTTCGGCAATTCCCTGTTCGAACCTCTATGGCGGCGCGAAGCCATTTCCCATGTCCAGCTCACGATCTCGGAGGAACTGGGAGTCGAGCGGCGCGGCGAGTTTTATGACGCCACCGGCGCCCTGCGCGACATGGTACAGAATCATCTGCTGCAGCTGCTCTGCATGGTGGCCATGGAGCCGCCAACTTCACTGAATGCAGACGCCATCCGGGATGAAAAGCTGCGCGTACTGCGTGCGCTCAAGCCGCTGAGCGCACATGAACTGGAACGCAACGTCGTAAGAGGCCAATACACGGCAGGAGCGATACGCGGAAAGGCGGTGCCCGGTTATCAGGAGGAGGCGAACATTGTTTCGGGATCGCACACCGAAACCTTCATCGCCCTGCATGCGGAAATCAACAACTGGCGATGGGCCGGCGTGCCGTTCTTCCTGCGAACGGGAAAACGTCTGCAGCAGCGCATGGCGGAAATCGTCATCACATTCAAACCGGTGCCTTATCCGATTCTGCCTCTACCCGCCGGGCTTGCAGGCGAAGTCTCGAATCGTCTTGTCATCCGTTTGCAGCCGGAAGAGTCAATCAAGATGCACTGCCTCGCAAAACAGCCGGGCGACGGCATGAAGCTCCAACCGGTGGTGCTGGACCTGGCATTGGACAAGGCGTTCGGGGAACGTCGCGAGGACGCCTACGAGCGGCTGCTGCTGGATGCCATTCGCGGCAATCTCGCCTTGTTCGTTCGACGTGACGAACAGGAAGCCGCCTGGCATTGGGTCGAGCCGATACTCGAAATGTGCCGCACCACGCCGTTTGCACCGAAATTCTATACCGCCGGCACCTGGGGACCCGCGGCGTCGAGCGCACTTCTCTCGCGCGCCGGATACGCCTGGCATGAGGAGCGGTAATGAGCCTTGATATCCATGAATTCGACAGTGTCGACGAATGCGCACAGGCGCTTGCCGCACGTATCGCGGGAAATATGGCGAACAGGCTGGCGATGTCGGAAAGAGCGCTGCTGCTTGTCTCCGGCGGTCGTAGCCCGTTACCGCTGTTTTCCGCGCTGAGCACCTCGCCCGGCGAAGAACTGGATCGCGTTCCATGGAGCCGCGTCGATGTATCCCTGGTCGATGAAAGAGCCGTGCCCGCTGGCCATGAGGACTCCAATACGCTGCTCGTGCGGCGCTACCTGATGTCGGGGCGGCTGCAGCACGCACGCTGGGTTGCACTGCTAAACGACTTCGCTGACGAACCCGCCGGCGAAGACCGCTGGGAGACGGCGGTGCAGGCTGCAAGGGCAGCCAATCTTCGGCCTGAATTGCAGGATCCCTGCTGCATCGTGCTGGGCATGGGAACCGACGGTCATACCGCCTCGCTCTTCGCCGACGCCCCTCAATGGCCCGACGCGTGTAACAGCACGGATCGTTACATCGCATTGCAGCCTGCGGTTGCTCCGCATGCACGCGTCAGTCTTACGCTTCACGCCCTGATCAGTCAATCCAGCTGCTACCTGTGGTCTGGCGGGAGCGCCAAGTTCGACACGCTGATGTCCGTGAAAGCCGCCGCCGATGCCTATGCATCGGGACGCAGCAGCCTCGAAACCTTGTCCAAGGCAGGACCTCTTGCCATGTTAATTGCTCATTCGAAAGTGAATCTCCATGTCTTCCATAGTAAATAGACACTTCACTGAAGGTCAGGAATATCTCGACGGCCCGCGCATGCTGGCCGATGTCGGCGGTACCTATGCGCGCTTCGGGCTCGAGCGTGCGCCCGGCCAGATCGATACGATCGAAGTACTGCGCTGTTCCGACTTTCCAACCTTCGCCGCCGCGGCCGAGGCCTATCTCGAGAAAGCGAACTCGCCGCCCGTAAGGCACGCGGCGGTCGATATCGCCACGCCTGTCAACGGCGATGAAATCAGGATGACCAATCATCACTGGGCATTCTCGATCGAAGCGACGCGTCGCCAGCTGCTGCTCGATACGCTGGTTGTCGTCAACGATTTCACGGCGCTGGCCATGTCGCTGCCGCATCTCGAAGCGGAACACTACCAGAAGATCGGCGGCGGCAAATCGCGGCCGAACAGCGTCATCGGTCTGATCGGGGCGGGTACCGGTCTTGGTGTCGGAGGCCTGATCTCGACTGAAGGACGCTGGATCGCACTGGGCAGCGAGGGCGGACACGTTTCCTTCTCGCCGGGCGATGAGCGGGAAGTCGCCATCCTGCAATACTGCTGGAAGAAGCATGAACATCTGTCCGCGGAGCGGCTGGCCTCGGGCCCCGGCATCGAGCTGATTCATGAAGCGCTTGCATCCATCCACGGCAAGACGGCACAGCACCTCGGAACACCGGACATCGTGAAGCGTGCACTGGACGGTTCCGATCCCTTGTGCATGGAAGCGGTCGAATGCTTCTGCGCGATGCTTGGCACCATGGCGTCCAACGTGGCCGTCACGCTCGGGACGCTGGGCGGCATGTACATCGGCGGCGGCGTCGTTCCCCGACTCGGCGAATACTTCGCGAAGTCTCCGTTCCGGGCGCGCTTCGAGCAGAAGGGACGCTTCTCGGAGTATCTCGCGGAGATTCCTACCTTTGTCATCACGGCGCCTTATCCTGCATTTGTCGGCGTCGCCGCCATTCTTTCCGAGCATCTGGGCGGTGGCAACTCGGTCCCGATTCTGGAACGCATACGCAAGGTCATGCCCCAGCTGTCTCCGGCCGAACAAAAGGTGGGCAGTCTTATTCTGAGCCACCCGCGATCGGTCATGAATGACCCCATTTCGGACATTGCGCGGCGCTCCGATGTCAGCCAGCCCACCGTGATCCGCTTCTGCCGCAGCCTTGGTTGCCTCGGCCTCGCGGATTTCAAAATCAAGCTGGCCTCCGGAGTGACCGGTACGATCCCTGTCGCCCATAGCCAGGTGCACATCGGCGATTCATCGATCGACGTTGGCGTCAAGGTCGTCGACAATACCGTATCGGCGATGCTGCAGGTACGCGACAACCTCAACGCCGAACTGCTGGACCGTACGGTCGACATACTGGCACAGGCAAGCAAGATCGAATTCTACGGATTCGGCACTTGCGGTCTGGTTGCTGAAGACGCGCGTCAGAAGTTCTTCCGGCTTGGAATTCCGGCTTCATCTTATATCGATCCGCAGTTGCAGGAATTGTCCGCTTCACTGCTCAAGCCAACAGATGTTGCCGTCGTCATTTCAAATTCCGGGCGACTGCGCCATCTCGCGCCGACTGTCGAAGCGGCAGCCAATTCCGGAGCAACGATCATTGCGTTAGCGCCTGCCAACTCGCAGCTTGCAAGGCGGGCACACATTGTCATCCCGTTCGAACATAACGAAGCCAATCCTTCGCTCATCCCGATGGTGTCCCGGATATTGCTGCTGATTCTGGTCGACATGCTGGCGGTAGGTGTCTCGCTCAAGCGCTCCAGCCCCTTCTCGGAACTGCAGCGGCAGGCAAAGCGGGGAATTCTTGCTCATGTCACACCCGAAGGAACCGGGGCCTCGAACATGATCAACCTTCCGGATGACGAATCTGCCGAGCGCGGAATCAACCTCTAGCGGGGTGAGTTGGAAATTTGTTGAAGGCAAATTGGCGAAATCGAATGGAGACAAGGAAACAAGCACAGCAGGGCCGAGGCCTTGCGCGCAATGTGGACATTGTTGACGCGGTATCGGCACGATTCTCGTCCACCATTTGACCAACAAATTTTTAACACGCACCACCAGAGCCTGTCATGCAATCTGCAAGGGTGACTGGGGACGGCGGAACGAACTGGATGCAAGCCGCGACGACGCGGCAGTAACGAGTTACGGCAAGGCGTCGCAACGCAGCACACGGCCCGTTCCGACGGCATCCAGGCCTCTCATGGAGTGCATGACAGGCTCTTGCTGGCCGCAGCCGAAACCGGCGTGGGCATGGCTGCGGCGGAATATGGGCCGGCTGTCGCATGCGGTGCCGCGGTCCGGCTCAACGTTGCGAATCGGCTTTGTCGATATACCGGCTGCTCCATGCGGCGATGATATCGGCCACGTATCCGGCATCGCTGCGGCGAGTGAGCAAGTGGTCGGCATCATCAAGGGATACGAAACTCTTGGGATGCTTCGCTGACGCAAAGATACGAGTGGCGCTCCCAATCTCGACTGTCTGGTCGTGCGGCGAATGCATGACCAGCAAAGCCGGCTCCAACCCGGCGATATCCTTCAAAAGCCGCTGCTCCGCCACATCGTCGAGAAACTGCTTTTTGATTTTGAATGGCCGGCCAGCCAGCTGTACCAGGGCCTCGCCTTCCTGTTGAATCTGGCCGACATGTGCGGCAAATTGTGCAACCACATGCGCCGGGTCGCTGGGTGCTGCAATCGTTGCGACAGCCAGCGTCTCCGGAACATGCCGGGCGGCGGCCAGCACTGCCGCTCCGCCGAGGCTATGTCCTATCAATAGAGACGGGGCAGCATGCGTGCTACGCAGATGGTTTGCCGCAGCGATCAAGTCTTCAAGATTGGACGAGAAATTGGTATTTGCGAATTCGCCTTCGCTTGCACCGAGCCCTGTGAAATCGAATCGCAGCACCGCGATGCCGTGCGCCGTCAGCGCCGCTGCAATCCGGCTTGCAGCGAAAATGTCTTTGCCGCAGGTAAAACAATGCGCAAACAAGGCATAGGCGCGCGGCGGCTGATCCGGGAGGTCGAGCCGGGCGGCCAGCTTCTGTCCCTCGCTGCCAGGGAAGTCAACACGTTGCATCAACATCAAATCTCCTCCTTGTCCGGTTTCAGGCCACGCCGCTATTCAACCTGGTCCTTGAGGCCGCAGTTTGCAGGTTGAATTCAGGCCTTGCTTGATGAAAGCCTGGCGTGGTCGATCTTCGCCAGTACTCCGGAAATCGCTGGCAAGCCGGCCGGCTTGGTAAGGTGTTCATTGAAGCCGGCCTCCCTGGAACGGACGCGATCGCTCTCCGCGCCCCAGCCGGTCAATGCCACCAGCATCACGGACTGCATATCGGGCAGCTCCCGCATGGCTTTTGCGACCGCATATCCATCCATGCCTGGCATGCCGATGTCGAGGAAAACCGCATCCGGCTTGAATTCATGCGCGATCTGCAAGGCGCGCATTCCATCATTGGCGACCCGCGTCGTATAGCCGTCCATACTCAGCAGGGCCGACATGCTGTCGGCGATATCCTCGTTGTCGTCGACAACGAGGACACGCATCCCCTGCACTTTTGGACTGCTGGGCTCGCAATCTGCGGAAACTACAGAATTTCCGTCATTTTCCATGCCTTCAACGACCGGGAGCCTGACTTTGAATGTACTGCCCTGGTTGGAGCCCGGACTGGATACCGTAACGCTGCCGCCGTGCAGTTCAACCAGCTGCCTTACCAAAGTGAGGCCAATTCCCAATCCGCCTTGCGAGCGTTTCATATTGCACGCGACCTGGGAAAACATCTCGAACACGCCGTCGAGCGCATCTTCCGGAATGCCAAGCCCGTTGTCGGTCACGGCGATCGTGACATGACTCCCTTCCCGATTCACGGATAGATCGATAGCACCGCCCTGGGGCGTGTACTTGGCTGCATTATTGAGCAGATTGCTGACGACTTGTGCAATCCGTGTCGGATCGACATCGACCACGAGCGCTTCATCCGGCAAGGTGACATTGAAACAATGGCCGCTGGCCTGAATCACCGGCATGCAGGTGTCGATTGCACTCTCGATAATGGAACACAGCTTCACACGCTTGCTCTTGAGTTCGATCTGGCCGCGCGTAATGCGTGCGACATCAAGAAGGTCGTCGACCAGATGAACCAGATGCAGCAGCTGCCGTTCCATCATGTCGCGCGTCTTCCCGGCCATTTCAGTATCGTTGCCGGCCAGCTGCAGGATGTGCAGTCCGTTGCGCAGAGGCGCCAGCGGATTTCTCAGTTCATGCGCCAGCGTCGCCAGGAATTCCGTCTTGCGGCGGTCCATTTCCGCGAGGTCCGCCGCCAGCCTGCGCAAGCGGTCTTCCGCCTCCTTGCGGCTGGTGATGTCTGTTCCCGTCGGCGCTACGAACAGGATGTCGCCGTTCTGATCGGTCACCGGTGCGAGGATCAGGTCAACGATTCTCGTGCTGCCGTCGGCGGCGGTATATGGCAGCTCCTTGCGAAAGGTGTTGCCGCTTGCCGCGTCCCTCGCGCCCTGTTTTACCGTCTCCATGAGTTCCGGCGAACGGCTCCACCATCCGCATTCCCAGAACTTTCTGCCGATGAGTTCCTTGCGTTCCACTCCGGTCATTTCGATGCATAAACGATTGGCCTCGATCATCGTGCCGTCAGTCGTCATGACGCCGGCGAAGTAAGATCCCTGTTCGAAGAAGGTGCGGAATTTTGCATTGATTTCTGCTGCGGCGGTCGCTTCGCGCGCGGCCTGGCGTTCACGCTCCTCCGCCCGCTTTCGATCGTTGATGTCTGCGACCATGCCAAGAATGTGCGGCGTTCCGTCAGCGGCATGCTGCAGGCGTCCGGTCATCTCCACCCAGCGCAGGCTGCCGTCATTGCGGACGAAACGGCCCTGGAAGGAAAAGCGCTCTCCGGTCGTGACGGTCATGATGGCCTGGCGCTGGAACACCGGGAAATCGTCATGGTGCAAGACATCTTCCAGACGCCGTGCCGGCTCCCGCATTCCAGAGAAATCTTCCGCGCCGATGCTGTCCGCGCCGGCATCGAAAATCTGAAGGGCCCGCTCGTTTTCGCAGTGCACCTGACCCGACTCGGGATTCCAGATCCAGATGCCGAGATCCGCGGCCTCGGTCGCCAGCCTGACCCGCGCCTCGCTTGCGGCGAGCCTGTCATTGCTGGCAAGGATCTCTTCGGATGCAAGCTGCTCCGCAGTCGCATTGCGGAATATCTTTGCATAACCCTGCAGCTTTCCGGCCGCGTCATTCAAGGACACCATCACGCCGTCCGCGAAGAAGCGGGTGCCGTCCTTGCAGAGGTGCCAGCGCTTGTTTTCGCTGCGTCCCGTCTCCATCGCCATGCGCATTTCAAATGCAGGGCGTCCCGCCGCCCTATCTTCAGGGGTGAAGATGATGGAGGCGGAACAACCGATCGCTTCCTCGGCACGCCATCCGGTAATGGCTTCCGCGCCGCCCTCCCATTCCGTCACGATGCCGTTCGGGTCGGTGACGACGAATGCATAATCCTTGCTGTTATCCAGAATGAGCCGTATGCGTTGATCCTTGGCATTCAGGGCGGCGCGATGCCGTTCCTGCTGAATCCAGGCCAGCTCTGCATTCTTGCGGTAGAGTTCGACGAAGAACGAGACCTTTGCGCGCAGCACGGAAGGTACCAGCGGTTTGGTCAGGTAATCGACCGCGCCCAGGGCATACGCCTCTTCGATAGGAAAATGCACATCCATGGCGGCAGTCTGGAACAGAATCGGAGTACGGCTCGATGCCGGGCGCTGGCGTATCCGCCTTGCGGTTTCAAAGCCGCTGATGGTCGGCATCCTCACATCCAGCAGAATCACTGCGAAATCCATCTGCTCGACCATGCTCAACGCTTCTTCGCCCGAGCGGGCGCGCACGATATGTTCGCCAAGACGATCGAGCACGGCTTCCAGCGCCAGCAGGTTGGCCGGCTCGTCATCCACGATGAGAATATTGACGGCATCGCTTCGCGTCATCGATACCCTCCCGCAGGAAACGGCGGCGGTTCCGAACCCGAGCCTGGCCATGCATATTCCAGCGTTTTGATCGGGACCGTATCAGCGGCGCGGCATGACATCGATAAACCTGAGTGCCGACGCGGAAAGGAAAACAGTTTCGCCATACTCATACCTTGCGCAGACAATAATGCGGAGACCGGAACAATGTAAGGAGCCCTCCATTCGATGTCAATCGGACGCATCGGCGCAGCGGGCATCTATTGCACAAGCATGCATTGCGTTGCTTGATACGCGATAGGGATTATGACGGCTTGCCCGACGATTCCTCCTGTCGCTGAACTATGAATTGCCATGCCGTGCCAGCGTTGCGGGCTTTCTATCCGATTTACATGCCAATGACTTGATTCATCTCTATCGCCCCTGCCAAAACTCTGGACATATTCAGAAAAATATCGCAAGCATGTAAGAACATGAGAATCTGCACAGGGCCTGCGGCCTTCAGCAGACGCCACAATTGCGTACCGTCATTCTTTGCGGCCGCGTGTTTGCGCTGCCACAAATAAATTCGAATGGCTCGATATAAAGTTCTTCATAAGGACGAACGCCGGAAACAAATACTGTCCTGCGCGCGTCTACGCAGAAACGGCTACTGACATGCCCGCGTTTTCCGTCGACCTTGCGGAGGACATGCCAGCTCAGGAGAAGGTAGCCTAACGCGATGGGCGCCAGATGAAAAAGCAATCCCTCTACAGCAAATCGGTGCGCCCGCGTCGCAGGGAGTCCTCCGCCACCGACGACAACGCACGTTCCCCGGATCAGTTCCAGCATCATTCGCAGCCGCCGCAATCGTCCTCTTCCTCAGAGGCACCCGCAACAGCGGCAGGATCTGCAGCCGTAGCAACGACGGGAGCGGCAGCACCAGGCAATGCATCGACGCCTTCCGCGAAGCGAAAACGGTTTGCAAGGGCCCGTGCCTTTGCCTCACGTCATGAAAAGTTCTTTCTCGTCATTTCTTCCGTTGCGCTGAGCCTGCTGCTGGCCTTCGTCTATCTCGGCACCATCCCCAAGGAGCGCAAGCTGACCCAGAAGGATATTGATGCCGCCGTCCTGCATACCCTGGAGAACAAGACGCTCCCGTCACCTGAAGTCAAGGCCTTCGAGCGGATCAGGCCGTCCGTCGTACGCATCACGCAGATCGGCGGCGACAAGACACCGTCGGAAGGCAAGACCCTCGGCGTGGGTACCGGCGTGGTCGTGGTGGACAAGGGCGTCATTCTTACCAATCTGCACGTGGTGGCCGGCGCGGAAAAACTGCAGATCGACTTTGCCGACGGAACGAAATCCGAGGCGGTCGTCATCGGCCAGCAGCCCGAGAACGATCTTGCGGTATTGCAGGCAAGCAAAGTGCCTGACGATTTGATTCCGGCGACGCTGCGTTCGACCAACGGGCTTGCCATCGGGGAAAAGGTGATGGCTGTAGGCTTTCCTTTCAACATCGGGCCGTCGGCCTCATCGGGCATCGTGTCCGGCCTCAAGCGCAATTACCAGTCGGAGGACGAGAAGCGCGTGCTGGCCAACCTGATCCAGTTCGATGCGGCCGCCAACCCCGGCAACTCCGGCGGGCCGCTGATCACCATGAGCGGCGAGGTGGTCGGCATCGTGACCGCCATCCTCAGTCCCAATCCGCAAGGTTCTTTTATCGGAATCGGCTTTGCCGTGCCGATCGAGACCGCAGCCGCAGCTGCGGGAGAGGCACCCTTCTAAAACGCAGCATCAACCAGGCAGAGGTCCATGGAAGACAGAGAGAAAAGCAATGAAGTATCGCGCCAGATGGAACAGGTGCTGTACGAAGTCAAGCGTGTGGTCGTGGGACAGGACCACTTTCTGGAACGCGTGCTGGTAGCCATTCTTGCCCGTGGCCATCTGCTGGTGGAAGGCGTACCGGGCCTGGCCAAGACGCTGACCGTCAAGACGCTTGCAAAGACCATACAGGGGAGTTTCCGGCGCATCCAGTTTACGCCGGATCTTGTGCCGGCCGATCTGGTCGGCACCCGCATCTACAATCAGAAAACCGGCGAATTCACCACCACCCTCGGCCCGGTCTTTGCCAATCTGATTCTCGCCGACGAGATCAACCGCGCCCCGGCCAAGGTGCAGAGCGCATTGCTCGAAGTCATGCAGGAATGCCAGGTGACCATTGCCGGCGAAACTCACCTGGTGCCCAAGCCGTTTCTCGTGATGGCCACGCAGAATCCGATCGAAACCGAAGGCACCTATCCGCTGCCGGAAGCGCAGGTCGACCGTTTCATGATGAAGGTCCTGGTCGACTATCCAACCGAGGAAGAGGAATTCGTCATCGTCAACCGGGTCACCGGCGAAACGCCCGATCTCGGCGCGGTGACCTCGACGATGCAGCTTGCGCAATTGCAGCAGCAGTGCCGGGAATGCTATGTCGATCCGTCGCTGGTGCACTACGCGGTGCGCCTGGTGGCTGCCACCCGCAATCCGGACCGCTACAACGTTCCCAATCTCGCGCATTACCTCAATTGCGGCGCCAGCCCGCGCGCCTCCATTCACCTGATCGAAGGCGCGCGCGCACTGGCTCTGCTGCGCGGACGCCATCATGTGCGCCCGGAGGACGTCACGGACCTCGTTCCAGACGTGCTGCGGCACCGCCTGTCGCTGACCTATGAAGCGCTGGCCGACGCCATCACGCCCGACCAGATCGTCCATCGCATCATGAAGCACATCCCTGCACCGGAAAGGCTGCTTGAAACCCATGTCCGACTTAACGCGAACGCCTGAATCCCTGCTCCGACGCATCGAGCTGACGCTCATCCGCCAGCTCGACGGCCTGCTGCACGGCGACTATCACTCGCTCTTCCGCGGCCACGGTCTGGATCTGGCCGACCTGCGCGAATACCAGTATCACGACGATGTCCGGCACATCGACTGGAACGTGACCGCACGGCTGCAGACACCCTACATACGCGAGTTCTACGAAGAACGCGACCTGACTGCATGGTTCCTTCTCGACCTCAGTTCCTCCGAGGATTTCGGCTCGGGAGAAGTCACCAAGCGCTCGCAGGCGGCGGAAGCGGTCGCCGTACTGGCCAGCGTACTGAGCCGCCATGCCAATCGCGTCGGTGCGCTGTTTTACGGCTCGAATGTCGATACCGTCATTCCGGCCGGCAACGGGCGGCGGCATGTGCTGCAGATCCTGCACCGGATGATGGCGCGGCAGAAAAGCCAGCAATCCGATGCCACCCGGCTGCACGATCTGCTGCAGACTGCGGCGCAGGTCATGAAGCGCCGTTCGCTCGTGTTCGTCGTATCCGATTTCATTACCCAACCCGGCTGGGAAAAACCCCTTGCCCTGCTCGGCCAGCGTCACGACATCGTTGCCCTGCGCCTCTATGATCCGCTGGAGCTGGAGTTGCCCGATCTCGGCCTGCTGACGATGCAGGACGCGGAAACCGCCGAACAGCTGCTGGTCGATACGACCGATCGCGGTTTCCGCAGCCGCTTTGCAGCCGCCGTGACCCGGCGCGAGGATGAACTGCATGCCGCATTCAATTACGCCGGCGTGGACGTTCTCGAATTGTCGACCGAAGACAGCGTCCTCGATGCATTGCTCCGATTTTCGGACTTGCGCAAAGGACGCAGCCGGCTGCACGCGGGCGGGACCCTGCCACCGCATCTGGAGAGACGATGACTTTCCTCTGGCCTGAATTGCTCTGGGCACTGATCTGCGTACCCTTGCTGATCGGTCTTTACATCTTCCTGCTGCGCCGCAGGAAGAAGTTTGCCGTGCGCTATGCCGCGCTGTCCATCGTCAAGGAAGCGATGGGCCCGTCCCAGCACTGGCGTCGCCATATTCCCCCGGTCCTGTTCCTGCTGGCATTCACCGCCATGCTGCTGGCCATGGCAAGGCCGGCAGCGCTGGTTACCCTGCCCTCGCAGTATGAGACTGTGATTCTTGCGATCGACGTGTCCGGCAGCATGCGGGCCAGCGATGTGCAGCCGACACGGATCGCCGCCGCCCAGGAAGCGGTGCGCGGCTTTGTTGAAAAGCAGCCGCGCCATACCCGCATCGGCGTCGTCACGTTTGCCGGCACGGCTGCTGTAACCCAGGCACCGACCGAAAACCGTGAGGATATTCTTGCCGCCATCAACCGCATCCAGCTGCAGCGCGCAACGGCGGTGGGCAGCGGCATTCTGGTATCCCTGAAAGCCATTTTCCCGGAGGTGGAGTTCGACCTGAATTCAAGCGATCCCCGTCCGAAGGACTCGCGCAGCGGATCGGGCGGGCGCTCGATCAACGAGCCGACTGCGGAAAAGAAACCCGAACTCAAGCCGGTTCCGCCAGGCTCTTATACATCGGCCGCCATCATCCTGCTGACCGACGGCCAGACCACCACCGGGCCCGATCCGGTTGAATCGTCGCAGATGGCAGCGGAACGTGGAGTGCGGGTCTTTACCGTCGGCATCGGCACACCGGAAGGCGAGGTCGTAGCCGGCGAAGGCTGGTCGATGCATGTGCGGCTGGATGAAGAATCGCTGAAAAAGATTGCAGGCGTGACGGGTGCTCAGTATTTCTATGCCGGCACCGCTACCGAATTGACGCAGGTGTACAAGATGCTCAACTCCAAGCTGACGCTCGAACGCAAGGAAACGGAAATCACCGCTTTCTTCGCGGCAGGTGCAGCACTGCTTGCGCTCCTGTCCGCCTTGCTGTCGATGCTCTGGTTCAACCGCATACTCTGAGCCGGCTGTCGCCTGATTCGGCGCCCTTGTCTTTCCGAGCGTGTGCAACGAGCGCCTGCGATGCAGGCGCTCTTCTTTTTGGCGGAGCAAGCCTAACCATTCGCATTTGGATTGGTTTTCAGCCTTAGTTCCACCATGCAAAACAATATTATATATTTTGGAACGCAGAGCCGACTAGTTTGGCTCATATAGGATCAAGAGCGCAAACAACCCGTTATTGAGAAGACTTCCTCTCGTCCATTCTTTATATATCCAAAGACCAAAAAATTTTCATCTTTACATCAGACTGCTGCGGCTGTTAGGATAAATCGTTTTTTCTGGAATGATGTTTCGCTATGCAGAACGAAGAGCCGCGATAGCAAAACCTTGGTCCAACGGCAGCCGGATCGGAGCAAACCGATTTTCCGGTGCATGGCATTAATGCTTGAGAAGGAAAACATGTCTGATCGCCATCTGGCCTTCTGGCCGGCATCCCAACCGCGGCATCTCACCGTGCCGCATACCCACCTGTTTTATAACGTCGAGGTGTCGGCGACCCGTTTCCCCGACAAGCCTTACCTCATCTATTACGGCACGCCGCTCAGCTATGCGCAGTTTCGCGACGAAGCCGAGCGCATTGCCGGCTATCTGCAGCAGGAATGCGGCGTCAGGAAAGGCGACCGCGTTCTGCTCTATCTGCAGAACAGCCCGCAGTTCATTCTTGCGTACTACGGAATCCTTCGTGCCGATGCCGTCGTCGTTCCGGTCAACCCGATGAACCGAACCACCGAATTGCGCCACTATGTGCAGGATACGGGCGCAAAAACGGCCATCGTGCCGCAGGACCTGTACCAGCAGATGGAACCCCTGCTCGGCGACGGACTCGAGCATATTCTGGTTGCGGCCTATTCCGATTATCTGAACCAGCCGACGGACCTGCGCATGCCCGATTTCGTCAGCGCGCCGCGTGAAAGCATCAGCGGCAAGGGCGTCACGCTCTGGACCGACATGCTTGCACGCAATCTGCGCCCCGGCCCGATGACCGCGGGTCCGGACGACCTTTGCGTGATGCCCTATACCTCGGGCACCACCGGCCATCCCAAGGGCTGCATGCATACGCACCGAAGCGTGATGTACAGCCTGGTGGCCAGCATGCAGTGGTTCGCGTCGCATCAGGATGCGGTGATGCTGTCGGTGCTCCCCTTCTTCCATGTGACCGGCATGCAGGGCAGCATGAGCGGTCCGCTTTATCTCGGCAGCACCATCGTCATCCTCTCGCGCTGGGACAGGGAGGTGGCGAGCGAATGCATACAGCGCTACCGCGTCACGTCGCTTCAAGTCATCTCCACCATGGTAGTTGACATGCTGGCCAATCCGCGCATCGGCGACTACGATCTTTCCAGCCTGCGCGGCATACGCGGCGGCGGTGCCGCCATGCCCGCCGCGGTGGCGAAGAAACTCGACGACCTGGTCGGACTTCCCTATGTCGAAGGCTACGGCATGTCGGAAACCATCGCGGCCACGCATATCAATCCGCCCCACCGCCCCAAGCGGCAATGCCTGGGTGTTCCCATCTATGACGTCGATGCGCGCGTCGTCGATCCTTCGGACTTCCATGAGCTGCCGCCCGGCGAAGTCGGCGAGATCGTGGTGCATGCGCCGAACGTCATGCAGGGCTACTGGAATCATCCCGAGGCCACGCGCGAGGCCTTCATCGAACTCGACGGCAAGCGCTTCCTGCGCACCGGCGACCTCGCCACCACCGATGAAGACGGCTACTTCTTCATGGTCGACCGGCTCAAGCGCATGATCAATGCCTCCGGCTTCAAGGTCTGGCCGGCGGAGGTGGAGGCGCTCATGTATCAGCATCCCGCCATCCAGGAAGCCTGCATCATTGCTTCAAAAGACGCCAAGCGCGGCGAAACGGTCAAGGCCATGGTGGTGTTGAAGGAAGCTTCGCGCGGCAAGGTGACCGAGCAGGAAATCATCGACTGGGCGCACCAGAACATGGCTGCCTACAAGAGCCCGCGCATCGTGCAGTTCGTCGACAGCCTGCCGAAGTCCCCGACCGGAAAAATCCAGTGGCGGGAACTGCAGGAAAAGGAAAACGCCGCTTAGCGTGCCTGGAAAGCCTGCAATGGCAAGGCGGGCATTGCCGATCAACGGGCGCAGATCCGAACAACAACAGCAGAAGGTGGAGACAGCATGCGATTCGACAGCAAGGTAGCGATCATCACCGGCGCCGCAAGCGGCATCGGCAGGGCGACGGCGCAGCGGCTTTTCAGCGAAGGGGCGGCCGTGGCCCTGGTGGATCGCAATCAGGAAGCCCTCGCCCAAGTGGCGGAACAGCTCGGCGATGCTTCCAGGGTCTGGTTCAGCGCTCTTGACATCGCGGACGAGGCGCAGGTCGAGCACTGCGTTGGCGAGGTGTTCAAGCGCTTCGGCCGCATCGATGCCCTGTGCAACAACGCGGGCATCTCCGGCGGCGACTACTCTCCGATCACGGAGACCAACACCGCCGTCTGGCAGCAGATCATTGCGGTCAATATCATGGGCGCCGTGCATTTCACGAAGCATGCGGCGCGCATCATGCGCGATCAGGGCAGCGGCGCCGTTGTCAATACCGCTTCGGTGGCAGGCATCCGTTCCGGTGCCGGCGGCAACGCTTACAGCGCATCCAAGGCAGCCATCATCAATCTCACCATGACCAGCGCCTGTGATCTCGGCGCGGCGAACGTACGCGTCAATGCCGTCTGTCCCGGCCTGATCGAGACCGGCATGACGGCGCCGGTATTCGAACGCGCCCGCGCCGCGCAGAAGGAAGACAAGCTGGGATCGCGCTGCGAACTGCGGCGCTACGGCCGGCCGGAAGAAGTCGCCGCCGTGATCGCCTTTCTTGCCAGCGATGACGCCAGCTATGTCACCGGCCAAGCCTTGCCGGTCGACGGCGGCAACACCGCATCGCTCAATCTGCCGGGCATGAAAGTCTGATTTCGATTGCGAGCAATAACGCATGCAGCTGCGCATTCCATGCTGGCACGCGACGTTGCAAAGCTCGAGGCCGCAAACCCGACCCTGACCTGACCTGACCTGACCTGACCGGGCCGGCGGTGTAAGCTGTCGCCATGGATTCCCTGATTACCGCCTCCGCGCGGGCACTCACTGTCGGCGATCCGCTCGGCGCGCTCAAGCGGATCGCCCTGCGCGGCATCGCCATGGCTCAGCTGGGCGAACATGCGCGTGCCCGCGAACTTCTCCGGCGTGCCGCCCGCGGCTTCGGCAGCCATGAGGAGCTGGCGCGTGCGCGATGCGTCGTTGCGGATGCCGAGGTGGCGCTGGCCATGCGCGACTTCGGCGGTTCGCCGCGTGCGCTGTCGGCGGCGGCTGCCACGCTTGAAGCGCATGCCGACCAGTCCAACGCGCTGCATGCGCATCTCATTGCGGTACGCCGCCTCCTGCTGTTCGGACGTCTTGGCGATGCAGCGACCATGCTGGCGCGCCTGGAAACACGGAAGCTGCGGCCGTTGTTTGCGGCAGTGGCCGAACTTCTTTGGGCGGAACTGTCGCTGCGTTCGCTGTACATCGATCAGGCACGCAATTCCCTTGCACGCGCGCGCGAAGCGGCCGTCCGTGCCGGCATACCAGCGCTTCTGGCCGAAGTTGCAGAGGTCGAAGCGGCTCTCGAACGTCCTGCGGCGCGGCGCATCAAGGCCGGCGAGGAACAGGTGCTTCGCCTGGACGAAGTCTCGGCGCTTCTCGGCTCCGGCGCACTGGTAGTCGATGCCTGCCGCCACAGGCTGGGCACCGGCGCCGCGTGGCTGGCGCTGGCACGCCGCCCGGTCCTGTTCTCGCTGGCACGGGCGCTTGCCCAAGCATGGCCAGGCGATGCCGGCCGCGACGCGTTGATTGCATCCGCCTTCCGTACGCAGCATCCCGACGAATCTCACCGTGCGCGCCTGCGAGTCGAGATCGGCCGCCTGCGCTCGCTCGTCACCGGTCTCGCAAGCATCGAAGCGACGCCTCGGGGATTCGCGCTGAAAGCCCAGGACGACCGCACGATCGTCCTGCTGGCTCCGCCCGTCGATGACGACCAGGCCTCTTTGCTGGCGCTGCTGGCCGATGGCACCGCCTGGTCGACATCCGCCCTGGCGCTGGCCTTGGGCGAAAGCCAGCGTACCGTCCAGCGCGCACTTGCGGCGCTGGAGGCCGACGGCCGGGTTCGCGCGGTGGGACAGGCGAGAGCGCGCCGGTGGCTGGCGCCGCCGCTGGCTGGATTCACGACGATATTGTTACTCCCTCCTGGTCTGCCGATTGGTTAAAGTTGCCTTGCGACGCCAATTTGAGGCGCGCTCCAAGGAGGAACGATCATCAGCAAGACCGGAAGAAACCATCAGCAGGCAACGACGAAACAAGCCGAAATCGTGCGCGAGTACGGTCCCTTCGACGGCGCCGCCAGCATACACGGCGTCACTCACGATGGCCGCCGTGTGTGGGCCGCAACCGGGACCAGGCTGGTTGCCTTCGATCCCGCAAGCGGCGAACCCGCGCGTACCCTCGACTGTGCCTGCGACGCCGGCACCGCGTTCGACGGCACCTACCTCTATCAGATCGCTGAAACACGCATCGACAAGATTGATCCCCGTACGGGTGCCGTGGTGGCATCGATTCCGGCTCCCGGCCAGGGAAACGATTCCGGACTGACCTGGGCGGAGGGAAGCCTGTGGGTGGGCCAATATCGCGACCGCAAGATCCACCAGATCGATCCCGATACAGGCGCCATCCGGCGAACCATCGAATCCAGCCGCTTTGTCACCGGGGTAACATGGGTCGATGGCGAGCTTTGGCACGGAACCTGGGAAGGCGAGGAAAGCGATATACGCCGAATCGATCCGCAGAACGGGACCGTGCTCGAACGGCTTGAAATGCCGCGCGATACCGGCGTCAGCGGCCTCGAGTCGGACGGCGGCGATCTCTTCTAATGCGGCGGCGGTGCAAGCGGAAGAGTTCGCGCGGTGCGGCGTCCCAAAGGTGACTTGGGTCCTTCACCCGAAGCACAAAATTTGCCCACCTGACGTCCACCGCCGTCCAACCGACCTGAAAACCGCTCGTCCGCATCCGATACGCAGGGGGCGGCGCATGGCGCACGCACGGCCTTTCGAATCAGGGAGCTTTCCATGCATTCCACGATGACTGATATTACCGGGATCGGCCACGAAGTCGTATCGCCGGACAGGTGGCTGGCCGAACGCAAGAGGCTGCTGGCGCGCGAGAAGGAGCTGACGCGCCTGCATGACGAGATCGCCAGGGAGCGCCGCGCCCTGCCCTGGGTGCGCATCGACAAGCGCTATGCCTTCGAGGGCCCCGAAGGCCGGCGCATGCTCCCCGGTTTGTTTGACGGGCGCAGCCAGCTGCTGATGCAGCACTTCATGTTCGGGCCGGGATGGGAACAGGGCTGCCCCAGCTGCTCCTACATGGCCGACCATATCGATGGCATGAACATGCACCTGCCGCAGCGCGATGTCACGCTGGTCGTTGTATCGAGAGCGACGTTACCCGGAATCGAACGCTTTCGCCATCGCATGGGCTGGCGTTTCCAATGGGTGTCATCGCATGGCAGCGACTTCAACTACGACTTCGGCGTCAGCTTTACAGACGAGGAGCGAGCGAGGGGTCAGTTGCCCTACAACTACCGCATGCAGCCTTTCCCCAGCGAGGAAGCTCCCGGGATCAGCCTGTTTGTCAAGGACGAGGCAGGTACAGTCTTTCATACCTATTCGACCTATGGACGCAGTGTGGAAGTGATGATGGGTACGTACCAGCTGCTGGACCTGACGCCCAAAGGCCGCGACGAACATAATCCGGTCCATGCGATGGACTGGTTCCGCCATCACGACCGTTACGATGCCGACCCGCTGCGCAAGCCAGCGGCTGCTTCCGGCTCCTGCTGCCATGCATCAGCGCCGGAACAATCGCCCTGAACCGCCTGCCGAGATGATGCCCTGCCGTTGGCTTCGATACCTGAAGTACCGGCTGAAAAGATCGCCGTTCAACTTATCAAGACCTGCCTTAGCGATTAGCATCTGTGCCGCAGCGCATTTTCACGGGATGGAGATGCGCAAGTGCATCGCATCGGATCAGGACGGAAATGACGATACAAAGGCAACTTGCAGCCGAGGGAGTGGGAACCGCGCTATTGGCGGCAATGTCGATCGGTTCATGCATGATGTCCCAGCGCCTGGGCAGCAGCCCCTCTGCGGCGCTTTTATCCAGCGCGCTTGCCTGCGGCTTCGGGCTGTTCGCACTGATCTCCTGTTTCGGAAAGGTTTCGGGCGCTCACTTCAACCCTGTACTCACCTTGTCTGAATCATGCCAAGGGAACATTTCTCCTTCGCTGGCAGCGGCTTATGTCGGCGTCCAGTGCATTGGCGCCTTTGCGGGCGTGGCGGCAGCCCATGTGATGTTCGGTGCGGCGCTTTTTGAAGCGGCGGCGATTGCACGCTCCGATACCACGCAGTGGGCAAGCGAGTTCATTGCGACATTTGGTTTGATCGGCGTCTGCATCGGAAGCACCCGGCAAAGAACCGGCATCGGCCCGTTTGCGGTGGCGTGCTATGTCATTGCAGCTTTCTGGTTCACGCCTTCCTCGGCATTTACCAACCCTGCCATTACTCTTGCCAAAGCCGCTACCGCGTCTGCCGTTGGCATTCGGCTAAGCGACGTACCGGGCTTTGTATTTGCTCAATTTTGCGGAGGCCTCGCTTCCACTTGCTTCTTCGGCTGGCTGTATTCGACGCAAGATTCTGATGCCGCAGCCATATCCCAACTATCATCCATTACTCCTGCAGCACCTGCCGCGCCGAGAGCGCCTTCGCCGCATTACGCAAGCAAGGCGATGAACCCGGGACGCATGTCTTGATTAGCTCGGTCCGGTGGATTCACCGCACAGGCTGACGGTGCCGCCGTCAAGCAATTGGAAACGCCTGTGGACTTGTCGGGCAACCTGCTCGCCGGCGATTGAGTAAAATAGCCGGTCTGCCACCGCAAGCCACATGCGTCATCCATGAATACCAGCACCGCGCAACCGCGCCCCCAGCCACGTTCGTTGGCGGATCTCTTTATCTCGTTCACGCTTCTTGCGCTGCAGGGATTCGGAGGTGTTCTTGCAGTCGTTCAGCAGAACCTGGTGGAAAAAAAGAAGTGGCTGACCAGGGAGGAATTTGTGGAGGAGTGGGCGGTCGCCCAGATCATGCCGGGCCCGAATGTCGTCAACCTGGCGCTTGTAATCGGCGGCCGCTATTTCGGCCTGCGGGGTGCGCTTGCCGCGCTTGCGGGAATGCTGATCGTGCCGTTGATGCTCCTCCTCCTGCTGGCAATCATCTATGCCCACGTGGCGGATCACCCCGGAATCGCAGGTGCACTGCGCGGCATGGGCGCCGTGGCCGCCGGACTGATAGGAGCAAGCGGCCTGAGGCTGGCCAGCACCCTCAAAACCCATCCTCTGGGCCACGTCCTCGCCATCGTGTTTTGCGTTTTGACCCTGATCGTGATCGCCGCTTTTCGCTGGCCGCTCTATGTGGTGCTGCCAGTATTCGGAGGCCTGTCCTGCTTCCTGACCTATCACAAGATCAAATCATGAGCGGCGGACTCGTACTCAACCTTCAATGGACCGACTGGCTCAGCCTGTTCGGACACTATCTCCTGCTTTCGATGCTGTCCATCGGCGGAGCCATTTCGACGACCAGTGAAATGCATCGCTACCTCGTCGAGGAACACCATTGGCTCACTGCCAGTCAGTTCAATGCGTCGATCGCAATTGCACAGGCGGCACCCGGTCCGAATGTGCTCTTCGTTGCGCTGATGGGATGGAATGTGGGCATGAACGCCGGCGGCATGCCGCTCGCGTTCCTGGGCATGCTGGTCACCATGGTAGGAATCCTGCTCCCGAGCACGACGCTCACCTATCTCGCCGCACAATGGGGACACCGCAATCGGGAACTGCGCGCCGTACGCGCTTTCAAGGTTGGCATGGGTCCTATCGTGATTGCCCTGCTGCTTGCGACGAGTTGGGTGCTTGCCAATACCAACGCGCATGGCGCCGTCGGGGGGGAATGGAAATTGTGGCTGATTTCGATCCTGTCCGCCGTTCTCATCTGGAGGACCAGGATACATCTGCTGGTTCTATTGGGCTTCGGCGCGCTGCTGGGCGGCTTGGGACTGCTTTGATGCTCAAGCGCCGGTGACAAGCCAGGGCTGCCTGCCGATGTCTGCCGCCGCGATCTGCCATTCACTTTTGCGCCGCCTTCCCTTGCATGAATGAAAGGAAGGCGACTAGTCGAATGCGACCAGTTCCTCGATGAACATGCGAAGAAAATGCCGGCTGACCGGATCGGTGTCGACTATTGCGATCCCGCTGCGATACAGATTTGAATCCAGTTTGGAGGTATGGGTGACCATGCCCCAAATATTGATTCGTCTTTGCTCCTGCAAAGTCTGAAGTTCAAACGCAACTGCGCATGCGCTATCTGGAGCGATCGACTTATCGCTGACGATGCCAATACCTCCAAGGGAAATTTCCACCGTCCGCACTGGAATCACCGGCAGCTCGGGAAGCAATATCTTTGCGGGCACAACGAAGGGTATCCGCACGGATCTTCTGCGTTCAATTGTCGAAGTCAATTCCATGCGACTGGGGTGCCAGGCTGATATGAATGTCTACCGTTCAGATTCGAGCAGGACAACCCAGCTCAAATTTTTTCCAATCGGTAAGTATCGCATATTTGCCTGGACCGGTCCGCTTGAAATAGCGACAGCCCGATGCTGCCATGGATAATCCCGAGTTTCTTCGGGCATGTGCCGCGCTTTCCGTCGGCACAAAGCAAACAGCCCTGCGTCCGGATGGAGGCAGGGCTGATGCGGTAGAACTAGCCTGACGATTACCTACTTTCACACTGGTTGCAGCACTATCATCGGCGCGATGTCGTTTCACGGTCCTGTTCGGGATGGGAAGGGGTGGGACCAACTCGC
>NZ_JACYXF010000049.1 GCF_015352985.1 Noviherbaspirillum malthae | reverse complement strand
CTTCCGAAGATTGGCACGCGATTATGAACGCATGGCGCAAACGTTGGCGGGGCTTCACTATGTCGCCTTCGTCTGCCTCATGCTTAGCAAAACCATGTCCATCTTCTTTAGTTCATAACAGGCTCTAGTCAAAGGAGTCAAAGATGGTCAATACCTACTGGAAGAAGCATAGTCAAAAAGCTTACACAAGCGCTGCAGCTGCAGTTTTCCTCGCCGCTCTGCCGGAGGTCGCATTTGCGCTGGGTGGCGCGGGCGGCGGAGGCATTTTCTGCTGGGTTGCGCAATATTTCAAGAGCATCGTTGGTGCTGCTGCACTGGTAGCGATCTTCCTTTGGGCCATTGAGCATATTTTTGGAGTATCAAAACTGCATGACATCGTCATCAAAGTCGGCGTCGCTTGCGGTATCGTAATCGCCGCCGCTTCATTGATTACGTCGTCGGGCCTAACTGTCGGCTGCAACATTTAATGCGTTCCACAGTCGTCTACCAAGCGCTTAGGCGATCGCGCCTCAACTATGGCGTTACACCTAAAGCGCTAGGTTCGATCTGGGGGCCGATCGCATTCGTCTCAGTCATTATCGGGTCGAATGCGGGATGGCTGTATGCGCTCTTCCCAGTCATGATCGGATTAGTTATTCATGCGGTCGTCCGGTGGGCATACCGTAAGGATCATCGGGTTTTCGAGATCATGGCCCGATATGCCAATCTGGCTGACGAATATCATCCCCATAGCAGGGAAGTACTTCCCGACCCATTCAAACGCCCTGCCAAGGTTGGTAGAGGAATACGTCTATAAAGCAGCCCGACATGCTTTCCATCAAGTTCCGTGAGCCCGAGGAAGATCAAAGTCACCCATTGCAGGCGATTTGTCCGTGGATCGACTTTATCACGCCTAATATTGTCCTGAACAAGGACGGGTCGCTATTGGCGGCATTCGAGTACAGCGGCCTGGACCCTGACAATCTCTTCGACGAACGGGTCGACAACGCAACCGACCTCTTGCAACGCAGCTATGCCAGCTTTGATGAACGCATCACAGCATGGTGGATTGTGGATAAGCGGCGAGACCCAGAATACCCCGATCTGGAATCCACGAATGAGGCATCTGTAGCCCTTGACAAGGCCTACTCGAAGATCTTCAAGCAGGGCCGACGCTTCAGGATTCGTTACTATTTCTTCCTGCTCTTTACTGGATCGTCCGGAACCGACAAATACCTCGACCGTGTCTCCCGGTTGCAATCGGAAGGGTTGAGCTTGTCGGCCGCCCTCGGTGCCGCATTGCGGGAATCACTCTCAGGCACGGTCGCGTTCGCAAGGGACATCAACCAACTGCGAGAAAACATCGATGTGTTCAACAGAACCATTATGGGTTTTACGCAGACCGCGCCGCTCAAGTTCGAGCGCCTAGCGGGCGATGATTTTACTAGCGCGCTTGATACGCTTCTCAACCGCGCGAACACGACTTCGCGCTATACGAAGCCAAGGGGCGCCCTGCTCGATGCGTGGCTACCGAGTAACTATATCGCGAGTCATAAGGAGGTACTGCAATTCAAAGGCAACACGAAAACCGTCTTTGCGGGCGTCCTCGGCTTGGTGAAATGGCCGGAAACTACAAGTCCCATGATGTTCGAGACGCTGGTCGCAATGCCGATGGAACTAACTATCTGTCAGATTGTAAGATTTCTCGGAACAGACAAAAGCAGGGGCGAAATCAACGCCGCAATTGAATACTATAAGCTAACCCAGTTCGGCCTAGTCACCCACGCAATGGCGAAAGCGTCGAATCGTGAACCTGAACCCCTGCCCGGCAAGCAAGACTTACTTCTTGAATGCCAGGAGGCGCTTACCGGAATCGAAACGCACGGTGACATCTACACCTATCACAATGCCACGGTGTTCGTTTACGGCGAGTCTCCTACTGAGTTGAAACATAACATCGAAAGTGTAGATAGGGCGCTCTCGCGTCTGAAGTTCAAGGCAATTCGGGAACGGAAGAATGCTGCCCCGTCTTTTGCTGCAATGCTGCCAGGACAATGGTCGCAACAAACTCGATACGAGCTTCTGTCGCTTGAGAATGTAGCGAACTGCACACCAATCTACACGATGTCCGAAGGTAGCCCGACGCATCCCTTCTTTTCGCAAGACATCTATAAGCAAGCGGTTCCAGCCCTGGCAGTGTTCGGCAATCGCTACGGCGGCAGAGCTTACTTCGTGCCGCATGTGGGCCAGGTAGGCCATATGTTGATCGTAGCCCCCACTGGCGGTGGCAAAACGACCTTTGTGAACTTCTGCCTCTCCCAGTTTCAGCGGTACGGGAATACCAATACCTTCGTCTTTGACCGGAACCTGTCATGCAAGATCGTCACAGAGCTTCACGATGGCCGGCATATTGACATCAAGAGCAACAACGCCCAATTGAATCCATTCTTTGCGATGATGGATGGCTCGTCAGATGGCCAAACCTGGGTGCGGGAGTTCATCCTCCGGCGGCTAGAGGAAGGCGGCTTTGTTCCCACTGCCGACGATCGAATTGAGCTCGACGATGCCTTGAGCGATCTTGCAAAGTACTATCAGGAGAATAAGCAGCCGCTCCGCATGTCTGACCTCGCTACTATTCTCTCAAAGAGATTAGCCACCGAGCTGAGCGAATGGCTGGAAGGCAGGCCCTATGGAATGTTCGATACAGTCATCGACGACTTTTCGCTCAGCAACTGGACCACGATAGAAATGAAGGACATCATGGCGGTGGAACGTATTTCCCGCGCCTTTATGGACTACGCCTTCCGCAAGATCGACGCGTCGCTGGACGGCCGCCCTACCTTCATTTACTTGGAAGAGGCATCTTTCCTGCTGAACAATGCCGTCTTCAAGGAGATGCTTGCTGACTGGTTGAAGACTTTTCGAAAGAAGAACGCCTTTGTCTGGATGACGATCCAGTCGCCTGAATCTATCACCGACTCCGACATCGCCGCGACTCTACTGGACAACGTCTATAGCTTTTTGATGTGCGTAAACGAAAAGGTTGAAAGTCATCGTGCTGGTTACAAGCACTTCTTTGGCCTTGAAGACCACCAGGTCGATGTGATCGCTGCGCTACAGCCGAAGCGTGATTACCTTCTGATACAAGGCTCGACCTCAAGGGTGCTAACGACTGAATTCACTCCCGAATGTCTAGCTTACTTGAGATCAGAGGCGTCGGTACTCAACACCTACAAGGAACATCGTGCGCGTGGCAGGGCAGACTGGAAGTCGGAATACCTAGCCGCGATAGCGAAACAGTAACTCAACCATCGGAACCGTCGATATGAAAAGCAGACTACTTGTGCTTGCTTTTGCTGGATCAATAGCCTGCCTCACCACTCCGGCCATTCTCCATGCAAAGACCGTCTTTGACCCAACCAATTTCGTAATGAATGCGATGGAGGCCGGCAGGACTGCCGTGTCGGAAGTGAGCGCCGCCACTACCGCCATCCAGAAGGTGCGACAAACCATCGAGCTCATCCGTGCAACTACATCAATCGACGGGTTAGCGAGGATGGCGGGGCTGGAAGAGGAGCTAGGCCTGTATCAGGAATTAGTCGCGGTGGACAATCAGCTTGCGGGCGCGATCAACCTCTCAAAATCAATGTACCAGGATCTGAATGCTCAGTTTGGAGCAAGCAACTTCTCCCGAGAAGCTTTCATGCAAGGAAGGTCCGCAATTGACACCTACCGGGCTCAAGCATTCATCGACAAATATGAAAGCGTGAACCGATCTATGGCGGCAATGAATGCACGGCGGTCACAAATTCTCGCGAAGGTGGAAGGGAACGCGTCAATCACGTCCGCAACTCAGGGCCTCGGCGCTCAGGTAGACATGCTCATCTCCCAAAACCAACAGATGATCTCAATGTTGAATATGAAAGCGGGCGACAAGGCTGCGGCGATGAGCCGCGACCAGATTAGCCGTGAGGCAGCGCTTAGAGAGTATGCACGCAAAGACAAGGTGCTCCGGGACGCTGGCAATGCCTTCAAATAACAGTCCAACTGGATAACGCAATGAAAAAGACCGCAAAAAATACTACCGCGATATTGGCCTTTGTCGCCTCACTGTTCACTGTGCCAGTCCAGGCCCTTACGGTATGGGATCCAACCAACTTTGTGATGAATGCGCAATCCGCCATCGCTGAAGTAGGATCTGAAATTAGTTCGGCTACAACTGCTATGCAAAGCGTAAGGCAAACGATCGAACTCGTGCGTATGGGCACCTCCATCAATGGTTTGGCGAAGCTCGCTGGTTTGGAAGAGGAATTGCGGCTTTATCAAGATGTCGTGCGCATTAACCAGCAGCTCACCGGCGTTATCAACGATACAAAAGGACTCTATCAAAACCTCAATGCCCAGTTCGGAGCAAGTAACAGATCGTGGGAAGGATTCCTAAAAGGTCGCCAGACAATGGAAACCGCAAGAGCCCGCTATCTGCTCGACCGTTACGAGCAGACAACACGCTCAATGGATTCGCTGAACAAGCGGCGTGTAGACCTTCTCCGAAAGGTCGATTCTACGAATAGCCAATTGGAGGCAACTCAGGCTGTTAGTGGCCAAATCGATGTGCTCATCAGTCAAAACCAGCAAATGATGGGATTGCTGGCTAATCAGATCGCTAATGAAGGGGTCGATATGATGAAGAATAAGGAGGAGGACGCGGCCAACCAAATCTATCGCGATCATCAGCGAAAAATGCGCAATTCAGCAAACACGCTTCTTGACCGCATGAACCGGGGTGCACCATGATGCCGATCGGACTGTTGTTAAGGGCAGTGACACTGCTCCTTGCGCTGGCAATCACGCCCATGGCAAATGCAGAGGAGCCGTCCTCCGGCGGTTTCTTCGAAGGGCTTGCAAACACCTCCAAAGCCGTACAAACCCGTGTCTCATCTCAGGCTATCGACAGTCTCAAGACCCACGGCCTCCAGATTGCAGGTGGCTTAGAAGGGAAAGCACTTGCCCTTGGCGGTGCATTAGCACTGCTTTACCTTATTGTGCGGACTATCCAGACTCTGGGCGCGTCTAATGAGTCGATGTTACAAGTCATCTTCGATGTCGCTTTACCTGCGATGATCGCCGCGGCGTTGATAAAGACTTATAGTGCAAGAGTAGGTGACCTTTCGTCGACCTTGGAGATTCTTCGTCTGGGGGCTCAAGATCCGCTCAGTAATATTATTCAGTACTTCACTCGTGCCCTCGACATGGTCACGGAAGCAATGAAGACGGCGTTTGCTAAGGTAGACGTAATGGGCAACATCCTAAAACTGTCATTCCCGGGCGCCCAGCTATTGGATTTCATTGCGACATTTCTGATTGCTGCCGCAATCTTTGTCATTCTAATGATGGCAATTGCAGAAGTGGCGGCTGTCGTCTTGCTTGGACCTTTCCTGTTTGCTATTGGTCTCGCATTTGGCCCGATATTCATCGCCCTAATGGTCACGCCCTGGACGCGGGACTATTTCGGGAAATGGATTGGCTTTATGGTTGCCGCTGCGTTAGTTACGGGTGTTGCGGGCGTCGCGGTGTCCATAGCGTCAACACTGTTTGCTGGACTGACTAGCAATATACCCACGGACACGCCGGTTGCAGCTTCTCTTGCTGTCATGACGATCATGATAGTTACCGTGAACAGTATCCTATCGCAGGTGCCGACGATCGCGTCAGCCATGGTTCCTGGAACACTAGGTGCGGGTGGCGGCAGCGGTGGTGCTCAGCTCCTGAAAGGTGCACAGACTGCGAATAAGGGCATAAAGGGCGGTGCGAGTCGTGGTGGGGCGGTAGCGATGAATGCCGTGATCAAACCGTGGCTAAAGATGAGGGGTTATATCTAATAGCCGAATGGTCATAAAAAGGTCTGTAGGATTCGCCCCGACGTATGGTCGGGGCGTTCCTTAGAATAGGAGTTTTGCTGCAACACAATGGGAAAGAGTTTGATGAAATGAAGATCCGAATCCTTATCGTTTCCATAGCATCCGTTATCGGCATTTCAGGCTGCGCTATCGTCACCCACCGGGACCAACCGCAATCGGCCATTCAATTTAACTACACGTTGCAAAATCCACAAGCTACTGGGATCGTTCAGGTGTTTGACATGGACGGGAACACGGTCATTCAGATCAACGATAACGAAATCCGCCACACCGATATCTTCGATCCTAAAGGCGGTAAGCTTGCACTTAAGAAGGTCGGGCCTTATGTAGTTCTGAACGGCATCCATACGTCGATTCGTGTCGTTTCAAACGGCGGCCAGTCAGCCGTAACGCGCCGAGATTCGGTGCCGATCCTCCCAGCCACTGTGCCGCTGAACCGCCCACAGCCGGTCGTTCCGATTCCCGCTACCGAGGTACGGCCTATCCAGCTTGCTGAGATCCGTCCGGTGCACCAACCAGCCCCATCCATTGACGATGAGGAACCTTATCGTCAGGAGCTAGTTCGCATTCGAAAGGAACTGGAGGAGCTAAAAGCCTTGTTGGCAATAGCGTCCAAGGGTGCTGACATTAGTGGAGAGGCCGCCCGCCCGCGCTCCCGTACTCCGGACATCACCGTCGTGCGGGTAAATTTCAAATATAACAGCGCAAGCTTCGAGCCCCCGAAAGAGGTACGTGAGACCCTGCAGAACTATGCGAAACATGCGCAACAGATCGAAGTAAGGGGTTATACCGACAGCAATGTCTATAGCCAACCCGATCTCAACGTCGCGAAAAGTCGTGCTGCTGCCGCACGCTCATATCTAGTCGCGCAAGGCGTTAGCGAAGATCGCATCGTGACTTCGGCACAAGCATCGGGTGGCTTTATCGCTGACAACTCCACGGCAGATGGGAGAGCCAAGAATCGCCGTGTGGAAATAGAACTTGCTCTTCCAGAAAAATACGCGGCCATGATCCAAAGCGAGAAGGTCGCGCAGCGTAACCTGCCGCGCAACGACAGCTGATCTCTTCTCTCCGAAGCAGAGACCGATGAAACGTACCTGAGCGTGTCGAGGGTACGTTTTTTTTATATGCCCACGTGGGCTGAAATCAGGTTAATTTCGTCGGCGGTTTCACCGAAACATCGCCGGCCATTCTAGAGAAAATGGGCGGTATGAAATCTTCCACGCGCCCTACTTCACATCGCACAGCCCCCTCAAGGCAAAGCGCCCCTCCTGACTTCGCACCTGGTGATCTCTCCACCGATACCGCGCGGCGTTATTTTGATCGGGGAACACAGCCATCGATAGACCGTAATCGCTCCTTTTTGCTATCCGTCATCTTGGCCGTTGGCCTTGCAGGTTGTGTCTGGATCATTGCTGGGCTGTTACCGCTAAAGACCATTGAGACATTTCAGGTCAATAAGGTAGAGGGCGGACGCTTAGTAGCTGATGGTGAACCAGTTGGAAAATGGAGTCCGGATAGCGACTCAATCGCCTATTTTCTTAACCAGTGGGCGAAGAATGTCTTCGATATCAATACCTCGACCCTTGACTCCACAACCGCGGAATCCGGGCAGATGGTAGTCAATGCAGCCGTAGCCCAATTGGCAGATCTGCGTAATCGCGACAATCCCTATGCCCTGCTCCGGAAATGCGCAGGGCTCATCCGCACCTACGAATACAAGACTGTCAACTTCGTCAAAGACGATGTAGCTCTCTTGAGGTTCAAAACGACAACGCGGTGTCCAAACGCGGCGCCTAAGACCGAAGCCTATGCGATGACGGTTACCTTTGTCCGGATAAAGCCAAGCACTAGAGAGCAGGTCATGCGTAACCCAGCCGGTCTGTATATCTCCAATTTCAATCTCACTGAGGAAACGCTTTCCAAATGAAACTTCGAGCTTTAGTCCTTGCGAGTGTGATTCTTTGCGCATCAACCGCATACGCTGCCCCAAAGGCTACTGCACGCGTCGATCCTGCAGCAGCGCCTATCCCGGCGCCGACCGATAACCGTATCCAGCGCTTCACCTACAGTCCAGAGGTCATCTACCGAATCCTCACTGGTACGGCAAAGCACACTCACATTGAACTGGGTGAAGACGAGGGCCTGAAGGAAGAACCAGTAGTCGGCGACTCCCTGCAGTGGCGTGTTTCGGGTGGTCCGCGAAATATCTACGTCAAGCCCGTAAGAGACAACATCGAGACCACACTTACCATTGTCACAAATAAGCGGAGCTATCAATTCCAGATCGTCTCCGGCACAAAGGACTCTGGTGTCTATCAGAAGGTCAGCTTCGACTACCCAGACAGGGAAGCACAGGTCCGGCTACGGAAAGAGGCTGAAGCCGTCGTCGTCGCTGAGGAAAACACACGTCTAAACAGTCAGATCCTTGCATCCAACGTCGACCCTACTACGTTCAACTTCGCCTACGACATCCAGGGCGAAGCGTCATTCAAGCCACTTACAGTCTACAGCGACGACCGCTTTACCTACTTACGCATGCCTCCTACCCAAGTGGCCCCAGCCGTATTCCTGCTTGACGAGAAAAACAATCCCTCCTTGGTGAACTATCGGCCCCGCGGCGATTTCATCGTGGTCGAGCGTGTCGCTTCTGGCTTGCTGCTGAAGCTTGGTCACGAGGAGGTCCGTATCACGAAACGCGATTCAGCCCGGACAAGTTGGTGGAACGGAAGTAAGTAATATGTCAATCAAAGACCCCTTCAACAAACTGCCTCCCCTCTCTGAAGACGAGCTTGGAACAGGCGAGAATGATTCACGTCAGAATCTAAATCCGACTGACGCAAGCGGCTTTGAAAAGGATAAAGCCCCGCGAAAGATGATGAAAAATCTTTCATCGCTGGCAGTGCCGGTCTTGGCGATCGGAGTAGGTGCATGGCTGTTCCTCTCCGACGACAAGCCCGCCAGCCGCCGGATCGAGGAGCCTAAAGCAGCCGAAGTCGACCCTACCCAGCAAGTCAATAACACGAATAACCTCCTGAACAAGCTCAAGGCCGATGCGGCAACGGAGCCAGCACCCGCCAAAGATGCTAGCGGCACTATCGCAACCGTACAAGGTAACAAGCCCTTACCTTCGCCCGCCTTCCCGACGTCGGAGAGTTCGGCGCAGGTGTATGACCCCGATGCCGCCGATAAAGCAAAGAGACTAGCTGAGGCTACCAAGCGGCGCGAAGAGATTCTGGCATCGCCCCTCGAGGCACAAGGAGGCAATTTCAAGCTGGTGGGAGGAAATGACAAGTCACAAGGCTTGGCGGCCAACCCCAATGCGCGCTTGAATGATCTGCAAACCGAGCTATTGGAAATGAATAAACGCCGGGAAGAAGCTTTGAATAACTCAAGTCCAGAAAAGCTCCTGGAGGCTGTTGGAAAGTATTCCAGCTCCCAGCAGACCGATTCAACTCGTAAGCCGACCAACTCCGATTTCTTAGCTGCACAGGCGGATTCCAGCGCTAAAAATACCGTTCTGCGTCAACAGGCGCCGGCGGCCTCCATTGTGTTAAACCAGGGCACTATCATTCGAGCCGTACTTCTCAGTGGCGTAAATAGCCACCTACCCGGTAAGGTCACTGCTCAGGTCACTGCAGATGTCTACGACAGCATCCACCAAAAGCATGTTCTCATCCCCAGACATAGCAAACTTGTCGGGACCGTGAATAGCGATGTTGGCATCGGTCAGGACAGATTACTGATTGCTATGAATCGCCTAATCCTGCCCGACGGGACATGGATTTCGCTAGCCGGCACCTCGGCCACCGATATGATCGGGCAAGGTGGCGTCGCCGCCGATGTGAATAATCATTTCTTCAAAATGTTCGGCTCAAGCCTGATCGTAGGGGCAGCGTCCTTACTTCTTCCAAAAGAGGACCGTCAGATTTCAACTGCTTCTACCGCAACTGGCACTCAAACTGGTGGGTCCATCATCGGCATGGCGTTGAATGACACGATCAAAACACTGATGGAGCGAAATCGTTACATTGCACCTACGCTGACGATTGCACCAGGTGAGGAATTCCTGTTTCTTGCCGCTCATGACATGGCGATGGTGCCATACCGACGCTGAATGTTCTCTTATTATGCAAAAGCCACATGTAACATCGGGTTTTTCAAGAGAGCGTTTCCTTTATATTCAATGACTTACGCTCATTATGTGTTGGGCACGCTGGCCGCGCGCCCAACCGATCGCCGACGCCCGATTACGGCTTGATGTATCCCGCTCTAGTCCATGCTTCAATCGTTCTTTTGATTCGCCTGGCGTACGAATCGCGCTTCTCGGGCGTTTCACTATGGTATGCCCCTACGGCAGTCCAAGTATTCCCATGCCTTTTGACCTTCTTCTGAAGAAGCCAACCAGCGACATAGACTGAAGTACAGGCATCGAAGAGATCGTTTCGGCCGATCCCATACCGCCGAAGCTCCTCAAAGTGGACGCTATTGGTCTGGGTCACACCAACATCTTCACTTCCGTTACTGTTCCGCCCAACAGCATTGGGCTTGAAGCTCGACTCTTCCGCGGCGATTGCGCGCAAGATCCATGGATTGACACGGTGATACGCTGCCGCAGCGTCGTAGCAGTCAGCCCATGCACTGCTCGATGTAGCCGCAATGTAGGCGCCAATGAGAAATGTGAGAGTTTTCATAACCTGAATTGTCGGGCGCATCTCCCTCTCTCCTTAAGTGAATCGCGTTGATTTAACGGTGACTTTCACTCTCGAATCCCGACATGACGCGGACAGAATAGGGGCACTGAACGTTTGACTTCCTATTAAAGCGCGCAAATGAAATCGAACCTCCTCCTGGCTGCTCTAATGCTCACATGCGTGGCACTACCGTCCCAAGCCAATCCCAACCGTGGAACCTTCGTTCTCGAGTCCGAATCGCCGCAACAGATCGACGTCTATAACGACGGTCGCAACACCTACATCAAAGCTGCCCCGGGTTTGGTGATCAATGGCGCGACCTCCGACGGCGATCGCTATATCGTGAAAGGCACGCCAAGGGAAATTCAAGGCTTTATCGGTGGTCGGCCCGTGACCATCACGCAAGAGTCGGCGCGGCTGAAAACGGCCGCCGCACGGCAAACTTCCTCCGCCGACATCGCTAGACGCATCGAACAATTGGAGCAGCGTGAAAACGCTCTCGTCGCAAAGACCGCCCGTGGGGGTGCAACCACAAATGCCGATGCCAGCTGCCCCTTCGTCATCCGCCAAGAGGACGGGAAGCTGAGCGACATTCTGGAACGGTGGGCGAAACGCGCTGGTTACCAAATGTCCTGGGAGATCAAAGGCGAGGAGCCAGTGATCTCGATGAATGCCTCCTATTGCGACAAGCCGTTTCTGGAAGCGTTGGAGGAGGTGTTGGCTTCCTATGAAGAGGTCAGCCCGATGCAGGCGGTCGTATGGCGCCGAAACAACGCAATTCAGATTCTGACAGGGTCCCGATAATGAAACACAAGATGATTTCCGTTCGCTTGACCGCTGCCTTCACTGCGACATCGCTCCTCGCTGCCTGTGGCGCGTCTCAAGAGGCGCGGACTGCTGCAACGGCTATGGCCAACCGTATGGCAGCAATGGAGTCAACGCTGCCTAAGGCCACCGACTCAGCGAACAAGCGCCACATCGTATTCAAGGATGGCGCCTACCTCGGCAACAAGATGGTGGCCGTTTCGGCAGAGAAACTGCTTCCACCAGTTTTTTCGAATCCACTGAAGACGCCGGTTAAATTCGTCTCGGACGAGGGATCCGTCAATCTGCCGAAACTGGCCGAAATCATTACCAAGTACACCGGAATTCCGGTCGACATAAACCAGAACATCTACGTAAAGTCGGCATCGGTGCCGGCTGCAGGCAAAGGCTCCTCCGCGAGCCGAGGGTCTGATGCGGTGGCGAACAATGCCTTTGAGAGCGAACGGAATATTTCACTCGACTACAAGGGCTCTCTCGCAAGTTACCTGGACATGGTAGTCGCAAAACTGGGCGTCAGCTGGGAATACGATGCCGGCCGAATCCACTTCTTCCGTTATAAGAGCAAGTCCTTCGAGGTAAAAGGGATGCTGGACCATTTCGAGACCGAGTCCAGTATGTCAAGCGCCGGCGAAATGTCTAGCCAAAACGGCCAGAATGGTTCCAACGCAGGTGTCGCTACCCGGTCCAAGAGTAAGCGGGACGTCGACTATTTCAAGGAGCTCACTGCACAGGTATCGGCAAAGCTGAGCAACGGCGGTAGCGTTACCCCGAACACTGCAAGCAATACCTTGGTCGTAACTGACACGCCTCAGGTGCTCCGCGAAATCGGGATATTCGTTGAAGATATGAACCGCCGCGCCTCAAGGGTGGCCTATTTCAATGTGGCTCTCTATCGCGTGTCAGATAACTGGAATGACCAAGCTGGCATCAATTGGCAAGCCCTGCTATCCGGCTCGAAATACCGTCTGATTAGTTCCGCCGGTACAAATCTGGTCACGGAACCGGGTGGCATTGGGATCTTCCGGCTCGCGCCTACCGCCAGCGTTCCCACAACCTCGCTCCCCGGTGTCATCGGCGACGGCCTCTCGGGTGGGCAAGGCTCCAACATGCTGCTTCAGGCGATGCGACAGCTCTCTGGCGTGACCGAAGAATGGCACGACAACGGATATACGATCAACAACCGTCCTCTGCCCTTCTCGACCAGCACCACAAAAGAGTATGTCGCTGAAACGGGTACAACGATCACTAACGCTGCCGCCGTAACTACCATCAAGCAGAAGGAATACAGCTATGGCGTCAATATCCAGTTGACTCCCCATATCTATGACAACAACTCGATGATGCTGGACATTGTGGTCGACGTTACTGACGGTGTCCCCCTCGATGTCACCCTCGTCAATGGCACTGTGGTCCGGTCGAAGACTGTACCGCAACGCGCAACCCGGCAGACATTGGTCGTGCGGCCCGGCGAGCAGATCGTGCTCGCCAAGCTGGGACGTAACCAGAATGCTGGAAGAGAGGCGCTCGGCCTGACTGGATACTCAACTAACGCCGATCGCCAGAAGGAGAACATGCTCCTGGTCATCACCCCCGTATTGTGGCGTGCATCCTAACGCGGATCTGGATTTGACATGAGATTTGAAGTAGTCCATCAGCACGCCGTTGCACTTGGTGTAGATTGGTACGGACTTCCGGAAGCAGAGTCAGAGAAGAAGAAATACCTGACTACCCTGAAGAAGTCGTCCCGCGCCACGCACACCCTGATCCTCAATCTCGAAGATCGACTCTACTACGGCGTCACATCGGTAAAAGGCCAGCGCAAGGTCCCGAAAAAGTTTGCATCGGCATTGGCGTGGTTTGCGATGACACGCCCGCTAGGTCAGGGACTCGAGGCGATCGTATGGGTACAAGGCGATATCGCACGTGCAAGCGACATCTCCGCGATGCGCGCTTGGGTCGGAGGCGTCGTCGATGGAGCACCGATGGATCGTTGTGACCGGATGGTTCGGCTGACCGATGTTTCCGCAACGCTGATGGAGATGTACGGAGACCGCCATTCGGAAGTAAAGGTCTACGTCTGTGGTTTCCCGGAGCATAGCTTTGGCATTTTTGGGGAATATCACCAGAACTTTGCGTCGCTCTCGGAAACCCATATAGAGGACTTGTTCCCGCCCGAGTGCCCGCCCGACGCGCTAATGAAGCCCACAGGCCTGTCGCCGACTGCGGTAAAAGCGGTAGTCGCTTCCTTCACTGTCTTGGTTGCCGGAACGGCCGGCGCTGGATACATGCATTACCTCGAGGTCCAGGAGCAGGAACGCCTCGCGGAGGAGGCTCGCCTCAGGGCTCTGGCCGCGGCGCAGCCAAAGCCGGAAGATGTATATGCGCAAGCGTTCGCAACCTATTTCACCACCGGATTCAAGCGAATCGCCGCCGCGGACGCCGCGCGCACTGCCTTCACGGCATTCCGTAAAGTCCGGATGGCGGACAAAGGATGGGAGTTTTCCGAGTTTATCTGCGCAACCCGCACCTTGCCAGGCTCAACCGGCGCACCGAACACCATCGCAGATCCACTATGCCAAATAGAATATCGGCGTAAGCCTGAATCGGCTCCGTTACCCATATCCGCTGACGATTATCTTGCGATCGACAAGCAAGTGGAGATGGTGCGTGCTCGTAAGGTGTTCGACGCAACGCTCATTACGCTGGACCCCAAGACGAAGCCGGCTGATCTACTTGCCCGGCTCGCTCCTGTTATCGCGATCGATGGCTTGTTGAAGCCTCTACGTCAGGCGAAGGATCACGGCGTCAAGGTGTACTTTCAGGCTCCGAACAAACTGCCACCGGAATCCAATAAATTGCCGCCCGCGCCAAACAATGGAACCAACTTCGAAGTCCGAACTGGTGCGTGGTCAATGACGGGGCCAATGGAGCTGTATGAAATGTTATACACGCTGCCACCAACCGCCTTCATCCATTCAATCAGGGTATACGAGGACAAGCGAACTCTCCAGTTCAAGGCCGAAGGTTACTACTACGTAGCGGACCTTATTCCGAAGAAAAGCACGCCCCTGCCTGCACCCGCGCCCATGGTTCAACAGGCCGCAACGCCAGTCGCTCCGCCGGCCACACCCGCGCAAGGCACCCCGGCCGGCACCGCCATGCCTGCTAATAACGACGGCATTGCAATCGCCGCCAAGCCAGTCCGCTCCGAATCGGCTCCGGAGTTGAAAGGTAACGCTCAAGTCGTTCCAACTACAGCCGGCCCTGGCTCAACACCACCTGGCTTACCAGCATCGGAAGCTGCGCAGGCACCGCGTCTGACGACACCATTCAACACCGCCAAATAACGCTCACCGAAGGGACCCAGATTATGATCAAGAAAGCATTCCTATTCGGCCTTCTTGCGACCTGCTCCGTTGTCGCCCAAGCGGTAACAATGGAAGAATTACACGAATTGCAGAAGGCACGCTATGCCGACTCACTCAAGGCGGCGAACGATAAGGACAAAAACGGCCGCCCGCTCACACCAAATGAGCAAGGCACCGCCCCAATCGTAGCTGCAAGTTATGGAGCTCCGGCCGACCCGAAGGAAATGCGGCTAACGGGCCTTTATGGCGTAGGCACCGATATTGAAGCCACGATCGCTTATCGGGGCGCAACCGTGCCCTTGAAGCTGGGGATGGACATTGATGGGTGGGTTCTCACAGATATTGGGGAACGCACGGTCAAGCTGACTAAGACCGCACAGCGACGCAAGGAAAAGAAGGCACGTTCAAGGACAGTGACGTTGCGCATAGCGAACGTTATCCGAGAATTCCCGCCGGCGGCTCCCCAGTACGCCCCCTCGCCTCTGCCGATGCCGTTGCCCGCCGCTGCAGCTGCTCCGCGCCGCCCGTTGCCCTAAACCACCTCTAACTGGTTCGCATCACGCACATGCTTGGCTTATTAAACAAAACTTCTCAGCCGAAGAATGACCATCGCCGCCCTTCTTCCGAAGGATCGAACCGGTCTTCCTCCCAGAATCCTCTACAAGAAGTGGCTTTGGAGACTAGGCCTAATGATGAACGTCCAAAACACTCCGCGCGCTGGACGGACCACGAGGTCACCAACGAAGAGCATCTCCAAATCACCTGGGGCGCCGCCAAGGTGGTCAATATCGACCGGGAGATGGACACGGTGTACGGCAAGGAGGCCAAGAACTACGCGTTGATTCAAGCTAACTCGTCGACGCTCGTTCTCATAGTCGTACGCAGCGCCCTCGAAAATGCACTTGCACTTCAGGTATTGCAGAATGTTGTAGAACGGAAAAGTTCGGGCCGGCTCGAAAGATACCTGGTCTCCAATACGGTCTTTACAACCGTGTTGGACCGACTCAATAAAAAGACATCCCTCCATACGGGCACTTCCACTTTAGTTGACAGCGAGACACTTCGGGAATTCAAGGAAGTGGTCAAACGCGCTGTACAGATGGATGCTTCGGATATTCACTTCCGCGGTGACCAGAAGCAGCCGCGTATCGATTTTCGTATCCTTGGCGCCGTGCACAACAGCGGATTGTCATATTCTTATGACCGACTGGAAAAGCTATCAAGGGCCGCATATAGTACGCAAGCAGAAAAAGGGTCGAACAAAGGCTCGGTGCTCACCTTTGAAACACAACAGCGGGCGGCGTTTCCGCTGGAGTTGGAAATTGACGGCCGAACGCAGCTCTTCAAGTTACGCTTTGAGCTGACCCCATGCCAGAGCGGATTCCATGCCGTGATGCGTATCCTGTGGATGTCGGGCGATAAAGCCAAGAAGGGCGAGTCGCTCGAATCGGACCTGCTGGCGCGCGGTTACATGCCGGACCAGGCACGCAGCATGAGCTTGGTTAGCTACAAAAATGGCGGGAGTATCATCCTTGCTGGCCAAACCGGATCAGGGAAAACGCAAACGCTCTACAACATCATGCGTCAGATTACGACGCGCGAAAAGATCGCGATTGCCGTCGAAGATCCTGTTGAGGGCGATCTGGATGGCGTGACACAGATTCAAGTCGCCACCCGGGAAGGCCAGACAGTCGATGATGCCGTGACCGATATCATCAAGTCTATTCTTCGCCTCGACCCGGACATTGCATTGATCTCTGAGCTACGAGGCAAAGAATCGGCAGCCGGCTTCCAGCAGCTCCTGCAGTCCGGCCATAAGACACTGACTACCGTCCACGCTGATTCGCCCATCGGGATCTACGAGCGACTCGCCTCGGACCAATTCATGCTGGACCGTGGCTTTCTCTCGACACCGGACAATCTCTCCATCTGCGTTTTTCAAAACCTGATTCAACGGGTTTGTCCGCACTGCGCATTGCGGCATGACGAAGCGGGCATCGATGCCGCCTATATGCACACATTACAGCGGGCCACTGGATCGGATGATCTTTCCATGGTGCGTTTTCGCAACCGCAAAGGATGCCCCGAGTGCAAGAAGGTCAGCCACTTACCGGGTATCGCCGGCCGTGAAGTAGCGGCCTCGGTACTAATACCGGATGATGAGATTCTTCTCCTTCTGCGTGACAAGAAGGTGTTGGAGGCGATTCGTGAGTTCCGCAGCAGGAAAAGCGCACTCTACGATCAGACAACGACGGGTAAGAGTGCAATGGAGGTCGCGACCTACAAGGTATTGACTGGCACCGTCGATCCAAGGGAAGTTGAATCGGTGTTCGAGTCCTTCGAACTCTACGCGATGAAAAATCGGAGAGCAGCTTGAGCAATACGCAAACAAATCAATTCCTGTTCGGGCTCAGGGTACTCGCCTTCCGAAAAGGGGTAGATAACTTCTTTGGTGAGCTCCTTCAACAGATGGAGCTCAGCATCCCGCTTACGAAGTTCATGGTCTCTCGTCAAGCCGCCGCCGAGGCACAGGGTTCATTCGTCGCTCCAGTGATCGGCGAACTTGGCGTGCGTATGGCCGAGGGCCAGGCCTTCAGCGAGAGCGGCGACGGCATACTTTCGGATCTCAACGTACTGATGATCCATACTGGAGAGAAGGTCAACAACGTCATTGAAGGGGTACGCACCGCACGATTCCTGAACCAATCGATGGCCAAGATCAGAGAAATGATCATGACGGCGCTATGGTTCCCCTGCGTGATGCTATCAATCTCGGTCGCGGTCGTTTTCTTCTTTGGTCTTACGATCATTCCGGAATTTGTTGGTCTGATGCCCTTGAAAAGCCTCGGTGTTAGCTACCAGATTGTTCATCCATTCGTGCAATGGAGCCTGAAATATGCTCTGTTTATCGTCCCAGCGCTGATTCTCGGAGCCGCCTACATCGTTTGGAGCCTGTTCAATCTAACCGGTCGCGTCCGTGCGGTTTTGGATGTTTTCGTTCCCCCTTACAACATCTACCGTCTGAAAAAAGCTGGCGAACTCCTCATCATTTTTTCGGGAATGATTCGAAATGGGGTGCAACTTGATGAAGTAATCGCCACCGTCATCGACCGCGAGAACGCATACATTAGATGGCACCTCGAGATTATGCGATCGCGTATCGCGGATGGATATCCCCTCGTAGGTGGTATCGATCCGGATGGTCAGATGGTGGTCGGTGCGCTGGACACCGGTCTGTTGCCTGGGCCGGTCATCGAGCAACTCATGAGCTTCAACAATTCAGGAAAGCTGGAAGAGGCAATGCGTCGCATCGGCTTCGAGAACGTTGACGACATGCTCAAGATCGTCAAGAGCAATGTAGTAATGATCGCCGGCTGCATCAAGTTCGCGGCATGGACGGTAATCGGCTACATCGCTTACGACACCCTAACGCTGTCTGCAAAACTCAGTCAGTACACCCAAACCAATAGTTTTTAATTCCAACCGTAAGGAGAATAGTCATGAAACAACTGCAGAATTTGAAGACACTGAAGGCTCAAAAAGGTGTGACACTGATCGAACTGATGGTGTACATGGTCATCGCCGCGCTGGTTCTGGCAAGCGTCGTGGGCATCATCACTTTAGTACGTGGTGATAACAAGATCGACACCGAAGGCAAGCGCCTGCAATTTGGTATGGAAAAGGTTATGAACTTCCTTGCCACGTCGCCGGACACCTCCGCCGTTGACAACGCCTTGGCAATTCGCATCGGTGCAATCCCTCCGGATGCAATTCAAGGTACCAATGTGATCACCACGAAATTTGGCGGCAACGCGACCTATGCTGCTGCATCGTTGAACAATCCGAATGATGCAGTGGCGGTGACCAACGACCGACTTGATGAAAAAACCTGCCTCAATTTCACAAAGGCGCAAGGATCTTCTTTCCAGCGCGTCAGCGTGAATGGGACAGTTGTGAAGGCGCCGACTGATACAACGGTACAGGAAGGCGCTCTCGTAGGAGCATGCAATAACAATGCAGCAGGTAATACGATCATTTTTGAGCGCCAAAAAGCATAACGCCGGCCATGTAGGTCTCGCGTAGAGCCGCTATTCAGGGCTTACGTTGCACAGCAACGTAAGCCCTTATGTTTTATACCGTCGACTAACTGGAGAGTTTGATGCGATTGCACCCACCACCATCAACGAAGCCGCAATCTGGCGTGACCTTAATAGAATTGATCGGCGTTACAGCCATTACTGCGGTCGCGATCTCGGGTACGCTCTACATTCGAGCGCAGTCTCAATTTGACCGAAACCTTGATGCGGCTGGCCATGCCATTCGCAACGTTGGCATTGCTGTCGAAAACTACACCGCTAAGTACGCCTACGAAATTCGCGAGGGCTCGCTCCCGGTGCCTGGCGTGGCCGACCCGTCTCGCCCAACGCTGCTGGAGCTCGTCAACATCGGCATGCTCCCTTCCGGCTTCGATCCGACGCATATCCCCGGCGGCCAGATGTCCACGGTTATTGAGCGCGTCCCGGCCGGTTGCGTGGTCGAGAAGTGTGACCTTGACTGGCTCACTCACACAACAAAGCCAATTACCCGTCCTGGGCTCTCCGCGGCCGATGAAGCCGGTGCCGGTCGTATTGTGAAAATGGTCGGCGCAATGTCTGGCTACTCGCCGGCGGCCAATCCTAGCGTCTTTAATGGCTACAACGGAAGCTGGTCGACGCCGGTAATGAACCCAACCGGTCAGGCTGGAATCGTTGCTATCCGGGGTGGGTACGGTTCCAGCGTAATGTCGAAGTTTCTTCGTATCGATGGCGGCAACGAGATGACGGGCGACATCAAGGCAGGTGGACACAATATCGTCAACGTGAACCACGGCGAATTCGGTGGGGATGTGAAGGTTGATAAAACGGTAGTCGTTGGCGGTACAGTGACGCCAGGCGCCGATAGTGGCGGTGACCCAGTTGCGGGAAATCCCTGCACCGCAGCTGCTGGCACAATCGACAAGGATGCATTCGGCAATCTGCTGGTTTGCAAAGGCGGTAAGTGGACCAACAACTCCGACAATCCTGGATTCTCGGCCGCAGAAATGGGATGTAAGAAATATATATACGGACCTTCCAATTCGATCGTGCAGATCTACGCCACGGACGCTGGCGATATCAACGGCTTGATGGCAGCTAACGCCTACGGAAAGGATGTGAACCTCGGTACTGAGGGTGTCTTCAGTTACACAGCGACCGGAGATGGAAGTAAGTACGGCTACATTCAGGTATTCAACAACGGAAGGGCCGTTACCGGCCTTGGCACGAGCTGCCTAGCTGATCCAAACGGCGGTTAGTGAAATGTAAAAAGCCCTGCATTCGCAGGGCTTTATTTCAACGATAGGTGCGGTCCGTTACGCTGGGCAGTCTACATCATATAGCTCTCACGCACCCTTTTTGAGCGCGCCGAGCAGCTGTCTCATCGCGGTTGCAATACCCTCACCAACCCCTCCCTTCCGTACTGCACCAACGATTTCCCAGTAATCTCGGGCAAGTTCAAGGCGCCACAAAGTGATATTGCCGTGCCGCCGGTGAAATTGATACATCGCATCCTGTAGTGTCGAACGAGGGAATATCGTATTGTGCAGTCGTTGATTCAAGTTCCACCAGAAGGCACGGAGGTCGCCGCGACCTGCGAGGGTGGCCTTCACGGAACGTGGATCGTTCCCCGATACATCGGCCCCCCAGACGTTCCGTGCGTTGATGCCGGCGATATACGCCGGTTTCGGCGCCTTGCCGGCAGCAACTGACCTGAGGAAGCGCAGTCTGTTGAAAGTTGCCCAATCCTGGCCTATGAAATTTGTATTGTCGTTGTCGCTGCGCTTCATGTGACTGCTCCTTAGATTACCACTCTCCCGGATCACCATTGTCTTGCTCGCCTCGCTCACGAGCATCTGCAGCCAAGGCCGGATAGTGGTCGATGATATGTGCAAGCATCCTGCCTCGGAGCAGTTTCCTTGCATGCCTTATGCCGGGATGCCACATAAACGGATCTAAGTGCCACTCCAGCGACTTTATCGTATCAAGCAAAATGTCTAGCGCAACCTGGGTATCTGAGGTAATCCGTGAAGCGGAAATGGCATTACGCCTTGTTGAGGCCTCGGAAAGCAAGTCATCGATTGATAGCGTAAGTTCAGGTAGCACAATGTCGTTGGCGATCGCAGTCAGTTGTGCAAACTTGACTTCCGTCCCCTGCTCTAGACGTCGCGAATAGCTTATTGATCTGGCTTTTTCACTTCCAAACACATCGCTTTGTTCCACCTCTTCAACACGCCTACAGAGGTATAAGGCCTTTGGATGGCTTCCGGGTTTGTAGGGATTGGGCACCGTCTTATCTGGCTTCACAAGGAAAAGGCCAATCAGTCTCTTAGTCCAACCGCGCGCCAGTAGTTCCTTGGTAGAAAGGTAATCGTCGTGTCCCATCCCTATTGCACCTCTATCTTAGGTCAGTTGAACCAATTCCCACGGCCTTTACAAGGAGATGTCGAAGAGGTTACCAGTAGCACCCACGAGGTCCCAGTCTTCATTGGCGAAAGTGCCGTCCGATTTACCTTCACCAACTACCGACTCCGAAGAGGGGTTCTCTGGCTCCACCCGTTCTTCGGATCTTTGGGATTCACTATTACCAACGCCTAATGGCGCGCTGAGCGCCGAGGCCGATGGTAAGGTCTCCAGCGTAGGCGTCCTACGAGTTTCAGACTGTGCGGGCATTACGGTAGAGGAGTGCCGCGTTTTGGTCCCTATGATAGGTGCCACTGTTGTGATGCGGCCTCTCTTCTTGCCGTTGAGGCTCTTTAGAAACGCCGCCACGGTTGAATCCAAAGTACCCTCGTTTTTCTGCTTACTATACCAGTCGAAGAGAATAGCGCGAATCAAAGGTCCTTCGGCTCCATGCGGCAGTGAGCTGAGATGGCTCAGAAACCCAGGACAGTCTTCAGCCTTGATGATGATATGGATTCGCCGGCTCTTCTCCTCGTCATCGCCGATGTCTTCACCCCCGTTAGCCATTTGCCTCAACCATCAGTTTTTGTGCACGTGTGGCCCTAAGTATGGCACTCGTTCCAAATTTGATATAACCCTCTGCTACGGCCATTCTGGGGTTTTCAAGGAGCACTGCGTTGTGCAGAGAACCTTGTAGGTGAGGAAATATCAGTGACGCTCCACCACCGCCGATTAGGAATCCATCGAGATCTTCCCGTACCGCAGAAAATGTATTTATTGCCATTGTCAGAATCCGTTCAGCAACATACCCGGCCGCTTCGTTGACCTCGGCGGATACCGAGACGTCTTCGCCCCGCAGACTCACAGTGCCAGTGACTAGCGATGTTGCACACTTGAGTGGGGTCTGGTTGTTATAACCTTTGTTGGTGAGGATCTGCATCAACCGATCAGATGCTACTGACATACCTTCGCAAGACCTGAAGCTATTATCGATCGGAGCGCCTTCCCGGATGAGTACGAAGTCGGTCGTGAAGTGGCCAATCTCAATGATGCCCCATGAACGTTTACTACCATTTTTCCTGAATAGGCGATCCCGGTGCGGCACTCCACGATCATCGAGAAGGTAGGAAAAGTACGCGCCCATAGGTTGGCTTATTGCCCGCACAGTGCCATTGATGGTTTGTGCCGTAACTTCCTGATGCTTGGCGCGATGCGCTTGGAATAGCTTTGCCGGGGTACCCACGATTACCAACGGATTCGTCAACCCCGGCACGCCCATGTGAACAAGCTTCTTTATAGCCGCAAGACATAGGGCACGATATTCTTTTGTGGTGTGCCAATTATCGTCAAGGCCGGTCATCATGCTGGTTCCCGAAACGATCCGGGCCGTTTCACCACAAAAATACTTTCTTCCGAACACTTCGACTGTTTCAATCTCGGCTTTCTCAGCCTGAGCGTCGTCAGAGATCGACTCCCATGGAGCGACGATTGACGGGATAACCGTCTCAGTCTTAATCCCATTGGCATATGCGATTGCCTTCATGGCGCTGCGTCCAGCGTCGAGTGCAACAATTGTTTGCTCTTCCATATAACTGATTCCCTTAAAAGCTGCTCAATGATTGATTTCACTTCGAGCCATAAATAACGAATGACACATTGACACATTGACACATTGACACATTGACACATCGACACATCTAAGCGACAGTAAGGGATCAAAACGGCGCTTCTCTCCTGAATGCGGTTGTTTTAAGGCCCACTTTTCAGTTTCTATAAAAACATCGTCCAGGCATTGATAGTGTCTCTAAATTTGCTCTATACTCCCCCTTGCCGCCTTGCGGTCTGGTGTTCATCAATAGCAGTACCCCACTACAAGCACGTTCAATCTTCGGTATGGCTGCCAAGCCATTCCCGAGATTACCCAACGCCGATGTTCGGCATATCTCTGAGCTAGGGCCTACGCCCGATAACTGCAAATAACTGGTGACCAGTCGGTCTACGGTTACCTTCAATGCGCGCTTTTCCTATGCTTCGGTCTCTTGAGACGAGGAACAGCGATTTTTTTTATAAGAACGTTGTGCGACACATCTCAATACAGAGTACCGCGCGACTCCTGTGTTCATGCGAATCACAGGCCAAAAATACTACCGATCCGGAGTACATATCATCACCTGTACCCCCCAATTACTCCTACATATCGACCCAAACGGGTCTCCAGATCATTCGTTCGAGAGAGTGAATATCGCAACAACCTACGACCATTAGAGAGGACCGCTCTTGCGGGATGTGGAGCACTCCGGGCATTGGGACCCGGCGGCACACATACGACTCTTCGCAGGGAAGTCTGCGTGTTTTCCAGATTAGAGGGTGTTTGCGTCACCCATACCAGTCCCTGGTGGATTGGATACGCAACGGGAGAAACTCCGTAAACGTTCAGCGCCCAGCTTTCATTAGTTGGGCAACCGTTGGTCGTGAGGCCGCGGCGCGCTGTTGTAATGAGCATGAAGGAGATACAGCGCGAAAACGGGATACTTAAGATGGGACCTTCACCCCGCTCGTGGTTGTTGCAAATGTGAGATGCCAATTAAGTAGCTCTCCTCCCGCCTCCTTGCCTTTCTAAAAGCAGTGGCAGGAAGTCGAGAGGAGAGCTGCTATGAGCAAACGTTAGGAGAAAAGATGTTTACGTGGGAAGCCGAGCTAGCGGAAGTGATGAAGACAATGACCAGGATGAACGGCCGGGTGGCGTCATTCAGGACGCAAGACGCGACTAAGGAGTCAGTTCGTACGCTGTTCAATACCCTGCACAACGATCTCAATATGATGGTGCAGAAACTTTCTACGGTTGGTGACAGACACCTCGAGCGCGTGTTCGTATATTGGTACGAGAATCGAAGTCTGAAGCCGAAAACGCTGCAGAACCACGCGTCTCGACTTCGGGTTGTGTTTACAGCAATCGGTAAGCCTCATCTGGTTAGACCATGGCGCGACTATCTTCCCCATGTTGACCCAGATCTGCTTGCCATCTCCTTCGCCGCTACTCAAAGTAAAGGCCCCACGGCCAATGGTGTAGACGTTGCAGAGATCATAAGGAAGGCCGACGAAGTGAATAAGAACTTTGGCTTAATGCTTCGTCTTGAACTCGCGTTCGGGCTCCGTCGGCGGGAAGTGCTATTTTGCAAACCATGGTCTGCCGACCGAGGCCAGTATTTTAGAGTGTATGACGGCGAGGGAGGAAAAGGCGGCAGGGGACGTGATATCCCAATCGAGACTGACTATCCCCGCAAGATCATCGATTATGTGAAATCGCAGACCGGCAAGACTAAACGTTTGGGTTGGGAGTTCGACGGCAATGGCGGACCAACGAATCTGGAAAAGAACCTCGACCGCTATGACTATTATGCACGCCGAATTGGCCTAACAAAAAGGGAGTCGGGAATTACCCCTCATGGTTTGAGGGCTCAGTTCGCTGAAAATGAAGCTCTGCGACTCGCATTTGTACCTGCAACTCTGGGCGGGACAACGTCCGGACTCTCGGATGAGGAGCTTAAGCTTAGGCAGGGGTGGGTCTCTCAATCAATGGGACATTTGCGAATAGTGATCACCGCTGCTTACTGGGGGATTCTAAATTGCAAGCCAAGTGCTGATGAACAAAAGCGATTCGAAACCGTAATCAGGGAAGGCATCCGTGCACTTGAAAGACTTGGACAAACGCAAAGGGCGCCGGAGACGTATCGTGCTCATGCCGATGTCTTACGATCTGTAATCGAAGACCAGGACGGCATTGAGGTGACCGTTTCGCAAGCCTACCATCTCTGGAGGACACACAGTGCCCGTTTTGGGGAGGAGTGGGTTGAGTTTGAAACTGGCGTACGTCAGGCGCTTGAGGCCGCTGCCCTTCACCTCATTAGACAAGTTCAGTCGCAAAACGATCTGTGATCACCTTGGGAGCACCGCTCGCGGCAGCGTTCAGTGAGATGAGATACGTAATTCTTTTGATCCAGCTACATTTGTAGAGCTGCTTGTATATAAAGCGCACGCGGAGCCATCGGCAAGTCATTCGGAATAGTTCCGGCTGGGCTCGGTTCCCGTGCGTCAGCGTTGAACAGGTTCCTGACCGATGCCGCAAACTCCCACTTTCCGATTGGCCTTGCTGTCCGCAGGGTCAAGTCGAATGTCTTATAGTCCGCGACCGGCGGGCGGGGGTCGCCGGCGGCACGTGCTCGATCTGAGACCCATGTAATTTGGGGATTGAGCTGCCAGCCATGTGCGACCGCCCATGACGCACGAAGATACGCCTGATTCCGTGGCGCGAATCCTGGATTCCGTCCGCTCGTCTCATCAATTGATCGTTGGTACGAATAGTTACCGGTCAATTGCAAGTGCCGTGAAATCTGCCACTCCGCTTCAAGCTCCAGACCATGTCCATGCTGGCGACCCATGTTGTTGAACGTCGTTCCCATCGCTGGAGCCAAGTTCCGAACAGGACGAATGATGTCCTTCATTTCATACTTGAACAGGCTCAGCTTTGTGGTCAAGGCTTCATGCGCCTGCCATGTCACCGCTGCTTCGATGGTGTCGATCCGTTCCGGCTTCAGTGCTGGATTTCCACGTTGCACAGGATTGTTGATGCTATACAGTTCGGAGAACGAAGGCGCCCGAAATGCCCGGCCGTAGATCAATTTCGCTGTAACGTTCAGAGCGGCGTCCCATACCAATGCTGCCCGTGGATTCGTGGTGCCGCCAAAATCCGAGAAACGATCATAGCGGGTACCGAAGGTAAACTCCCAGTCACGCGCAAAGCGCCATTGGTCTTGAGCATAGACGTAAGTAACCTTACGGCTTTGAGGGAGCATGAACGGTTGGATTTCGGAATAGTCAGCTATTGGTCCGGTTGGGACTGGCGTACCCGCCGCATCAAATACGTAATTCTTGATAGTGCGCGTTTCATAGAGATCGAGATCGTCGTGCCCTACTCCGACTCTGACGGTATGGGAATTGAACCCTGAATAAGTCACGAAGCTTGAAACCCGGAATTGCCGTTCACTGGTATCGGGATGGCCAATCATTCCGTCTGCGAAAACACCGGTCGGAAAGATAGTGCCAGGCGGATGTAACCTCAAGTCGACCGGGATTCGCTGCTTGTATTGCATGATGCTTACCGTTGCTCCGGCTCCCCAGTCCGTAGACAGTTTATGATTGGTCCACGACAGATCAGTATTTATGCGCTCACTTTGCTCCTTACCAATGGGATCGAGGGCTGCCGAAATGCCGGCACCGGTGCCAAGGTCGTCGCGCAGCTTGTAACCAAAGCGAAGGCGCCAATGCTCATAGCTCAAGTCGAGGTTAGCATCAACCGAGTCATATCCTACGTTGACCGGACCTGGGGCTAGGCTGGCGCGTGTTCCGGCCATTCGATCTCGCAAAGTCTGGGCGTCTTCCTCGATTACCCGCTTATGTCCATCGGTTGTTCCAATGTTCAGATAAGCGGCTATGTCGAGAGCGCCGGCTTTTCCTCCATGTTGAATCCATGCATTGCGGGTAGAGAAGGAGCCTGCTCGTACGCCTACTTTCGTTCCATTGACCTCATTGGCCGTCTTTGTGATGATATTGATAACACCCGCCAATGCATCAGCGCCGTATAGCGCCGAACCTGGTCCCCGAATGATTTCGATCCGAGCGATATTCTCTAACGGCAGGCCGCCCCAGATCGTTCCCTTATTACCCTGGAAGAGAGTCGTCATTGGGATGCCGTTTTGAAGCATCAAGACTTGTGGGTTCTGGCCCGTAGAGATACCGCGTATCTGGTAGAGTGAACTGTAGGTGTTCGGTGCTCGGCTCACATGCACACCCGCGACGGTCTGAAGCACTTCATCCAGATCAATCGCGCCGCTTCGTGCAATTTCGTCGGCTGTTACGACAACGACAACAGAAGGCGCGCGTCGAAGCAAGGTTGGGGACCCAGTTGCAATGGTACTAAGATTACGCTCGCCATAGACGAGGTACAGATCTTCATCTTCAATTGGGTGATCCGCGAACGCCACGGCCGGAGCACACAAAAGAATATGCACTAGTCCCGCTACTGATCTCCGCCCTTTTTTGCCTACCATATCGCGCCCTACTCATTGCTGAACGACTAAATCACATTAAGGCCGAGTTATAGCATGTTTCCAACAAGAAAGTATGGTAACAATTCGTACCAAAGAACTTTAGCGTTAGAGTTACAAACCAAGGCGCATATCACCGTAATCCTCGCAATAACATGGCAAAAATCACAACACAGGGTTTAGAGTATGAACGGGCGTCCACCCTCGAGGAGACACTCATCCGTATTACCGAAGCGGCCCAGAAGGCAGGTGCTTCAAGTCTGCCTATGGCTATTCAGATGGCTGCGCAGGAAGCGCAATACTTCACGACCTGGCCCGATGATATTCCGGCGGGTTCCATCGGATGGTATGGGATTGATCTGGACGGCACCCTCTCCTACTTCGACGAATACATCAGTGAAGCCCACATTGGAGAACCGGTACCGGCTATGGCCCAACGAGTACGTGAGCTGCTAGCCGAGGGCAAGGACGTTCGCATTTTCACCGCACGCGTGGACGGTGGTGAGGTAGCGATCGCCATGGGTAATCCTGAAGGCCACAAGTATCGTGACGTCGACCGTATTCGGAGAATCATCCAAGACTACACAGAGAAGCATTTCGGAAAGCGACTGCCCGTCACGAACCGGAAGGACTATGGAATGATTGAATTATGGGATGACCGCGCCCGTCATATCGTCACCAACACTGGGAAGCCATGTTGTGGATCCATATGAGGAAGGCCTCAAGAAGTGCCCGACATCCGTACAACTCTGGAAAGCCTCTCGCTAGCGCCCCGGAGGGTATTCCACTAGAAGGGGCGGAATGATCCGCCCCTGCGCGATTAGAAAGCCACTACATTATTTCTTCGCTGCGGCCTTTTCTTCTGCAGCGTCCTTTTTTGCCTCAGCGACCTTCTTATCCGCTTGGGCATCCGCCTTGGCGGATTTTTCATCTGCCTTAGCCTCAGCCTTAGTTGCCTTGGCATCGGCCTTCGCTTCTGCTTTGGCGGCCTTCGCGTCAGCCTTCACATCGGCTTTAGCAGCCGGTGTAGTCACGGTCGCAGCAACGGTGGAAGTTACCGGTACAACAGGTGTAGTCGCCGTAGCGGTAACGGCCGTTTGAGCAATAGCTGCAGAAGCGAATGTACCAACGATCAGAGTAGCCAGCAGGTTTTTCATGGAGGTTCCTTTTTATGTAGTCGTAATAATGGGTACTGCATCTCCATAAACGCAGCGTACTTGGACGTGATGACGTAAAAGATGTAAGCCGTGTAAGGATTTGTTATGCCATAAAGACATCTTTTTGCACGGCAAGGCGACGAATAGAGGCCACATTTTATTGCTCTGAAGCAAATATAGGCCTACAATTGACCGTCTATAAACAGGCAATCGCAAAACGATCACTGTTTACAGTACCCATTTTGAATTCATGTCTGGAGATTAGATTGAACAAGAGCGAAATCATCGACAAGATCGCTGGCGACCACGAGTTGACTAAGGTAAAAGCAAAAGAAATCGTCGAGCAAGTGTTCGGCTTTGTGGGTACCGACCTCAAGAAGGAAGGCCGTTTCTCCTTCCCCGACCTGGGCACTTTCACTGTGTCTCAGCGCGCTGCCCGCACCGGCCGCAACCCGGCTACTGGCGAAACGATCAAGATCAAGGCATCCAAGAACGTCCGTTTCAAAGCAGCGCCGGCTCTCAAAGACCTCGTCGCCAAGGTCAAAGTGAAGTAATTCATCTACGGGCGGCATCTGTCGCCCTACCCTGCAGGCACAAGGTTTGTGCCTTTGGTCTTAGACCCGCCACCTGCTCCGCCAGTTATAAAAGCGATCGACCACCTGTTTTATCTCCTCTAGTTCTTCTGCAAGATCGTCAAGGCTGTACCTTGTCTCTTTTTGAGGCGCAGCATTCGGTAGTCCCGGGGAGACGTTTACTACTTCCTGGGCTGCCGCCAAGGTGCCCCACCGACCGTGAACAAACGAATTCCGGCTGATTCGCACTTCATCCATCTTTGCGTGCCAGGCCTTCAGCTCCCCTATGCATTCTGCCTCCGTCGAGAACTTGTGCTTGACTACGTCTAAGAGCGCATCGAGCTTTGCCTTGAAAGACAGCCTCGCTATTAGCGGATTCACTGCTTCCACATCCTGCCCGCCAACCAGGTTGCGCAAGCACAATCCAAGATTGAATTCCATTCTCGATAAGGCAAAGACGATCTGACCGACCACCTTTGACGCCTCGATTTCAAGTTCTTCCTGTGTAAGAGTCGCTTTTTCTGGCATGGGATTGCAGCGCTATAAATATAGATAAACTGTTTGGACTATAGGTCTGTACTTCTGGAACGGTCTATCATAGGACCATGTCTCAAGTTCTGCCATGCCTAACTTCGGCCCGAATTACTCGCCGCAACGCTATGCCAATCTGAGAATTAAGCGGTTTTGTTAGAATGCATCTTTCTTAACAGCGAGGTTCATAAAATGGCCCGTGTACAATCTGCTGCAAAAGTTATTCAGGACGAATTGAGTCAAGCGCGCAAGGCCGTAGCCTTCTATGAGAAACGCATAGTGGATCTGGAAGATATCCTTGAGACGCTCCGCGGTATCGATGCTCCTGTAACTGCATCTCGTGGACGCCGCGGCGCCAAGCAGGCTGCTCCGGCAAAGTCCTCATCACCTAAGACGGAGAAGGCGGCTGGCCGTGGCACGAAGAGCGCAAAGCTACCGTCGACAGGGAAAGATTTCTGGCCGAGCTTGATCAACGAGACGCCTCAAACCCCAGCACAAATATTCAAAGCAGCACTTACAGCGTTGCGTATCCGGCCGAATCCCGAGGATCGGAAGAAACTTTCACAGAGAATGGCCAATGCACTGAGCGTTCTGGCTAAGAGCGGTGAAATCACTGCCGAAGGTGGACGCCGTACTCGCCTTTACTCCAAGAAAATGGGTAACGTCGCAGCGAGCGAATCGTAATCGCTCAAGCGATAGGGGCGGCGCCGATCGTCCCAACCACCTACCACAACGACGTGCCGCCGGCCCATCCCGACTCACGCCACTACAAATGTTGGGATGCTCCTGACAAAGGCGGCTTGTTATACCAAGTGAAGTTCAATCTACAATAGCGGCCTATAAGAACTCATGGGATTAGGTAGTGCAAGGGCTCAAACGAAAGATCGTATACGTCGCAACCTTCGAGGCCATAGCGGTAGCAATCTGCGCTGTGGCATTTACAGCGATCTCGAATAAGGATTTCGCCCACGCTGGGATTCTCTCGGTTGCGACCTCCTTGGTTGCAATACTGTGGAATCTAGCGTTCACCACATTGTTCGAAGCATGGGAAAAAGGCCAGGCCCTACGCGGGCGAAGTGTCAAGCGTCGGATCGTGCATGCGGCTCTATACGAGGGCGGCTTGATTTTGATGCTGGTGCCGCTGATAGCATGGTGGCTCGAAATGACGCTCGTGCACGCATTTGCCACGAATCTCGGTCTTGTCGCCTTTTTCTTGGTCTATGCTTTCTGCTTCAGCTGGTGTTTTGACCGAATTTTCGGATTACCCACGTCTGCCGCGGCTCGTGAAGCAGCGTGATGGTCGCCACCAGGGGAACACCGATTCCCGGAAAAATTCCGTCGCAATTTTTCCCATATACCTAATTCGTCCATCGACATACGATCTCCACTCCACCCACCACTTTGGAGAAAACGATGTCGAAAGCGAAACATATCTCTACGCCCCCGCAACAGCAGCAAGCGAATCACCGAAGCAATATGCTGAATCGCAATAAGGGGACTCCTGGCACGAATCGGACCAATGCTCAGGTCAACGGGAACCGCGGGAAACAACTCAACCCGAACCAAAAATAACGCCACGGGCTCCAGCACACCTACTGGAGCCCTCAAAACCAAAATCGATTGCCGCAATGGTTACTGATATAGCCTTCCCCACCCTCGGCGAGCTAGTAAGTTTTATCTACGACGCCACCGGCGTACTGACTAGTAAGCATGCCGATGACATCGGCCTTACCGACACAGATATACGTACGATCAACAGGAAGCTAGAACGTCTAGCCGATGAAGAGGGAAACATCAACGCCGCACTTGGTGAATCCCTAAGAACGCTCGCAGGCATCGTGGCCGGGACCATACCCGATCTGCGAGTCGTATCTGCCATCGGCGACGTTGTACTTGGTGTTCTAGATTGCTATCGTGACAATCTCAGGGAAGAAGGCACCTATCTAAACAAATCCGGAACAGTTCGATATCTCATCGCTGCCCATGCAGCAGAATTAGTCACTGCAGTAGTAACAATGACCGTTCAACGGTACAACATAGGGGCGCTGAAGTACATCACTCCGGATTGCCCTGATTGGTACCTGCCGTCCATTTCTGGAAATTCCATTGAGTCACCACTCGAGAAAACCCTGCGATGGGCTTATAAGGTCTGTGACACAACCCAGACGCACTTCCATTATCCTGGTAGGTCTTCCCTTACCGACGATATTGTCGCCCGGCGAAACTACGACAGCGCAACCAAGTGGTTGCAAGGTACCGTCATACCTACCTGGTCAGTGCTGTACTGGAATATCAAAACTTCCTTTGAAAAGATGGCGGCCTGCAAAGCCCCAGAGCATCGACGAACGATTGATGGAAAAGTGCAAGACAGCATCATCACTGCGCTATTTATAGCGCGAACCAGCTCCTACATTTCGAGGGAAATTGTCACACACTACGGTATTGATTTTCTGGACCGATTGGTTAAGCAGTGCCGGCAATACAGCCACTGGATTCGACAAGACTCGGCCGCGATTAACAATAAGGTCACATCGGTACTCACGGCGAGTGTATATGCTGAAGCAATATCCGACCAGGTATGGCGAAGGGAATCTGATGCTTACTGGCGAAACCATTACGAGCGCACCGTCGTTTGCGAAAGAGTCCTGATGCGACATATTCAAGAGCGAAATGACGGAGCAGATCTGACCGATCTCGTGCCACCGCTGGTTGAGCGGTTCGGACCGTTGGTGGTTCATTCCCTTATAAACAGATTGAGTGCAACGCGACGCGACGAGATGCCGAATCAATTTCCGCAGTTGCTATTGACCGGGCTGGAGTTGAGGAAGAACCACAAAATCAACGTTGAATTGATTGACCAGTACACGACGGAGTTGCGTTCGTTCGGTGTGGAAAGGTATGTTCCTTGGATGGAGCCGTGGTTGCGCGGAGTTCTGTGCTACCGCGAGTCCGATTATTCTGCGGCATTCAAGCACATTGAAGAAGCCTTCGAGCTCTCAAAATACTGTGCCGGTGGCAACCTCTACAAACTGGTTAACCTCTATGTTGAACTCGCGGCAAAAATGGATAGCTGGATGAGTTTTAAAAAAGGCGTTCAGTGGGCAGACTATCTAGGTTTCGAGATTAGGCACATCAGACACGCCAATGCTAGTGAGGAAAGCATGCGCTCTGCCTTTGCTCTATTCCAGACGGTGCGATATGGTGATCTCTGACTAACATCCTATGTTGCGATATTGCGTTCGTGCTTCTAATAACTGTATATCGCCTTGGCTTCTCTCAGTAGCAGCTGACGCTTTTTTCTGGCTTTCTAGTCGTGCAATCTCTGTATCGAGTACATTGCACTTAGCCTTCCCCCTCGAATCTAGTCTTGTCCGCCTTGAGGCTTTATCAAACTGAGTCTGGTCCATGCCAGTGAGAGGCTTGACAGCTTCGACAAAGGTTTCATGCCTCTGCTCACGCGCTACATCTGCTCCGATACGCTCTTTACCGGTCACCTTATTCATGCCACGTGTAGGCTGAATCGTTAGGCGCTCGGCGCCCAAGCATGGCTGATCGCTATAGATTACTTTGCCGCTTTCCTCACACTTGAAGACGCTACGGCTGGCCGCAGGAAGCGTTGTGGTCTGTGCTGCCGCGGTGCCTTGATGGACTAACGCGATGCCAACTATCGCAAGAATGACGGCGTGTAACTTGGGGAGTCGGCGCCGGTGGCGCTGCCCGCATCTGATATGAGGACTCATTAGTATGGCCGGGTTTCCGGTCCATTTCCCTCAACGACAACTCGAATAGGGGCCGGCCAAACGATTGGTGCGCCGTTCACCGGATGTTTTAGGTCACGAAGCGCAATCTGTATTGCCTTTGCCAGATCGTCCGCAGAGAGCGTTGTTGTGGCTAGGTCAGCCTCCGAGATACTGGCATGCACGTTCATTGAAGTCATCATTGTTTGGGATGGCTTGTGGAATTGAAGAGAGGAATTAGGGATATACAGGCCGCCCTGGTACAGCAAGCAGCATACGAAGATCAACAATCCGGCGGCTGGCGAAACGTTCACTACACCCTCCGGACTCGGAAACGTCTAAATGGTGCAGACGGCCGCCGGGCCTGAGATCATCGACCGCTACAGATTGACCACGGTGCGTCTGTAGAATGCGTATGAGGTCATCGATGTTGGCGCAGGCAACAGTCTGGTTGGAAGTTTGTAGTTCGAACATTCGCAATAAGGTTTCTACGGGATTGGTGGGTGCCGGCGGCTATGCCGGTCACCTACACTTTAAATACCCCTGATAGCGATTACGCTACGGGAATATAGTCAAAATGACTCTGGACAACACCGACAAGCTCCACGTTGGCTCGGTTCTCGGCACTCTCGCTGAAACTCATCAACACTTGCGCTCTCGTCAATGTACCGCCATTGAGTGCGGCTTCCCAATGTGCTTGCCCTGCCGCATCCGGTGCGCGGTTGAGGACGTTACTGTAAAGGCGCGTGACGAACTCCGTAGTTGACGGATTTGCGCCGTAAAGTGTCTGGAACTCATTGGACCCAATGAAGCTTGCAGCAACGCCAGTAAGACTCAAACCATTGCCCATGTGATTGATCCAAAAGTTTAGGCCAGGCTGGTCTGGAGCACGGTCAAAAGCTGCTTGGTATAAGCGGTATGCCTGCGCCTCGCTGCCATTGGCACCAACTATCACCTGAGAACGGTTTTCGACGCTCTCGCTGAACCCGAGGAGGATTTGAGCCCTGCTCACCCCGTCTTGCAAGGCCTTCTCCCAGTAGACCGCACCAGACGCATCAGGCTCTCGGTGCAGCACATTTTTATAGAGCAGCGTGACGAAATCCTTGTTCGATAGATTTGGCCCGTATTTGCTCTGGAATTCAGGAGAGTTGATGAATCCGTACGCAACGTCGAGGAGCTGAACACCCTTCTCCAACTTATCCATCCAATATCCGATGCCCGGCAAATCCGGTTTGCGATCGAACGCTGCCTGATACAACCGGTACGCCTGTCCCGCTTGTGCGTTTCCGTCAAAGGCCACTGCTACATCACTGAACTCAATGCGTTCCACATTGAACAGCTTGTCGATGTCAGTGCCAGTCGCATTATTCTTCACTGTGATGCTGCTGCCGTCGGACGTAATCGTATAGTCAGCCTTACGCCCGGCATAGATAGCGCGGTCAATCGCTGCCGTACCGGTTACGGTATCCGCGGCCGTACCAGGGATGAACGTCCTTCCGTTGTTTGCCACCAGCACCTTGGAGATAGAAAACCCTAAGTCCTTCATGACCGCCAATTCGACATCCAGCTCTGTGGCCGATGAACCAATCGCAGGGGCCATTATCGCGTTACCAAGTGCGACAGCAGTATCATCGATATGGTAGATGGCCGAAGCGGTTCCTGTGAAGCCGATAAGGGGAACTTTGCTGCCATAGATTGCAACTGCATTCTCACCAGTGAAATAGGGTTTGCCGTTCTCAATCGTGATAAAAGTATCGAATACCGATTGGTATCCATCAGGTAGCGCACCCGTGGTTTTGTTACGAAAGCCGGACCAACCCAGCGTATGTAAGACTTCGTGCCTCAACAGTTCATCGGTAACCGCTCCATTGAAGGAGGACGGATCCGCAGACCACGCGGCGAGTAATTGCATGAAGCTGCGCGATAATGTGATTGTGGCATCGGCAGCCGCCCCGTTGGCATCCACACCGGTAATTGCCTCTTTCTCAGAGACGCTTTGCACTGTAGCGCGCGTAGGCCCCAGCGTAATAGGCAGGTAGCTACCACCTGCAGATGCAGTCGGCCGGTCGTAGGACATAACGCGGATATCCACATCGATCGTTGCATTAGGTCCGCTTATGAAGCGGCTCAGGTCCGCGGCGACAGTATTCAAGGCCTTCTGCACCTGAACACTGCTGTTTGCATACTCGCCTGTGTTGTCTGTGTAGCTTGCAATCTTTAGCTGAATCATGCGACTTTTCCGTTTATCTGTTCTTATGTTGCTTGGTGCTGCCGTAGATTAGGCGTGCTCCACTATCTAACCGAGCCTCCACCATAATCTTCCCAGCGCTACCTTCACCTACATTTTCCGCCGATACCGTACATCATAAATAGCGCCTAGTCGCACCAAAACACAGTCATTTACAACTCCTGATGTCCTCAAATAGCTTCGTAATCCCACAGTTATGGGAAACCGTAACTATTTTTCCAGGCACCACAGTAAATGAAGTATTAGGTCAATCTTATTACGGCGTTTCGAGCGCGCAACCCTGAATCAAAACGATAAAAGTAACCTCCCTAGATTACCTTCCTTTGATTGCAGGGCTACGACAAAACCTCGTCGATTTTGAATGCGATTTACGCTTGACGGCTTGTAGCGATACTCATGCGAAACTGAGCGCCTGGCAGTGACGCCGTTCAATGCGTTCCTTCGGCTAGCTGAGACCATACGCGTCGACCGAGACCATAGCGGTCTGTCCGTTCAGATGGGCATTCCTAACATGGGGCTACATGCTGCCCTACGCCGCTGGAGAGATGAATATCGATGCTGACCAACGGCTCTGCTATTGAGCAGTCCGCCGTTTAGCTCGGCGTCGCGCGATCCGTACGTGAGAGATTGAAACTTCTACAATTTCCCTTTCGTGCTCTACGTAGATCGTGGCCGGCTTTCCGCTCAGCTTTTCCAGCAGCACACAATCCTTTGTGTATTTGACTATCCCAAACTGGCCATGCTCCAACTCCTGGCCAGCCTTCAATAACGACTTCTCAAACATTTTGCAATACCAATCCAAGGTCTAAACGGCTTCAGCTATCTCGAATAAGCTATCCCGTGCAGACAGCCCTTTTGCGCATTCCGGTGCCCGCACGCCGCCGTCGATCCCGTCGATCCCTAGTTCTACCCAATGTCCGCCGCGGATAGTCCATTCGCCACAGTCATAAATCGGTCGCGAGTCGAATAGGTACCAGCAGCCGCCGGCGTCCATAGCCATATAGCGGGCAACAAAATTCGATGGCAGCCTAACCTGCGCGATACCGAGCTCTGCAGGCGTCTTTACGGTTATTGAGGCGAGTTGATTTTCTGCTACGGTCATACGACGGCGGTGAAATTTGATGCAACGTACAGAAAACCGCGCATCAGACACAAGATACAGGCAGCGAAACTATTGCCCATAGGAAACTATATCATCTCAGGTTTACGACTGACATTCAATGCGCACGCCAAGGAACGACCTGCTCTACCCTGTTCGTAGCCTAGCGGTGTTGCTAATATGCGCCCCCAAGACGTTGAAACGTGTGCCAAAGGAAGCAAAATGGTGGAAATCGAGTATCAGAAAATTGACAGTCGCGTCGTCGTGCGTTTCAAGCGGGAATACATGTCCAGTGCGCTAGAACGGTCGTATATGGCCAATGAGCTAATTGTCATTGTTCCGGAAGCTCATCTCGAAGACATCCAGGCAGATTTCGGTCTCTATTCGAATCTTCCTGAGGTTGAGCAACGCAAATTTATAGAACGTTTGCGGCTTCTTCCGCATTACACCGGCCGGATATTGGAGAAAAAAGACGCTGCGTAGCTAGTGTTTTCCCGTGAATTCTTTCCTATCCTGGGATCAGATGATCGACACAGGACCGCTTGGTATCGTCCGTAGCAAGTCAGTGGAAATCCCGGCTCTTGATGTTGTTGAGCGCACCCAGCATAGCCGTGTGGTCAACCAATCTTTTTGCTATGAGGTGGGTTGATGCTCCATCGCGCTGCCAGACGCCATACACAGTAAGCAGTGTCGCGTTCAGCACCTCTTTCTTCTGCTTCTCCACCAGACTCGGCCAAATGATGACCTGCGTTGTGCCCGTCTCGTCCTCAATGGACACGAACATGACGCCATTGGCTGTGCCAGGGCGCTGGCGGCCGGTGACAATGCCTGTGGTTCTGGCCAGCTTCCTGTCAGGGAAGGTTTGCAGCTCCTCAGCCGTGCTGAGGTTCATTGCGGTGAAGCGTTCGCGCAGCAACGCCAGCGGATGCCGCCGGAGCGTCAGACCAGTGCTGTGGTAATCGGCGACGATCTCTTCCCCTTCCGTCGGCGCCGGCAGCTCCAATGCGTCATCATGGATCGGAGCATCGCGTAATAGTTTGGGCATCGGTTTCATACCGGCCACTTCCCATGCCGCTTGACGCCTGTGGCCTGCCAGCTCCACCAGTGCATTGGCCTTGGCCAACGCTTGAAGATCGTGAGTCGACAGACTCGCACGCTTGGCCATGTCTTCAACACTTGAAAATGGACGCATGGCACGCGCCATCGCGATGTTATCTGCCCCTTCTACTGACAGTCCCTTCACAAGCCGCAGGCCTAATCGCACAATCGGCTGCCCGCTACCGTCTCCGGTGTAGCCTTTTCGTTCTTCGAGCGTGGCATCCCATTCGCTTACTGTAACGTCGGTCGGACGAACCTTGACTCCAAACCGTTTCGCATCCTGTATCAACTGACTGGGCGTATAGAAGCCCATTGGCTGGCTATTCAACAAAGAGGCGAGAAAAATCGCTGGCTCGTGACATTTGAGCCAGGCGCTCACATAAACTAGCAGTGCAAAGCTCGCACTATGGCTTAACGGAAAGCTGTACGATGCGAACGCCTCGCCGAATTTCGCCATGCGCCTCGCATAGTCTTCGGAATACCCGCGCTCAAGCATGCCGGTGACAAGCTTGCCGGTATATTCCTCGAGCTGTCCTTTCTTCTTCCACGAACCCAAGGCACGCCGCAGAGCATCCGCGTCGTCGGCAGTGAAGCCGCCGCACGCCATGGCAAGCTGCATCAGCTGCTCCTGAAAGATCGGGATGCCCAATGTCGGCCCGAGAATCTCCTTCACCTCCTCGCTGGGATAGTCGATCGGTTCTAGTCCCTGCCGGCGGCGCAGGTAAGGATGCACCATCTCGCCATGGATCGGCCCCGGCCGAACCAATGCGACTTCCACTACCAGGTCGAAGAATGTCCGTGGTTGCATGCGCAGTAGCATGGAGCGTTGTGCCCTGGATTCGATCTGGAAAACCCCTACGGTCTCGCTCTTGCAGATCATGTCATAAGTCGCCGGATCCTCGCTCGGCACGTCCTGCAACGTGAACAGTTCGCCGCGGCGGTCGCTGATCATATCCAGCGCCCGGCGAATTGCGGAAAGGATGCCGAGGGCAAGAATGTCGACCTTGATAAACCGGAGTACCTCGATATCGTCCTTGTCGAATTCAATGACGGTCCGATCCTCCATCGCCGCATTCTCGATGGGTACCAGTCTGCACAGGCTGTCTTGTGCGATCACAAAACCGCCGACGTGCTGCGACAGCTGGCGTGGAAAGCCTAGAAGCGTTTCACTCAGTGCCACAAGCTTCTTGACGATTGGCGCCTCAGGATCAAGACCATGCTCGCGCAGGCCTTCCTGATCGATACTGTTGCCGTTCCACCAGTTCTGCGATGAGGTCAGCGCGTTCAGTTGGGCGAAGTCCATTCCTAGCGCTTTTCCAACGTCTTTGATGGCGGACCTTGGCCGGAAAGTGATGACGGCGCCGGTGAGCGCAGCGCGGTGGCGGCCGTAGCGGCGGTAGATCTCCTGAATGACGATTTCCCGCTTTTCGTGCTCGAAATCGATATCAATGTCAGGCGGCTCGTTCTTTCGGCTCCTGCTGACAAAACGCTCGAACAGGAGATTCATGCGCGACGGATCAACTTCCGTAATGAACAAGCAGTAGGCGACCACTGAGTTGGCCGCGCTGCCACGTCCTTGGCACAAGATGCCCTGCCGGCGCGCAAAAGCGACGATATCGCCTGCCACCAGAAAATAGACTTCGAACTCCAATTCTTCGATCAAGGCCAACTCATGGAGAATGAGTTCCTGAATCTTTGCTGGTATTCCGTTCGGGTACCGCTGGGATGCCCCCTGGTATGTCAGTTTGCGCAAATGGCTCGTTGGCGTTTCGCCGGCGGGCACGATATCGTCGGGATAGCTGTAACTGATCTCGTCCAGGGAAAAGGTGCAGCGCGCTGCAATCTCCAGTGTCTGTTCAAGTAACGGACGTGAGTAAATCTGTGCAAGCCGGATTCTCTGCCGCAAATGCTGTTCGGCATTAGGGTGGAGTTCAAGTCCACACTCGGCGATCGACTTGCCAAGACGGATGGCGGTAATCGTGTCATGCAGCGGCTTCCTTGAACGCACATGCATGTGGACGTCGCCGGCGGCGACCATGGGCAACTTCGTTGTATTGGCCAGAACGGTAAGCCGTTCCTGCCACATGTCGTCGTCCGGCATTTGCTGCAACTCCACCGCGATCGATGCACGGCCTGCAAACGCGCTGGCGACCCAAGCCGCCTGCTCCATCAAAACCTCGTCGGGCTGCGCTCGATCGCCAATATACAAGGCATAGCAACCCATCATGTTGCGCAAATGCGCCGCCCCATGTCTTGGCTTTCCGTTGAACAGAATATCTTCTCGGCGGAGAAGGTATGTACCCTTGGGCGCTCGCCGGCGTCCCACTGTCAGAAGTTCTGCAATATTCCCATACCCGTCCCGATTCATTGCCAGCAACACTAGCTTGAGACCACATTCAAGGATAATTTCAGTACCAATGATCAGGTGCAGTCCATGCTTCTTGGCCTCGACATGTGCGCGCACTACGCCAGCGAGCGAACCCTCGTCTGTGAGAGCCAGCGAGGTGTAACCAAGCTTGGCCGCACGTGCAACCAGCTCCTCGGGGTGCGAGGCACCCCTGAGAAAACTAAAACAAGACACGCTGTGGAGTTCAGCATAATCTAGTAAGGAAAACATCTACGCCGACCCTACGCAAAAAAGCCGTGCAGAAACCAGCCCGGTTCCTCGTCGTCCGCACTGATCCTTGCTCGATAAACCCAGAGCACAAGATGGTCGGATTCATTGAGCGCAACAAAATAGTCGCGGGCGATCACATCGTCATCCCACCATCCTGTCTCGATGCGCTCGGGCCCAATCAGCAGTCTCAAAGGCGCACCATAGAATGGTTTGTTATGGCGAGTGACAAGCGGAATTGGCGTTTTGAGCAACCAAGTCGGCCGCGGCGGGAAGGATGCACCCGACAGGCCACTCTTGCTGCTCGCGCTCTTAGTAGGTAATGGAGGCATATGGGCGGTGCACTTCTCTGGCCGGTGGTCTGCGGTAATTGCAATGCGAGTCACGGCATCAGGACCGAGGCGGCTTGTTAGACGCTCTATCAGGCGGCCCAGCATCTCCGACTGGCTGGCCGCCGTCGGAAACAACTCCGTGTTCGGTGCCGCACGTTCTTCGAGTTCGTCAGCCGACAACGTCATTTCAATTACTGACGATTCCAGCACGACTTTGGCGAGATGCTCTTTCATCAGGAGCGTCAGATGCTCGAGGTCGCGACTCGGTGCTCCAAGTTTGATGTCAATCCGGGACGTGGGACTTTTCCCGTGCCGAACGGTCTCATGGTGCAGCAGCAACGAAAATTGGGTAACGGCACTGAAACGGGCAGTAAGAAACCCCACCATCTGCATCAGCAGACGTCGCGCAGACTGTAAAAGCAGTTCCGTCGTTTCGACTCGGGCACCAAGTTCGATACGTTGGCAGAACCGTTCCGGTGCTTCATACCACGCCATCAGTTCCGGTTCGCTTCCGAAGCAACGATCCAGATCAATCAACGCAGCCTTGCCGAATCTCTTGACAATGCCGTTGCGTGGAAGCTTCCTGAATTGACCAATCGTCTTGCAACCTATTGCCTTCAATGTCTCGGAATGAGGGACGAGCGGCTCGATCAGCATGACGGGCAGTGCATCGACGACGTTCGTATACATGTCCTGATCTGCCATGACACCATCGCTGCATTGGGCAATCCACCAGGCGGCCGTAGCAGTCGGCGCCGCGGCGATACTGGCCGTCAGCCCGAGTTCTAGGAAGCCATTTCTCAGCCGGTCGATGATCGCGGCTACACCGCCAAATAGTTTGAGACTCGCCGTGACCTCAAGCAGCAGTCCAGCCGGACGCAATGCGACCTCAGGGGTAAATTGAAGCGCCCACAAAGCTGCCTCGGTCAATGCTTTTTCTTCCGCCTCGATGTCACGAGGCACCAGTATCACGTTCGCGGAGCGCGTGCGCGCGCCAGCCTCCGACATGCCGGGAGTGATGCCGCCTTCTTCTGCACAAGAACTTACCCATGCAACTCGCTTAGATTCAACGATGGCAAGTGGGACAGTGGCTCGCAGGTTCCCCTGCAGTGCCTCAGGCCAGCGTCGGAACGCCAGATCGAGAGGCAACTGGGGATGAAACGAGGCTATCCACATGGGGTGTCTCAACAGGTACGACAACGCTGCGCTGGGCGCGATCGAGCGCACGCTTCATTGAAGGTGGAAAAAACGCGGGCAGTAGAACAGGTGCAGCTGCGGACGGTCCCCGTCGTTTGAAAACGTCCACGGTGAGCTGACCAAACGGCGCAGGGTCGCACTGCAGGCGTAGCGGCGCTGGCGACGGCTCGTGCCTGGTATTGGCTGGACGAAGAATGAATGTCAGTCCGTCAGCGCTGACTGCGGCCACCTGCAGCCGACGTAAATGCTCAGCTTTGGCCGTCGGATTCCAGCTGATCAGTGCCCCTGCACTTCCACTCTTGAGAATCTGCTCGGCTGTCCATAAGCGATCCGCAGGTTTCTCCGCATTGACGATCAAAACGTTCCTAACTTCGATCCCATACTGATCGAGTGCGGGCGCAATCAAGTCATAAGGAGAGCCGAGCAGGACAATGGCTTTGCCGGTCTGAGACAGCGATTTCAGTGCGGGTGCCAGGATCCGGAATTCGCCGCCGCCTTGGTATCCCCAAAGGATCTCGGTAAGCGCCGATACATTCCAACCATGGCCGGGCAATTCTTGGTCTAGGCCGGGATAGCCAGTAGAGATTGTCGACACTCGCGACCGGCCGAGGGCGTCACCCCGCCATAGCGAGTCCCGCAATGACTCTGCCAGCGCAAAAAACCGGTCGCGCTTCTCTGTTACTGTGCTGTCGCTTCCCGATAAGATTGACAAGATTGCCTCTTCGATAACAAACTATTATTTCCTAAAACGAACACATGTGTTTTTATACAGTATTTACGGCAGTATAGCGACGCGCGGCAAGAAGTAAACCGCCTTCCATCCTCATTCGGCCATCAATGAATCCAACATTGGTGGGAATTTGAGCAAAATCGGCAAAAAGAGGGTTCAATCGGCCAAAAAGGCGGTTGGTCTTGGAAATTGAATTTATAGGTACGAAATTTTTATGTCGCTGCTGCGACACATCCTGGACGGCGTCTATGCACTGCCGTCAATAACCTGTTTGCCTAGCTGGGAGGAAAGCTTTTTAGGCGAAGTGGAGATAGAGCGCGAATCAACTGACTCGCGCCCTACTTCATTATTCGCAAATTTGCGCGGTGGAGCGCCTGTCCAAGGGAGGCAGATATGTTTTTAGCTCTCGAATACTGAGCCCAGTCTCTTCATGTGCACGTATGAGCAGGGCATCCGAAATAGCCGTACGGCCGTTCCTTACCTTGCTGATGAACGGCGCTGATGTCTCAAAAGCCTTGGCGAGCGCTGCGTCGTTCTTCAACTGCATAGCAGCCAACAACAGGTTCAGAAATGCATCCCCATAACGTGCCAACGTCCGCATATCAATCCGATCGGACGCATTCCTTCGCGGCCGCGGGCGCGCATTTATTTCTGTAACGTGCAAGGGGCTCATTCTTGTCTTCTGTGATCGGGAGCGTTGGTCTAGACGCATAGATTGGTGCGTAGTGGATTAGCATTCAACATTACCGATGCAAGACACCAATGCGATTTCAAAAGGTATGCAATTTCAGTGAACTATATGAGTGCGCCAAATGACATCTCGGATATCAATGGGTGTTTGCTTGATACCTGCGAATGGCGAGATCAGATTGGTAGGAGCAATTAACGGTAGAAAACCGGACGCTTTCAGCGCTTGAGGCGATAGCTGCCATGTTCCAATGAATCTTTCTACTTCGGTGCTCCAGATGAAAACTTCGCTTACATCTTGCCTGGCATTTGCCACACTCTCCCTCAGTGCTTCCCTCACCTACGCGAACCCGGTCTTAGACAGTGCTCGCAAGAATATTGAACCACTATTGGGCGGCGTACCGATCGAGGCTGTTAACAAGTCGAATCTCGCAGGCCTGTATGAAGTGGTGACACCGCAGGGAATCGTCTACACCGATGACAAGGGCGGCTTCGTAATCTTCAACGGAACTGTCATCGACTCGGCTACAAAGGAGAACCTGACGCAGAAGCGCATTGATCAGCTGGGTGCTTTCAAGTTCTCGGAACTGCCGCTGAAAGATGCTATCAAGACCGTCTATGGTAATGGGAAGCGTGTTATCGCCACTTTCGAAGATCCAAACTGTGGCTACTGCAAGAAGCTGCATTCAGAGCTGGGGCAGTTGAAGAACGTCACGGTGTACACGTTTCTTTACCCTATTCTCTCTCCCGATTCCCTTGCGAAGTCGAAAGCAATTTGGTGTTCCGCAGATAAGACAAAAGCGTGGAATGATTTTATGGCATCGGGCAAAGAGCCGATTGCGAAGAGCGACTGCGAAACTCCAATCGACCGTAACAAGGCCCTAGCGCAAAAATTGCGCATTAATGGCACTCCAGGCCTCTTCTTTACCTCGAATAAGCGTGTTCCGGGTTATGCACCTGCACCGGAGATTGAAAAGATGCTTGTTAGCTCGAAATAGGTACCGTAATTCACTGCTGTACCTATTCAAATGAAAGTTGCGAGGCCGACTACGATATGACGTCGCTGACAGCTAAGGAGGTTTGGGCCTCCTTAGGTCCCACAGTTGCCAATCATGAAACGTGCAATAGGCATTGCGACTATCATTGCTCCACCCTCTGTCACGCTTTTTCTCGGCTCCTACGAGAGAGAAGTCGCGGCCACGCTGCCCGAGCAAAACCTACATTAACACCTTGATTTTAAAGGATACCGACTCTCAAAAATCTCATAGTTCCATGGACAATTTGTAGAATAAGAGAGCTCTTCATCACAGGAAGTTGAAACAATGCCAAGTACACATGTCACTTTGGCACTCTTATACTACAGATGTGGAAGTGGGAGTCGAATCACCAACTTCATTTGGCACTGTAGTGGTTAGAGGTCTATAGCTGAGAAATGCTCCTGCCAGCAGAATGCCAGTTACAAGGCTCATCCAAGTCGGCCCACTACCCCCTGTTGAGACCTGTCCACCTGGGCATACAAAATCAAGAAGGAAATATAAAGCCCCGAACAACATTGCTGCTGCGAGGTACTTGCTCGAGCCACGTGTAGCAGCTGCAGTGTCTTTGCTCATGATAGTCGCCGACATGGAAATGTCCTCCTTGGTGAATGTTGAAAGCCAACGATAAAAGATCGGCGCTTCCACTCTTTGCGCCTGCTTAAAATTTGTGCAGCCAAGTGTACTTAGAGGTATCGCATTAGCCCAAGCAAAAGTACCAGATGGCCGAGATAGCCAGCGAGGAAGAAGTGCCTTGGCAAGAAACGTCGATTAGTCATCGCGGGATATCGAGCCTGCCGCCAGCCGATAAAGCTGACCATCAACCCGGTGATGAAATAGCCGGCTCCGAGTATCGGATCGGCATCGAAGCCCCACAAAGGAACGAGAGCGAGCACAAGCCACCACAGGGAAAATCTCGCGCTCAAGTAGAAGCCAAGTCCAACCAACAGCCCGAAAGGACCAAAGGCTCCTATTTGTAAGAACGGCCCCGCTAGATGCAATACGAGATAGAAGGCTATTGCTGCAGCAAGGGCATGTACTGGTCGTTGCAAGCTGACGACCTGGATTATCCAGATCAGGATGCTCAGTACGAGAAACGAAAATAAGATATTTACGCCGCCAGGCAGGCCTAGCGCTGCAAAATACCTCTCGAACGTGATGCTGAAAAACGGCTGCGTGATGATGGCGGCGATGCCTATGATCATGATACGTCGCCAGTGCATCCGCCCCGATTGCGCAGCAAGAATTGCCGAGACTGCGAGAAACGTTGGGAAAGCTATTGTTCCGATAATGACAGCGAGGCGAGGTGGCGCCTCTGGATGAAACGCCTTCGCCCAGTGGTCACTCAACATGGCAAGGAACGCAATGACCCGCAACAGGTCGGCCTGAAGGGCGTTCAATGCGAGAGGTCGCGGATTTACGCGCCCTCCTGGCTCTTTCTCGGAATCGTTTGTCACTGCGTTCTTGCCTTCCTGTATTGCAAACTTTTCCGCTACCGAGATGCGAGCACACCCATTTCTTCACCCTCGGTGATCACTGCGGTGACGGTGCTGTTCACGGCATAAGTAGCGTCGATGATTTTGTAAGCATACCCGTACGGATTAACACCAGACTCGATAATGCGGCGTATCTTCGCTGGCCGTCCGAAGTACATCAGTGAACCGCCCTGTTCCAAGGAGCGAAGTCGAGAAGACGTCCACACGTTATTGCCGGTGATCGTATTGGCGTTTGCCGTCTCAGAACTACCTGCTCTGAAAGCAATCGAGAACGATGTGCTGCCCGCCGAACCAATATCGAATCGCTCATCATCTGCTTCTGCATCCCCAAGGGTCGGCTCTGACCACGGTAGCTCAACCAGATCGTGATCCGTAAATTCGACGTACGTTACCGATGCGCGATAGTTTTTCATTTGTATCCCTAGCTTCAACAGCACCAACCTACCTCATTTTCTTCGTGATGCAAGTCGACTTTGTAAGGGCGGCTAACGGCTATTCACTCCAAGAAAAATGAATGCTGCGCTTTTTTGTACCTGATTTGCGGCCTATGGCCCTTCCCCAGAGAACAAAATGCTCGCATTGCGATGAGCGAGAACAGCTCGACGCCTTGAGCCGTTTATTCCAGGTAGCAGGGAGTTACATCCGGTAGAACCATATACAGTCATTCGCCTCGACTTCCCGAAGCATATTCCACCGAAAGAAAACACTGATCGCCCCTTCTCGACCTAATGGTCATAGTTCGGGTGAACGCTTCATCCTTGACGGTGAAACTTTAGGGTAACTCTCCAGCGCTTTGCATGCCTACGTTGTTCGTTTAGGGGAACACTCGGCCACATTTTTGTCTGCAACGGGTGCTTTGCCCTTGCGGGGTGCTTTGGCTCGTCCATACCGAAAAAGGTGACCTATCCATTCGGGTTCCGTACCCGATTTGGTGACCTAAGCGGGTGAAATTACTCCCAGTAAGCTAATAACTCGGAGTAAATTCCGAAAAAAATAGGTCCCAAACATTCTCACCCCCTGAATTGGCACCTTCTTGGGTGTTGGATTGCTGTTGTTGTATTTATTAACAACAACATCTTTAACAACGTTTACACACTGCAATCCCAGTATCCATGCGGGTTTCCGGCCGATTTGGTCACCTTATTGGGTAGGAAAGGTCACTGTTTCGGGTATTAGGTCACTGTCTGAGGTATGGGAAAGGTCACCGTCTTGGGTAGCGGTTTACCCGTTATGTCACCGTTTACGGTGCATAGGTCACCTTCTGGGGTACGAATAGCCAAAATTCGCCATAAGTCACCTTCTGAGGTATGAACAGGGACATTTCGCCATAGGTCACCTTTTGAGGTATGAATAAGCACATTCGCTATAGGTCACCATCTCGGGTAACCGTGTTGCCAACGGTGAGTTTTTTTGCAAAGGTCACCTTTTACGGTATTCCTATGGTGACTTATGTGGGCTATGATCATTGAAACTGATAAACCTTGCTTAGCCAACATGACTAAACCACCGCAACTACCTACTCCGCGCGAAGAACTGCGCAAGGCGGTCGAGGCGATTCATAGCAGTGGCAAGCTCTCGCTTCTGGAACGTAAGCTCGTCAATGTCCTGCTGCTCAATGCCTACGACTCATTACCGCACAAGCGCATTCATTCTATCCCCGTGTCGATCCTGATGCCGATGGTCGGATGGGAAGACAGCCAGAACCAGCAAGCGCTGAAGGTGGCCCTCAAGTCCGTGCAGGCCACGCAGATTGAGTTTGACCTGTTCAATCGAAGCGGGCCGTCACCGGCATGGGGCGTGATGTCGCACCTCGCATCCGCCGTGATCAAGGATGGCGTCTGCGAATACGAGTATTCGAGCAAGTTGGCAGAGTTGCTGGCCAATCCGGCGACTTACTCGATGATCAACCTGAACGTACAGCGCATGTTGTCATCGCACTATGCGCTGGCGTTGTATGAAAACTGCCAGCGTTTCATCGGAACCGGTTCGACCGGCATCCATACCATAGATACCTGGCGCAAGGTGCTCGGCGCCGATGCTCCGCTGTATGACACGTTCAAGCGCTTCAACGAACGGATCATCAAGCCCTCGGTTGACGAGATCAACAAGCTGACCGATATCACGCTGACGTTCGTGCCGTCGAAGAATGGGCGCAACGTCGTCGGCTTTTCGTTCGAGGTGGTCGCGAAGAATGCACAGCAATCGGCCCTGTTCCAGCAGAGCGACTACGAAGCCGAACTGGCCAACTCGGAACTGTGCAACCGCCTGATGGCGCTTGGCATTGCGCAGCGGCTGGCCGTGCAGTGGCTTGGCGAGGATTACGAAAAGGCGCGCAAGGTCGTCGAGCAGGTCGAGCAGAAAGCGCACTTGGGCAAGATCAAAAAGAATGCAGCCGGCTATGCCCGCCGGCTGTTCGAGGACGGCGTGATCGAGGACGCGCAGATCATCAAGGAACAGAAGCAGCGGGCCGCGCAGGAAGTTGCAAAGGAAAAGCAGCAGCGGGCCAAGGAAGATGCGCAGCGCGCGGAGACCGTGCAAAGTATGAAGCGCATTTCGCCAGAGGAGCGGCGTGCATATGCAGCCAAATTTATGAAAACGGCACAAGGCAAAGACGCACGCTTTAACGAAACCACCGGCAAGTTCGCCGGCATCCATGCTGCATTGTTCACTGCCTGGCTGCGGGAACGCGTGGTCGCCGGAGACCGCGCCAACACCGCTTGATCAGCTTTTATGACGAAAGACGTATTTGGAAGCAATGCCAAGGAAGCTGACAAGGCGTTGAAGCCGCACATCAAGAAACAGGACCTTGACTCCGCTGAGGTATCGTCAAATGTTGTGGATAGACGGTGATTGATCAGGCGGCGGCCAGCTGCTGATGCTCACGAACTCCATCGACAAACTTCACTCCTCGAATCACCTCTGCCAGCCAGGTGAATCCCTTCAAACGCCGGAACGATTGCTCGGCGCAGATAGCCAGCTTGA
>NZ_JACYXF010000048.1 GCF_015352985.1 Noviherbaspirillum malthae | reverse complement strand
GTCCTTCGCATGGCTTGAAAAATGCCGTCGTCTCTGGAAAAACTGTGAGCGAAAGCTTCATACCAGCGAACAGTTCATTGTCCTCGCGTTCCTCGCTCTCCTGTTAAAAAGATACTGAGCACGCTCTAAGAAAGCAACCGTTAGGGAAAATGCCGTCGTTTGAAGCCGTTCTGGAAACCGAAGTCAGACATTGATTGGCATGCGTACCGGGAAGCTCTTCATTGAGCCGGGACGGAAGGACCTAAATGAGCGGGATTTTTTCAAGAACGATTCGCCACGGTACTCAAAAAGTTGAATCCAAAGAGGCGATGCACGCGTATATGTTCATGCGACACCGCACTTTGAACTCACTTTCAGGAGACCAGAATGAAAAAAATCAGCACAGTACTCGCCCTGACCGCGGCTCTTGGCTTCGTCAATATCGCATTGGCCGAGAATGCCGTGACGGTAGGCGGACAGAGCATGCTGCCGTCCAGGGATATCGTCGACAATGCCGTGAATTCGGCTGACCACACCACCCTGGTTGCCGCCGTCAAGGCGGCCGGATTGGTTGATACGCTCAAAGGCAAAGGTCCGTTCACGGTCTTTGCGCCGACCAACGCCGCTTTCTCCAAGCTGCCCGCGGGGACGGTCGATACGCTCCTCAAGCCGGAGAACAAGGCGACCTTGACAAAGGTGCTGACCTATCATGTCGTCCCGGGCAAGCACGATTTTGCGGCCCTGTCCGGTGCCATCAAATCAAACAACGGCAAAGCCGAGTTGCCGACGGCCAGCGGCGGCAAAATAACCGCCATGATGAATGGTCCTCACAATATCCAGATCAAGGACGAGGCCGGCAATGTCGGCAACATCAGCACGTATGACGTGTATCAATCCAACGGCGCGATCCATGTCATTGATACCGTTCTGATGCCCAAGTAAGGATGCGGCACATGCCTCCGATACGCATCGGGGGCATCCTGCATGCACGCTGCCAGGCACATGCCATGGGCGGCGTATCTGCATTGGGCGAGAAAAGCACACCGTTGCGATCCGACAGATACGTCATCTCAATTCAAGTCCCTGCTGCCGAGTGCGCCGATGCGATGGACGCGGACCGTGCGATGCCGCGTATAATTCCTTTGCAGACGCAATTTGACTGCTATCAACCGCAATGTGTCCTTTTTCGCTTCATTCGAACGGATGAAAAATTGCCTGCTCCGGATCCAAAACAACTGAACAGCTGGCTGGAAGGGGTCGCCCGAAAAGACCGGGATGCATTCCGGCTGCTTTATGACGCCACTGCGCCGAAGCTGTTTGGTTTCGTGCTCCATATATTGACCAAGCGGGAGATTGCGGAAGAGGTGTTGCAGGATAGTTTTGTCAGCATTTGGAACAATGCATCGGGATACCAGTCGAGCTTGGCCGCACCCATGACGTGGATGACGGCGATTGTCCGCAACAAGGCCTTCGATGTGCTGCGCCGGAGTGAACAGACCATCGAGCTGGATGCTGGGGACTTGAATGATTCAGGCGTGCTGGAAGCCATCGAGGCTCTCGAAAGCACGCAGCCGACACCAGCCGATGCACTTCAGCACAGCGAGGAAGCCGCGGCATTGGCCAAATGTTTCTCCCGCTTGGAACTCGTCCATCAGCAGGCCATTGCGCTGGCGTTTTATCATGATCTTTCCCATAGGGAGGTGGCTGAACGATTGAAGCTTCCCACCGGCACTGTCAAGACCTGGATACGGCGAGGACTCGAGAAACTGAAGCTGTGCCTTACCAGGATGGGAGGTGTATGAATTATCGGCATAACCACGTCCTGAAAGAAAAGCTTGCAGCCGAATATGCGCTCGGCACATTGAGAGGCGGCGCCCGCCGCCGCTTTGAAGCGTGGTTGAAAGAAGATGCCGCGTTGCGAAGATCCGTCGCGGAATGGCAGGACCGGCTGTATCCGCTGGCTGAAATTGCGCTTGCTGTCGCACCTCCAGCGAGAGCGTGGAAAGCCATTGAAGACCGAATCGATGCACAAGCGGCGGAAGGCAGGCGCAGCATCTGGGAAAGCCTGAATGAGAATTTCCGCTTCTGGCGCACGCTCGGCGTGGCCTCAACGGCAGTTGCTGCCATGCTGGCTGCCGTTCTGCTGGTGCAGCGGCCGGAGGACGGCCCCGCCGGACCGAGCTATGTCGCGGCACTCACTGATGACAAGGCAGCGCCGGCGATAGTCATCACCGGCGATCCGAAGCGGCGTGAACTGACAATCAAGATCGTCTCTCCGCAGAACATCGCAGCCGACCGGAGTCTGGAGCTGTGGGCGTTGCCCCGGGACGGTGCGCCACGCTCTCTCGGTCTGGTAGCGGCCAATGGCACAGTGATCTTGCCTCTGCCGGAGAACGTGACTCCGGAAACAGTGCCTGCGTTGGCAATTTCGCTGGAACCGAAAGGGGGATCGCCCAACCCTAACGCACCCTCCGGTCCGGTTCTGTACAAGGGCGCTTGGGTAGGGATCTAACCTAACTGGATCTGAAGATTTGGCGATGGTTGCAGTTTTTAGTCGGCTTCAATGCTTGGTGTTCATCGGACGCTGCCATCGCCTGAAAAGATGTGATCAGAAAAGCAGTGCAGACGTCGCAGGAATATTGCAATCCAAGCTCCTGGGGCAGGAGCTCAGAAACGCGTAGCGAGCGTGATCCGGAACGACCTTGATTCAATCGGATGGAAATGAATGTCATCGATTGCTGCTCCGGCCGGCTCATTGGCCAGGCGTGACGTATAGTAGTAGTCGATGGCCGAGTCCCTGCGATTGGTCAGGTTGAATCCTTCCAGTTCAATGCGGGTAGCTTTATTCATCTTGTAGCCGATCCGGCCATTGAGCGTTGCCGTGCCTTTCGACCTCACGCGATTGTCTTCGGTCAGGGGCCGGGGACCGAAGTAGCGCAATTGCAGTGCACCGAAATACGGTCCGAGCGAATCGACAGCGGCTGCGATAGAAGCCACGCCTTCCACCGCGCCCGGGATGCGCCGCCCGGCAGGATCGGCATCACGGAAACGGGCCCGCGTAAAGGCAATGTCGGCATCAATGGTCAGCCAATTGGCCGGCTTGTAATAATTATTGAACTCGATTCCAATGCGACGACTGGCGCGGCCCGCTTCCGTCGTTCCGGCATCCCCCACGAACAGCAGTTCGGAATCGAAATCGAGCTGATATACCGCCAGTGAGCTTTGCAGGCCGGGAATGATTTCGGTACGCACGCCCAGCTCCGCCCCTCTGGATTTGACGAGAGGGACGACCCGTTCGGCTGCAGCGCCGGTCGCTGGATCAACGGTGATCGTCGTTCCCCGCGCGTCATTGCTATGAAAGCCGGTGCCGAGGTTCAGATAGTATTCAGTCCTGTTCCACGGACCAAAAATCAGGCTCAGCTTGGGGCTTGTGATGCCGTCGTTCGCTTTGCCCGAATTGAGCGGATTGTCGCTGCCGACATTGAATCGGTAGAAATCCTGCCGCACTCCGGCAACGGTGCGAAATCCATCCATCCAGCGTGTCGTGTTTTCCGCATGGAGGCCAATGCTGCTTTCGACGATATGGTCTGCACGCGTCGTTGAAAGACGTTGCCGGGCAGCCGTGTTGAAAAGGCCATTGACGATGTTGTCGTTTTGTAGCTGCATGCCGATCGTGTTTTCCGCTTCCCTGCCGAACAGGGTGACCGGCCAGGTATGGCTGGCATTCATGCCGGCAGTCGTTCTCTTGTCGCGCTGATTGAACTGGTCGCCGTTGACCGGATCGTTCAGGAAATAGGTGAAATTGGAATACAGGTCCAGCTCGTTGCGAATGATGTAGCCGTCGACCTGCGTGGAGCCGGCGACACTGCTACGCCGCCATGCGCCCGACAAGCTGTACCGATGAACATCGCCGCCATCCGTCGGATCGATTGCGTCGAATCGACCGATCAGTCCGGTGTTGACGGCACGCAGGGGAATCTGGTCGCTTGCATTCCATTTCCCGCGGTACGCCATTGCAGTGACGTTGAATCCGTTGCCTGTTGTGCCCTCGCTGTAGCGCAGGACGCCGTTGAGCTTGCGGTAGTTGTCGGGCCTTGTGAACGGCCCGTCGTTGTGAAACGCCTCCAGCGCGTATAGCAGGTTGCCGTTACCAAGCTGAGGAGAGTCGGCAACGAGCATGCGCCGATAGCCGTTCTGGCCAAGGCCCATGCTTGCCAGACCACTGTCCATGTTGTCGGCATAGACGATGGCGGCCGTTCCGGCGGAAGAAAAATCGCCTTGCGACGCATAGTAGGGCCCTTTCTTGTATTCGAGTCGCGTGGCCAGTTCGGGAATCAGGAAGTTGAGGTCGGTCCATCCCTGCCCATGGCCATGACTGCGCTGGTTGACGAGCATGCCATCGACTGTCGTGCGCAAGTCGGTGCCGTGATCGAGATTGAACCCGCGCAGATAGAACTGGTTGGCTTTACCTTCCCCGCTGTGCTGGCTGACGATCAGGCCCGGAGTCGCTTCCAGCAGTTCACCGGCACGATATACCGTTCTGGCTTCGAGCTGTTCCTGAGTGACGATCCCGGCATTGGCCGACTCGGCAATGCCGATCTGACTGGTACGGGAAACTTCCACGCTGACTGCGGGCAGCTCTATTTCTTGCGCAACAGCGCTCGTCAGCACGCACAATGCACAGACGCCAGCCAGGCAAAAAGCATTGGCGGCACCTGATTCACCTGGCAGCCATGGTTTCGAGTATCGCAGACGTCGCAGCATAAAGGTATATGTCAATGGTTGAGCGGTATGTCCGGATCGTCAGGCGAACTGAGCGTGACTGATACAAGCGCTTGATCGCCCTGCACAGCCCTGGAAAATTGCCTGCTGCGCGCAGCGGGCAGATATACGACGGTTGGAGAATCCGCTCGCCGCGCCACCAGCGGCGAGCAAAACAATCGTCAGCTGACCGGCTGCGGATCACTTGCGTCCGGTGCGGTGGTGGTAATTGCATCAATGGCTTGCGGCTCGCTCGTTTCGGATGTGCCAGAAAGGAAAGACAGTACCTGAGCAACAAAGGAATCACCGACAGCGGGCTGTTGAGGATTTCCAGTGTTGTTCCCAGCCCCCGTGCCGGGGCTGGCCGAAGCGACATCATCTGAGCCGCTGCCGCCGCAGGCGGTCAATGCAGCCAGCAGCGCGCCGCAGGCTGCGGTTTCGAGGAGAGTGCGTTTGCTTAACATGGAATGCTCCTTGACCGATTACTGATTGCCGGCGGTGTTGGCGGCGCCAGCCGCATTGCCTGGAACCGGTGTGTTGAAATACGGGAAAGCGGCTCGATAATCCGCGGCTGTTCTGCGCACGCCGTCGGTTAATGGCGCAGCGCCAGCCGGTGCATCGGATGGTTTGCATCCCACCTTAAGGGTATCGTTTGCCCCGGTCAAAACACAGAGCGCACCCATGGCGACACGCAACGACAAGTCGACGACATCGTCGGCGGGCCGCCGGCCATTCGGGAAGCCTGCATTATCCCCGGCGGCTACACCCAGCGGATTCTGGGCTTCCCGGGCTGCCGGGGCAATCGAGGTATTGAGCCGCAGCATTTCGGATGGCACTACGTTCCTAGGCTGGTTGAGACCTTCAATTCCCTTGAGAAAAACGGTCACCAGATCAGTCCGCGGGAAGTTCGTAGGGGCGGGGGCTGAGGGGAACAAGGTCTGTATCAATGCCGGCAATGAAGGATTGGTGACATAGTCAATAAACTGCGCATCGCCCGACGGTTTGGATGCGTTGAACTTGTTCTTGTCATCCATGCCGATGACCACTTCGTTCACCAGCGGCATTCCGAGGCGAGACACCTGAGTCCACGCACCGCCTTCCTTGGTTGCTGTATTCAGGCCAGTGCCCGGTGACGGATTGATCAGCCGACCCTGACGTTTGCTCGCTGTTGTATAAGCGCCGATGACGGGGTCCCCTCCGGTCGTCAAGCAGGAAATGGGAATTTCCATGGCGATCGTACTGATATTCTTCCCTTCAAGATTGTTTTCGTTCCCGCCGACTTCCGGCCCAAGCGGATTCAAGTTGAAGAGGTCAAAGGTTTTTCCGACGGCGATGTAAAACGGTTCCTTGCGCTGGCCGACGAAAACCCGGCCGTTGCCGCAATTCGGGATTGAAACGTCATGGATATGCTGGTTCGCATAGCGTTCATAACCGCCCGCACCGCCGAAGGTCTTGTCTCCAATATTGTCCACCGGCTTGTCGAATTCGCGATTTCCGTTCCCCATCATGAATGCTGCGCGGGTACCCGTACGTCGGTCGCCTCGCACGATATCGACGGTATAGGACTCGCGCACATTCAGCGTGGCCGGATTGACGCCATCAATCGGGCCGGAATTGATCAGGGGGATTTTTACCTGTTTTCCCCCGACTGTCAGAGCAGTCGCCTTGGACGTGTTCTTGAAGCGGAACTGAAACGTGATGTCTTCCTTTGCGTCGCCATTGTTGTCGAAATGGATCTCATAGAGGCCGTTCTCGTCAAACTGATAAAAGTTCGGACCGCCAAATGCATCCTGGAACGGAATGTAGTTGGCCATGACGGTCACATAGCCTTCGCGTCCTGGCTCATAACTGCGAAATAGGTAAAGGTCGGTGCCGTCGACTTTGGGCTGCTCTGTAAGGAAGGGAGCTTCGCGATGACTCGATGCCATGGCAGGCATCATGAAGAGATTGCTAAGCGCTGCCGCCGCAAGGGTCATGCGTATTAAATGATTGGCTACTGGCGGATGCATGGACTTCTCCTGGAATGAGTTAGGTACGAACATCGGTGGGGCGCAGTTTCAACCACTGCATTACCGCATACGTCCGGCATGGGCGAACGGATTCACCGGCCGCTGCCAGGTTTGAGAAATATCAAGCATAGTAGGGCTGGTGATTCATTGGCGTCTTCAGACCGAATGAACGGTCTGAGCCTTAAAAAATATCACCTGCTTGCGGTATGAAGGATTTCCAGCCTGATAGACAATTCTTGGTTAATCAGCTGGATGAATTTTTTTGAATCCAGTTCGGGCATTTCTGCGTATACGACAGTATCCGAAGACCTCAGTCATGGTCCTTATGTCATATTTTCCCGGACTGCGTATGATGCCCATTCTTGTTGTTGCCCGATCTGCTTGCTGGCAACCTATCCGGCGGTGTATCACCGTATTGGCACTCGTTGCTTCCTGTGTCTCCAACGCCGAGGCCTCGCCGTTCACACCGTCACGTGGAGACGAGGTGCTCGAACGCGTCCCCATCCGTACCTCTCCGGAACAGCGGGAATTGGAACGAGCGCGAGCGGCCGTTGCCGCCAGCCCTGGAAACCTGCAGGCGAGCATCCGTCTTGCAAAACGCTATCTCGAGACTTGGCGCAACGACGGTGATCCACGTTATTTGGGGTATGCACAGGCTGCATTGGCGCCTTGGTGGAGCAGGAAGGATCCGCCTGCGGAAGCCCGGGTGCTGCGCGCAACATTGTCGCAAAGTACGCATCGTTTTTCCGAGGCGCTGGCAGATCTGGATGCGGTGCTCGCACAAGACGCCCGAAACGCGCAGGCGTGGCTCACCAAGGCGACGGTGCTGCAGGTTCTGGGCGACTATCCGCAAGCCTCGGCAAGTTGCAGGCGACTGGTTGGCCTTGCACCGAATCTTGTCGTCATTACCTGCCTTTCCGCGGTACGCAGCCTGAATGGACAAGCCGAAGCCGGATATCGACAGCTAGACGGCGCGCTCAAGACAGCGGGCAGTGAAATCGACCCATCGATCCGCACCTGGTCGCTTACACTCCTGGCTGAAATGGCCGCACGGCGGGGTGATGACGCCGCGGCACGTCGTCATTTTGAGAAGGCAATCTCACTTGGCAAACCGGACAACTATCTGCTGGCTGCTTACTCGGACTTCCTGCTGGACGCCAAAGAAGCAGAAAAGGTGGTGTCGCTCCTTGCGACGAGAACGCAAGTCGATGTGCTTCTTCTGCGGTACGCCATTGCATTGCGAGCGCTCGCTTCCGCAGATGCGCCTCGCTATACCGCGTTGCTGGCTGAACGGCTTGAAGCAGTGCGCATGCGCGGCGATGCCATTCATGGCCGTGAGCAGGCAAGATTCGCATTGGATTTGCATCACGATCCCATTGCAGCGCTTGAATACGCCCGGCAAAACTGGAAAGTGCAAAAGGAGCCTGCCGACGCCCGTCTGCTGCTTGAAGCCGCTGTCGCTGCGAATGATGGGGCTGCGGCCCGCCCGGTCATTGACTGGATACGGCAGGCGGGGCTCGAGGACAGGACGCTTGCTCCCCTGATCGCGAAGCTTGAGGGATCGGTAAAATAATGAAAGCCAGTCTGCCTCGATCCATGCACCGTCTGGTTCGTTTTTTCATGGTGCTGTTTCTCTGCTTCTTGACTGCGCAAGCCCACGCGGACAAGTTCAGCGACAGTTACCTTGGCCTGCGCATCGAAGCTGCCACGGTCCATGGTCAATGGGACATTGCGCTGCGTGACCTTGACGTCGCGATCGGCCTTGACATGAACGGCAATGGCGAGATCACATGGAACGAAGTCCGCTCCAGGCACCCGGACATCAGCCAGTACGCCTTATCTCGTTTGGCGATATCTTCAAATGACAAGCCATGTCCGGTCCAGGTAACCACGCAACAGATAGAACGGCATAGCGACGGCGCCTATGCTGCATTAAACTTCGATGCCCTATGTCCAGATATCGTCCAGAGGCTGGAGGTGCGGTACAACCTGCTGTTTGACATCGATCCGCAGCATAAGGGATTGGTTAAATTCAATTCCGCCAACGGTACCTCGACTGCCGTCTTCGATCCTGAGCATCGCACCCAGTCCTTCATGCCGGATCAGACGAGCCGTGTTGAACAAGCCATGCAATTCCTGAAGACGGGTATATGGCATATCTGGATAGGCTTCGACCACCTGCTTTTTTTATTTTCCCTGCTGTTACCCGCGGTATTGGCACCTTCCGGCACCCATTGGCGTCCCGGCGAGAGCCTCAAAGACGCTGCGGTGGATGTGCTGAAGATCGTAACCGCCTTTACCATTGCGCACTCGCTTACATTGACATTATCGACGCTCCAGCTTGTTACGTTGCCCGCTCGATGGGTGGAGTCTGCCATAGCGGCGTCGGTCATTGTCGCTGCGCTGAACAATCTTTATCCGCTGGTGCAAGGCAGGCGCTGGGTGGTTGCCTTTCTCTTCGGCCTGATTCACGGTTTCGGGTTTGCCAGCGTACTCGCCGATCTCGGGCTTCCTGCGTCATCCCTGGCGGTGGCACTTCTTGGTTTCAATATGGGTGTCGAGATTGGGCAGATGGCAATCGTCGCCGCATTCCTGCCGATCGCGTATGCGCTGAGACAGACATGGTTTTATCGCAGGTTGGTATTCACAGCCGGCTCGACCATGATAGTCGCCGTCGGAACAGTCTGGCTGATCCAGCGAGCATTCGATCTCAGCTTGATTGACATCTGAGATCGAAATAGTGCCATGAACGCAGACGATCTAATTGCCAATATCCTGCTACTGATTTTTTCAGCTACCGTTGCCTGCTGGCTGCTTAGTTAGATGCGCCAAGACGTTGGATTGTGCCGGAATTGATCGCTGAATGAGGTTGCCGGCATTTATGATTTTCGTAGAGTGAATGCTGGAGGCTGACGCGGACGCGTATGCGTATCTAAAGGAATGTAGGTAGTAGACGTCCTGCCGCTGGCCGATGCGCTGTCGGCGGCCATGCTCCTGCAAGGCGGGGGAAGCAGCCGGTCGTCAATACTCCGTGGAAGGCAAGGGCCGGCCAAATTGCAGAACCAAGCGCCTCGGCGCCATCCAAATCGACATGGAGAAAGTGCGTGAGGGCATCTACGCCGTCATGTGATTCGGCATCATCTTTTCTAACGGAATATGCAATGCATGCGCAACCCAGCGAAGAACGTGTCCGGACAAAACACTGGAGTTCCGTCCTATGGTCCCATGCCGGACATCGATCAGCAGCCCGCCGAACCGAGTGCGGCCAGCGGTGCGCAATTGCTGCATAGAGACAAAAACGCCAAGGCGCTTAAGGTCGACCGCAATACAGCGAAGAAGGGGATGTGACCGGCCCCCAATCAGGATGATCCGGTTCGCCCTAGCCAAGCGCGACCGGCTGGGCGTTGATCTTTGTGCGAAAAAGCGTATAGGGTTTGCGCCGCAGATCCTGACCCCCGTGATAGCGGGCCTGCCGATGCAGTTGGTTGGCAGTGACGTAGAGATAGCCGTCCGCCGCGACGGATAGGGTATCAGGCCATAGCAGTCGCGGATCGTGGACTACCGTTTCCCAGTCGCCAGCCGGCCGGCGGCGCAGAATGGCGTTGTGCTCGTAGTCGGTCGCATAGAGGCAGCCGGCCGCGTCCGATTCCAGGCCGTCCGAACCGCCGCCTTTGTTGCCTTCGTCAACGATGGTCGCGGCGACGTGGGCGTCGCTGCGCGAGCGGTCGATCAGCGCCGCGGTCGCCACGCTGTAGAGGCGACGGCTGCCCAACGGGCAGTAGTAGAGCCGTTCGCCGTCGGCGCTAATGGCAATGCCGTCCGAGCCCATGCTGGGAGCCGGAATCATTTTGCCGTCCTGCTTCTGCACGAACGGCCGGCCCTCGACGATCGGAAGGAATTCCTGCATCGGCTCCGGCTTAGTCGATGGATGGTCGTGCAGGCGGCGCCAGCTTTCGCCGGTGGCGAGATCCACCACGATGATGCCGTTGGCGCCCTTGTCGGACGAGTCGGTAATGAAAGCCATGCCCGCGCTGCCTTGCCGCAGATTGAAGCGCACGTCGTTCAAGTAGCTGGTCGGCAATGCCACCTCTTGGGGAAACAGGATCTTTTGCGCCACTGTGTCGGTTGCAAGATCGACGCAGACCAGCTTTGGCCCGCCATGCTGCGTCGGCTGGAACAGCGGGCTGCCGGTATCCAGAATCCATAGCCGGTCGGCCGGATCGACGACTACGCTTTGCACCGAAACCAGTGCGGCGGATGGATCGTCGGGATTGGTGGTGTTGAACGCCATGTCCGGATAAGGCTCGGGCAAGCCGTTCTTGATCTCGGCTACGGTGAACCGGACATCGTCGCCCCATTTCGGGAAGTTGATGAAAATCCGCCCTTGGCGTGACACCGTCACGCCGGTTGGCATGGCACCGTCAAAGTGAACGACCGGTTCAAGCGTGCCGAGCGGTTCGTCAGTCGGCAGGTTCGAGGTTGAGCTGGGCATGGATATTCCCTTGTTGAAAGCTCTGTATGGATATTAAATTTACGCATCAGCTGAATGACCGGTTCTATGGCGCGAACACCGCCCGCACGCAGCCGTCCGTCTTGTGCTTGAACATGTCGTAGCCGCGCGGAGCGTCCTCAAGCGAGAAGCGGTGCGTGGCGAGGTAGGCCGGGTTCAGCTCACCCTTCTGGGCGTGCGCGAGCAGCCGGTCCATGTAGGCTTGCCCGTGCTGCTGGGCGCTGCGCACCGTCATGCCCTTGTTCATGATGACGCCCATCGGGAACTTGTCGATCAGCCCGTAGACGCCGAGCACCGACAGCGTGCCTCCCTTGCGGCAGGCCATGACGGCCTCGCGCAGCGCCTCGCCTCGGTCTGTCTCCAGGCGCAGCGCCTGCTTCACGCGATCATAGGCGTATTGCGGCCCGGTGCCGTGCGCCTCCATGCCTACCGCGTCGATGCAGGAATCAGGGCCGCGCCCGCCTGTCATCTCCCTCAGCACCTCCAGGACGCTGTCGACTTGCGTGTAGTCGATCGTCTCGGAGCCGGCGTGCTCGCGCGCCATGCGCAACCGCTCTGGAAAACGGTCGATCGCGATCACCCGCTCGGCGCCCATCAGCCGCGCGCTCTGCTGCGCCATCAGGCCCACGCCGCCACAGCCCCAGACGGCGACCGTGTCACCCGGCTGGATGTTGCAGAAATCGGCGCCCATGTAGCCAGTCGGCGCCGCATCCGAGAGAAACAGCGCCGTCTCGTCCGCCACCCCGTCAGGGACCTTGAAGCAGTCATTGTCGGCAAACGGTATGCGCACGTATTGCGCGTGCGCGCCCGCGTAGCCGCCGAAGGCGTGGGTGTAGCCGTAGATGCCGGCCGTGGCATATCCGCCGAGCAGCGGCGCCTGCAGCTCGGGCTTGGGGTGGGTGTTGTCGCACAACGAGTAAAGGTCGTGCTGGCAATACCAGCATTGACCGCAAACGATGAAGGAAGGAACGACGACGCGGTCGCCTTTCGCGACGCGCTTCACCGCGGGGCCGACCTCCTCGATCACGCCCATGAATTCGTGGCCGATCACGTCGCCGGCCTTCATGGTCGGGATGTAGCCGTCGATGAAGTGCAGGTCCGAGCCGCAAGTCGTCGACAGGCTGACGCGCAGGATGGCGTCGTGCGGGTTCACGATCTCGGGGTCTTTCACCGTGCCGACACGCAGGTCGTTCACGCCGTTCCAGTACAGTGCTCGCATGTCCTGCTCTCCTTAGTGTGTGTCGGCGCGAGCAGCAGGCTGGCGCACAGTGGTCGGGAACTCACCGGTTTCGGCGAGATTCTTGAAGCGGCGCAGCGCCCCGTCAGCGACCAGGTTCAGAGGTGTGGTTCCCAGGAGTTCGAGGAGCCCGTCGCCGAGCGCGCCACCGGGCGGGTCGAAACGAAAGTGCAGGGTGGCCACGGTGCCGCGGCCAGCCGAGGCGGGGTGGAAGCGGAACTGTCCCTCGTTCGAGATGGCGGCGTCGGCAAGCGAGCGCCAACCTATGCCTTCACCGGATCGATCCACTGTCTCGGCGTCCCATTCGTAGGCGCGGCCGAGCGGTCCCTTCACCTTCCAGTGCATGCGGCCGTCGCCGGTCGCATGCACGGTCGCGAAGCCCGCCATGATTTGCGGCAGCGTTCTCGGATCGAGCCAGCAATGGCGAAGCTCGTCCGCCGTCTTGCCGATCGTAATTGAGCGCTCTGTCGACGGCTCGCCGATGGAGGTGCCGCCCTGTCCCTTGCTGTCCGCTTTCCCACGGTCGAGCTGCAGACCGCGCCTCGCGCGTACCGCGGCCACGCCTGCGGCAGCGGTGAGCGCGAGCGCCGCAGCGCCCAGCGCGATGGAAATCCAGCTACGGTTCTGCATCGGCCCACCGGCCGAGGCGCTTGGGAAAGGGCGACCGCGCCGCGATGATTCACCCCGTTGCACACTAGCGTTGCCGCTTGCCATGATCAACCTTTCTCTGGTTACTGTCCGCTACGCGGACTGGTCCATGCGACAGGTGCGCTGAGGTACGTTCGTGACGCTTGTGCCCTATTCCGTGCACGTGCATGGGTCGTAAAACTCCACCATGGACTCTCGGCACGCGCAAAACAGCCGGCGGATACACGTTATGCCGCAGTTGCTACTTGCTGAAGTGGAGCCTGAGCACGATGGACCGGCACTCGAACCTTTAGTTCGCACGCTGCGCGCAGGTTTTCAGCCATCCGTGTGCCCGCTTCCTTGCAACAGAAAACAGTTTCCGCTCATCAGACCCAATCGATTACGGCCCGGCACGAATGTCTCTTCGCTGGTGAGATTCAAACGTGGTCTTCTGCCCTTGTTGAAGAAGCGCGCCTGACGGCATATCAATGACTAACGACAGCAACAGTCTAACCGCATAGCCGCAGATGTCCACCGCATATGCCAGCGGCAATCGCCGCCGCTCGGAATAGGTGTGCACGCCGGCATTAGCAAGCGTGGTGACGCCTATCTGCGTGTGTCGCTTGTGCATGATGGCCGGTCTGCATTTCGCACTGCGCCACAAAGGCAGATTGGCTGAGTTTGCGGATCACGCGTATTGCCAAGACGCGGCATCATAGCGTGGCAGCCGTAGCGACGGTCAACAAGACTACCCGGATAGCGTGGGCAATGATCAAGCATGGTACCAACTATCAACCTGAAGCACAGTCAGTATCATAGATAACCAGCTACGAGAAGTGCGTCAACGAGGTGTCACCGATACAGAAACGCAGCGAATCACGACCACAATTGCAAAACAAATCGTTGATGGAAAACAGCTCGAACCGGCGCCGCAAGAAACCATGAGTGTCCAAGGCTACAAAACTCGGCAAAGCAATAGGGACTCAGCGTGCAAATGCCCCATTATGGTCCAGCTCCGTAGAGGAACGGGCAGTCAGAGACCGGATATACGCGAGCGGTCGTACCTCGAAATCAAAAGCGAACTGTTTGCAAAAAAAGAGAAGTCCATATACGGACACAAAAGCGCAAAAAGAATGGTCACAACATGCCGATACGGCTTTCAGAGACAGTGCGGTCGATCATTCGTGTAAGTCTCTGCAGGGTGTTGGGCCCCGCCGATACGGCCCCTTGGCGTCACCAGCGGGTTCGGCGTGACTGCAACCCGTCCACAACTGGACCTCAATGCCGACGCAGGCTGCTCTGGAAGAGCGCCGATGCTCGACCTTCAACTCGCCGGCTGTGGGCTTCTTGCCGATCGCAGCAGAAAAGAAAACGGATGCCGGCCGGAAGCCTACGTAACCGGTCACATAACGGCGGAAACACGGGTCACGTGCGTTCGAAATGGACGGCAACGCATACATCAGGCGAGCGCCTGCATCAAACCCTCCATGTCGAAAGCCTGGGTGCGCAATATTTCTTAATTCGACTTGCAAGTAGGCTCCTCGCAATCAGCCCGCATCCGGTACGCAAGCAACCTCCCGCGACCAAAATCAATGGTGAGCTTCCATCGTATTGCAATTGAACTTCAAAGGATAATCTCATTCTCAGCGTTTCATTGAACGCGTTTTAATCGCATCGCAGCAGACATCATTGCCGGCGCCATTGCATTGCGTTTTAGCGCGCACCCGCAGCAATGGTCTCCCAAGCTCGGGATTGCGTCCAAAAGACTGAAGACAGGATCATGAAGACAACGGTGATTCAAGAATCCAACTTGTCGATCGACACGACCCCACACATGCAGGAGGCGGCTTCGCCTCAAATGGTGGCGGTCCGGTCATCATTAAGTTGGGCTCGCTGGAAAGTGGGTGATTTGATGTCGGCTTAACAACAGGAGGTATATCATGGTTAAACTCGCGTTGTTCGTTCGTCTGGAAGCCAAGCCGGGCAAGGAGAAGGAGGTAGAGAGCTTTCTGTTAAACGGTCTTCCCCTCGTTCAGGCAGAACCGGCTACTACAGCTTGGTTCGGCATCCGCCTAGGGCCGTCAACCTTTGGCATCTTTGACGCGTTCCCAGATGAGGCTGGGCGACAAGCTCATCTTTCCGGTAAGGTCGCAGCCGTGCTCATGGAAAAAGCAGGGGAGTTATTCACCAAGCCGCCGTCAATCGAAAAGGTTGACGTTCTTGCGGCAAAGCTGCCGGGCTGAACAAGTCCGACAAGTCGCTCAAGCCGACGGCTCAGTGGTGGTGCCTGCGAGCCGCAGGCTTAGCTCGGGTGTTAGGCGCTCATGGAGATCGTCCAACAAGGATTGTGCTTGCTGCGCCGCGAGGAGCGGCTTCGGCGTGCGCGAAAGGACTCACATGATGCTGCGCAATAGGCATAATCAACCTGCCGACGCGGAAACCCATGGCGCCGAGCGCGGACTTGACCGCTTCGAGGGATTCAGCGACGCGGTTTTCGCAATCGCGCTGACCCTGCTGATCGTCGAGATCAAGGTCCCCGGATCTCCCGAGGGCCCTCATGGCTACAGCGACCTGACAAGCGCCATGGCGGAGCAGTGGCGCGAATTTCTTGCGCTCGTTCTCTGCTATGTCGTGATCGGCGCCTACTGGCTGCAGCACCATTCTTCGGGTCGCATTTATACTAAGAGTGATCACTGGTTCGGCGCGATCAACCTCCTGTTCCTGCTGGCGATCGTCGTCATTCCTTATCCAATCCGCGTCTGGTGCTTCCACCTCGGCACGGGCTTCGAGCCCGTCGCGTCAGTGACCCTGGTTGCCGGTCTGGCCCTGACCGCCTGCACCTGGATGGCGAAGTGGTTCTATGCAATGCCAGGCTGCCGGCTGATGGACGAACGGCTCGCGCCCGATTTCATCCGGCAGATGACGCGCCGCTACGGCATTGCGGCGCTGATCCAGATCGCTGCAGTTCTTGTCGCGATTGCGGCGTCGCGCATCGGAGTGGTCATTGCACTGCTGTGCGTCGGCTTCTTCCTGCTGCCACAGCCCACGCCGCGCTACAAGCCCGGAGAGGAGCCGAACGAGGCTGAGAAATCGAACGAGTAGCTATTGCGCGAGGTTAAGCCGGAAACAGCAGGCGAAGACGAGGAGAATGACCGGTGACCAGCACCTCCGGATTTTCCTGGTCTTCATCCACTTCCGCACCCGTGGCCGCAACCGATCTGAGAACCTCGCACATCGTGGAGCGAGGCGGCAGATGCCAATGTGGATGGCGCTTATTTATACGAGCATGTGCAGCTTCTCAGACCGGACCCTATGACGCCTAATACCAATCCCAAGGTATAACCCTTCCATCAAGCGGACGCTTAAGAGGCCAGCTTCGCTGCCTCTTGGTCGCCGCTCATGTCAAACGTTGAATGTCTGCTTCGGAGCATGGCGACAGTCCGTTTTGGGGCGACAGCGCGCCTTGAATCTTGGCTTGTGAATGTCTGAAAGGTGGACTGTAGCTGCGGTAGGCGCGCAGCTTGCCTTATGCTGAGTTCGGCCACAAGCCGTCATACGCGGCATGATTTTCCTACTCCATAGCGGACGTACAGTACGAACTTGACAGATTGATGGTTGAGTGGACACCCAACCATCCTTTTTCAGAACATGCGCAAGCACTATGGTAGTCAGTCAAGCTTGATTTGCCCGTCGCGGATGACCTTGCCCCAGCGGACTTGCTCGTTCTTGAACAATTGCGCAGCTTGTTCGGGAGTTCCCGACATGGGTTTGCTGCCTTCGGCGAGCAGTTTTGCGATCATTTCGGGCTTACCAAGCGCCTTCCCGGTTTCATCATGCAGACGTTTGATGATGGCAGGCGGCGTGCCGGCCGGTGCGACCAAGGCTTTCCAGTCGACGGCTTCAAAGCCTTGGTATCCTGATTCGGCAATGGTAGGAACATCTGGCAACAGCTGAATGCGTTTGGCGGAAGTCACTGCCAAGATGCGAATCTTGTTGCCTTTGAGTAGCGTCAGGGCCGCCTGAGGAGTCGGAAACATATAATCCGTCTGACCTCCAATCAAGTCAGTCAAACCTTGGGCAGCGCCTTTGTACGGCACATGCAACATCGTGAAACCAGCTCGACGTGCAAACAATTCACCTGCCAGATGGCCGACAGTGCCCGTTCCTGCCGAGGCCATTGAGATCTTTCCGGGGCTCGCCTTGGCCGCATTCACCAGATCGGCCACTGAGCGATAGGGCGAATCCGCCTTTACCGCCAGCACCAGCGGCTGCTCTGCGACGAGCGCGACAGGGACGAGATCCTTAAGTGCGTCATACGGCATCTTCTTGTAGAGCGAAGGATTTATAGCAATATTGGCTGTCTGCCCCATTCCTAGCACGTATCCGTCAGGGGTTGAACGCGCTACAGTTTGCAGGCCAATATTGCCGCCAGCGCCTGGCCGATTGTCGACCACGAAATTCCAACCAGCTTCTTTTGTCAGTCTATCGGTCAACATTCGTGTGACCACGTCAGTGGCACCGGCTGGCGTAAATGGAACGATGACGGTGATGGGCTTAGTTGGATATGTTGTTTGTGCTTGGCTAGCCGACGCTACAGCACCAAAGCATACTGCTGCAATGACATGGAATGCTTTCAAGCGCGGTGTTGAGCGGATACTTACCGAATAGATCATGATGTCTCCAAATGTAGATAAGCGAAATAAGTCAGGCGTCTGCCGGCTCGTGCGGCGGGCGCTGGTTTACTTCCGGATGGGCGCCGATGACACCGGCGTCGCGTAGCGCGGCAAGCTCTTCCTGGCTGTATCCGAGTTCCTGCAGCAAGCTGTCGGTATGCTGGCCCAGTGATGGTGGGCCGCAGCGCACCGGCAGGCGCTCTCCCGCCATCGTCAGCGGCAGAAGTGCAGTGCGGGTGTTGATTTCACGTTTGGCGCCACTGGCGTCGGGCGGCAGCGTCACGTCTGCCAGGCCGCCGGTTGCATTGAGGTGCGGGTCGTCGAACAAATCCTGAGGCTTGGTGATAGGGGCATAAGGCAAGCCATTGTTTTCGAAGATCCTCGAGATTTCTTGCGCAGAATGTGTCGCCAGCCTTTCCCTCAGCAGCGGCATCATCCATTCCCTGGCTTGGACCCGCAGATTGTTGCTGGCCAGGCGCGGATCGGCCTTGAGGTCGGCGAAGCCGAATGCATCGCAGAAAATAGCCCATTGAGTATCCGAAACGACGGCCAGGAAGATCATGACGTCATCCTTGACGGTGAACACGTCGTAGACCGCCCAGGCCGAGATGCGGCTGGGCATGGGTGCTGCCGGCTTGCCCGTGACGGCGAACTGCATCATGTGCTGGGCAACCAGAAAGACATTGTTTTCAAATAGCGCGCTTTGCACTTCCTGGCCGAGACCGGTCTTTTCGCGTTGTGCCAACGCTGCCATCGCACCGATTGCGCCGAACAAGCCGCCCATGATGTCATTGACGCTAGTTCCCGCTCGCAGCGGCCGGTCTTCCGGACCAGTCATGTAAGCAAGACCGCCCATCATCTGCACCACCTCATCGAGCGCGGTGCGGTGTTCGTACGGCCCCGGCAGGAATCCCTTGTGCGAGACATAGATCAGGCGAGGATTCAAAGCGGAAAGCGAGGCGTAGTCCAAGCCAAGTTTGGCCATCGTGCCTGCTTTAAAGTTTTCGCTGAAGATGTCGGCGCCGGCAATCAGTTTCAGGACGATCTCGCGGCCGCGCGGATCCTTCGTATCGACCGCAATGCTTTTCTTGTTACGGTTGAACATCGGGAAAAATCCGGCGCCTGAGCCGGCGAGTTTGCGTGTACTGTCGCCGGAGATCGGCTCGACCTTGATGACTTCCGCACCAAGATCGGCGAGCAGCATGCCGCAGGTCGGCCCCATTACCATATGGGTGAATTCGACGACGCGCAGACCGGAGTAGGGCAAGTCAGCTTTTTCGGTGCTCATAGTGCGACTCCTGACGTGCAGGTGGCAGGTTGATTGGCCCTTGGCGCACGACCGTCGGCATAGGCAAAGCCCTTGGGCAGTCCCGCATCTGGTATATGGCCGTACAAGGCTTCTCCAGGCAAGCCTTCGAGCAGGATGGTGCGGGCTGCGACCAGCTTGTCGATATCGATGCCGGTGTCGTAACCCATCGCTTCGAGCAAGTACACCAAATCTTCGGTCACGATATTTCCCGTCGCTCCGGGCGCATAAGGACAGCCTCCAATTCCGCCCTGGCTGGCGTCGAATGTGGTCACGCCTACATCGAGTGCCGCGACCACATTCGCCAATCCCTGTCCGCGCGTGTTGTGGAAATGCGCACCCCCAGCTTTATCTCCCAGCTCTGAATGCAGACGCGTGAACAGTCGACGCACCTGGCGCGGTTCGGCATAGCCACTGGTATCCGACGGGCCGACTTCATCGACGCCGCATTCAGCCATCAGGTGCGCCATGCGCAAGGTGTCATCGTCGCTGACCGGTCCGGCAATGGTGCAGCCGAATGCGACCGACATGCCGGCCTCGATCGTAATGCCGCGATAGCGGGCGTTGCGCAGCGCCACGATGTTGCGCACTTCCTCGATCATCTGTGCGTGCGTCTTGCGCACGTTCGCCAGCGAGTGTGCCTCAGTCACCGAGACGGGAATCGTGATCTTGTGCACGCCTGCCTCGAAAGCCGCTTCAGCACCTTTCATATTGGGTACGAGCGCTGCGACATGCAGGCCGGGCTTCTGCAGTGCGTGAGCGACAACGGCAGCCGCGTCGGCCATCTGCGGCAGGAGCTTGGGAGATACAAATGAACCGACTTCGATTTCCCGCACACCCGCTGCCACCAGCGCATCGATCCAACGCAGCTTGTAGGCGGTAGGCATGGTTTGCCTGACGCTCTGCAGCCCGTCGCGTGGGCCTACCTCGCTGACAAGTATTTGTTGCATTTGGCTCTCCAGTTCTGTAAGATAGAACATAGTTCTATAAAATAGAATAGCGGTGCGAAGAGGCCATGTCAACACGATTTTCATCGTGTGGACGCGAGGAAGTGTTCTGGTCCTTGGAATGGTGTTCTGCTGTTCCGGCAGGCGCGTAAAATGCCTGATTCGGATTTAAACCTGCAACATCGCCATGCCAAAAAAAGCTATCAACCAATCGTTAGCAGACGCCGATGCCGCACCGGGCGGTGCTGCGGCCGTCGATCGTGCGTTATCGGTCCTGGGGGCATTCACCCCAGAGCAGCCGGCACGAACGCTGACGGAGATCGCCGAACACACGCTCCTCTACAAGAGCACGGCATTGAGGCTCTTGTCCTCGCTTGAACATGGAAGGCTGATTCAGAAAGGGGAAGACGGCCGTTATGTACTCGGACCTGAAGTGGCACGCCTCTACTCAGCGTACTCGGCATCTTTTTCGCTCGAATCGGTCGTATTGCCGGCGATGAAGAGACTGGTAGCGAAGACTCGTGAAAGCGCTTCGTTTCATGTCCGGCAGGGGAACCAGCGCCTCTGCCTGTATCGAGTCGATTCCCCTCAGCCGATTCGCGACCATATCCGTGCAGGGGACTTGCTGCCGCTGGATCGCGGTGTCGGTGGGCGCGTATTACTGGCGTTCGAAGGGGAGCCCGGAGACTTGTACGATCAGATACGCAAAAACAAACTGATCTCGTCGGTGGGGGATCGCTCCGAAGGCGTCGCAGGGATTTCTTCTCCGGTATTTGACGCGACGGGAAAACTGGTCGGCGCACTTACACTGACGATGCCTGCTACGCGCTTCCAAAAGGAGCATGAGGCAGTGTTACGCAGCACGGCAATTGAAATGACAGAAGGATTGGGCGGTCCAGCTCATGTCTATGACTGATTCGCTTTGTCACATCGATCATGCGTTCGGGTCAATGTGCTGCTGTTTGGCGTCCCTGACCTATGAGGTCACGAACTTCGGTTTCCAGGTTCAAACCACCACTGATCCACTTTTCGGTATCGAGCGAATGCTGTTGACACCAAAATCCGAGGCGAGACAGGATGCCCTACATGGGCCTTGGTAGCAAGGTTCGATACAACGTCTGTTCTTGGGGAAAGTCTAAGACTGCTTAGGGTCGATATAAGCCCGCCGGCAAGGTTTTCACTGCATCTGCTCTGGCGTCCCGGACGGACTTCCAGTTGTGGCCCCGACTGTGACGTTTCCCCCCGCAAAAAGACATACGCTCCCACCCCGTCGATTATTGATTCATATGCGGCCGGGCGTGAGCGTATCTATGCCGAAGCGCGCTACTACCGTCCCGTCACACGCTGCACCATTCCATAGAGTACCGACATCTGCGCGCCGCTCTTGAGCGCATAGTTGGGATCGACCTGGTTTGAGTAGCCCCACCAGTCATAGCAGCCGTTCGGGTTGGTCGGCCCTGGTGCCGATGAGGCGATCGTGTCTGGATAGACAACCACGAGGTTGTTGGTGTCGGCCCATTCATTGATGCCCGCCTGGATCACCCAGCGATTGCCGATGAGCGCCGAATACTGCTTGCAACCATGCAGTGCGAGCACCATGCCGCATGTTTTTCCTTGGGCGCAGGCTTTCGGCACGAAGACAGTACCGGTGGAATTCAGCGACACGTTGGGCGCTGCGCCGAACTCGGTCTGGTCGAAGTTCGACAGCGTGCCTTGCAGCTTCCCGTTGTTGCGCGGGTTCAGTCTTCCCAGGAAGAGCTTGAGCCAGGTTTGCACGGAATCATAGGGGGCGCCATTGACAGAGCATTTCACCATGAAGGGGCTGCCTGCGGTGCCGCAGTCAAGTTCGCCGTTCGGTGATTCCCAGCCGTGCGCGGCCGGAAAGCCATTATCGAACACCACCTTGGCTCCATAGTGAAGGTACTCTGCATTGAGGTCGGCCATCTGGCGCGGATTGACGGTGGCGTCCCTGGTGCCTGACCACAGGTAAACCGATTGACCGCTGAGATTCAACGATGAGTCGATCGTACCCAGGGCGGATTGGGTGTCCAGATAAGCGATCGACTGGGCAAGCATGCTGTTGTAGGACGCTTCATTCGTCGGCAAGGTCTGGCCGCCGCAGTTGGCGAGAGCGGTCGCCGCGCCGCCGGCGCCCGCGCACCAGTAGACGCCGCCCGCATAGATGGCGGCTCCCTTGAAGGTCGCGGAATGGGCCACGTGCATCTGCACCGCGGCGAAGCCGCCGGAGGAAATCCCTGCGACAAAGACCTTCGCCGGGTCGATCTGATAGCGTTGGAGTTTTTCGACGGGCGGCGCGGCCGCTGTCGTCTGTGCACCGGCACCGGCGGCCCCGGCAAGTCCAATGACGAATATGGCGGGCCAGGCACATCGAAAACTCAGCTTCTTCATGGTAGTCGTCTCCTCGTTGCTTCAGGAAAAGTAGGCTTGCTTCAGTGCCTGTCTTTCGAGCTGCCGCAGAGTTGTTTCCGTTAAAAGCGACAGCCGCATTTCAGGACTGGTGCAAAGTCGAATGTTGTTGAGACTCTACTTATTATCCTGCGTTCATCCATGAGATTGCGCAGAAGGATCACCGCCCAGCTGCCTTTCAGCTGGCAAGCCGGCAAGAGCGTCATTGCCGACGATAAGGGGTTGCCTGATCTGCTCGAGCCATATTGCATGAATGCTCGGACCCGCCGGGGTTGGTAAAGGCGTTGGCGTAGACGAGCGGCAGCGGCCGCCGATGGATCAGCGGCCACAGCGCATCGGGCAGTCGTATGAAATGAAGCTCTGACTGTCTCGCGTGGGTACCTGCTGAATCAGATCTCCTTGAGAAACTGCTCAATCGCCGCATTGACCACGTCAGGGTGGGTGATGGGACCCATGTGGCCGAGCTTGTCGAAGGTTAGAAGGCGCGCCTTAAGAAGCGCAGGCAGCAGGACACGGGCCACGCCGTGCGCCGACGCGGTCGATCTGCCGCCGACCATGTACAGCACCGGCATGTCGAGCCGGCGAAATTCCGCCAGCGGCGTGGGTTCGGTCATGAGCGCACGCGCCCAGCGGCGCATGTTCTTCACCGATGCGGCGATGGGCGGCCTGCGGGATTCCGGCATGCCTGCCCAGCTTCCGGCTCCCATCCAGTAATCGATGAATCCTTCCGCGGCCGCATCCAGGTCGCCGTTGTCGAGCGCAATGCTTCCCTGCCGCACCGTATTGCGGATTCCGTCCGCGTCGTTCGGCGGCGGGCCTTCCGCATCCACCAGGGAAAACAGCGTCGGCTCGTACAGCGCCAGCGCACGTACCCGCTCGGGGTGAGCGAGCGCAGCGATCACGGCCACGGCCGCGCCGTAGGAGTGCCCAACCAGCACGACAGGGCCATTGTCATCAGTGAGCAAGGGCTCGATCAGCGCAACTTCGTCGCTCAGCGAAATGATCCGGTCGGAATGCCAGTCCGGGGTCTTGCCCGACCCGTAGGAGTCCGGCGCGACGACATGATAATTCACAGACAGCAGGTCGATCAGGCCGCGCCACTGCGAGGAAGTGCTGGCATTCGAGTGAATGCAGACAATCCTGGGACCGGCGCCGCCTTCGCGCACAAAGGGGGTGGGATGATTCATCAAAGCTCCCGCGCTTGCGGCCAGACTTGGCGCTTCATGCCTTCACGTTTTACTCTGGGCCAGGAGCCGCTGATATTCTGCCGACATCTTGTCCATGTACTCCAGTGCGGCGTTGTACTGACCCGAATGAAACTCCATCAGCTTGTCGAACTGGTCGGCTGCAAGGGCGTAGGGCGCACCCGCATTGCGCATCGAGTCCATCATCGTCTTCTGGGACCGCATCACCATGTCCTAGGCCTGATGGGCCTGCAACACTGCGGCCCTGGATTGCTCCCATACGTTCTTGGCAAATTCCAGCTGGGTTTGGTCGATCATGGCTTGTCTCCTTGTTATCGATGGGAAAGAACGCCGGTCATCCGCTTGGGCCGAAGCTGCGGTCCTTGCGTGCCAAGGACTCTCCGGCTTGTGCCAACCGTTGCACAGTGCATCAGGCTCTAGCTTGAGGCAAATCCGAAGCCTGGGTTTGATGCATGTCGACTTGCCGTGGATGCGGAAGGTGCACTCCGCTTGCGGGTTTTTGCGTCATGGCACCACAACTTCACAACTCCTTATGATGCAGTGCCTTGATCACGTGCAAAATTTATTAAGCGCCGGTTGCGTCTTCCGCGGGACGTCCGCACCGTGGCGCAACGAATGACGTCAAGAACCATCTCGAGAACAAGCAGATTATGATGTTCCGGCCGGTTCGCTGCCGCGACTCGATCGGAGACATCCCTGCCTGACGAGGAACCGGCCTCTCTCCCGGCACACTCACTTTATACAAGGTACCAAACATTGTCCGGCACGCTGCCGATGCGCGGCTGCTCCAGTTTGTTCTGCCATCTCGAAGGAGATTGCAATGCCTCATGCAAAGAGAATCACCCTGCGCGATGAACGCCGCGAGATGCAGCGGCTGATGCTTGAGCGAGAAAAGCACAATCCGGTACGGAACGAGCCTGCCTGGATTCTCGACTTCTGGGTGGAGCGCCGGAGGATGCTGACATGAGCGCCGAACGCGACAGAATGCGCCGCATCCTTGGCATCGAGCTTGCGGAAGCCGCGCGCCGCGCCGGGGTTACCGGCCCGATCGAACGGCGGCTTCAACCGGACACTCTTGCCGGCGAGCAGGACTCGGCAGACCTGCTTTACTTCGCAAGCTACGATCACTATCTTGCGTGGCTTGATTCACAGGAACGCATGCGTTGAATTGGTCTGCCAGATGCCGTTGAAGAAAGCGCTGCATGGGCAGGATGTGCCATGCACGTCACTCGGAAAGACGTATCACCGGTGCCGGCACGGATTCGATGAAAACATTCACGCAGGCCGGCTTGCCGCTGGCGACGGCGCGTGCAATCGCCGCATCGAGCTGGTCTGCGCGAGTGACCAGCTCGCCGTGCCCACCCAGCGCTTCCACGACCAAGTCGTAACGCGAGGGCAGAAGCGCGCAGGCATGGGTGCGTGACGGCCCGTAGCTGCGAAGCTGTATCTGGTGCTCCGCATTCCATCTGGCATCGTTGCCGATGATGATCACGATGGGCAGGTGATGGCGGAGCGCGGTGTCGATCTCGGCCAGGTGAAAGCCGAAGCTGCCGTCGCCGGTCAGGACGAAGACGGGCGCATCGTGGTCGGCAAGCTTTGCTGCCACTGCATACGGAACTGCTGCGCCGATGGTGCCCGACGGGCCGTTGATCAGCCGTCTTTGCGGCTTGATGATCGCCTGCGCCCATTGCCCGAATTCTCCGCCGTCAGAAACCAGCGTCGCAGACGGATGCTGCGCAAAGGCGCGCGCCGCGGCATCGCAGAGATCGACGGGATACACATTCTCTGCGTTGAGCGCCCGATGCCGTTCCGCGCCCGCGCTCCATTCCGGAGGACGGTGCTGCAGGGCAGCTCTTGCCCTGGCCAGCCACTCCTCCGCCTCGGGCCGTGACGGCAAGGCCTGTCGCGCCGCGGTTTCCAGCGACTCCAATGCGCCGACCGCATCCGCTGCATGATGCGTGGCGATGCGGGTGCTGTTCATGCCGCGTTCGCCCGAACCTTCCGGACTGATGGCGACCAGGCGGCAATCGGCGCGCAGCGCAGGAGCTGCGCCGAAGCCGAGCGTGAAATCCAGATCCTTGTCGAGCAGCAGCAGGAAGTCGGCCTCGCCCAGTATCTCGGCAAAGGCGCCCAGCGACGGATCGCGGATGCCGCGCGGGCTTTCCATGCCGATGACGGCAACCCGGAGCCTGGCTTCGAGTTGGCGGAGCCTGTCGCGGAAGCGGTGGCCGCACAACTGCGGGCCATGCAGGATGAGCGGTTTGCGGGCCGAATTGAGTTGTTCAAGGATGTTTGCACAGGCGGCGGGTGACAGGACCGAAGCTTCGGGCAATGCGCCGTCTTGCGCCGGCAGGTGATTTTCGATGTCATCCGCCGCAAGCCGCTGCTCCAGCAAATCGACCGGCAGGCTGAGATGCACGGGGCCGGGCCGGCCTTCGCGTGCGACCCGCAGTGCCCGGGCAAGATCGTGGCCGAGACGTGCGGCGGATTCCGCAGTCCATGACAGCTTGGTCAGCGGTTCGGCAATACGCGCCTGGGCCAGTTCCTGGAAGGCGCCGCGTCCGGATTCGGACAGCGCGGCATGGCCCGACAGCAGCACCACCGGCGCCGCCGAAGCCGACGCCGTGACCAGCGCGGCGCATGCATTGACATGGGCCTGTCCACCGGTCACGAGCGCAATGCCCGGCTTGCCGGTGAGTCTTGCGTAGGCATCGGCCATGTGCACGCAGGCCGCTTCATGCCGCACATGGATGATCTCGATGCCCGTCTCCAGCAAGGCATCGAAGAGCGACATGATGTGGTTGCCGGACAGCGAGAAGATCCTGTCGACGCCGAGGCGTTCCAGCGTGCGGGCGACGACATCCGCGCCGCGCAGGGTGTGCTGCTGCGTCATGTTTCGCAGGCCATGTTCGAATGTTGTGCCGTCATGCCGCGTCCAGCGCCTGGTTGAGGTCTGCGACCAGGTCGTCGACATGTTCGATGCCGATCGACAGCCTGACCGTGTCTTCGGTCACGCCGGCCTTGGCCAGTTCTTCCTCGTTGAGCTGGCGGTGCGTGGTCGAGGCCGGGTGGCAGGCGAGGGACTTGGCATCGCCGATATTGACCAGGCGGGTGAAGAGCTTCAATGCATCCTGGAAGCGCGCTCCGCCTTCGCGGCCGCCCTCGACGCCGAAGGTCAGCACGCCGGAAGGCCGGCCGCCGAGATACTTGGTGGTGAGCGCGTGGTCGCGGTGCTCCGGCAGGCCGGCGTAGTTCACCCACTTCACCTTCGGATGGCGTTCAAGGAAGCGCGCGATTTCCAGCGTGTTGTCGGTAATGCGCTCCATGCGCAAGGCCAGCGTCTCGATGCCCTGCAGGATGAGGAAGGCGTTGAACGGCGAGATGGCTGCGCCGGTATTGCGCAGGGGAACGACGCGGGCACGTCCGATGTAGGCGGCAGGACCGAGCGCCTCGGTGTAGACCACGCCGTGATAGGACACGTCGGGCTCGTTGAGGCGGCGGAAGCGTTCCTTGTGCTGCGCCCATGGGAACTTGCCGGAATCGACGATGGCACCGCCGATCGAATTGCCGTGGCCGCCGAGATACTTGGTCAGCGAGTGAATGACGATGTCGGCGCCATGCTCGAAGGGGCGCAGCAGGTAGGGCGTGGCGACGGTGTTGTCGACGATGAGCGGCACCCCATGGCGGTGGGCGATCTCGGCGATCTTTTCCAGGTCGGTGATGTTGCCGAGCGGGTTGCCGATTGATTCGACGTAGACTGCCTTGGTCTTGCCATCGATCAGGCTTTCGAAGGAAGCCGGTTCGCGGTAATCGGCGAACCGGGTCGCGATGCCGAACTGGGGCAGGGTATGCGCAAAGAGATTGTAGGTGCCGCCGTACAAGGTGGCTGCGGACACGATGTTGTCGCCGGCTTCGGCGATGGTCAGGATGGCATAGGTGATGGCCGCCTGCCCCAAGGCCAGCGCCAGCGCGCCGACGCCGCCTTCGAGCGCGGCGACGCGCTTTTCCAGCACGTCCTGCGTCGGGTTCATGATGCGGGTATAGATGTTCCCCTGCACCTTCAGGTCGAACAGGTCGGCGCCATGCTGGGTGTCGTCGAAAGCATAGGACACGGTTTGGTAGATCGGAACGGCGGCCGCCTTTGTCGTCGGATCGGGCGAATAGCCGCCATGGACCGAGATGGTTTCAAGTTTCATGTCGATTTCCTTAAGTGTTGGCGCGGTATTCAGCGTTGGCGGCCTTGACGGCCTTGGCAGGATGAAACTCTATTGAAGGCTGGCCGAATTGGAAACGAAGGTTTCCGCAGATGCTTAGCCGGATTTTGCGGGTTGACCGGCTCCTTCCGGACGCTGGATCGAGCGGCTTTTTGGCGAGGCGGCGGTTTCACGCCACCTTTTACCTGCGAAAACAGGAGGAACGGATAAAAAACAAATAAATCTAGCAGTTTTGTTTCGTTTGGTTTCGTTTTAGAAAAAAATGAGGTTAATATGAAAACAAATGAACATTTTTGAATTCCGGAGTGGCAAACGATTGGGGAAAAGCAAAAGGCAGTTTTCCGACTGTTGCAATACTTTTGCAGATTGGCACAAGCATTTCTGAATAGAAAAAAGCTGCTCTGGATGGAAATGCAAGATCTGCGCTTGGAAGGTTGCGGCAGCGGTGCTCGGCCGGTGCAGGGATGTGCCGGATCCATTGATACTGACAATACTGACAATACAGACGGAGACAAACCAATGAACATTCCAATGAAGCGGACAACCAGCCTGGCGGTGCTCAGCGCGCTTCTTCTTGCCGCCTGCGGCGGCAGCGATGACGGCGACGACCGCGGCAATCTGCTCGAAAACCCGCAGCTCCTGACGACACTGACCGCGGCGCAGATCGATTCGGGTACGGCCGCCAGCGGCTTGCAGGCCATCTCCGGCCGGGCAAGATGCGACGTGCAGGTCCTGTCGCTGAACTATTCCACCGTCGGCGTCAATTCCGAGAAGACCAATGCCTCGGGCGTCATGCTGGTGCCGGCCGGAAGCTGCCCGAGCACCAACCTGCCGCTGGTCGCCTATGCCAAGGGCACCGACGTGCAGAAACCGCGCACCCTGGCCAATCCCTCCGACGGCGAAACCTTCCTGCTGGCGGCGATGTACGCCGCCCAGGGCTACGCCGTGGTGGCGACGGACTACCTGGGCTTCGCCAAATCCAGCTATTCCTATCACCCCTATCTGCACGCCGATTCCGAAGCCACCAGCGTCATCGACTCGATTCGCGCCGCTCGCAGGGCTGCTGCGGGGCGCAATGTCAATCTGTCGGGCAAGGTCATGCTGACGGGGTATTCCCAGGGCGGACACTCCTCGGCCGCCGCGCAGCGCGCAATCGAGCGCGACTATGCCGGCGAGATCAACGTGGCCGGCGCGGCGCACCTGGCAGGACCCTACAACCTCTCCGGCTCATTCAAGCTGACCGATGCGATCGCCGGCTACCAGTTCTTCGTGCCTTACCTGGTGACGGCATGGCAGAAGGTCTATGGCAATATCTACAGCAACCCCGGGCAGGCCTTCAAGGCGCCGTATGCGAGCTATATCGAAACCCTGCTGCCGAATCCGACGCTGAACTACACCACTCTGGTGACGACCGGCGCACTACCCGGCGGCCCCAACGTCACGCCCAACCAGGCACGCGACGCGGTATTCCAACCGGCCTTCATCAACGATTCACGAACCGATCCGAACAATGCCTTGTTCCTGGCGGCGAAGAAAAACGACCTGCTCGGCTGGAATCCCAGGGCGCGCACGCTGCTCTGCGGCGGCGCAGGCGACCCGACCGTGCCGCCCGCCGTGCATCGCGACGTGGCGCAGGCCGACTTCTCAAGCCGCGGTCTGAGCAATGTGACGTCGGTGGATGTCGATCCCCAGGTGCAGGCCGCGTTCGGCGTCGGAGGCCGCGCTCCTACCGATCCGACCAGCGCAGCCTTTGCGAATTACTACGGCAACTATCACGGGACGTATGAGCCGCCGTTCTGCCATGCGGCAGCCCGTACGATATTCGAAGCGGTCAAGTAAGCATTCAAGCAAGTCAGCGTTGTAGAAAAGCATCCGCGACATGGGCCCGTTCGGGCCTTTGTCATTTCTTCCATGCCATTTAGGCCGGGCTGCTTTGCTCCTTCCTGTATTCATAGACCTTATATCTTTACATCACAACTTGAAATTGGGAATGTTCTTTGGAGGGGCCTATATTGTCTTCATCGGCGACAAGCCACAAAGACATCACGAAAGGAAAAGGCCATGGCCACTCTCGCACTCAACGCAGCAAATCGTTCCGTTACCCTGTTCGGCACTTTGATCGACGCTCTGAACACAGCCATCGTCATGGCCAAGGCAGTGCGTCATGGGAACCCGAGCGCAGCCGATATCAACAAGGTTCGCGCTATCGCTGCAACTATTTAATACCGGGCTTAAGCGCTTCCGCAAGCAACCGCCTTGCGCATGTCTGTCGCTGACTCCTATGAAGAGCGAAAATCTTCATGAACTGCAAGGTATTGCAGTCCATGGAGACTTGGCATTAAGTGGGATGACAATCCGGCGAACGTATATGGCAGGCGTGCGCTGGTCACTTGCTTCCGGAGCGGATGCGAAAAGCTTCATTAAAAAAGGCCTGCCCGGGTAGCCGAGCGGGCCGTAAGGTCAAGAATGAATACCCGCCGGCATACCGGCATGCACGAGATGCAGCAGATGCTCGATTTGCTGGATTGAGAATTTGCATCACTCGAATCAACACCGTTCTGACAAGCGCCAACTTCTCCAGCCTGTGATTGACGTGCATGGCTAGCCATCCCGGTTCGACAGCCGCCTGCTTTGAGGCTAGAGCATTTTCACGTTGACTTGCCATAGCCGGCATGGCGGATATATCGCTCACACTCATCCGGAGCGAAGGCGTCCATTAATTCTCCGATGGCCGACCATAGCTCCTCGACAGTACGTTTGGCCGCTTTTCGAAGATAGGTTTTCATCTTGGAGAAGACCTGTTCTATCGGATTGAAGTCTGGGCTATACGGCGGCAGGAAGAGCAATTGCGCCCCAGCCGCCGTCATCGCCTCTTCAATACCGGCGACTTTATGCGAACCCAAATTGTCCAGCACCACGATGTCACCAGGGTGTAGCACCGGCACCAGGATCTCTTCGACCCAGGTGCGGAAGGTCTGACCATTGATAGGGCCGTCAATGACCCATGGCGCCACCAAGCCGTCGCAGCGCAAGGCGCACACCACCGTCGTTGTTTTCCAATGGCCATAAGGAGCGTGGCCAAGACAGCGCGTGCCTACCGGCGAACGGCCGCGGGTCGGAGTCATATTGGTGCTGGCCCAGGTTTCATCCAGGAACACCAGATGATCGACTTCTAGTTCAGGTTGTTGTACCTGCCATGCCTGTCGGGCCTGCGCTACGTCCGGGCGCGTTTGCTCGCATGCATGGAGTGACTTTTTTTAAGACTCACGCCCAGCCGGGCCAGCGTCTTCCAGAGCGTGGAGACACCAACCCGCATCCCATGCTCGTTCTGGAGCCACTCGCAGAGCTGCTTGAGGGTTAGGTCGTTGACGCCTTCAACCTTGTCGATCAGCGCTTGTTCGAGTCCAGTCAGTTTGGGTGGCGTGTGGCTGCACTGCACTCCAGGTGTATCTTCTCCAAGGCGCCTTCGCCGCGAACGTGCTCGCGCCACGTAGGACTTGCTGACGCCAAAGCGCGCCGCCACTTCTCGAATGCTGCCTTTGGCATGCAGTACGCGATCGCGTAAATCTTGCCCGTAGGCCTGACCAAGTTGCCATGCCATAACAGCCTCCGCGTCACCTTGAGTGCTAGTCTGACTCCTGGCTTCTCCGGCAAGTTCAGCTCCTTTAATAGCGCAGGTCAGCGCGAAAATGCTCTAGAGCGCTTTCGGTTTAACCTGAATGGCGATCCCGGCCACTTTGCCTGCAGCACTGCGTTGTGTGGGGACGCCTAGTCCAGTCAAACCGAAAGCGCTCTAGCGACCGGCCCATGAAGAAACGCACTTTTCTCAGACCGGGTAATCCATCACCTTAACTGTCAGATAGTCTGGGCTGCAGACGCTGATCTCGATTGCCGGATCAGTCCTTGCCTTTCAGCGTATCGAGATTAATTCCGAGCATTTTTTCCAGATCTTTACGCCCTTCAGGGGTAATGGCGTTATCGAAAAAGTCTTCGAGCAAGTTGGTAAACTTTGTTTTAGCTTCGTCCTTGTCAGGCTCGCTCTTGAATTTCTCCAGGATATTCTGAAGAAATTGTCGTTTCTCTTCCGGTTTTGCAGACAACGTAAGTGAGTTCTTTACATCTTCCACACCGAGCGGACCTTCATTCGCCTTGACGGCCGGAGTTGAAGGGGTCGAAGCTGTTGTAGTGCTTGGCATTGTCGTTGTAAGCGGCGTCATAGAATTCTCCTCAAAAAATTTACTCATGAAATTCTGGGTGCAGCATTTATGAGTAGAAATTGCATGAGTTCAGTTCCACATGGGAATGCAATTCATTGAGAACCTGTCTGGAACGTGTAGATCTCCATGGACCAATCTCATTGGTATGATCCCGGCAGAAGAGACAGATGATTTGCAGGAAGACTGTATACGCGCAATGGAGTGTCTCAACTGGCGTTCCGCCCAACCAGTCACGCAATGCTTGCCCCGCTCCCAGGCATCACCAGCGGCAGCTGATCGATACATCACAAGTTCCAGCCACTCCGACTGCGGTACGAATCGATGTTCGGGTGACGGCGCTCAACTACACCAGTGCCAAGGTTGACGTCGAGAATTCAACGTGCGTGCGCCGCCGAATCGATCCTGAAGGCGCTCATCGTGCATCCGTCACTGGAACGCCAAGCGGAAATCGCCTTCACCGGCCGAGAGCTCAACGGAAGACAGGCGCCTGCCTTCCGCCAGCGCCTGCAGGAACTCATGGCTCATGCGCGGCAGCACGGTATTAGTCAGCACCGCGTCGATCATGCGGCCGCCGCTTTCGATTTCGGTGCAGCGGCCGACGATGAGCTTCACCACGTCTTCGTCGTAGCGCAGCGGAATGCCGTGGTTCTCGCGCACCCGCCGCACGATGCGGTCCAGTTGCAGCCGCACGATATTGCCCAGCATCTCGTCCGACAGCGGATAGTAGGGAATCGTCACGATCCGCCCCAGCAGCGCGGCGGGAAACACCTTCAATAGCGGCGCGCGCAGCGTCTGCGCCAGCGCCTCCGGTTCCGGCATCAGCTCCGGGTCCTTGCACAGGTTCATTACCACGTCGCTGCCGACATTCGACGTCAGCAGGATGATGGTGTTGCGGAAGTCGATCATGCGGCCTTCGCCGTCTTCCATGCGCCCCTTGTCGAATACCTGGAAGAAGATCTCGTGCACGTCGGGATGGGCCTTCTCCACTTCATCGAGCAGCACCACGCTGTAAGGCCGGCGCCGTACCGCTTCGGTCAGCACGCCGCCTTCGCCGTAGCCGACATAGCCGGGCGGCGCGCCCTTGAGCGTGGAAACGGTATGCGCTTCCTGGAACTCGCTCATGTTGATGGTGATGACGTTCTGCTCGCCGCCGTACAGGGTTTCGGCCAGCGCCAGCGCCGTCTCCGTCTTGCCCACGCCGGAAGGGCCGACCAGCAGGAACACGCCGACCGGCTTGCCCGGATTGTCGAGCCGCGCGCGCGAGGTCTGGATGCGCCGCGCAATCATCTCCAGCCCGTGGCGCTGGCCGATCACCCGGGTATTGAGGGTATCGGCCAGCTTCAGCACGGCTTCCACCTCGTCCTTCACCATGCGGCCCACCGGAATGCCGGTCCAGTCGGCGACTACGGACGCTACCGCCTGTTCATCCACCGACGGCAGGATCAGCGGCCGGTCACCCTGCATCGCGGCCAGCTGGTCCTGGATGCCGCGCAGCTGCTCCAGCAGGCGGTCGCGCTCGACGGACTCGATTTGCGCATCCTGCTGCTCCTCGCGCAGCTGCGAACGCAGCGACAGCAGGCTGTCGACCAAAGCTTTTTCCTGCTGCCAGCGGTATTCCAGCGTGCCGTGCTCGTCGCGCGCCTGCGCCAGCTGGGCAAGCACGTCCGACTTGCGCGAGCCGATCGGTTCGCCGATGGCTTCCTCGCGTTCGATGATCTCAAGCTCGGTGCTCAGGGCATCGATCCGGCGGCCCACATCTTCGAGCGCCGGCGGTATCGCATGCTGGCTCACGGCAACCCGGGCGCAAGCCGTATCGAGCAGGCTGACCGCCTTGTCGGGCAGCTGCCGCGCGGGAATGTAGCGGTGCGACAGCTGCACTGCGGCGCGGATCGCCGAATCAAGCAATTGCACCTTGTGATGCCGTTCCAGCGGCGAGGCGACGCCGCGCATCATGCGAATGGCCTTGTCCTCGTCGGGCTCGGGTACCTGCACGACCTGGAAACGGCGCGTCAGGGCCGGGTCTTTCTCTATGTATTTCTTGTATTCCGCCCAGGTGGTCGCGGCGATCGTGCGCAGGGTGCCGCGCGCCAGCGCCGGTTTGAGCAGATTGGCGGCATCGCCTGTGCCGGCCGCGCCTCCGGCGCCAACCAGGGTGTGGGCTTCGTCGATGAAGAGCACGATGGGCCTGGGTGAAGCCTGCACCTCGTCGATCACCTGGCGCAGCCTGGCCTCGAATTCGCCCTTCATCGAGGCGCCGGCCTGCAGCAGGCCGACATCCAGCGCCAGCAGGCGCACCCCCTTCAACTGCGGCGGCACGTCGCCCCTGGCGATGCGCAATGCAAAACCCTCGACCACCGCAGTCTTGCCGACGCCGGCTTCACCGGTGAGGATGGGATTGTTCTGCCGACGACGCATCAGGATATCGACCAGCTGCCGGATTTCCTCGTCGCGCCCGGTGACCGGATCGATCTCGCCTGCCGCTGCCTTTGCCGTCAGGTCGACGGTATAGCGCCCGAGCGCTTCCTGCCTGCCGAGTTCGGGCGGGGCCATTGCGCCGCTGGCTTCGCCCGGCGCCGCCGCCGTGATGCCGTCGCTGGCCGCCTGTCCCTGCTCGGGGGAGCCGGACAGCAGTGCTGCGAACTGCTCGGTCAGCGCCTCCGGCTTGATGCGCGCGAACTGCGGCGAGATCTGCAGCAGCAGGTTGCGCAGCGAGGGCGTCTTCAGCATGCCGACCAGCAGGTGGCCGCCGCGCACCTGCAGTTCGCCGAACATCAGCGTACCGTAGACCCAGGCGCGTTCGATCGCGTCTTCGATGTGCGGCGACAGGTCGAAGATGGCCGTCGCGCCGCGCGGCAGCCGGTCGATGGCCCGCGTGACATCAGCCGCCATCTGTCCGGCATCGCATTCGAAATGGCGGGTGACGCGGTGCAGGTCGCTGTCCTGCAGTTGCAGCATCTGGTGCAGCCAGTGCACGAATTCCACGTAAGGATTGCCGCGCAGCTTGGCGAATACGGTGGCGCCTTCGATCGCCTTGTACAAGGGGGGATTGAGTTTGCCGAACAGGGCGGCACGGCTGATTTCGGACATGGTTGCTCCTGTAGATGGCTTGCGAGCTTAAAGAATCTTCCTCCCCCTTCAAGGGCGGCCGGCGAGGTGGGAGGGTTAGGAGGGGGGGTCTATCGGTGCGCATTAAACCCATCCCCACCCTAGCCCTCCCCTTGAAGGGGAGGGAACTCCAAGGGCTTGGCGAATTGCAAGTCATGTTCGAGTAGAGTGACGCCACACTCTTCGAAGTTGGTTTCGGTACATGTAGCCGGTCGCAGTTTCAATTCACGCTCCCCATCCAGCAAATGCCCCGTTACCCCGGCACCATCCCCATTCCCCTGCCTCCCCAGCCACGTCGTCCACCCCAGCCTGATGCGTCTGCCAAGCTGCAGCGCCGGCACTTCCTCGCGCCGCAGCATCAGCCGGGCGCGCCAGCCGAGACGGCGGTCGGTGTACAGACTGACCCAGTCGCGCAGGCGCAGCATGCCGGGCGCGCCGGGCAGCAGCGATTCATAGCGCGCCAGCGTCATCGGCCCGATACGCAGCAGAAAATGATGCTGCGCATCCCAGACCCGCCTGCCGATCACGGCGCTGCGGCCGAGGCAATTGTTGCCCTCCTTGCCGGCTCCTCCGAGTGCGCTGCGCTGGTCCTGCGGCAGCGGCATCCATTGCGGATGGAAAGGCTGCAGGCGCACAGGCACCTCGAAATAGCCGGATAGTATCGCTTCCAGCCCGCCGGCATGGCGCACGCCGCGCGACAGATGGCCTGCGAAGAATCGCTTGGCGTCCGGCGGCAAGGCATCCTCGCGCGGGCTGCCGCCGTAGGTCGCGTCCAGATAATCGCCGAAGCGGTCGCTTTCCGGCCGGTCGTGGCTTGCCGCGGGCTGCGCCTGCCGCCAGGCCTTGTAGAACGAGGACAGCAGCCGGTGATGAAACAGGTCGGCAAAGCGCGCCAGCGTCGGATCGCCGCAGGAACGCATGCGCTCCCTGGCCAGCTCGGTCAGGTGCGTCGGCAGCGCTCCCTGAGGGCCGAACAGGCCGAGGAAACGCGAGGACAGCCGCGGCGGCCCGTGGCTGCGCGCCTCGAATGCGCAAAGGTTGGCAGGTGCGAAACTCAGGCCCGGCTCCTGGCTAAGCCGGACTGCTTCATCCGCCGGACGCGCGGCATCGCCGATGCGCGGCAGGTTGCGGTGCAGCGCCTCGAGCCTGCGCAGCGCCTGGTAGAAATCGAAGGCATGCGGTTGCGCGGCCAGCCGCGCATGAAAATCGACGAGCGGCGCCGCATGCGCGGATCGCATTGCGGGCCCGGGCGCATCGGCGGCTTCCGCAGCCTCGATTTCCGCGCTCAGGCCAGTGTCTTGAGCCCGATCCGTGGCGGCCATTGGTGAACCTCTGCGCGTGAGTCGGAAATCAGCCGGGTCTGGGTGAAGGTATTGATCGCCGCATGCTGCGCAAGGAAGCGATCGAGAACGGCGCCGAACAGGAAGCCGCCGCTGCCGGCCAGCCGGCTTTCATCGATGCGGATGTCGATGGCAAGCCCGCGCCCGAACGCGATCGGCCCGGGCAGCGGCAGGCGCCGGATGACCGGCTGCGACGTGACGGCCTGCAGCGCGTCGATCTGCCTGCGCATGGACGGATTGGCCGGATCGGCATACAGTTCCAGCAGCCCGCGCAGCGCGGCGGCGCCATGAACGGAATCGGCGCCGCCTTCATCGACCAGGCTCAGGTAATTGAGCGACAGGTGCCGTATCAGGCGCCAGGCCACATCGCCTTCAGGCACCGCCGAGCGCGGGCGCGTCGGTCCGCGCACCATGGCTATGCGCGCCACCGGCGCGGAAGTTTCGAGCGACAGCGGATTCTGCGCCGCGACCGGCAGCAGCAGCGGCAGGTCGCGGTTGGTGGCCCAGACGTCGGCGCCGAGCTGGCGGATGCTGTCGGGATAGGGCGCTTCACGCGCATCCACCAGCGACAGGAAGATTTCCGAGCCTGCATAACTGCTGCGCCCGCCCGCCTGCTGCTGGCGCGACGAGGAGAGGCGCGGCTCGCGCCGCGCGGTGTAGAACGCATCCTGCCGCGTGCCGCTGCGGTCGAGACTGGCATGGAAAGGCTGGAATTCGACCTCGGCGGCATCGCCGCTGCCGAAGCCGCGCAGCCGCGAGATCGAGAACACTTCGTAGTCCAGCGGCCGGGTGCGGTCGATCACCAGGTGATGTTCGAATTCGCCGTCGCCGACAGGAACACGGTCGGCGCGGCGCTCCAGCAGATTGGCCACCGGCGTCGCATACAGGCAGAAATGCGCGGCTTCCAGCGCGCCGTCCAGCCTCGGCTCATGCCGTGCGAACAGCGGCACCAGTTCCACTTCCGTGCTGCTTGCCTTGCGCAGCAGCGGCCCCATGCCGCGCACCTCGAAGAACAGGAAGCGCTGCGGAAAGGCAAAGTATTCCTGCAGCAGCCGGTAGCCCTGGAAGGAGCGCTTGCCGTAGGGCAGCAGGGCTTCGTCTTCGTCGAAGCCGACTTCCCGCAGGCAGCTTCTATCCAGCGTGCCGAGCAGCTTGCCGTCCTGCACCAGCATCACGCCCGCGCACTGCGAGAAGAGCAGTTCGAGCAGCGGCACCGCGAGGTCGTCGGCGGCATTGATGTGAAAGCACAGCGCGTCGCAATCGATGCTGCCGAAGCTCAGCCCGGCCTGCGCCGCCAGCTTCAGCCGCAGGCCGGAGCGCGCCGGCATCGCCAGCCGCGCCTGCGGCACGGGCAGGTCGGCGGCGTGTGAAAAGTAGTTCGCTTGCGCGAGTTCGATGGGATAGAGCGTTACGTCATGCGCGGTGCGGAATTCGCAGGCGGTCTGCTGGCCGCGCGGAATCACGCTGCGCAGGCTGCTGCCGCGCGGCACGCGCACGCCCTGCACCAGCGCGCCCTCGGAAAAATTGGGTTTCATCGCCACAACGCCGAAGGACGGCATCGGCGCGAGAAAGTGCGGGTAGATCATTTCCAGCAGATGCTGCGTGAAGCGCGGAAACTCCGCATCCAGCTTGAGCTGTATGCGCGCCGCGACGAAGGCGAAGCCTTCCATCAGGCGCTCGACATAGGGATCGGCGACTTCCAGTCCTTCCATGCCGAGGCGGGCGGCCACCTTCGGAAATTCCTGGGCGAACTCGGCGCCCATTTCCCGCAGATGGGCCAGTTCGCGGTTGTAGCTGTCGAGCAGGCGCGGATGCATGTCAGCGCGCCTCCGCGCCGCGCATCACCGCGGCGCTCACCTTGCCGTCCTGCACCTTCACCATGCCGGTTTCCAGGTCGAGATCGGTCTTGAGCAGCAGTTCCAGCGGATAGGGCTGCGACCACAGCTGGCCGGAAATTTCGAAGCTCAGCACGTTGTGATGGCTGAGTTCATCTTCCGGCATCGAACCCCTGACTTCGAGCGTGCCGGGCAGGATGCGCGGCTCGAAATCGAGAATCGCCTGCCGCATCGCCTGTTCCAGGTCGAACAGTTCCACATGCGAGACCAGTTTGCCGGACAGGCAGGGCATGCCGTAGTTGAGCACCGAACGGCGCGCATGCGCATGCAGGCGTTCGTCGGCATCCTGCAGCGGGGCGGATGCATTGAACAGCCAGCTCAAGTCGCGCAGCACGATATCGCGCAGGCGGCTGCGCGAGATCACCTTGTGTTCGATCGCCTCGGTCTTGCTGTGCGGCGTCTCGTCGATCAGCCGGTCGAGCAGGGCAGGCTGCAGGCGGTCGCGCGAAAACTGGCCGTCGCTCATGACAGAAGCGCCCCGCCCGGCGCGAAGCGCACGTCGAAGCGGATGTCGCGGCAGTCCAGCAGCGCATACTCGTCGCGGTCCGTGACGAAGACGCGCTGGCCGAGGCCTTTTTGCATGTCGCCGGCCCAGGCCTGCCACTCGGTCAGCCTGGCCAGCTTGAGTTCGTCGCGCTGCGTGCCGTCGGTGGCCGGATAGCGCGTCGGAATATAGGCATTGCAGCTGCCGCCGTTGGACAGCGTCAGTTCGCAGGGGCACCAGGCAAGGTCGAGCAGATCGTCCGGCGGCTGGATGGCGATGCCGGCGAGGTGTTCGAACGGCACCCAGTAATAGTGGCCGTCGATGAAGGCTTCAAGCATCGGGCCGAGACGGTTGTCCGCATCGGCGAGCCATGCAAAGGACTGGCCGTTGATGGTGCCGCCGACGGCTTGCGCTTCTTCGAGCGCGGCCATGGCCAGTTCGGCGCCGTCCTCGCCTGTCCGCATCAATGCCTGCGCCAGATAGCCGGCCCATGCCGGCGGCTCGCCAAGGAAGACCGGCGCCGCTCCCATGGTGAATACCGAAGCACGCCTGCGTTCGCAAGCGATGTTGCGGCGGTACACCATGGCGGTATGGGCGAGGCTGGCATCTAGGCTTTCGGCCGCGTCGAGTTGCGTGCCGGCACGGTCCCAGTTGCCGTCGATGACGGCGAAACGGAAGAGTTGCAGCCGCGCATTGACGTCGTCGGGGTGCTTGCGCAGCGCGGCGATCAGTTCCGACTGGGCTGCCTTGGTATCGGTGATTCGCATTGCGTTCTCTTTAGTTAAGCATCCAAAGGCTTGAGCCGCCTGCATTCGTTTTGTTGCCTGCACTCGGCCTTCATCCTTGAATTGAGGAGTAACTTGCAGCGCATCAAAACATCAGAATTCCCTCCCCTTCAAGGGCGCCTGGCGTAGGAGGAGGGTTAGGGTGGGGATGGGTTAATGCGGCTCTTTAAACCCAACCCCCTCCCAACCTCCACCTCGCCGCTTGCAAGCGGCTCCGACTTCGCAGGCGCAAGGCATGCCTTGCGAAACCCCTGCTACGTCCCCCTTGAAAGGGGAGGAGTATTCTTTACCTTGCACGCCGGCCCGACTGCTCAAGCGAAACGTAATTGACGTATAACGCTGCATCTGAAACAAAATCATTTCCGATACCGAAAACCGCGACCCCGCCCAACCCACTCTATCGGCCCTGCACTCCAGCGGTCAATCCTACGAAAGCCGTAGTGCCGACGCCTCCATGCCCACCTACGGCTTCAGTAGTAGTGCCCCCCGCCGTTTTTGCCGGTACAGTAAGACGCAAGCCAGCGATCGCAGGAGGACGCCTTGATCGATGTAGAACAGTTCTGCAATGCACTGGACTCCGCCAGCCCCGCAGGTGCCGATCTGGAATACGACCCGGACTTCCTTGCGCTGGAACTGGCTCAGAAGGGCAGGTCGGAGCGGCAGTACGGCGACACCGTGATCCCCGCCGAGCCGCCGGACTGGAAGGAGGTGCAGGAGCAGGCGCAGAAACTGTCGTCACGCACGCGCGACCTGCGGGTGGCCTGCGCGCTCGCACGCGCCTGGACGCATCTGCAGGGACTCCCCGGCCTGGCCGCGGGACTGCAGCTGATCGACCGCCTGTGCCGCGAAATGTGGGACCACGTCTATCCGACGCTGGACGAGACCGACGACAACGATCCCACCCTGCGCATGAATGCGCTGGCGCCGCTGGCGGACCGTGAAGGCTTGCTGGCCGACTTGCGCGACAGCGTGTTCCTGTCCGTTCGCGGCATGGGCAGCTGCACGGTGCGGCAGCTGGAAATTGCGCTCGGCCTGCTTGCGCATGAGGGCGAACAGCGCACCCTCGGCCTCGCCGACATCGAAGCAATTGCGAATGCGGCACGCAATGAAGGACGGCTGAGCGAGAACCATGCACAGCATGCAATAGACTCGGCCCGCAGCCTGCAAAAATGGCTGTCCGATCTGATCGGCGCCGAGCGTGCGCCCGATCTGCAGCCGCTCGTCGCGCGCCTGAAGCCGCTGGCCGATTTCTTGAAGAATTTCACTGCGGATGGACACCTTGCATCGGAGCCGTCGGACATGCAAGGCGAACATGGAGAACAGAGCGGGCAAGGCGAGGCCGTTGCCATGCAGTCTGCGCCCGCGCAGCGCAGCGCTTCCGCCGTGCAGCCGGTCGGCGAGATCCGTTCGAGCCAGGATGCGGCGCGCATGCTCGATCTCATCTGCCTGTATTTCGAAAAGAACGAACCCACCAACCCCGCGCCGCTGCTGCTGCGCCGCGCACAGCGCCTTGCCACCATGAGCTTCTACGACATCGTGCGCGACATCGCGCCGGATGCGATCTCGTCGGTGGACCTGGTGGCCGGGCCGAGGCCTGAGTAGGAAGGCCGGCGCAAATCCGGCAGCGTGAACCTGCAACCCTGAGGAGGCATCATGGCACAAGGACAGAAATTCATTGCCCGCAACCGCGCGCCGCGCGTCCAGATCGAATACGACGTCGAAGTGTTCGGTTCGCAGAAGAAGGTGCAGCTGCCCTTCGTCATGGGCGTGATGGCCGATCTCGCCGGCAAGCCGGCCGAGCCGCTGCCGCCGGTGGCCGAGCGCAGTTTCGTCGAGATCGACGTCGACAATTTCGATGCGCGCATGAAGGCCATGAAGCCGCGCGTGCAGATCACCGTGCCGAATGCGCTGACGGGGCAGGGCGAGATGCAGGTCGAGATGACCTTCGACAGCATGGACGATTTTTCCCCCGGTGCAATGGCGCGCAAGATCGAGCCGCTGCGCAAGCTGCTGGAAGCGCGCCAGCAGCTGAGCAACCTGATCACTTACATGGATGGCAAGACCGGCGCCGAGGAGCTGATAGAGAAGGTCCTGAAAGATCCCGAGCTGCTGCAGTCGCTCGCGGCCAGCCCCAAGCCGGAGCTGCCGAATTGAGCATGGATTAGGCCTAGCCATCCTGCGCCATTGAACCCGTTCCAAGGAGACCAACATGGCAGAACTGCAAACCGAAGGCCTGAGCGGCCCGGTGCAATTCGACGACTTCGCGCGGCTGCTCAACAAGGAATTCAAGCCCAAGACCGACGAGGCGCGCAGCGCCGTCGAGGATGCGGTCAAGACGCTGGCGCAGCAGGCGCTGGAGACGACGCAGCTGGTCGACCGCGACGCCGTCGATACCATCCAGGACATCATCGCTTCGCTCGACATGAAACTGTCGCAGCAGATGAACCTGATCCTGCATCATCCCGATGTGCAGAAGCTCGAAGGCGCGTGGCGCGGGCTGCACTATCTCGTCAACAATACCGAGACCGACGAGATGCTCAAGATCCGGGTCATGAACATCGCCAAGCCTGAACTGCAGAAGACGCTCAAGCGCTACAAGGGCACCAACTGGGACCAGAGCCCGCTGTTCAAGCAGATCTATGAAGCCGAGTACGGACAGTTCGGCGGCGAACCCTTCGGCTGCCTGGTCGGCGATTACCATTTCGACCATGCGCCGCAGGATGTGGAGATGCTGTCGGAACTCGCCAAGGTAGCTTCGGCCGCGCATTGTCCGTTCATTGCCGGTGCATCGCCGTCGGTGATGCAGATGGATTCCTGGCAGGAGCTCTCGAACCCGCGCGACCTGACCAAGATTTTCCAGACGCCCGAATACGCAGCCTGGCGCTCGCTGCGCGACTCCGAGGATTCGCAGTACATCGGCCTGGCGATGCCGCGCTTCCTTGCCCGCCTGCCGTATGGCCAGAAAACCGAACCGCTGGACGACTTCGCCTTCGAGGAAGACACGGCCGGCGGCGACCACAGCCGCTATACCTGGGCCAATTCCGCCTATGCGATGGCCACCAACATTACCCGCGCCTTCAAGCAGTACGGCTGGTGCACGCAGATCCGCGGCATCGAGTCCGGCGGCGCGGTGGCAGGGTTGCCGGTGCATACCTTTCCGACCGATGACGGCGGCGTCGACATGAAGTGCCCGACGGAGATTGCCGTGTCCGACCGGCGCGAAGCCGAACTGGCGAAGAACGGCTTCATGCCGCTGGTGCACAGGAAGAATTCCGACTTCGCCGCCTTCGTCGGCGCGCAGTCGCTGCACAAACCGGCCGAGTATGAAGACCCGGATGCCACCGCCAATGCCAATCTCGGCGCGCGCCTGCCTTACCTGTTCGCGGTGTGCCGTTTTGCGCATTACCTGAAGTGCATGGTGCGCGACAAGGTGGGTACCTTCAAGGAGCGCAGCGACATGCAGCGCTGGCTCAACGACTGGATCATGCAGTATGTCGACGGCGATCCTTCGATTTCATCCGATGAGACCAAGGCGCGGCGTCCGCTGGCCTCGGCCGAGGTGGTGGTGGAAGATGTGGAAGGCAATCCCGGTTATTACTCGTCGAAGTTCTTCCTGCGGCCTCACTATCAGCTGGAGGGACTGACGGTGTCGCTGAGACTGGTGTCCAAGCTGCCATCGCAGAAGGCGGCGTGATGTCCTTTAACGTCTCTTAGCGAATAGCGAGGCCGCGATGGCCGATTGTTTCATTCAGTTCGATCAGATCAGCGGCGAGTCCGAGGACGCCGAATACAAGGGCGCGATCATGGTCACCGGCTGGAACTGGGGCGTCAACTGGCGCGCCGAACAAGGCTTGTCGGGCAAGGGCACGGGCAGGGGGGATGTGCGCGAGTTCCGCTTTTCGCACCTGATCGATACGGCGTCGCCGGCATTGATGGCGCGCTGCGTCGGCGGCAAGGAAGTGCCCAGCGCCCTGTTGTCCATGCGCAGGGCCGGCGCGCCCGCGCAGCTGTATGCGACGATCAGGTTCGAGAAGGTGCGGCTGACGAATGTCGAACTGATGCATGACGCCGCGCGTGAAATGCCGGAGGAATTGGTAACGTTCTCGTTCCAGAAGGTGACGTATGAGTATGCGGCGCAGGCTGCAACAGGAGGGCGGAAGGGGGGATGGGTGCCGTTTAGTTGGGTTGCGGTCGGGTGATGGGTCCACATCGCATGCACGCCGAGTCCTGGGCTGCCAGGCAGATTGAGGCAGAGGAGGCAATGTCTTCTGCGGCTTCAATGCCGCTTTCACCCCCGCCCGCGGGAGAGGGGCGGCAGAGACGGTATCGATCGAGGCGGCAGCAAGGCAGCACGCTTGCCCTTCTCCCGCAAGCGTAAGCTTTCCTGCGCCCGCCTGCGCGAGAAGGCCTACAAGGACGGGAATGATCAGTGCGACAGCAAAGAATGAAAATCAATGCCGAGCAGCCGCCATCAGCGCCGCGAAGCCGACGAATACGCCGCCCGTGACCCGATTGAAGACCCTGAGCACCGGCGCGCGGCGCAGATAGGCGGCAAGCTGTCGACCGCTGCAGGCGTACACCAGGTACCAGCTCACTTCGATGACGGCAAAGGTCGCCAGCAGGATGCCGAACTGCGGCATCTGCGGCAGTTCCGGCTGAATGAACTGCGGGAAGAATGCGGCCGCGAACAGGATCGCCTTGGGATTGCTGGCGGCGACGAACAGGCCCTGGCGATACAGATATCCGGTATTTGAGGGCTTGCCCGCCGGCTCGGCTTCGACCTGCGCGGCGTCTTCCCTTACCGGAGTGCGCCAGCTCTTGATGCCGAGATAGGCAAGATAGGCCGCGCCTGCCCAGCGCAGCGCATCGAACACCGAAGGAAATGCCTGCAGCAAGGCGCCCAATCCCGCTGCCGACAGGCTCATCATCGCCAGCAACGCGGTCATGCAGCCGGCCATGGTGGCCAGCGCCGCACGCAAGCCGTGACGCGCGCTGTGGCTCATTACCAGGATCATGTTGGGTCCCGGCGTCGCCGAAACGACGAATGTCATCATGACGAACAGCCACCAAGTGTGCATGCTCATGCCGAATGTCTCCCGCAAAACGTTGATCAGCCGTAGTCCGCGAATCGCGGAAAAGGCCGAAAGCATAACAGAAGCCGCGCTGCGGCTCCTGCTGTCGAATGGTCATATCGGAGCCGGATCAGCGCGCCGCTTCAAACACCAGTTGCAGGCTGCCGGGTCCATGGCTTAGCGTCACCTGGTTCCCATCCTGCCGTACGTCGGAATCGCTCTTGCCGTCATCGGCCAGCGTCCATCCGCGCGGCACCTGCACCGACAAGCCGGAGACGGCCTCTTCGAACTGCAGCTCAAGCTCCATTCGCGATCCCGAGCGCCTGACATCCATGCCGACCTTGTCGCGCGCGGACCACCACCTGCCGAACCCGCTCAGTGTTCCGAACCACACCTTCTTCGCCTTTGCGTCGGCGACGAAGCCCTTGAGAAATTCCAGCTTGTCATCGAAGACATCGGGATGGATCAGCACGACGCAGCTGCCGCCGTATCTGGCCAGCCTGTCGAGCACCGCAGCTGCGGCGCCGATGCGCCCGGTCATCGGCCTTTGCAGTTCATCCTCGATCGTGATCGGGAATTCGTAGATGCTGGTCTCGGCGCTGTTGGCGCGCCCATGATTGAGGCGGAAAGGGAGATGGCTCAATGCAGTGCCGCTGCTGATGGAAGAGCTGAAGCGGTAGCCGGTGGCCTGCAGCGCCTGCGGCAGGTCGAACGGATACTCCAGGTGGCCCGGACGGAAGCTTTCCACCGCCGAGCCCGGTGCCGCCTGCTGAAGCAGGAAGCGGCTGACCCTCAGCTCGCCGAGCAGACTTCCGCCTTTGGCCTCCTCCTTGCCTGTCACGCGCGGCGTGTAATCGGGATAGCGCTCCTTGCCGTCGCCGAGAGGAAAGCGGGAGAAGACGCGCGAGTGCGACACCGAATGGCTGGCGATCTCCATGCCCATGCCGGCCAGCTGCCGCGTCAGCTCCGCACCGTGCTGATTGAAAAAGATGTCGTCGTTCCAGTCACGCACATACTTGGTCTGGATGAAGTAGGTGGCGACGATGCCCTGCGCGCGTTCGAATTCGGCATAGCGGACGGCGTTTTCGATGGAGCGGGTGTAATCGACATCGTGAGTGATGATCACCGATGCCGATTTCCCGAAGGGCACGGTGTCCAGCGTCACCGCCATCGGTTCGGCGGCGCGGTACATGCCGCGCAAGATGCGAAGAAACGTGTCGACGCCGGGTTCGTAGGCGTTGATGTATCGGCGGCCGAGATCCTGCCGGCCGTTATAGGCTTTCGCGATATAGGCGCCGAGGTCGACGCCGAATGCGACCGTCTTGCCGCCGCCGGCATGCTCCCGCTGCACCGCGGCGGCAAGTCCGTCGTCGTACAGCGCAGCCGGCTTTCCTGTCGTCGGCGAAAATGCGTAAGACGGCACGCCGCCCGACGGACCGGACAGCGACACTTCGGCATCGTCGGCGTCGGGCAGGACGCTTGTGCCGGACGATGCGGCTGCGAAGCGCATGGATTTGCGGTTGCGGCTGGCGGAGAACTCGCCGAAGCCGAAGACTTCATTCATACCCCCGCCGAGAATCTCGAAACCGACCAGCGTTCCGCCGTTGCGCGGATGGGCTGCGAGCGCGCGCAATGCATCGCCGCTCAGCAGCTTCCCCGACATGGCGGGATACACCAGCACCATCTTGTGCGAGATGGCCTGTTCGACATCGCGCGTCAGGATGAAGGGAACACCGATGGTCTTGAGTCCATGCGCCAGCCCCAGCCAGTCGGAAGCGGTGTCCGTGACCAGCACCGCCACTGCATGCCTGCCGCCTTTCGAATAGCCGGACATGTCGGCGTTCACTGCTGCAGCCATCCGGCTTTCCTCTTGCGGGCCGTTCCAGCCTTCGAAGCGGAACGTCGTCAGGTGCTTTGCACCCAGATAAATGCCGAAGCCGATTGCCGACAGAACCAGCAGGGGAAGGAGCCGGCGCAAGGTAGACATCATGGAAAGATTTGGAGGCTTCAGCGCCCGCCTGCGTGTATGAAAGCGATATTCTGCGGCGCGACGGGAGAGTGCCATCGAAGGAAAAGGCGAAGAAAGCCCGGTTTGTGCAGAAATCTGACGATCCATGCTCCCGGTATTTTCGGAGCGTGCAGGAAGGGGTATTTCCGCTATGCCGTCAATGCAGGCAATGACGATATCAAGTTGGAACTGGAGCGGAAACTGCGGAAGAAAGTAGCCGCATGCGTTGCGCATGCCTGCAGCGCCAGGAGAGGGCTGCTGAAGACCAGGGAAGGCTGAAGAGAACGGGAGCGGACTGCGGGAAGCCGCAGCCCGTGTGCATCGGATTAATGCTTGGTGCGTCCGCCGGCCTTTTCCGGGTCAACGGCCACGGAAGCCACCAGTTTTTCCACCAGCGGCGACGGATGAACATCCGTCTCATGCGCCTTGGTGATCACGGCAGGCTGTTCCACGAAAGCTTCGGCGACCGGTACCGCCGCCTCGGCCGCGATTGCGGGGGCGGAAACGGATGCTTCCACGGCGCCTACTACCCGGCGCGGCGAACCCCAGGTTTCCAATGCAATATTGCCGACGTTCTGCCAGTAACCGGTGAATTTTTCCACCGACGATTTGGAATGCTCGCTGACGAGCAACTGGGCATCGGCCAGCGTCCTGACCTGTAATGCCTTCTGCATTTCCAGCGCCGATTCCTCGACCAGGCGGCGCAGAGCCTGGCGGTTCAATTCCTGCAGCTGCAGGGAAGCATTCAACATGCGGTTGGTAAAGGCCAGGAACGGTGCCGGGGAAGCGATGTTATTCCGATTGGCTGCAGTGTCGGTGTTGAATGGAAAGCTGAACATGTTCGTAATCCTTATTCAAACTGTGCAGGGGCACGGTCGTGTTATGCCGTAGGCAAGGAAGAGGCCGCCTGCGGGACGGAAAAAGCCGGGGGCTGACAAGCCGGACTTCACAGGCTGGCGGAGCATGGGTAGAGGTCGCGGCATTGGCAAAGTTCCACTAAAGAGTGAATATTTCGCTGCGCTGCAGCAAGCGGAAATACCGTGAGTAAGTGAAATAGATGCGCCAAAAAATGGTGCATTGCACTAGGGCGTTCGAAAGCGCTCTAGTGTTGACGGCTTACTGCCGCGCAACTTACATGGTCTTGCGTATAAACATTGTTGGAACTTGGATGCCGTGCTGTATGCGTGCGAAAGCGGCTCTATATGCTGCCGTGAGAGCGTTCATGGACCAATTTCCCGGCTTATCCCATATATGCAAGCTTTTAACCTTGACTTGTTAGCAGGTTGGACGCGGGTGAAGGGTTTTTGTTGGTTGTAAGTCCATTCTCCGGCAGCCATCCGCATGACAAGGGAGGCGTTTATTCAGGAGCAGGAAGAGTACACACGGCAGCAATCGGCTACCATGTCCTGAATGTTGGAGGCGCTTTCCGGGCAGGGACGTGCAAGCTCCAGGGTCTGCGCCGGGACGGAAAAATGAAAAGGCAGTGGGGACCCGAAGGCCCGCACTGCCGAGGTGCTTGCAACGGCGCGGCCTGTTCCGGCCGCGACGGCCTTACACCGTACGACGCACCATCAGTTCCTTGATCTTGCCGATGGCGCGTGTCGGGTTCAGGCCCTTCGGACACACATCGACGCAGTTCATGATGGTATGGCAGCGGAACAGCCGGTACGGATCTTCCAGGTTGTCCAGCCGCTCATTGGTCGCCTGGTCGCGGCTGTCGGCAATGAAGCGGTACGCCTGCAGCAGACCCGCCGGCCCCACGAACTTGTCCGGGTTCCACCAGAACGACGGGCAGGACGTCGAACAGCAGGCGCACAGGATGCACTCGTACAGGCCGTCGAGCTCCTCGCGCTCGGCCGGCGTCTGCAGACGCTCCTTCTCCGGCGGAATCGTCTCGTTGATCAGGTACGGCTTGATCGAGTGGTACTGCTTGAAGAACTGCGTCATGTCCACGATCAGGTCGCGGATCACCGGCAGTCCCGGCAGCGGCCGCAGCACGATCGGCTCGGTCAGCTCGTTGAGATTGGTCGTGCAGGCCAGTCCGTTCTTGCCGTTGATGTTCATCGCGTCCGAGCCGCACACGCCTTCGCGGCAGGAGCGGCGCAGCGCCAGCGAGTCGTC
>NZ_JACYXF010000047.1 GCF_015352985.1 Noviherbaspirillum malthae | reverse complement strand
GGGCATTCCGCCATCGCGGCTGCGTGACTATTAAAACCCCAAAAACAGCCTGAAATCAGCGAAAACAGGTCAAAATCGCGACATTTCTATTTGGTTGGCACCACGACATTTGAACTTGGGGCTAACATTGAATGTAGGTCCCAGATAGAGATGTCGCATTGCATTCTTAAGCCAATACGGCATCTCCGGTGGGGTCCAACAAAAGCTGCAGAGAACAGACTTCGTTATCCATCCAGGGCACGAATCCGCCAGTGCGGCGCCTTACTTAGACAAGAACGCCGCCACCGCCGCGAAAGCTCGGTCCGTCAAGGGAATATTTCCGAGATTGCTGGCTACCGGATGTGAAGAAAATTTGGCGATGACGATTTCTGCGGCAGGATCGATGTAGACGCGCTGACCATGGATGCCCCGGGCGTCGAAAACGCCATGGTCGTTATGCGAAACCCACCACATGCTGCGGTAGGAGTATCCCTTGCCGTAGCCGGGAACGTCTGGATAGGCTGCCTTCGCGAAATTCGCCTGGTCTCCGCCTTTGCGGATATCTTCGACCACGGCCTTGGGCACGATCTGCTGGCCGTTATATTTGCCGCCCAGGCGCATCATTTCGCCGAAGCGCGCCATGTCGCGCAGGGTCAGGCTCATGCCGCCGCCGCCGGATTCAACGCCGATCGAATCCACCTGGAAGTAGGCATCGTTTTCCGTTCCAAGCCGGCGCCAGATTTTTTCGGACATCAGCTCGGAAACGGGCTTTCCGGCGACGCGCCGCACCACCCATGCCAGCATTTCGGCATTGGATGTCTTGTAGGCGAAAGCCTCGCCGTGCTGGCCTTCCTTTTTCAGCGTGCCGAGGAAATCGTAGAAATTTTTCGGGCCGTTGTAGGACGCCGGCACGGGCGCCATGCCGCCTGCGCGGGCATAGTCCCATACTTCGGCCTTCTGATCCGCATAATTCTCGGAATAACGCACGCCGACGGTCATGTCCATGAGCTGGCGGACCGTGGCATCGCCATACGCGGATTCCTTCACCTCGGGGACATACTTGCTCACCAGGGCATTCGGATCGAGCTTGCCTTCTTCCACCAGCATGGCCGCCATCAGGCCAATGAACGATTTGGTCACCGAGAATGCTGAATGCTGCAATTGCGGGGCCGCTGCGCCGAAGTACTTTTCATAAACCACGCGCCCCTTGTGCATGACGATCACGCCGTCGGTATAGGTCCGCTGGAGCATGTCGGCCCAGGTGGCCTGAGCCCCTTTGTCGTCCGTGAAAGCCAGGCTATCCAGGTCGACCGCAGCCTGCGGCATGATTGAAGGAGTGCCGTTGCCATGCCAGACGCTGATCGTCGGCCGCAGTTCGCGGATGTGGGAGAACGTCCAGCGGAGTTGCGGGAAGCGGTAGAAAGACCCGTCTTCAAAGCGAATGATCTTGTCCGGTGCCGGCGGCGATCCCTGCATCCAGCCAAGTGCGACGGGATCAGTAGCAGCGGGATTGGGCAACGCCGGCGCCTGGGCGTAAGCACCGGCCGCAAGCGAGACGATGGCAAGAGCTGGCAGGACTTTCTTCATGTCGGTCTCCATGGTCATATTGTGTATGCGTCCATTGCACTACAATGCAACGCATAATTCAAATGCATTATTTTCTGGACTTTGATGCATGATATGCATCGTGACCGTTTGTGGAGTTCGAATGGAAACCAGTCTGCGCCAATTACAGCACCTCGTTGCGCTCGCCGAAGAACTTTCCTTCGCACGTGCTGCAGAGCGCGTACACCTGAGCCAGCCTGCCCTGACCCGCAGCATTCAGGCACTGGAGCGCGACCTTGGGCTGACGCTGCTCGATCGCGTTGCACGGCGCGTTACCTTGACGGCAGCCGGCAAGCAGGTGCTGGAACGTTCGCGGCGCGTCCTGTTCGAAGCACGCTGCCTCAAGCGTGATGTGGACATGATCAAGAGCCACGAACTAGGAGAAGTCCGGTTTGGCGTCGGTCCGCATTCCGCAGCGATCTTCCTGGCCGACGTACTGGTTTCCCTGCGCGAGAACCATCCCCGCCTGCATCTTGTGCCGGAGGTCAACAGCTGGGACGTGCTGCATGAGAAGCTGCAAAAGGAAACGATCGACTTCTACGTTACCGACCTCAAGTCGATTCCCCAGGATGACACGGTCGAGGCAAGGAAGCTTCCCTTGCTGAGCGCCGGATGGTACGTCAGAGGCGGCCATCCGCTGCTGAAGAAGCGCAAGATGTCGATGGAAGACCTACGCCCGTTCTCCTTCGCATTCGTACCGCTGCCGGAGCGCCTTGCGCGCAAGGTGCACAAGGCCCTGGAGTTGCCGCAGGATCTCGATCTCCATCGGCTGGTCGAATGCAACAATTTCTTCGTGCTCAAGGATATGGCTGCGTCAAGCGACGTGGTGCTTTATGCGGCGGACGCTGCGGTGTGCGGTGAAGTTCGCGACGGCAGGCTCGCCAGGCTCATGAACCCGCCCTACCCTGCGCCTGACCTTGACCTGGCTATTGTTTGCCTGAGCCGGCGCACCTTGTCGCCCGACGCTCAGATTGCGATGCGGTCCATTTTTCTCGCCATGGAAAAATTGAAACCGGCTGGCAAATGATGACGGATCAAGGCACAAGCTCCTCAGCCGGCGCTCTCCAGGCCGGCATCGGTTGCAGGCTTTCTGCCGCCGCCGGGAGTCAGGTGCTGTACCGCTGAAACCACAGGCGGCGGCGCGTCGCGGGAAAGCAGTACCGTCGCACGAGGGTCGGCGATGACGACATTGATCTGGCGGAAGCGCTCGAGTATGCGGCGGTTGAGCTCGCGCTGCACGCCCCATCGGCCCTTGTCGGTACAGCGCATCTGGCCTGCCAATGTCACTGACGAGCCGTCAACCGCATCCACGCCCCAAATTTCCAGGTCGCCAATGATATTTGCTGCAAAGTTAGGATCCGATCGCAGGTTTTTGCCGATCTCCCTGAGTTCGTTTGTCACGGCGTCGATATCGGTGCCGTACACCACGCTGACTCGCATGACCGCATTGCCCAGGCCGCGATTGGTGTTGTTCACCGTGGATACCGAGCTGAACGGGACGATATGGAGCGAGCCGTCGCCGGCCCGCAGCCGGACGGTCCGTATCGACAAGTCTTCCACGACGCCGGAAACACCCGCCACCGTGACCCAGTCGCCGACCTGCATGGCATTTTCCATCAGCAGGAAGATCCCGGTAATGAAGTCTTGAACGAGTTTCTGGGACCCGAAGCCAAGGGCCACGCCAACGATACTTGCGCTGGCCAGGAGCGGCGTGGTGTTGATGCCGATCTCGTTGAGGGCCGTAAGGCCCACAATCAGAATGAGGACGATGAACAGGCAGGACCGAAGTATCGGCAAAAGCGTACGCAGCCGCGCCGCCCGTACGGTCTCGCCCTGCTCCTTCCAGATTTTCAGGCGCCGCTCAACGGTGCTGTTGGTGACCTCCCAGACCGCGATGCCGACAATGACGGCAACGGCAATCGTCACGACCGCCGAAAACAGCCTGCGCCCGATCGGCCTTTCCATCAGCCAGCCGGTCACATCGATTCCCCAGGCCTGCAGCAGCGCAACGACGGTGCATATGCTGATGAAAATGACGACCACGCGCTGAACAAGAGGAAAGTATCGGTCGGCTCCGTTGTCGCCTCCGGTCGGCGAATGGCTGGCCGCCTCATTCCCGTGGAACAATCGACCGAGCAGGCCGAGGATGAGGATCGCAAGCACCCTCGCAGCAAGGGTAATACCTACGGTGACGCCGATGAAATGCAGCAGCCGCGGGAATCCGTCCTCCACACCGAGCGCCCAGACGACCCAGGTCCCCATCACCAGAATGGTGGCAAATGTGGCCCAGGTTTCAGCCAGCCACTTGCGCGCGGTCGAGAGCGGACTGTCGGGATGGGGGGACCCGGCGATGAGTGCGGCGACATGCGGGCGCAGGCGGAAGATCAGGACGACCGCCTGCAGATGCACGACCAGGGAGACGAACTTGAGCGTGACGAGACGCCCCTCCCCTGCTCCGCCGAGTCCGTACACGACGCCGGCCAAAGCCACGCCGATTGCGGCCGTCACGATCATTCGGCGCAGGCCCTGGTACAGGGTTTCCGCGATTTCGGCGCGTACCCTCAGTATCGGAATCCCGCATCCTGCTGGCGCCACTACCAGCCGCAGTACGGCCGTTGCCGCTCGCATGCCTACATATGCGCCGACCAGGATATTGACTATCTGGCGCAAGCCTGTATCGCTCCCGCCGAGCCAATGCAGCGCGACCGCAGTAACGAGAAAGAACACGGTGAGCGGCAGCAGATCAAGCAGCAGGACGCCGATCGCAAAGGGCAACTGGCGCAGCAGGCTCCAGAGCTTGGTTGAAGCAAGGCGGGGCGCCGATTCGTGCTTGTCGCGGGAAACCGTTTGTGCCGCCGCAGCACTTTGTTCTGATATTCCTGTCTGCTCCGTATCGCGGCTTTGCGCTTCGAACGACTTCCCCGAGATGGAGGCCGCGGATGATGAGCGGCTTGTGTCGATCGGGATGGACTCGACAAGATCGACACCGTCCCGCTGGCTTCGCACAAGAGCCGTACCTTCCGCCGGCGGCTGCATGCCTGCTTCCTTCTGATCCTGTTTCGTGTCGGTCCCGGCTGTATCGCTGCTCGTCGTTCCTGCGGATTGCCTGATGTCGGCTTGGGCATGATTTCCCGGCGCAGCGCTTGACTCGATGTGCCGGTCCAGCTGCTGGGCATGATTGATGAACGATGCCCGCGGACCGGCAAACAAACGCCGCAGGAGCCACTCCATGGCCAGGCCGACAGCAAATATGGAGGCCAGAATGAGCAATCCCGTGAGCAGCAAGGCCTGATCGGCAGAGTCCGCCAGCCTGGCGCCGATGCCGTCAAGGATGGCGGGCAGTCCCGACAGCACGCGGGCAAGTTGCCGGACCTGTATCTCGAAGCTGTCATTCCAGCGGTCGACCTGGGCCAATATTTGCGCGATCAGCCCGTTCTCTTCCAGCGGAATGGGTCCGGAGTCAACGGGCTTTTCCTCGGCAGCGCCCCCGGGCGGCGCTGCGGCTGCTGGCGCCGCGGCGGCCGCAAGGATGATGGGCCGATCCTCAGAACCAGATGAAACCGCTTGTTCCGGCTGCAAACCATGGCCTGCTTGCGTGTCAAGATCAGCAGCTGCTGCAGTTCCGCCAAGAACGGCCAGCATGGCTGCAAAAACGATGTGAATAAATGCTTTTGGCATTGTCCGATTGGGTGGGAAAAAGAGGGCAATACGGCAGGCAGATTCCAGCCGACCGGCACAGTCCGGAAATCAACACGAACAGCTCGAAGAGCACCGTTCGCGGACTATCGTCGCCGGCGAACATGAAACGACGGCTTCAAGTCGAGCGTCACGGCTGTCATCTCTCAAGACCTCGCAAAGCCGACGGAGCGGACAGTCACGCAACCGCTCTGCAGCATGCCAGGAGAATTGCAGGATCAAACGGGAAATGAATCTTGTACGCGTGACGTTGTGATGCCATGAGGCATACCGTAGCAGATTCGGTGCAGGAAGCTTTGCGCAGATGCAAGAACTGCCGCCTTGGCGCAAATGTTCAGCCTCTTTATTCGCCTTGCGCAATCCTGGCCCGCATGAAAGTTCACGCGCATTCGCAGAAGCGCATTGCGCTCGCGGCGCTGGCGCCTTTTCCGGACAGCAGATACTTGTGCGGCCCAAGCGCGCCGGCTTTACGCGGCGCGAAAGTATTGCTTCCGCAGGCTGCAGACGACACGCTTTGCGCACAACATGAAAGGAGCACCCTCCAAGCAGTCTTGCCGGACCGATCAATGCCGGTCCGGCATACTTCAAATGGATGACTTGGTATTACTTGCTGCCGCCGCCCGTTCCGCCGCCGCTGCTGCCGGTGCTTCCACTGCCGCCGCTCATGCTGCTTGAACTGCCGGAGCTCATGTCCGACGAGCTGCCGCCGGAACCGCTTGTTCTGCTCGATCCGCTCGATCCGCTGGAGCCGGCGGAGCTTTTTCCGGACGAACTGCTTCCGCTATGGGACTTGTGCTTGCTCTTGTCGTCGGTTGACTTGGCCGCTGCGCTGCCAGTCTTGCCGGAAGAACCGCTGGTGCCGGAGTTTGAATCATTGGCGGCCGGCATGCTGCTGTTTGTTCCCGAGCCTGTCGACGGGCCTGAAGGGGAGCTTTGTGCATAGGCAACGCCGGTGCTCAGCGCGCATACAAGTGATGCAATCAAGAGTTTTTTCATCTACGTCCTCCGTTATAGGGCTGGTAAGAAATCTGGCAGTGCTGTCGAGATGCATGGAGCACGCATCAAGCTGCCGTAGGCAGTTAGAAATTTGACACTGCAGAAGTTCAAGCCAATTGAGGATGAATTCGGCGCTTCAGCGAATGCGCTTGCGCCGCAAGCAACTCGCTTGCACCGAAGCGGCAACTGATTTCCGGCAAGGAAAGCTTGCGATCGAAGTGAACAGCCTGCCCGAATTCGGGCAAGCGTTGCAACACGGCGCGCACATTAATTAAGGAAGCCTATGCAGCCAGGCTGTTCCTTAACCCAGCGCTATCCTTGGAGGAAGCATCAGGCTGCAGCAAATCAAGGACGCGTGCCGCTGTTGGGTAACAGGAAGAGTCTGCTGCAATCTTGCGATCAGTCTCATGGGCAATATCGCTGAGCAGCCTTTCGATTTCATCCAGCGTCGGATTCAGTTCCTGCAAGACTTCGGCATCACCGGCTTCCAGATCCAGGAACTCCAGGAGCTCCGGCGTCAATCCGGCCTGATACACGACGGATTGGATCGACAGCATCCGGTCAGTCAGGAATCGCAAGGGTTCATTCTCTTTGCTGCCTTCTATCTCGTCTTTCAACGCCGGCCAGTCTATGAGAAGCCGGTGCAGCCGGGCCAGGGTCGGGCCGTAATCGTAATCGCATGGACCATCGTTTTGTGCATCGACCTGGTCGGGCAAAAGTTCATACAGCGCATTGATGGCTGCGCCGTCCAGACGGCCCTGATTCAGGCGAAAGGTAATGTTGAGCCGTACGGCATTGAATCGCCGCACCACTGCCTCGAATGTTTCGGCAACCGATATGACTCGAGCGAGCTGGCTTATCTTCTCCCCCGAATCGCCGTAGGGATAGCCGCTGCCGTCCAGCCGCTCATGATGCTGAAGCACCGCCTGCATGACTTCGGCGGGAATGCCGTTCATCTGCTGCAGTACGACGTAGCCGGTGATCGGATGCACGTAGATGAAACGCCGGTCCGTGCCGACGATGGCGCGGTCGGGAGCGAGCATGTCCGGGTCGGTGTGCATTTCTCCGAAGTCGTGGCAAAGCGAAGCGAGCAGCAGGTGCTCAAGCTGCGCAGTCGGCAATTTCATCCTCGTTCCGATACTGTGCGCAATGACAGCGACTCTCAGACTGTGTTCATACAATCCGCTGCGATCATTGCGCATCACCGTCAGGCGAAACGCAATCGGCGTCTGAAGTTTTGACTGGCCGAGTATCGACTTGAGACTTTGAGGATCGCCGGAACGCACCAGCAAGGTCGACAGGATGGGATCGGCAGCAATGATGCGATCGATATCGCGTGCAAGGCTGACTTCATTGACGGAGTCGGCCGCGACCAGGACCATGTCCAGCGGCGCTCTCAGCTTGTGGTCCGCCAACCGATGCCAGGTGCTGCGATTGATCTTCGCGCCCTTCGCAATCAGCTTCATGCCGTTGCTTGCGTAAATGTCGTCCTGCGCAATGACTTCGTTCTGTTCGCCGACTTCCGTAATCGAGCGGACATAATGAGGACTCTGGTCCGCTGCAGCAGCCAGGTAGCCGGCGTTGTCACGCATTCGATCAGGTATTGTTAAACCGTTCATAGCCATGGATGCACCGTCAGGCATTCTGACCGCGCGCCTCAAGATGCTGCTGGAATCGGCATGGCGTTCGTAAGGCCTTGTTCTTGTATCTGACAACAGTTAACACAGGATAGGTGCTTTCCTTGTCTGACGAAATCCCATGGATATGGGGGACGTCTTACAATAATTCAAAAAGCAAATTCTAGCCAATTTCAGATATATCTGCCCTCGAGCATCCGAAACGCGAGTTCGCTACCGAATGCTTGGAAAATTTTATTCACAGCCTGTTTTTAATCAGCGCCTCATGCCGCCGTCTTCGAGCAGCGTGCCCGTCAGCCTGTCGGCCAGCAAGTCCACCAGCACCGTCACGCGCGGAGCCAGCGCACCCTGCTTGTAGAACACCGCCCACACGGGCTGCGACCAAGGCAGGGTATCCGTTTCCAGGATGCTGACCAGACGGCCTTCCTTGCGGTCGGCATGCGTCAGGTAGTCCGCGAGGCAGACGATGCCGGCCCCGGCCAGTGCCAGATGACGCAGTGTTTCCCCGCTCGATGCAGCGATGTCCGGCGATATGGAGTACCCCTCCTGGCCGTCATGCCGGAGCGGCCAGATGTTCAGGGAAGCGGGAGCGGTGAAGCCAAGCGTGCGGTGCCTGCCCGCCAGGTCCGCCACGTCGCGCGGAACGCCGTGGCGCTCGGTGTAGCCTGGAGCCGCCAGCAGCCGCAGCCGGCTCGTCCCCAGACGCCGGGCGTTCAGGGTGGAATCGGACAGTTCGCCGATGCGGATTGCGACATCGACGCGTTCTTCGATCAGGTCGATCACGGTTTCACCGCTGACCAGCTCCAATCTGAGTTTGGGGTAACGATCCATGATCTCGCCCGCCAGCGGCGCCACCAGATGGTCGAGCACGGGAGTCGCCGCGTTCAGGCGCACCACCCCGGCCGGCTCGGCCAGATGCCCTGCCAGCTCGTCTTCGGTGTTCTGCAGGTCAGCCAGTATCTGCCGCGCGCGCGCCAGCAGCCATTCGCCCTCCTTGGTCAGATCCAGGCGGCGCGTGGTGCGGGTGATCAGCGTCACGCCGAGCTGCGTTTCCAATCGGGAGATGGTGCGGCTGATGCCCGACGGCGTCTGCCCCAAACGTTCCGCCGCGGCCGAAAACGATCCGGCATCGATCACGGCGACAAATCCCATCAAGGCTTCCACACTCAGCATTTTTGCTCTCCAGTCAAAAGTGTATTGTAGTCAACAGGATTTTTGTTTGTCGCCAGGTCATGCACACTGCGAGGCAATCTTACTCACCAAGGAGAATCTCATGCCTCTTGCTCTCTGGGCGCTGACCTTGAGCGCCTTTGCCATCGGCACAACGGAATTCGTCATCGTCGGTCTCATTCCCACCATCGCTGAAAGCCTGCAGGTGTCGGTGCCTTCCGCCGGCCTGCTGGTCAGCCTGTACGCGCTCGGCGTTGCCATCGGCGCACCGGTACTGACCGCGCTCACCAATCGCGTACCCCGCAAGGCGCTGCTGCTGGGATTGATGGCCCTGTTCACCGTCGGCAACCTGATCGCCTGGCTTTCGCCGGGTTATACCGCGCTGATGGGCGCGCGCATCCTGACCGGCCTTGCGCACGGCGTGTTCTTTTCCATCGGCTCCACGATCGCTACCGGACTGGTGTCGAAAGAAAAGGCCGCCAGCGCGATTGCGCTGATGTTCTCCGGCCTGACGGTTGCACTGGTGACCGGCGTTCCGCTCGGCACCTTCATCGGACAGACGCTTGGCTGGCAGACGACCTTCCTCGCCGTCTCCATGCTGGGCGTGATGGCCTTCATCGGCAGCCTCGTGCTGGTGCCCGATACGATAGCCACGCCTGCGGCCACTTCCCTGCTCGGCCAGATGGCGGTCCTGAAGAAACCCCGCCTGCTGCTGGTGTATGCAATGACGGCGCTCGGCTATGGCGGCTCCTTCATCGCCTTTACCTATCTTGCACCCATGCTGCAGGAAGTCACGGGATTCTCCGCCTCCAGCGTCAGCCTGATCATGCTGGTCTATGGCGTGTCGGTTGCCGCAGGCAATATCTGGGGCGGCAGGCTGGCCGACCGCAAGGGACCGGTGCGCGCGCTGCAGATCGTCTTCGCCTTGCTGGCCGCGGTGCTCTTCGTCTTTTCCTTCACCGCGTCGCATCCATGGCTTGCAGTGGCCACGGTACTTGCATGGGGAGCGGTTGCCTTCGGCAATGTGCCCGGACTGCAGGTCTACGTCGTGCAGCAGGCCGAGCACCATGCACCCCATGCAATTGATGTGGCTTCCGGATTGAACATTGCTGCCTTCAATCTGGGTATTGCAGGCGGCGCATGGGCCGGCGGCCTGATCGTCGAACATCTCGGCCTGCTGGCAACGCCATGGCTGGGCGCCATCGTGGTCCTCGGATCCCTCGGTCTCACCACGCTCGCCGGGCGGCTCGATCGCAGGAGCGGCATAGTGCTGACGCGCACGCATGCCGCCGCGGCAGGCATGCACTGATTGCAGCCGCATTCACCCATCACGACTTTACATCGCAACATGAAAGGACATCACATGCATATCCCGCCACTCGGTCTCGGAACCTTCCGCCTGCAGGGACAGCAGGTCATTGAATCCGTCAGCAACGGACTTGCCGCCGGCTACCGGCATATCGATACCGCGCAAATCTACGGCAACGAAGCCGACATCGGCACCGCCATCGCGGAATGCGGCATTGCGCGCAGCGAGCTTTTCGTCACCACCAAGATCTGGACGGACAACATGGCAGCCGGCAAACTCATCGGCAGTCTGGAAGAGAGTCTGCAAAAGCTTGGGCTGGAGCAGGTCGACCTGACCCTGCTCCACTGGCCTTCGCCGGGAAACGCCGTACCTGTTGCAGAATCGATGAACGCCCTGATGGAAGCGCGTGAACGGGGGCTGACGAGGCTGATCGGCATCTCCAATTTCACCGTCGCGCAGATGCGTGAGGCAGCCGCTGCGGTCGGCGCAGCCAGCATCGCCACCAACCAGGTCGAGATTCATCCATTTCTGCAGAACCGCAAGCTCGTTGATGCCGCGCGCGAGATGGGCATTCACCTCACCGCCTACATGCCGCTTGCCTACGGCAAGGTCATGCAGGATCCTGTCATGCTTGACATCGCGGCCCGCCACGGCGCAACACCGGCGCAGGTGGCGCTGGCCTGGTTGCTGCAGCAGGGCCACGCAGTGATCCCGTCATCGACCAAGTCAGCCAATCTGCAAGCCAACCTGAAAGCCCTGGATTTGCGCCTGACCGAGAATGACATCGCACGCATTCGCACGCTCGACAGCAATGCGCGTATTGCCAATCCGGATTTTGCGCCTGACTGGGATGCCTGAATCGGAGTTTGCGGGCGGCTGCGGGAGGGTCGTCACTGCGGGCAGCAGCGCGGGCGACGAACTGCCGGCACTGCTGCCCTTCTGACCGGCGCAGATTACTGCCTGGTGTATGCCACGCGATAAATCACGCCATTGCTGTCGTCCGCAACCAGCAGCGAGCCGTCGGCATGCTGCGCGATGCCGGTAATCCTGCCGAAATGCGCCTGGTTGTTATTAGTCAGCCATGTGCCGACAAAGTCTTCGAAGCGAACGGGACGTCCCTGATTGTCGTAACGGACGCGAACAACCTTGTAGCCGGCGGGCTCGGCCCGGTTCCATGATCCGCGCATCGTGACGAAAGCATCGTTGCGGTACTCCGCCGGAAATTGATCGCCGGTATAGAAGACCAGTCCCAGCGGCGAGGCATGCGCGGTGTACAGCTTGACCGGGGCGGCGGTCTTCTGCGCATATTCGGCGAAGCTCATTCCCGGCGGCGGCTCCTCGGCAACATTGAACTTGCCCGATTCGAAGATGTAAGGCCATCCATAGTCGGCGCCTTCCTTGAGCAGGTTCAATTCTTCCTTCTGCTGTTCGTCGCCGAGCCAGTCAATGCCATGGTCGAATCCGTACATCTCCCTGGTCGACGGATGCCAGTCGAAACCGATGGTATTGCGCAGTCCCTTGGCAAAGATGCTGCGGCCCGAGCCGTCGGTATTGACCTGCACGATTGTTGCGCTTTCCGGATTCGGCTCGTCGCAGGCATTGCAGGTGCTGCCGATCGACAGATAAAGCTTCTTGTCCGGGCCAAAGCGCAGCGTCCGGTTGGGATGCTGCCCGGCATCCGGCAGATCGTCGTACAACGTCTTCAGCTCGCCCAGCGTGCCGTCGCTGCGTATGTCGGCGACGTACAATTCGCGGATGGCCGCGATGTACAACTTGCCGTCCATGATGGCCAAGCCGTGCACATCCGGGGCGCGGGCCACCTCGATGGCTTCGCCGCCCTTGCCCGTGCCTTGCACGTAGCGCAGCAGGCTCACCGTTCCCTTGTCGCGGTCGGACACATACACATCGCCGTTGGGCGCCACGGCAAGCATGCGCGGCTTGCCCAGGTTTTCCGCATACTTCGTGACGGCAAAGCCGCCCGGCGCACGCAGGCCGGCAACACGCGCATCGGTCGCCTCCACTTTCACGGGACGGAATACATTGCCTTCATAACTTGCCTTCGCAGGCTCGCCTGGTGTTTGGGCATAGGCCTGCGCGCAGGCGGCGACTGCGGCAGCGGCGAGAAGCCGGGTAGACGTTTTCATGGCATGGGAGGGGAAAAAGAAAGGCGGTTAGAACATGCGTCTCCAAGATAGTGACTTCGCCCATGCCGGAAACATGAATTTGTTTTGAGGCAGAACAAACCGGTGCGCGGGGCAGGCTTGTTCCTTGCCGTTGCGTCAGCTCGCGACGCCATGGCGCGAGGAGTGCACTCTTCTCAGCCTACTGTACCGGGCACTTCCGGCGGCGACTCGTCGGGAACGATTTCCGGACCTTGGGGAGATGAGGGCGCGACAGGATCGAGAGGCGGAGTAATTTCCGGCTCCGACTGAGTCGACGGCGCAATCTCCGGCGCGGGATTCGGCACGACCGGTATTTCCTGAGGCGAGTGCGGCGGGTTCTGAACAGGTTCTTGCTGCATCATGAAAGATCCTTCCTGCAGGTTGGCGCGACGATTGAGGGAAAGCCTTCAGGGAGAAACGGGATCATCCGGATCGGCATCCGGCGCAATGCCCTTCTCCGCGGCTTCGCGGCTGATGCGCTGCGGCTGCGCCGGATTCTTGTCGTCTGCCTTTTTCGCGTTTTCGGCCGCACCGGCATCGACGGACGTATCGTCGGCATTCGTTGCCGGATCGGGTGGAAGGACTTGCGGTTTCTCCGGGCGCTGCGGACTGGCGGGATTTGTCTGCATGGTCGTATCCTTTGCTTGATGTCCGGCTGCGCTGCAATGTCGTCAGGACAAGGCAGCCGCCGAACCGGTTCTCTTTCCTTGCTCCATGACAGATTCGTACATGGAGTTGCATGAGAGTTCCGCATTCAGGAATGCATCAAGCGCCCGCAGGCCCGCAGGCCCGCAGACGAGCCTCCCAAGGCGGCCGCCTTTTCCACCATCGCCCGGGAAGCTGTTACGACGGCCGATTGCCGCCAGCACGAGGCAGCAGCTCCACCTTGATCCATCCCGGCTGGCGCGTGTCAAATGCCTTGTAGGCGTCGATGACCGAAGTGATCGGCTCCTGCTGCGTCAGAACGCTTGCCGGATCGAAGCTGCCGGTCCGCACCAGTTCGATCACGGGGAAGGTGCCGCGGATGAAATGCAGATCGGTTCCGCAGATCGCGCTTGCGGTAAGCCGGACGATCGCATCGGTCGGCTGTTCGATCTTCGGTTCCGGTACATCTTCAAGACGGATATCACCCACATCATGGAATACGACTGCCTTCACGCAAGACTCCTTTTAATCGTGCTTCATTCATGCTCACTCAATGTGCGGCGCCGCTCCGGGCGCCGCCTGCATGTGTGCCGCTGGACAGTGCGTTCGGCTGGCTTGCCATCTGGCGGCAGTTCTGCGCACAGGCACGGCAAGCTTGTGCGCACTCGTCCATCTGGCCGATGTCCTCGCAGCTTTCCGCACAGGCAACGCACACCACCGCGCAGGCAGCGCATACATGCGCATGCAAAGGGGATGCGCTCATCATGAATTCAGCACTGGTTCTGCATATTTCCGAACAATTGATCATCAGCCGGAAATGCGCCGGTTCCACATGCCTGCCGCCGCTTTCCAGGCCATGATTCATGGCGGTTTCCCTGCAAGTGCGGTAGCAGTGCAGGCAGGCATCGATGCACTGCTGCATGCCGGGAGAGATGGAATGAGCATGCATGGTGTCCTCCATGGGAGCAAAGGCCTGGTCGGCACAAGACTGATATGACAACGGCAATACCCCGCCCGGTTCCTGCTTCGGGCAATTCATTTCATAGGGCGATGCAGATGCCGGGTTGACTGGCCAATGGGGAACAAACTCTTGCTGCGTTTCTCTCAGCAGTTGAGTTCGAACGAATGCCGAAGCGCACCGTTCTCCATCATTCATCCTGTCAAACCATCGAAAAGGAGTCTGCCATGCCAAGAGGTGACAAATCAGCGTATACCGACAAGCAGAAGCGTCAGGCCGAACATATCGCCGACGGCTACAAGAAACGCGGCGTCCCGGCGGAAGAGGCCAAGCGCCGTGCGTGGGCCACGGAAAACAAGGTTTCCGGCGGCGGGAAGAAGTCGGGTTCGGGACGCAAGACCACGCATCATTGAAGACGGGCCGGGGCGGGCGCAACGGTCAGGCCTTTGTTTTGCCGCTCATCGTGCAGCGCCTCGGAACCCTTGCAGCCACTCATAGCCGCTGACCAGTGCAATGCCGGCGAGCACCAGCAATGCGCCCGCGAGAAATCCGGGTTCGATGGCTTCGTTCAGCAGCCAGGCGCCGAGCACCACACCGAAGATCGGTGTCATGAACGACAGCACGCCCAGCCGTGAAGCAAGGTAATGGCGCAGCAGCCAGAACCAGACGAGAAAGCTTGCGAAAGACACGATCAGGGTTTGAAATATCAGGCCGCCCCAAGCCGAAGGCGTCGGATTGATGGTCAGCTCACCGCTCGTCGCGGCCGCGAAAAGCAGCAGCACAAACGCGCCGAGAAGCTGATAGAGCAGCGTCTCGGTTGCGGGTGCGCGCGACAGGCTGGAACAGCGGATCACAACGTTCGTCGCGCCCATCGATATTCCCGCAGCCAGCGCCAGCAAATCTCCTTGCATCGTCTCGCTGACATGCGAGAGCGAACCGCCCGGGGTAAATCCGCCGCGTCCGAGGAAGGCCATGACGATGCCTGCGAAAGCCACGGCGATGCCGATCCACTGCAAGGGAGCAAGACGCTCCGCGGGCATTTTCCAGTGCAGGCCGAGTGCGGCGAATACCGGAGCCGTGTAGAGGAAGACCGCGGTATGTGCGGCACTCGTATGGCGCAGTGCGGCACCGACGAAGAGGTACTCCAGCGCGAACAGTATTCCCACGATCAGTCCGGGTCGCCACATGCCCTGCGCAAAAGAAATCCTTTCCTTCCTCGCGATCATCACGACGCCGACGAGCACTGCGGCAATACCGGAGCGAATCGATATCTGCAGTGAAGGACTGATGTCGGCGGCGGTCGCCTTGAGTGCCACCTGCTGCATGCCCCAGACGATGCACAGCACCACCATGATTCCGACCGCCTGCCCGTCCAATGCCTTCCTTGCATCCATGCCCGCTCCCTCGATTCCAGTGATAGGAAGGGATTATGCATGTGGCGGCAAATAACGATATAGTGAGAACCCGACAAATCATCCCTTGATCCGGCCAATCTTGTAAATTTCTTCCAGGCTTCAATGAAGACCCGCGCAAAGCATCTGTATCAGCCTCCTTTCAACGACGGCCTTCCCGCACCGATCTATTTCCGGTCTGCGAGCATTCCTGCCGAGGCGATCAATCCTCAGCATCATCATTTATGGGGGGAGCTGGTGTACTCCTTCAGCGGAGTCATGGAAGTGAAACTTGCGGACCGCCACTACCTGGCGCCGCCGCAATATGCCGTCTGGCTACCGCCCTTCGTGGAGCACATGGGAGTCAACAAGGTCGAGACCACCTTCTGTTCGGTGTACATCGCGCAAGAGCTGTGTGCGGCGCTTCCGCAAAGCACATGCGCGCTGACCGTCAGCCCGCTGCTGCGTGCGGTGCTCGAACACCTGCGCGATCATCCGCCGGGAGAGCGAAGGTCCGAGGCCGAGGACAGGCTGCTGCGCGTGGTGCTGGATCAGCTGGCCAACGCTGCCTGCGTCGGAAGCTACCTCCCGACGTCGGATGACCCGGTACTTGGACCGGTATTGCGTGTATTGGAAGGCAATCCGGGCGATACCCGATCCCTGCCTGAACTCGCACGCCACGCCAACTCTACGGAGCGAACGCTGACCCGCCGCTTCCAGCGCGAACTGGGCATGTCGTTCGCCGAGTGGAGGCAGCGACTGCGTGTCGTCAAGGCAATGCCGCTGCTGGAGGGCGGACAGACGGTGGAGAGGGTCGCATTCGATCTCGGCTACAGCAGCGCGTCGGCGTTCATCACCATGTTCCGCCGCATGCTGGGAGTGACGCCGGACGAATTCCGCAAGGGAGCGCAGCGGGCTTCCCCGAACGAAAAGCCCGCTTCTGAATGACGTCCAGCCCAAAGTGCCCAAGCTTGAGGGCGCAAGCGCAAACTGCGGTTCGCTGACTCGATACTGTCTTGAGCGTGGATGCCTGCAATGTTGCAGACGGATAACGCCCGATGCGATTCGAGTTTCAGCTCGGATCGCCCGGCTTGGGTGAACCGGTGCAGGACGCCGCGTCCTCGCTGAACAGGGAACGCGTATCGACCGCGCTGGCAGAACCGGCAAGAGCCGCGAAAGCAATCATGGCGAAGAGAATGCGCTTCATACAACCTCCAGATTTCAGGTACCCGCAGACGGTTTTTCAGTATAGGCACGGAGGCCTGGCATGCAAGCCGCAACTTGCGCGCCACGGCATTGCTGATTTTTTTGCCCATTCCGCAAACGCCAACGATAATGGAATGAATCTTCAGCATGCCTACCCTTTGACCCTCGTTGCGCGGAGGACCTGTCCATGCCGTACAGTACTGAAGCCATTCGCAATATCGCCCTTGTCGGCCACAGCGGATGCGGAAAGACGATGCTGGTTGAGGCGCTGCTGCAAGCTGCCGGCATGGCGGGAAGCAATAACGGAAACGGCGGCAACGGCAACCAGGAGCGAGCCAGCCTGATTTCCGGCCAGGATCCGCTGGAGCGCAAATACCGGCATACGCTCTATGCCACGCCGGCCTATATCGACCACCGCGACACGCGCATTCATCTGCTCGATACGCCGGGCTATCCGGACTTCATCGGACAGGCGATCAGCGTTCTTCCAGCGGCGGATACGGCGGCAGTCGTCATTGATGCGCAAAGTGGCATTGAAATGATGACGTCGCGCATGATGGAACTGGCCCGCACGCGAGGAATGTGCAGGCTGATCATCGTCAACAAGATCGATGCGCCCGGCGTCGATCTGCCTGCGCTGGTGCTGCGCATACAGGAAATGTTCGGCAAGGAATGCCTGCCCATCAACCTGCCGTCCGCCGGCGGCCATGAGGTGGCCGACTGCTTCTTCCAGCCGCAGGGCGACGCTGATTTCTCCACGGTGGCTGCGGCGCACCGGGCGCTGATGGACCAGGTGGTCGAAGTCGACGCCGCGTTCATGGAAACCTATCTCGACCAGGGCGACATCGATCCCGAAATCCTGCATGCGCCGTTCGAACAGGCGTTGCGCGAGGGGCACTTGATTCCCGTCTGCTTCGTTTCCGCGCAGACCGGCGCGGGAGTCGCGCAGCTGCTTGAAGTTTTCTCGCGGCTGATGCCGAACCCCACCGAAGGCAACCCGCCCGTTTTCTATCAAGGCAACCCCGAGGACCCACACGCCAGAAAGCAGATTCGCGCGGTGCCGGACCCGACGCAGCATGTGCTGGCCCATGTCTTCAAGATCGCGGTGGATCCCTACGTCGGCAAGCTGGCCATGTTCCGGGTTCACCAGGGAACCGTGCGCCGCGACGGCACGCTCTACATAGGCGATCAGCGAAAGCCCTTTCGCGTGGCGCATCTCTACAAGGTGCAAGGCAGGGAGCAAATCGAAGTACAGCAGGCGGTGCCTGGCGACATCTGCGCGGTCGCCCGCATCGACGAGATTTTCTACGATGCCATCCTGCACGATGCCGCTGAGGATGCGCACATTCACCTGGAACCGATTCCCCTGCCCCAGCCGATCTACGGCCTGTCGATAGAACCGCGCAAGCGCGGCGACGAGCAGCGCCTGTGGGATCTGCTGCAAAAACTTTGCTCGGAAGATCCCTGCCTGCGCGTCGACCGCATGATGAGCACCGGCGAGACGGTGATGTCCGGCTTGGGCGAATTGCATCTGCGCAGCGTGCTGGACCGCATGACCGAGGTGTACAAGACCGATGTCATCACCCATCCGCCGAAGATTGCCTACCGGGAAACCATCGCCGCCGGCGGCGAAGGGCATTTCCGGCACAAGAAGCAGAGCGGCGGCGCCGGCCAGTTCGGCGAAGTGTTTTTGAAGGTCGAGCCCCTGCCGCGCGGCACGGGTTTCGAATTCGTCGATGCAGTCAAGGGCGGCGTCATCCCGCGCCAATTCTTGCCCGCGGTCGAGAAAGGCGTGCTGCAGGCCATGGAGAGCGGGCCGGTGGCCGGATTTCCGATGCAGGATGTTCGCGTCACCGTGCACGACGGCAAGAGCCACCCGGTCGATTCCAAGGAGATCGCCTTCATCGTGGCGGGCCGCAAGGCGTTTCGGGATGCGGTGCTGAAGGCCAGGCCCGTGCTGCTGGAGCCTGTGGTCAATATCGAGGTGTCGGCGCCGGAGGACAGCATGGGCGATGTCACCGCCGATCTTTCCGTGCGCCGGGGCCAGATCAGCGGCATGCGCAGGGGCCATGGCGACAGCTCGCTGGTCAGCGGCCTGATACCGCTGTCGGAACTGAACGGTTACCAGTCGCGCCTGCATTCGGCCACCGCCGGCAGGGGCAGCTATACCGTCAGCTTCAGCCACTACGATGCAGTGCCGCCGGCCATGCAGCAGCGCATGGCCGGCCAGTACAAGGCGGTGGCGGACGAAGCATGACGCATGGCCCGCCTGCATTGCAGGCCCATCTTCCGAGCAAGCCTGGCGGGATTACTCGATCGTCACGCCGGCCTGCTTCACGATGTCCCTCATGCTGCGGTAGTCGTTCTGCAGCAGTGAGGAAAACTTTTCCGGCGTCATGGCCTGCGGCTCCGCGCCCTGGGCGTGAATGGCCTTTTTCATCTCCGGCGTCTCCAGCAGGCGGTTGACCTCCTTGTTGAGACGCACGACGACATCCTTCGGTGCGCCGGCAGGCATGAATACGCCGTACCATGTGCTGACATCGAAGCCCTTGTAACCGGACTCGGCCACGGTCGGCACGTCAGGCAGCGAGGTGCTGCGCGCGGAGGAAGTCACGGCGAGCGCCCGCAGCTTGCCGGAGCGGATCTGGCTCAATGCCGAAGGCACCGAAGACAAGGCCAGGTCCAGCGTGCCGCCCATCACGTCCGTCATCGCCGCGCTCGAACCCTTGTACGGCACGTGCACCAGCTTGATGCCAGCGGCATTGTTGAGCGCTTCGCCGGCCAGATGGATGGTGGTGCCGTTTCCGGGAGAGCCGTAGGGGATGGTCCCGGGCGCGCTGCGCGCGGCATTGACGACGTCGGCGAGCGTCTTGAACTTGGAGTTGGCCGAGGTGACGATCACCACCGGCGTGTAGGCAACGTGCGCCACGGCCGTCAGATCCTTCGTCGGATCATAGGACAAGCTCTTGTAGAGCCAGGGAGCGACGGCCATGTTGTCCTTCTGCCCCATGACCATGGTGTAACCGTTGGGCGCGGACTTGGCGGCTTCGGCGATGCCGATCGTGCCGCCGGCGCCCGGCCGGTTTTCCGCGACGATGGTCCATTTATTGGACTCGGCGAGCTTGATCGACACCAGACGCGACAGGATGTCGGTACCGCCGCCCGGCGGGAACGGGATGACCATTCTGATCGGAGCGTTCGGCCAGCCCTGGGTTTGCTGCGCTTGCTGGGCCTGCTGCGCATGGGCGGCAAAGGCGCCGCAAGACAGCACGGCGGCCGCGAGCAATGCCTTGAGCCGCTGAGGTTTGCGGCTGGCGTCGGCGGACGGTATGGGTACGTGAATGGAAGGCATGGTAAATCGGGAAGAAGTCAGGCGTTGCATGTTGCGGACTTGAAAGGCCTGCATGGACGCAGGCGGGTTGGTCAATCCGACATTATAGGGGGGCATTCGGTTCTAGGCTTGCGAGCCTGCCGCGGTCACGCGGGCGGCAATGCGCAATTCCCCGCCGAAGGCCGCCACTACCCGGTCACCGGGCTTGACCGCGTGTATGCCGGTGGTGGCGCCGGTGGAAACCCATTCCCCTGCGTTGAGCGTGCGTCCGCGCTTTTTCAGGACTGCCACCAGAAAGGACACCGCGGCAAGCGGTCCGCCGGGCACCTTCAGGGCGCCGCCGCTGCCGACGCTGGCCCCATTCACGAAGCTTTCCGACAGCGCCGCGGAGGGATCGGACAGCAGGCTCAAGGGCAGGTTTGGTCCGATCACCAGGCCGGCGTTGTTGCCGAAATCGGAGACGACGGCGCCCGGGCCGAGAGCGCTCAGGCTGGACAAGGGGCTGCCGGCCAGTTCGATGGCCGCATGCACGCCGTCGATATAGGGCAGCAGGTCCGATGGTTGCCGTATGACGGCGTCGAGCGGAATCGTCCTTGCAATGCGTACCGCAAACTCGGCTTCCACCGCCGCATAGCCGCCTTCGATCACCGGAATGTCCAGCTCCTCCTGGCCGGCCTGCCAGACTGCTTTACCGAACACCGGGCCGACGACACGTTCGGCGGGATAGGTTTCCCGCCAGACCGGCTGGACCATGGCGACTTTCCAGCCGGCCACCTTGTCAGGCCATGCCTCCATGCTCATGTCCTGGATCGCATAAGCGCTGTCCAGGTCCGCGGGGACGGTCCCGCCCGGATAAGCTTGCAACGCCCTGCCCTCCAGCCGTGCCTGCCTGAAAGTCGCTGAAATGTCCTGTGGTGTCATGCTGGGCTCCGTGTTGAATTAGATGTGATGAGCTTGCTTTTCATGCGAATGCCTTGCGGCACCGTAACCGGCAAGTGTAGCGGCCACGGCGCATTCCTGCAGGCCGCCCTTCATGTTGCGGAAAGCGGGCACAATGCGCGTATGCCGATTCAAATGCAAAGGAAGGCCATATGAACACCAAGCTTCTCGTCATCGACCCTCAGAACGATTTCTGCGACATTCCCGGTGCGGCGCTGCCGGTTTCCGGCGCCGACGCCGACATGAAGCGCCTCGCCGCCTTCATCGGCAGTTACGGCCACCGGCTTTCCGGCATTACCGTCACGCTCGACTCGCATGCCAGCGTCGCCGTCGAACGCACCACCTTCTGGAAAAAGGGGGATGGCGGCGACGTCCCGGCTTTTACCGAGGTCAGCGCCGAAGATGTCCGGGAGCGCAGGTATCTCCCCCGCAATGAGGGCCTGACCGATCAGGTCATCGGCATGCTCGACCGGCTGGAAGCCGGCAACCGCTACAAGCTGATGGTGTGGCCGGTACATTGCGTGACCGGTACCTGGGGCCACAACATTCACACCGACGTGGCAAATAGCCTCGCCCGCTGGGAATTCCGGCAGCAGGCATCGGTACGCAAGGTACTCAAGGGGGAATACCTGCTTTCGGAGCATTACGGCGTCTTCGAAGCCGAGGTGCCGTTCGAGGATGAGGAAAGCACACAGTTCAATCACAGGCTGGCCGCCTCCCTGATTCGCGACACCGACCTGCTCCTGGTGGCCGGCGAAGCATCGAGCCATTGCGTCAGCGCCAGCGTGGAGCAGCTGCTGCGTTTCGTCGGCAGGCAGCAGGAACAGACACCGCGCATCGTGCTCCTGAGCGATTGCATGAGCCCGGTGGCCGGCTTCGAAGCTGGCGAGCGCGCATTTTTCGAACATGCCGAGGCGCATGGCGTGCAGCGCATGCCGGTGGAAGCAGTCATCCCGCTGCTTCGATAATCCGCTCAGAACGGAATCAGGCGCGTGGCGTCCAAGCTTTGAAAACTCACCGAAAACTGCGGCGCTGCAGTTCAGCATCTTTCGGAGACATCATGCGTTACCCGTTCATTCGCCAGTTCCTGCACTCCGCAATATGCGGTGCGATGCTGCTCTCAAGTCCAATCCTGTTCGCCGGCGAGACGAAGGTCAGCTTCATGGAGCCGGAGAACTTCACCGATGCCCGTCTGAACCGGCCTTCCGGCGGCGCCGACCGCCTCGTCCTGAGCACGATGCAGCGTCATCTGCAGCAGCTTGGCGAACGCTGCCTGCCGGCCGGGGAAACGCTCGCCATCCGCATCCTCGACATCGATCTGGCCGGCCAGGTCGAATGGTGGCGCGGCCCGTCCGGGCAGACGCGCGTCATGCGCGAAGTCACCTGGCCGCGCATCAAGCTCTCCTACGCGCTGCAGGACGGAACGCAGTCCGGCAAAGAAACGCAGCAGGAAATCAGCGACATCAACTATCTGCAGGAAAGTCCTTATGTTCGCGCCGAAAGCACGCCGCTGCCCTATGAACGCGCCATGTTGACCCGGTGGTTCAAGCAAAAGTTCTGCAGGAAGTGACGTCGCCGCGTCAAAAAATACTGAATGCCTATACAGTTCCCTCGTTGAGTGGGTAAAATCCATCCCGGCTGCTCCTGACCCTGCAACCTGGCGCTGCGGGACGGGAACGCTTGACATTATTGGCAAGACATGCGCGTGCGGCTAAGGCTTAGCGCAGATCGGCATGATCGGACGGCCCTATGGCGTCCAATCTTTTGGGAAGATCGATGAAGCGAAGGAAGACTTTTCAGCATCCTGATCAGCTGGAGCTGGGTTTGTTGTTTCAAGCTGGAGAGGAGGCTGGATCTTCCTTGCCGGCCGCCGATGATCAAGGCGTAGCCGAGGCGGCATCGGTCACGGAGCCGCAACCGAAAGAGCAACAGCCGGAAAGGCGGCCCAGGCGGCGCATCGCGCGCAAGGGGCATACGGAAAACGAACCGGAATTCGCGCAATTGCATGAAACCGGCTGGCAAGCCGGCGAAACGCCGTCACTGCTGGACTACGCGCAAACGGCCGCCGAACCGGAGTCCCAATCCCTGGCCGCGCTTGAACCTGAACCCGCCGCGCCGGAACCAGAAGTTATCGAATCCGCCGAACCAGGCATACAGGAGCCCAGGCTCTGGTCCGACGACGCATGGACTGTGCGCGTGATCCGGGATGAAAACGGCCACGGCTGGGCAGCCGAAATACAGCGAAGCGGCGACACCGAGCCGGCACTGGTCTGCCCGTGGGAGACCGATCGCGACAAGAATCCCAAGCCGCTCGACGGCGCCGCCTTCGATGCCCTCGTCAAGGCTGCGGCGGACATGCGCCGCAGGCAGGAACTTCAGTTGCGGGCGATGCTGCACAAGAGCGTGACGGTGCAGACCCGGTCGGCCGTCATCACGGTGACGCTCGATATCGTTCCTGATGAAGACGACTCCCATGCATTGCTTGCCGCCGTCGATGAATCGGGGACGCAGCTTGCGGAAGTGCGCGTCGCTCCCGGCTTCAAGTTGAGCCAGCGCACCGCGTCGGCATGGGTCGACAGCGGTTATCGAAAAGTCGAGCGTTTAAATTAGGAATTATTGATCAAACCCCGTTGAATTATTGGATGATTTGTCCAACACTGGCACGCAGGTGAACTTATACCAATCCCAAGTCATACCATGCAACGACTTGGGATTGGTATTACGTTTTCATTCCAGGAGAGTGCCATGAACAACGTCAAGCCTCAGCTTTCGGAGAAGGACATCCTTCTGTTGAATACCGCCTCGGACCTTGCGAAAGCTCAACTCAAGCGCGCGGTGTCGATCGTCGGCGAAGTAACGGGACGCGAAGACAATGAAGTCGACACTTCCCTGGTAAGCGCCATGGTGCAGGTACTCGCGTCGAACTATGCGGCGCTGATGACGGACCGCTCCGCCCGGGACTGATTCCGGCATCGCCGCTATAGCCAGCCTGCCTTTCTGAATCGGCGGTGCAGTACAACGCATCCGCACACGATAATGCCCATTACGGCGGGATAACCCCATCTCCATTCCAGCTCGGGCATGTATTTGAAGTTCATGCCATAGAGGCTGAACAGCATGGTCGGCACTGCCAGAATCGCCCCCCAGCCTGCCAGCCGCTTCACTACTTCATTCTGGCGGATGGTTACCTGCGCGAGCGCGACCTGCATCGCGGCATTGATCATTTCCTGCATGCGGTCGCTGGTTTGAGTAATGCGCGCAACGTGATCGAGCACATCCCGAAAGTAGACGCGTATTTCCTTTGGAATGATCTCGCCGTGAAAGCGAAGCAGCCGCGTGCACATGTCGATCAGAGGCGACGCCGCCGACTGCAGCATCAGCAGCTTGTTCTTGAGTTGATAGAAATCGGGCAGGCTGTCCCTTTGAGAGCCGGGCGTGAACAGATTTTCTTCATGGCCGCGGAACTGCTCCTGCAGCAGGTCCAGCGCAGGCTGGTACTGGTCGACGACGAAATCGACGATCGCATACAGCACAAAGCCCGGCCCCTTGGCGAGGCGATCGGGCATGTTCTCGCAGTGTTCGCGCACGGCGGTGTAGCCTATCGAAGGACCATGGCGCACGGTCAGCACGAAGCGCGGTCCGATGAAGATATGCGTCTCGCCGAGTTCGATCGCATCCGGCGCCGGGTGCACGGTATGCAGAACCATGAAGAGCGTGTCTCCGTACTCTTCGAGCTTGGGACGCTGGTGCGCATTCCTGGCATCTTCGATGGCGAGTTCATGCAGCTTGAACTCTTCCTTCATCTTCAGCAGGAGCGTGTCGTCCGGTTCCAGCAAGCCGACCCAGACAAAGGTATCGTCCTCGAGCAGGACATCGCTGATGTCTTCGATGCCGATATCGCCCAGCTTGTAACCGTTACGGTATGCGGTACAGTTAATGATCGGGTTTTGCATGTTGATTATTATTCTGGCGTTCGCAAATCAAAACCTATACCAATCCCAAGGCATAACATGACAGATGAGATCAATGGATTTTTTCGACTGGCAAGGCGCGGGAGGAGTCCATAGCGGGGCTATGGATGACGAGCGCAACGCCGGCAGGCGGAAAAAGACGCGATCTCATGGCATGTTATGACTTGGGATTGGTATGAGAGGCGCAGGAAGCCCGAGGAGACAAGCGCGCCGCTACCTGATTGTATGCCATCCGGTTTTGTCGCTGCATGGCGGTGCGAGACAACCGAGAACCTTGTTGATCGGTGTCATCGCCGGCATTGGCAGGCGCAGGCCACGGACGCCGTGCGTGCTCAAAACGAGGCCGGGTGAAACGGGCTCATCTTCCAGTCTGTTGAATGACAGGGGAACAGATGAAGAACAAACGAAGGGCGCCAGAAGACGTATGTGCCGCGTATAACGGGCGTTTCCAGAAGACGTCGTTCCGCGGGCCATGTCACGCGGAACGACATGGTGAACCGCCCTCTTCCAGAACGGAAGAGGGCGAAGGGAAGTAGAGATCTAGAGAGGAAAGGAGACCGGCCTCAAGCGGTCTTGTTGGCCGCCTGCTCGGTGTTGCCTGCGGCGACGGTGCTTGCCTGCTGTTTGGCCTGCTCGGTACGTGTCTTGCCGGGCGCAATGCGTTTCGTATTGCGGAATTCGCTGTATTTGGTACCAGTCTTGTCGGCGGGATACTTGTTTTTCAGGTTCTTGGCCATGAAATTTCCTTTGGTAAAAAATAGTCGTTCGGCATGTGGACTTGTCATCGTTCCAAGCCCTTAGTCTTGTCATCAGCCGATAAGGTTTCATGGTTGGCATGGCTGAACCCGTTTTTCAGCATAGAAAGCCTGTCGGAATGCACAAGTGCATCAACGGATTTCAGCGCATGCCCATGGCAGGCAATTACTTGTCGCGGGCCGGGGTCACATCGACATTGGGCACCTCGATGGTCCGCTCTTCCTTCTTGATGGTCGGCACTTCCACGGTTTTTTCTTCCTTGCGGACATCGACCTGCGGCGTTTTCACATCGTATTCGGGGAGTTTCAGGTTGCCCTGCTGTGTCTTGTCGATTTCGTATTTCGGAAGCGTGACATTGCCCTCTTGCGTCTTACGCACGTCACAGGCGCTCAGGGCCAAGGCAAACGAAGAGATCATTGCGAGGGTTAAAGTTTTTTTCAGCATGATGCGCTCCTTAGTCGGGGATTAAGTTGCCGTTATGAGTTTTTTTCGTGTATCTGCCTCTACGACGCGAATGCATGACCAAAGTTGTTGTGTCTTTGTTAAGCGACGTAAGCATAGTGAGCAATTGTTAAAGGCAGCCCCATTAATTAAATTTTTTGAAACCTTTATTTACATTTTTTCCATTTAATGAGGAACGATCCCGTGAAGTGGTCTTCTATCAGGTACGTAGCAGACACAAGCGCTGCGTCATCAATATATTCAGGAGGAATCCCATGAAGAAGACTTTATTCGTTGCTCTCTCCCTTGCCGCCGCGTCCGCCTTCGCACAGGGCACGCCAGCCGAGGTCAAGGCGCAAGGCAAGGTCGACCAGGAAACCATCAAGGCGCATGAACGCGTCAACAAGGCATTGAGCAAGGAAGCCCAAGCCAACGTCGAAGCCGATGCACAGGCCGACAAGAAGAAATTGAAGGCCCACCAGAAAACCCAGAAAGAAGTCCACGAAGCCGCTGCCGACGTGGCAAAGGCGCAGAACAAGGCTGAATTGAAAGCCGCCAAGGAAACGCGATAGCGCGGCTCTTCCGCTTCGGGCCGCGCCTGCGCACTGTGCCCGACCGCTGATGGTGCCGCGCCGCCATCAGCTCTCCTTCGATTTCGGCTGAAACGCCGACCACCGCGCCTTCCGGACGCAAGGCCGCACACGCCCGCAAAGCCTGTAGCGGATGCGGGCAAAGCAGCGCGTGCCGGCACGCGCAATTGCTGCAATTCCGACTCCCCCATGCAAAATGAAAACAACAAGCTCATCGCATTGGTCGTCGAAGACAATCAGGATTTTGCCCAGCTTGTCTGCGACATCCTGCATATCCAGGGTTGCACGCCTCATGTGGCCTATCGCGCCGAGGCGGCACTGACCATTGCGAGAAATATCAATCCCGACATCGTCTTCTGCGATCTCGGACTGCCCGGCGACATGAATGGGTTGGACTTCGCCCGAAGCATGCGTGCCGATGCATCGCTGCGTTCCATTCCGCTGGTTGCCATCACCGGTTATACCAGCGAGCAGGACAAGGCGGCAGCAATGGCTGCTGGTTTCAACATGGTCTTCCCCAAGCCTTTCAAGTTCGTCGACCTGACGAATGCAATCGCCCAATATGCGCGCCGCGATTAGGCAGGCGGCTCGTCAAATATCGGCCACCTACACTCATATATGTAGACAGCAGCGGTACTGCTGTAGCGCATATGACACGCGGAATGCAATGCAAGGGAGCGGGTTGATGGCCGTCAAATGTTAAATAGTTGGCAATAGTAGAGTGGTGAAAATTTTTCAGGGAGCTGCTTTTGAAATCGATTCATCACCGGCGTGTGCCCGGTCTCGTCTTATTGATGGTCAGCGGATTGAGCGCATGCGGCGGAAGCGGACCGGACACTGCCCGGCAGACTTCTTCCTCAACGCTTGCGCCGGAAACCTATGTGGAAACCTGGACCAAGTGCGCGGACGAGTACGGTACCTGCACGATCACCGGCACCACGCAGGTCCGCTACGGATTGAACGGCACCTATGCGACACTACAAGCCAGCGGTTCGATCGGCTGCAACAATGAAGTATTCGGAGATCCATTGCCGGGCGCAGACAAGATCTGCGAATACCAGACGCTGACTTCGTCTCCGGCTCCCGCGCCATCCCCTGCACCCGCGCCTGCACCGACACCATCTCCGACGCCATCTCCGGCACCAACGCCGTCGCCGTCGCCGTCGCCGACTCCAACGCCTGCGCCTGCGCCTGCGCCGACGGTATGGACCAAATGCGCCGATGAATACGGCACCTGCCAGTTCACGGGAACGACACAGGTCCGCTATGGCTTGAACGGCACTTATGCGGTGCGCACCGCAACGGGAAGCATCGGCTGCAACAACGAGGTTTTCGGCGATCCGCTGCCGGGTGCGGACAAGATCTGCGAATATGCATCGTCTGCGCCGTCTCCGACTCCGTCACCCGCCCCTTCGCCGACACCCACTCCCTCGCCTGGCCCGACACCCACGCCATCCCCGACACCTTCGCCCGGCTTGCCTGCACCGGTGCCGTCATCCACTCCAATGACCATGTCATGCGTAGGCGGCTCCGCGGTCCAGTGCAGCGGTCCAAGCGTGATCAGGATGGAAAACGGCATTGCGCTGTCAAGCTCGGGTGTGCAGGTATACGGCAAATCGACCAGCGACCTGGCAAAGCCGATCGCCAATCCGGCGAGCGCATTCGGACTGGCCCCCGCATCCGGCGGCGTGGCGGAGATCCGCGTCAGCAAGGCCAGTAACGGAACGATTACCAATCCCGCGGTCCTGCTCGGCAATCTCGGCATTTCCTGGGACGGCAAGGTCGAGCGTCCGATCATTATCGAGACCTTTACTCCCACCGCCGGACGCGTAAGCCGCGACTCCAGCGGCGCCCTGGTATTCGGAACGCTGCCGCCCAGCACCGATCTCGGCTACTACGATTTCGGCACCAAGGGTCCCGCCGGCACCCAGCTCAATTACGCAAACAACCGCTACTTTCCCCGCAGCGGCAATCCATCGCGCTGTGCGCCGGACATGAACCCGTGCCCTACCACGGAAACCGCGGGTATCCAAACCAAGACGGGCACCTGGCGCACGGGCGGTATCGAGCCTGACATCGCCACCGCAAGCCGGCTGCACGGTGACGGCGATGTGCACGCAGGAGACGGCCCTTCCGACGCGAACGGCAATCCCACCATTCTGCCCGGCGGCAGCGGCATCGGCGTGCCCTTCCCCGGTTCCAAGGGTTACCGCCACTTCTCCAACTGGGGTTATCAGTACGGTAATCTCGGCGCATGGGTGACACAGGACACGGTCGACATCGTCGAGTGGACCGGCGGTCCCGGTCCCGACGAGCACAATCAGAGCCGCAGCGGCATGGTCGCTTACGGAAACGTGACCAATCCCGCTTCCGTGCCCGCTGCGGGAACAGCAACCTATTACGGTTTCGCCTATGGCTGGTATGCACCGAATGCCACCTCGGAAGCTTCGTTCTACTACGGCCTTGCCACCGTCAACGTCAATTTCGTCACACGACAGGCGACCATCTCGATCCAGAACACGAGTACCTACGACGCAGCGGCGACGCCGGTGCCGGCGACCGTGAACGCGGTCACCTACATGGGGGCAAGCGGCAGCAATGTTGCGAACTACCTGACCGGATCGATGAACAATGGCACGATGAGCGGCGGGATCAGCGCTCGCTATTTCGGACCTGTGGTCTCCGGCGGCTTGAGCGGAGCGTCTCCGGCAGAACTGGGCGGTGCGTACACGCTGACGAACGGCGGCGCCACCGTCGTCGGCGGCTTCCTCGCACGCAGGCAATGAATTGCACGGCCGGCGAAGACGCCGGCCGCGTATAGCTCGGGTCGCCAGCCGTTCGGCGACCGCTTCGTCAAGCCTTACTCGTCGGGTTTGACAAGCCGGCGCGTCACCTTGCGCTTGATGACAGGAACGGTCGCGTTCCCGGGTTCGGAACGCGGGGCCGAAGCTTCGACAGGCCGGCTTTTCGGTCTGCCGCCGTCTTTCGGAGCCGGCATCATGGTGGCCACCGTATGCTTGTAGACCAGCTGCAGGTTATGTCCTTGCCTGAGGAGAATGGAATGCTGATCGAATGATTCGAGCACGCCGAACTGCTTCATTCCGTTCATCAGGTAGATCACGATCGACATGCGCCGCTTGCGCAAATCATTGAGATAGGGGCCCTGCAAGCCGTCTTTTTTACCGCTGTCCATAATTTCTAGTAAGTTGGGTCGGGATGAACCTTGCGCCGGAAGAGAAGCAAGTGCCGTGCGCGCATCCATGTGGCTCGATTGAAGCGCCAGACACCGGGGCTGCCGATGTGCCACTGCAATTGCGCTTCGGTTTCGCCGGCATGCATGGTGGTTTAGACCCGTTCATCCGGAATTGGCAGGACTTTACATCCTTTTTGCCAAAAGGCTCAACAATGCCATATCCGGCGGTCCGGGACCAGCATTGTTTGACCCGGCCATCCCGCTGAAGCCATAAATGTAATCGCTCCGCACCGTTGCGTCCGCTTTTATTTTTGGATGACAAACATTCAATCCGAAAATAACGCAGCTTTTGCCTGGCACCGCAAGCGACGAAAGATGTAAAGCAGGATGTACAAATCATGCACGATCCGGCCTCTCCCGCTCCAGGAGTCGGCTTGGCGACGGCGACATCCGTGGCCATAGCGACAAGAAAGAACCTTTCCTTGTCGTTATGCTCTTAGCCCAGTCGAATCACGGGAGAAAGCAATTGTCTTTGTCAGAACTGCTCCTCGAAGGAGTGACATCGGAAAGCAAGCCTTACCAGGATTCATTGCTGCAGATGCTCGCCGCAATCCGGCGTCACCTGAAAATGGATGTGGCCTTCATCTCGGAATTTTCGGAAGGCAAACGCGTATTCCGCCAGGTCGATCCGCAGACCGCAGACAATCCTGTGCAACCCGGTGCCGGCGATCCGCTCGAAGCATCCTTCTGCCAGCGGGTGGTCGACGGCCGGCTGCCGGAGCTGATTCCGGATGCAAGGCTCAATCCGGTAGCGGCCGCCTTGCCTCCGACGCATGCGCTCCCGGTAGGCGCGCACCTGAGCGTTCCGATCCGCATGCAGGACGGCAGCGTCTACGGCACATTCTGCTGCTTCAGCCGCGCGGCGGACAACAGCCTCGACGAGCGGGACCTCAACATGATGCGCGTATTTGCCGACGTCGCCGGAGAACTGATCGAGCGCGAACGCATGCAGGCGCGGCGTCGCGAAGAGATCACATTACGCCTGCGGCCGGCGCTGGAGGACGACGGGCTTGCCATCGTCTATCAGCCGATCTACGACCTCGTGCAGCACAAGGTCGTGGGATTCGAAGCGCTGTCGCGCTTCGTAAAGGGCCCCGAGCGTTCGCCCGATGTCTGGTTCAGCGAAGCCAATGAAATCGGCCTCGGAGGCCGTCTGGAAGCCCATGCGGTGCGCATGAGCCTTGAAGGCCTGCGGGACCTGCCGGCCGACATTTATGTTTCTGTCAACATGTCGCCCGAGCATATACTCGAGGGAACGATGGACCAGTTCTTCCAGGGAAAAGCGCTTCATCGGGTCATGCTGGAAATTACCGAACATGCCGTCGTCGAGCACTACGATGAACTGGTCAGGAAGATACGGCCCTATCGCGACCGGGGCCTGAAGGTGGCCGTGGATGACGCAGGTGCCGGCTACTCCAGCTTCCGCCATATCCTTCACCTGATGCCCGACCGCATCAAGCTCGACATGAGCCTGACCCGCAATATCGACGGCGATACCTCGCGCCGCGCACTGGCTGCCGCCTTCGCCCGCTTTTCGGAAGAAACGGGGTCCGCGATTGTTGCCGAAGGTGTTGAGACAGCTGCCGAAATGCATACGCTGCAAGCCTTGGGCGTGACACGGATTCAGGGTTTCTATATCGGCCGCCCGGTAGCCTTGCCGGCTGCGATTCAGCTGTGTTCTGCCGATCCTGCCAACGGGATGGGTAAGCTGCACTGAAGGCGCGAGTTCGGAGAGCGAGGCAAAAGCCGCCTTTTAGCGGAAATGAGCAGTCCGCAGTCTTGATTGCCGTGGCAGAGATCAGGTGGTGCGATGCGTTCTGTGTACGAATCCGGAGCGGCTCGAAGCAGCAAGGTAGGCTGCTGCATACTGCTGAAGAATGCGCCTCTCGCTTCAAGGGCGGCCGGCGAGGCGGGAGGTCGGGAGGGGGGACGGGATTAGATGACCTGCTCGAACCCATCCCCTCCCCAACCCTCCACCTCGCCGCTTGCAAGCGACTCCGACTCCGCAGGCGCAACGCAGTGCGTTGCGAAACCCCTGCTACGTCCACCTCGCCGGCCGCCCTTGAAGGGGGGAGCAAGGGGATTGCAACGCATGTCTTGCAAGCGGCCCTCAATCCAGCGCCTGCACCCAGCCTCTACTGCGTAGCGCAGGTATAACTCTGCGCCGCATTCACATCCCCGCTTCCGCGATACTTCGGCCAGCTGGGATAGTCGCACAGGGGCCGCGTGCGTCCCGGCACGCCCGCCGTATCCGCAACGGTCTGGTTGGGGGGAGCGGTACCCTTCTCCACCCAGTTCTCCAGCGTGGTCAGCGAATCCCAGGCGGCATTGAAGACGCTGCTGGCGGCATGACCGTATCCCGGGATCTCGTAATACCGCAGGAAGCTGTCCACCCTGGCCGCACCCATCGCGTTGCGCAGCCTGTCGTAGTACTGCTGGGTCGCGCGGGTGCTCACCAGCGCATCATGCGAGCCGTGGGCCATCAGGATCTTGCCGCCCTTGTTCAGGAAAGGCGACAGATCGGTCTTGTTGGCATCCTGGATGCCGGTCAACTCGACGATGCGCGCCTGCCACGGTCCCGGGTTCTGCGGATCGAGGGCGAGCGAATTGAAATTCGGATCACGCGTGACGAAATACTTGACCCATTGATCCCAGAAGGTGCTGCCGTAAGGCGGGCTGGTCGTCGCCGTGACCGGCGGCATCGGGTTGGCCGGCTGCTCGGTGCCGAGCGACAGGGTGAGCACGGTCGGCTGCAGCGGGCTGCTGCCGGGAACGCCGAAATCGGTGCCCCATGTATTGAAGCCCGGATAGCTCGTCTCGCCGCTGGCCAGTGCATAGTTGAGCGCGAGCGGCGTGTTGATGACATTGAAGGCGGCGATCTGCGCATCCGACAGGCAGGTGTCGCCGGTATCGGCGCCGTCCGGGCAGCGCAGCGGCGCACCGTTGAGCGTCGCGGTCGCCAGGTTGAAGGTGGCGTTGCACTGGTTGACGTTGCTGATCAGGCCGTCTCGCACGCCGTCGAGGCCATCGCAGGCTTCCATCGCGGCGTCGTACATCAGCTTGCGCTCTGCGCGGTTCGGATAGGCGCCCGGCTTGGCAAGTTCTCGCGTAATGCGTCCGAACTGCAGGTCGAGGGCGGCCGCATTCCAGGCGGGGTAGAGCACGATGGCGCCGTCAAAATCCTGCGGCCAGTTCTGGACCGCAATCAGCGCTTCCCGGCCGCCGGTCGAACCGCCGGCGAAATAGGTCTTCTGCACGGTAGCGGTTGCGTAGCGCGCCTTGATGATGGCCATCGCCGCGTCGCGGGTTTTTTTCAACGCATCGCCGGAAAAATTGCGCAACGCCTCATCGTTGGCGCCGAAGCTGCCGTCGCGGCTGGTGGTCGCGTTCGCCTGGTGCCCCGAGTCGCTGCCGAAGGTTGCGTAGCCGCGTCCAAGCGGTACAGGCTGATTGGTCGGCCCGGCGGGAAGGTTGCCGGTGCCGGTGGCGATGGTGCCGTTGTAGCCGCCGCCTCCGAACATCATTGCCTTGCTGTTCCAGCTCGCAGGCAGATTCACCTGGAACTTGATCTTCGGCGCAGCAGGATCGATCGGGTTGATGTCGCCCTGAACGCGGCAATATTCGCCCACCGCCGCAGCCCCCGTACCGGCGGCAGGCACGACCTGAGCCGCAGTCACGGTCGCGCCGTTGGTCGGCAAGCCGATCGACGCAGCCGGAATCGTCATGCCGCTGAGCTGCGCGCAGGTCATGGGCGCCTGTGCGGAGGCTGCCGGCGGCGGTACCGGATCGTCATCGCTGCCGCCGCATGCCGCCAGCACACCTGCCGCCATGACTGCCGCCGTGATTGGCGCGAACAATGAATTTTCCTTTTCTATCCTCATGTCTCACTCCTGTCGTCTCGCCGTTGATTGTCCTGTGACTGCCTGGGTCTGCCGCCGGCGCTGCTGGCCACCCCAGTATAAGTAGGCAGATGATGTTCTCCGCGGCAGACGCGTTTTAACAATGACAAATATCAATGCACGCTGCGCAGGCGGCGGCCGATACTGCCAATGCCCAGCCGGCAGTTCCGTCTGAAGCTAGACAACGGATACCAGCCGGGCAGGAGACACCCATACCCATAAGGAGAGAGACAATGATGAAGAAAACAGCCGCGGCGGCGGTCGGGGCCGCCATCGCCATGTGGACCGCCCTGCCCGCCCACGCCCAACTATCCGGCGATGTCGTCCGCATCGGACTCATTACCGACATGTCCGGCCTGTACGCCGACATCGACGGTGCCGGCGGTGCCGAAGCCGTCAAGATGGCAATCGCCGATTTCGGCGGCAAGGTTCTCGGCAAACCGATCGAGTTCGTTTCCGCCGACCACCAGAACAAGGCAGACATCGCTGCCTCAAAGGCGCGCGAATGGTTCGACCAGCAAGGCGTGGACATGCTGCTCGGGGGCTCGAACTCGGGCGCCGGCCTCGCGATGGCCAAGACCGCCGCGGAGAAAAAACGCCCCTACATCAACATCGGCGGCGCAACCGCCCGCCTCACCAACGAAGACTGCACGCCCTACACCGTCCACTACGCCTACGATACCGTGGCGCTGGCGAACGGCACCGGCTCGGCCATCGTCAAGCAAGGCGGCAAGAACTGGTTCTTCCTCACCGCCGATTACGCGTTCGGCGCCTCGCTCGAAAGAGACACGGCGGAAGTCGTGAAGGCCGCCGGCGGCACTATCGTCGGCAGCGTCAAGCATCCGCTTTCTGCCTCCGACTTCTCGTCCTTCCTGCTGCAGGCGCAGACATCGAAGGCGCAGATCCTCGGCCTGGCCAATGCCGGCGGCGATACCATCAATTCAATCAAGGCGGCCAATGAATTCGGCATCACCAAGAGCATGAAGCTGGCCGGCCTGCTCATGTTCATCAACGACGTTCATGCGCTGGGCCTGAACATGACCAAGGGCATGTACCTGACCGACGGCTGGTACTGGGACCAGAGCGAAGAGTCGCGCCAGTGGGCGCGGCGCTTCTTCGGCGTCATGAAGAAAATGCCCTCCATGATCCAGGCCGCGGATTACTCCGCCACGATGCACTACCTGAATGCGGTGAAGGCAGCCGGCACCGATGACCCCGACAAGGTCATGGCCCAGATGAAGAAGACCAAGGTCAACGATTTCTTCGCAAAGAACGGCGAGATCAGGGCGGACGGCCGCATGGTGCACGACATGTACCTGATGCAGGTGAAGGATCCGTCGGAATCCAAGTATCCCTGGGATTACTACAAGGTGGTGCAGACCATACCGGGAGAACAGGCCTTTACCACGAAGGCGCAGAGCAAGTGCGCGCTATGGAAGTAACCTGGCGGGCCATGCCGCAGGAAACTTGACTTGATGTGAATACGGCATGGCATGCGCAGGCGTGCCATGCTTTCAAATCGGGTGGACCTCTCAGGCCGCGATCTGTGCCTGTTCCGCAGGAGGCTGATACGGGTCTTCCGCTTTCTGGCCGGCAGCGCCGACAACCTTGAGCCCGCTCTTTTCCTGGACTGGAGCCGAGCCAGCCGATGCATCCTCCTCGGTGACCTGCGGCGCAAATCCATGCAGCTCCGCAAGCATCGGCCAGCGCTGCGCGATCTCGTAGGCGTCCTCATCGCGCTTGATCTCCTTGTACTGATGTGCGGAGATGCCGAAGGAAGAAGCGATTCCGACAATATCGGATGCGGGCGAAACTTTCATGAAACCACCACCTCGAGCGTGCCGGCTCGGCACAAAAAACACCCTGTCCGGTATCCCGGCCCGCCAAGCGGCTGTCGGCCTGATACGCTCGACAGGGTGCAAAACCACGAATCCAATCAGCCGCTGCACCGTCCTGAATAGAGGCGCAGCGGCCTAATCCTGGCCATGCATATCGGTTGCATGTGCAAGGAGTAGGCGGATATTAGCGGCACTTTTTGTTGCGGCAGGCAAACAGTAAAGGTTTGCTATCGAGAATTTTTCTAGGGTGTTGTGCTGATACAAAAGCTTGTGCAAAGGTCTTTTTCAATTATTAATTCTTAACGACCTGTTCTGACGTTCGCGACTTGCTTCAGTTGGTGATTAGTGCGACCGCCTTCGCCACGGCCTTCTCCCTCCTGCGGGAAAGGAAAACTGTCTTCGCATGTATTTTCCAATAACTTTCCTTTGAGATAGATATTGGATTTGAACCTGTTCTTAATGTCTTCTTGCATGGCCGTTATTGTCCGCAGTTAATTTTTAATGATTGAGGAATCACAAAGACATATGGGCTTGCAGGGACCTGCATGAATATTGAGGCAAGGACGTTCTATGATGTGCGTTCCCCGACCGTTCATCAGATGCTTCTGTATTTACATACAACACTCCAGCAATGAAGGACTTCGCATGCAAGCCACCGATCACCATGTACCCTGCCTTGCTTCCCGCAGAACGGCCCTGAAAGGATGCGCGCTGGCCATCGCTTCCTGCGTCACCGGCGTGCCGGCATTCGCACAAGGCAACAATCCGGCGCGGCAGCTCGACGTACCCTACGTGCCCACACCGCAGAATGTCGTCGACCGCATGCTGCAGATGGCCCGCGTCGGCAAGAACGATCTGCTGTACGACCTCGGGTGCGGCGACGGACGCCTGGTCGTGACTGCGGCAAGGAAATACGGCGCACGCGGAATCGGTATCGATCTCGATCCACAGCGCATCAAGGAAGCCAAGGCCAATGCCAGGAAAGCAGGTGTCAGCGACAAGACGGAATTCACGGTTGGAGATTTGTTCGCCACCGATCTGTCGGAAGCGACAGTGGTCACCCTGTATCTGCTCAACAGCGTCAACCGCAAGCTGCGCCCGCAGTTATGGAAACAGTTGAAACCCGGGACCCGCGTGGTGTCGCATGCCTTCGACATGGGCGATGACTGGCCGCCGGAAAAGACCGAAGTCGTCGAAGGCAGCACCATCTATTACTGGACGATTACGGAGGCGCAGAAGAAAACCGCGTGACCCGGCCGTGGGTAGCCAGAGCAATTTATTTCGTGCTCAGCAGGACCAGAACCACGATCATCAGCACGAACGATAGTCCCTTCCAGAACATCACGGGATGACGTTCGATCAGCGGCGGCCTCGACCTGCTCAGAAAAGACTGGTTCGGATGATGCAGGTCGAAGATGAATTCCGGCACATCTTCGTGACGGCGGAATGGGTCTGGATGCACCGCCTTGCGGATCGCCTCGTCAATCCATGCAGGAATGTCGCTTCTGATCTGCGCCACGGGAAGGTAAGTCAGGCTGCGTTGCGCAGCTCTGGACTTGCGCTTTGCCACTTCGGCGCCGTAAGGCAGCCTTCCGCTCAACATCTGGTAAGCGATCACGCCAAGCGAAAAAATATCCGAACGCGCAGAACCGCTCTCGCCGATGAAATATTCCGGCGCTGAATACTGCGCGGTGCCGAGCATGCGGTGATGCTCGAGCGGAGAAGCGATTTCCACCAAGCCGGCCACGCGGGTAGCGCCGAAATCGATGATCTTCACGGTGCCGGTTCGGTCAATCATGATGTTTTCCGGCCGCAGATCTTGATGCACCATCTCAAGCCGGTGGAAAGCGCGCAAACCTTTGGCAATCTGGTCTGCGATCGCGCGCACTGTTTCCAGCGCCGGATCGGGGTGGTCGGTCATCCATTGCGACAGGGTCTGCCCGTCGATGTACTCGGTCACCACATAGAGATAGTTGCGCTTGCGTGTCTGTGCACAGGGCTTCAATACGTGGCCGCTGTTGATCCGGCGGGCTACCCACTCTTCCATCAGGAAGCGTTCCAGATAGGCGGGATCATCGCGCAGGTCGATCGACGGCGTTTTCAGGATGACCTGGGCCTGTGTTTCCTCGTCGATGGCCAGATAAACATGGCTGCGGCTGCTTGCATGCACTTCCCGGATGATGCGGTAACCGTCAAAAACGGCTCTCGCTTCCAGCAGCGGCGGGAACGGCAGATCCGTCAGCCGCCGGTAGATCTCGTTCGCCTCCGGACTGGGCAAAGCATCGACACGCACGATCTGCAGCGTGAGGTTGTCGTCGCTGCCGCGTCGGCAGGCCTCTTCGACGATGCGCCGTGCCGCGCCGTCCAGATCATTGCCGGCGAGTTCGATTTCCGCCGTCATGAAGGCCGCATCCACATGTTCGTAGACGCCGTCGGTGGCCAGCATGAACATGTCGCCCTGCACGACTTCCAGCGCACGGTAATCGATGTCGACATGCGCGTCGATGCCGAGCGCCCGGCCGAGATAGCTCGTTTCCGACGACACCCATACCCGGTGATCGTTGGTCAGCTGCTCAAGCGCGCTGCCATGGACCTGATAGATCCGTGCATCGCCGACATGGAACAGATGCGCGGTATTCGACTTGATGACCATCGCGCTCAGCGTGCACACGTAACCTCGATCCTTGTCGAAGCGATACTGGCTCTGCTGGGTCTGCGCATGCAGCCAGGAATTGGTGGCCACCAGCACGCGTTCTATCGAAGTCTTGACCGACCAGGCTTCGGAGGTGCAGTAATAGTCTTCCAGCACGCTGGTGACTGCGGACTGGCTGGCGATATGGCTGACATCGCTGCTGCTGATGCCGTCGGCCAGCGCAATGACAAAGCCCTTCATGCCCAGCTGCGGTTCCCTGGGCAGGCAGGCGCCATGAAAATCCTGGTTGCTCGGCTTGGTCCCCTTGTCGGTGTGCTGTCCGATGGAGATCTTCAACTGGTCGGTCATGTTTCTCAGGAATGTATGAAAAAGCCCCAATCCCGTACGAAACTGAGGCTCTGACTGAGGCTCTTCCAGCTCGTTGCCGTCCTGCCGCGCGGTGTGATGCAACGACAGGTTCAGCGGAAGGTTCAGCGCCGATTATTTGAACGAACGCTTCGGCGCGGTCTTGATGTGCGTGGTGTACAGCGTCAGGCCGGTGAAAGCCAGGCCGCCCACCAGGTTGCCCAGCACGGTCGGGATCTCGTTCCAGATCAGGTAATCCATCAGCGAGAAGTGGCCGCCGAGCAGCAGGCCCGACGGGAACAGGAACATGTTGACCACGGAATGTTCGAAGGTCATGTAGAAGAACAGCATGATCGGCATCCACATGGAGATGACCTTGCCGCTGACGGTCGTCGAGATCATCGCGCCGACGACGCCGGTTGACACCATCCAGTTGCACAGCATGCCGCGGATGAACAGCGTCAGCATGCCGGCGGCGCCGTATTGGGCGTAGCCCAGCGTACGGCTTTCGCCGATGACGCCGATCGCATGGCCGACCTTGCTCGGTTCCGTCGAAAAGCCGTTGGTGAAGATGATAGCCATCATCACGGCAACGGTGAAGGCCCCTGCGAAATTGCCCAGAAAGACCAGTCCCCAGTTCTTCAGGATCGCCTTGATGGTGACGCCGGGGCGCTTGTCGAGGTAAGCCAGCGGCGTGAGCACGAACACGCCGGTCAGCAGGTCGAAGCCGAGCAGATACAGCATGCAAAAGCCCACCGGGAACAGCACCGCGCCCAGCAGCGGCTGGCCGGTCTGGACCGAGACGGTGACGGCGAATACGGCAGCGAGCGCAAGGATGGCGCCGGCCATGTAGGCACGGATCAGCGTGTCGCGCGTTGCCATGTAGATTTTCGATTCGCCCGCATCCACCATCTTGGTGACGAATTCCGACGGCGCCAGATAGGCCATGATGTTTCCTTCCCTGTTGATTTTGATGATTTGAATTGATTGAGGCGGTGAGTAAGTAAGCGAAGAACCTGATTTTTGTGGCGAGTACGT
>NZ_JACYXF010000046.1 GCF_015352985.1 Noviherbaspirillum malthae | reverse complement strand
GTGGAGGGTTAGGGTGGGGATGGGTTTATCAATGCACTGATTGTGATTAATCCGCTCCCACCTAACCTTCCACCTTGCCGGCCGCCCTCGAAGGGGAAGCAATTCCCTGGCCGCGAGTAAATGCAATCCCTTTGTCAAACTAGATTTAATTACTCGCTCGCTTTACATACGGCATCAAGCCTTGACCCACACCGTCCTGTTTTCCACCCTTACCCGATACGCAGCCACCGAGTTCTCTTCTGCCTCCAGGCATTCCCCGGTTTCAAGATCAAAGTGATGCTTGTAGATCGGCGAAGCCACCACGATCCGCTTGCCTAGATTGCCGATCAGTCCGCGCGACAGCACGCTTGCCTGCGAGTTGGGATCGAAGTTGTCGATGGCGAACACCTGCTCCGCATCGCCGCGCAACCTGAACACCGCCACATGCCGTTCCCGCACCAGCGCACAGATGCCGGTATTGGGCACGATGTCATCGATCGAGCAGACCGCGTGCCAGGTCGCATCCGCGCTCGCTGCCGCCGAAACCGGCGGGTTTTCCAGTGTCAGGTCTTCTACCATCGCTTCCATCATCGCTTCCATTGTCTTGTTCCTTTCTTATGCCACTTGTGCAATCGGGATCGTCTTGCGGCGTTCATCCTGCGTCGCCGGGCGGATCTGTCCGCGTTCCTCGACGAACACCACGTTCTGGTCCGGCATGTCGCTGTTGACGAACTGGCGGAAGCGCTTGCGTGTCTGTTCGTCCTCGACCGCGTTCTTCCATTCGCAGGCATAGGTGTTAACTACGTGTTGCATGTCCGCTTCCAGTTCCGCTGCCAGGCCCAGCTTGTCGTTTACCACCACGTCCTTCAGGTAATCGAGACCGCCTTCGAGGTTGTCGCGCCAGACGCTCGTGCGCTGCAGGCGGTCGGCGGTGCGGATGTAGAACATCAGGAAGCGGTCGATGAACTTCACCAGCTGTTCCTTGGAAAGATCTGATGCCAGCAGTTCCGCATGGCGCGGCTTCATGCCGCCGTTGCCGCACACATACAGGTTCCAGCCCTTCTCGGTGGCGATCACGCCTACATCCTTGCCCTGCGCTTCGGCGCATTCGCGCGTGCAGCCCGATACCCCGAACTTGATCTTGTGCGGCGCGCGCAAGCCCTTGTAGCGGTTCTCCAGTTCGATCGCCAGGCCCACGCTGTCGTCGACGCCGTAACGGCACCAGGTCGAGCCCACGCATGACTTGACGGTGCGCAGCGACTTGCCGTACGCATGGCCGGATTCGAAGCCGGCAGCAATCAGTTCTTCCCAGATCGCCGGCAACTGGTCGACGCGCGCTCCGAACAGGTCGACCCGCTGGCCGCCGGTGATCTTGGTGTACAACCCGTACTTCTTGGCCACCTGGCCGACGGCGATCAGTCCGTCCGGCGTGACTTCGCCGCCTGCCATGCGTGGTACCACCGAATAGGTTCCATCTTTCTGGATGTTGCCGAGGAAGTAATCGTTGGAATCCTGCAGTCCGGCATGTTCCTGGTTGAGCAGGAAGTCGTTCCAGCAGGAGGCAAAGATGTTGGCGGCCACCGGCTTGCAGATATCGCAGCCCAGGCCCTTGCCGTGCGCAGCCAGCAAGGCGCCGAAGGTCTTGATCTTGCCCACGCGGATCAGGTGGAACAGCTCCTGGCGCGAGTACGGGAAGTGTTCGCACAGGTGGTTGTTGACAGCCAGGCCCTGCTTCTTCATCTCGGCCTTCATCACTTGCGTCACCAGCGGCACGCAGCCGCCGCAGGCGGTGCCGGCCTTGGTGCAGGCTTTCAGGTCGCCGATGGTGACGGCGCCGCCTGCGACCGCGTCGCACAGCTGGCCCTTGGAGACGTTGTTGCAGGAACAGATCTGCGCCGAGGCCGGCAGCGCATCGACGCCGAGGCCGGGCCTGGTCTTGCCGTCGCTTTGCGGCAGGATCAGGAACTCCGGATCCTTCGGCAGTTCGATCCGGTTGAGCATCATCTGCAGCAGCGTGCCGTATTCGGCGGCATCGCCAACCAGAACCGCGCCCAGCAGATGCTTGCCGCAGTCCGAAACCACGATCTTCTTGTAGACCTGCTTGCGCTCGTCGCTGAACTGGTAGGCGCGGCTGCCGGCGGCGGTGCCCATGCAGTCGCCGATACTGGCCACATCCACGCCCATGAGCTTGAGCTTGGTGCTCATGTCTGCGCCGCCGAAATCCGCTTCCCCGCCAGCCAGGTGCTTCGCCGCGATGCGGGCCATGTCATAGCCGGGCGCAACCAGGCCGAACACCTGGCCATTCCATGCGGCGCATTCGCCGATGGCGTAGATATCCTTGTCGGAAGTGAGGCACTGGTTGTCAATCGCGACGCCGCCGCGCGGGCCGATGTCCAGGCCGATGGCGCGGGCGAGTTCGTCACGCGGGCGGATGCCGGCGGAGAACACGATCATGTCGGTTTCCAGGTGGCTGCCGTCGGCAAACACCATGTGGTGTTTCGCCTGCTCGCCGTCGATGATCTCGACCGTATTCTTCTGCACATGCACCTGCACGCCGAGATCCTCGATCTTGCTGCGCAGGGTGCGTCCGCCGGCGTCATCGACCTGCACGGCCATCAGGCGCGGCGAGAACTCGACCACGTGGGTCTGCAGCTGCATGTCGCGCAGCGCCTTTGCGCATTCCAGGCCGAGCAGGCCGCCGCCGATCACCACGCCGCTGCGCGAACGTGCGCCGCATTCCAGCATGGCTTCGAGATCTTCGATAGTGCGGTAGACGAAACAGTCGGCGCGATCCTTGCCGGGGATGGATGGCACGAAGGGATAGGAGCCGGTGGCAAGAACGAGCTTGTCGTAGCTGAGCACTTCGCCGGCGGCGGTCGTGACGGTTTTTGCGTGACGGTCGATCGCACTGGCGCGGGTATTCAATCTGAGAAGAAGGTTGCCGCGATCGAAGAAGCCGGGCGCGACCAGAGAGAGATCGTCGGCCGTTTTTCCGGCGAAGAATTCGGACAGATGAACGCGGTCATAGGCCGGACGCGGCTCTTCGCACAGCACCGTGACGTCGGCATCGCGCAGCCCGGCTTCATCGAGGCTTTCGAGGAACTTGTGGCCTACCATGCCGTGACCGATGACGATGATCTTCATGTGTTTCTCCTTCTGCAAGGTCGTATTGTTCTGCTGTGTGTTCAGGCGATGCCGGACCTGGCCGCGGGCTTCGCGCCAGGCGGGTTCGGCATTGCGGCGCAATCAATCAGGCGATTGATTGCAAGAGAAGCCGGCTTGATGACTTGAATTTACTGAGCGGGCGTGAGGCCGGACACCGCCGGCTTGCGTGCGGTAAGGAAGAAGATGCTTGCTGATTGACTCTGACATATGCAAACCATAGTTTGCGTGCACCGGCACACTGCCCTGGGGGCGCGTTCCGATTCACAGGACACCATTGTCCATGAAGCCCGGCATTGGACTCCATTTTGGTAAAGCACAATTGCTTTGCCTTGGCTTTAGCAATCAATGTGCCAAGCGATTTCACGGCTAAAGCCGGGGGATCAGGGGTCACCTGCGCTTCAAAATGGGCCGCGATGCATTACAAGGAAGCAGCAGCCGAAGGTATGCACCGAGGATGTGCGGACTGGGGTGCATCGTTTCGATGCATTGCCGTGCTCAGCCTGGCGATTTGCGCTCGTCGTGCCGGGTCAAAATGTATTCCAGCGCATTGGCGTTCTGCATGGTCAGGTTCATGATCGAGCGGGCTTCATGCCGGCCGGCGAACAGCAAGGCGTCACCGGGCTGCAATTCGCAGTCGGGGTCGGGCAGCAGCCGGCGATGTTCGCCGCGAATGAGCATCAGCACGATGAGGGGCAGTTCACGCTCGGCATCCGCATTGTCCCGAACCAGCTGGCCGATGGCGAGATGCCGCCCCTTCTGCAGTGCTTTGCATACCGCCGGCGCACCTTCGGTGTCGATGACGGTGCCCCACACTTCCGGCACCACATTCCCGCAGAAGGATTCGAGTCGGACCGTCAGCTCCCGGCTCCAGTCGGCATCCGACAGTCTGACGGCGGCGAGGAATTGCGCCAGCAGCGGCGTGGTCAGGACGGAAATGCATTCCTGCGCCACGACCCGGGTATGCACCATGCTGAAGTCGGCGTCGAAGGTATCGAACAGCACGTCGCTGGCGGCATGGTTGCGGCGGGTGACGACGAAGATGCCCGGGTTCAGCCGCTTGGCCATCATGGCGATTGCCAGGTTCTTCAGGTCGTCGTCGCTGCCGGCCACGATGCCGCTGGCCTGCCGGATGCCGGCAGACTCCAGCACGCTCGCCTCGGTCCCGGTACCGCGCACGACGCGTTCGCAGCCCGGGCCGGTCGCGCGTGGATCGATGAAGGTCAGCTGTATGCCGGGCAGATCCAGGCAACGCTCGATCGCACGGCCGAAGGTGCCGTAGCCGCAGATGATCCAATGGCCGCGCGGCGGCCTGTGTACTTCGGGGATAGGCGTACCCGGCAGGCCGGTCAGCACCTCGATCAGGCGAAACCGTTCTGGCGAGGCCACGGCCAGGCCGAGATATTGCGCGAAGCGTTCATAGGCATTGACGATGTGATCCGTGCCGAAGGAAGCCATGTTGTCGGCGATCAGCGGGCTGCGCACACGCGCCAGCACGGGTATGGCGGGATTGAGCAGCCTGACGTTGATGGCGATGGCCAGGTTGGCGTTTTCGTCATTGGTCACCGCCAGCACGCCGCGGCACTTGCGGTGGCGCAGGCCGGCCAGGAGCAGGTTGCTCGTGATGCTGGCATCGGCGGCCAGCGCCGGATCGTTGGTAATGAAATCTTCCAGCTCCAGTTCCTCGACGCGCTGGTTGTCCTTCTCCAGGATCACGAAATCGAGACCGAGAATGTCGAGCGCACGGCAGATCAGGCTGCCGGTTTCGCCGCAGCCGCAGATCACGTAAAACGGCGTATGGATGCGCGCCACGCGCCGCGCAAAACGGCTGCTGGTCAGGGTGTTTTGAAACGCCTTGTCCTGCACCAGCGCCAGCAGGGTCAATATGGAATATGACCAGCTGATCACGGTCAGGTAGATGCACACCGTCACCCACAGCCGCTGGCCGTCGGAGAAGGCGCGTGGAATCTCGCCGAACCCGATGGTCGTGGCGGTATAGCTGACGAAATAGAAGGCATGGAAAAAGCTCAGCGGCGGGGCCGGCGTGCCGTCCTCGTTCGCGCCGGGAATGAGCGTCAGGCCAAGTACCGAAATCGCATAGAACACGATCAGCAGGATCAGCGGCGCGCGCATGCGCCGCAGTACAAGGAAAAATACGCTGTTCACGTCCGGCACCGCCTGGAGTTGCAGGAAACTCAGCGGCGCATCATGACGGTTTCGACGATCAGCATGATCAGCGAAACGATATTGGCCAGCAAGGCGCCTCCGGACAGCGAGACCACGCTGGAGGTGTGCTCCGGCGTCATGCCGGTACCGGTCACATGCACCACCACCGCCCACAGCACGGCGGCCGCGATCAGCTGGATGTCCGCGACCAGGCTGGTTGAAAGCAAGACGGCGCCGATCTGCGTGCGGTCGCCGAACTTGAGCACGGTGGCAATCATGTTCACGACGATTGCGGCGAACAGTTCATAGATGTTGTGCAGTTCGGGGCGATCGATATCGCCGATGAAGAAGCCGAAGTTCAGCGTCGCGGCAAAGACGATGAAAAACGCAAACACCACTTTTTCCAGATTCATGACAGTTTCCCGGTTATACCAATCCCAAGGTATGACGTGTCAGATGAGAACAATGGATTTTTTCGTCTGGCAAGGCTGCGGTTGCTGATCAGGAATCCATAGCGAGGCTATTGATAACGAGAACAACGCCGCCAGGCGGAAAAAAGACGCGATCTCATGGCATGTCATGCCTTGGGATTGGTATCAAGCATCGATTGGCATGCCAGAACCATAACCGCCGGTTTCCGTTTCGGTATTGCGATCAGCAAAACATCTGCACCGGCATGGTTCACTGATCGGCATATGTGTTATCAAAACAACATTGTTTGTGTTAAAACAATGCTAACATCGCGCGCTGGTTTTGTTTCCTTTCCAGCAACTCCCGCGCCCCATGTCCAGCTCCGCCTTCCTCCGCTCGCCCTCCATCCCCCACTTCCACAAGCTGCGCCATCTGCTCGACGACTTCCAGCGCCAGGCCGCTCATCACGACGTCTCCCTGCGCCTGGCCATCGAGGAACGCCTCGCCAGCTGGTCCTTCATCTCCTCGTTGACCAGCTTCGACGCCCTCAGGCGCGCCGCCCATGCCCAGTTTCCCGCCCTGCGCAGCTCCGAATGCGTGCTCCATGCGCTGAATGACTCCAATGCCCGGGCTCGCGCGCTATTGCGCCAGGAGCTCGACGGCATCGACCTGTCTTCCATCTGGAGCGGGCTGTGGGAAGTGCTGGCCGAATCGGCGCTGTTTCTGGGCGGCGGCATCGTCATTGGTGGCGCAGGCGGGGCGGCACTGGGCTTTTTTGCCGGCGGCGGCGGCGCGGTGCCCGGCGCCATGGCAGGCGCAGCGGTCGGCGCGCAGGTTGCCGGACATATCATGACCCTGATGGGACTGCCCGGCCTGGTCGAGGCCATGAGCGAGGCGGCGGTGGAAGTGGCCCGGGCCTATGGCGGCGGCTTTGCCCACGGCTGGCAGGCCGGGCGCCAGCAGCCCGAGGATGCGGCGCTGTATGCCCGCCACCTGCAGCAGGCGGTGGAGCACTTTGCGCGCGGCCATGTAATGCTGGTGCGCGCGCTGCTGCGGGCGGTGGTGCAAGCGATCCTGCGCGGCGGTGCGGGCAAGGCACGCCTCCTGGGCGAACTGGGCAAGAGCCGGCTGGGGCCGGGCTTCGGCAGCTGGCTGCAGGCCAACGAAGGTCGTCTGGTCAAGCATGCGGCCCTGCAGCCGCCGATCAAGGCCGAGGCCAGGACGCCGGTTGCGCCACCTGCCAAATCACCGTCCAGGCCGAAGACCGAAGAGGTCAAGCCGGCCGAAACACCATCCAAGCCGCTCAAGGAAGGCGAAGGCCTGCCCTGCAAGAGCTGCGTCACTACGGCATTTCCGGTCAACCCCATCTTCGGCTGCAAGCTGCTCGAAGGCGACACCGAGCTCGACTTCGAGCTGCCTGCTCCGCTGCCGCTGCCCTGGCAGCGCGTCTACTGCTCCGACAACCCCCATTCGGGCTGGCTGGGACAGGGCTGGAGTTTGCCGGTCTCGCTGGCCTTGGAATTGCGCGATGACGAAGTGACTGTGCTCGATGCCCAGCACCGCCAAATCACCTTCTCCCTGCCGGCCATCGGCGCATCGCTGTACTCGCCCCATGAGCACGTCACCCTGCAGCGGCTGAGCGAGGCGCGCTATGCGCTGGTCGATAGCGACGGCTTGCGCCACATCTTCGAACGCCACGGCGACGGCCGCCATGCCCGGCTGGTGGAAATGCGCAATGCCAACCACCTGAGCATCCACATCCAGTACAACGGCCTGGGCCAGCCTTCCCGCATTCTCGACAGCGCCGGCCGCACGCTGGTGCTGCAGTACGAGCGCAATCGCCTGCGCAGCGTGGCCCTGCAGCGCAGTCATGTCGACGACATCACCGGCCTGCCGGTGCATGAGCAGGTGCTGCTGGTGCAGTACGACTATGATGCCGCCGGCGACCTGGTGGCGGTACATAACCGCGCCGGTGAGGTCGTGCGCGAGTATGCCTACCGCAACCACATGCTGGTGCGCCATGCGACGCCGGGCGCTCTGGTGGCCGAGTATGCCTACAGCGAAGATCATCCGGGCGGCAAGGTGGTTCGGCACTGGACCAATGCCGGCCATGAACTCGCATTCAGCTATCTGCCCGGCGAAACCCGCGTCACCGACCAGCTCGGCAGGACGCAGTCTTATCGCTACGACAGCAAGCAGCGCCTGACCGGCCAGACCGATGCGGCTGGCGGCACAAGCTCCATCACGCATAACCGGCACGGCCATCCGGTGGCGGTGACCGATGCGGCAGGAAGGACCAGCCGCTACCGGCATGATGCCCGCGGCCGCCTCATCGCCATCGAGCAGCCCGACGGCGCAACGACGAAAATCGCCTACGACCCGCAGCACGGCAAGCCGGCACTGATTACCGATGCCATGGGCGGCATCGCCGCCTTTCGCCATGACGAGCTGGGGAACATTGCCAGCATCACCGATGCGCTGGGCCAGCGTACCGCCTACCGTTATGGTGCGCACGGCTTGCCGACCGTCATCACCGATGCCGCCGGCCGCAGCCGCCAGCTTGTCTACAACGATGCCGGCCAGGTCATCCGCCATACCGACTGTTCCGGCCAGATTACCCGCTACATCTACGATGCCTTCAGCCAGCTGACCGGCGTCACCGATGCCCTCGGCCAAACCACGTCATACCGCCATGACGCCGCAGGCCGATTGATTGCCACCGTCCATCCCGATGGCAGCGAGGAACGGCTCGAGTACGACTGCGCCGGGCGCCTGGTGGCGCACATTGATGCCGCCGGCCGCCGCACCGCCTATGCGCTGGAAGCCGACGGCCTGCCGCAAACCCGCACCGATGCGCTGGGCCACACGCTGCAATACCGCTACGACAAGGCAAGGCGGCTGGCGCGGCTGGTCAACGAGAACGGCGCGGTGTATGCGTTTGCCTACGATGCACTCGATCGCCTGCACGAGGAAATCGGCTTCGACGGCCGGCTGACCCGCTACCGCTATGACGCCGCCGGCTTGCCGATTGCCAGGGAAGAACACGGCAGCCCGGCCGGTGCAAGCCGGCAGCGCCATGCCGATGCCCGCATCGATACCCGCTACGAGCGCGATGCCGCCGGCCGGCTGGTGGAAAAGCTGGTCTCGCGCATCACCGGTCCGGCGATGGCCGAGCAGCTGCGCACCCGCTACCGCTACGACAAGCTGGGCCGCCTGGTGCAGGCCGGCAATGCGCAGGCCGAGGTGGAACTGGAATACGACGCCGTCGGCCAGCTGATCGGCGAGACGGTCACCGGCCGCCATCATGCCAGCCGCATCGCGCATGCCTACGATGCGCTGGGCAACCGCATCCAGACCAGATTGCCCGACGGCCGCAGGCTCAACCAGCTGTTCTACGGCTCTGGCCACCTGCACCAGATCAACCTCGACGGACAGGTCATCTGCGACATCGAGCGCGACGGGCTGCACCGCGAGGTCGGG
>NZ_JACYXF010000045.1 GCF_015352985.1 Noviherbaspirillum malthae | reverse complement strand
GCGAGTTGGTCCCACCCCTTCCCATCCCGAACAGGACCGTGAAACGACATCGCGCCGATGATAGTGCTGCAACCAGTGTGAAAGTAGGTAATCGTCAGGCTAGTTCTACCGCATCAGCCCTGCCTCCATCCGGACGCAGGGCTGTTTGCTTTGCGCGGACGGAATTGCGCGGCCGTGTCCGAAGAGAAGCAGCACTGGCAGGTGGTCCTCAGTAACCAATAGCGCATAACGAATAACGGATACTGCACACCGCACCTCGGCTATGCCGATGGTCTCGGCATCCGGAAAGGCATGCTCTTCGGTAGAGCAAAGTTGCCATTCAGCACACGTTATTCCATATCATTCAGTCTTTAAGAGTCCATGCAGGCGCGTAAGCCTTCATCCAAACGCGTCATCCTGGCCAGTATTGCAAAATTTCAATCAGGTTCACGGAGCGCTGGCAGTTACCTCAAACTGCTTGGTGCCCTTCATATCACTCCAAGCTCCCTTGACGGTCGAGCTATCGATCGTGAGTACGAACTTGCCGGTATTTGACGAACCGTCGTCAATGCTTTCCGTCAACTCGATCGTCTTTCCCCGGCGCTGACCATTCAACTCCAGTTTTTTGCGTTGCCGGTTATAGAAGTACGAACCATGCACATTCTCGCCATCCTCGTTGGAGATCAGCATGGTAATTGAATTCGTGCCGATTTTGCCTCGCAGGACTTGACCGAATACCTCGGTAGGCTTGCCGTCGCCTTCACCGAGAAACAGGCTGCGGCCATATGGTGTCAGGTGCGGCATAATCTCTCCATAAGGAATCTTGACCGTTACCTGATCCACATCGTCCAACGCGCGCATCGCATGATTGCTGCAGCGAGCGGACGTCACCAGCAGAGCCTCCCTGGTTGGGTTGAGACGATGCCAGCGTATCCTTTCTTCAGTCATCGGTGCCTTGGCCTGTGCCAGGCAATCCGCATTCAACGCGATTCTTTCCTGCAGATCGCCGATCACCTCTTTGCCTGCTTTCTTGTGCCGCTGCACTTGGAGATCGGCACGGTTGATTTCAATCTGTTCGGAATAAGCAGCAATCTTCTTTCTGCGCAGCAGGCGCAAGGCCTCACGCTGCCCCTGGCTGGTCAACACATCGGCCGGCGTAATCCGACGGCCCGTTTTCGCATCAAAGGCAAACACCTGTTGATAGCCTTCGCAGTATGCACCGCAGCCTTCCGTATCAAACTCCAGCGTCAATATCCGGTCGTTGCGCGTTACTGAAAACTCCTGGGATGCCATCCCTTCCAACACACCCACATCGTATTTCTTGGCGACCTTTGGCGGCGCAAGCGTACCGAACAATTCGATATACATCGCATCGTTAATGTTGGCTGCTGCCGGCCCGGTCAGAGGCAGCACGACCGGCATATTGATGTCGGGTATGAACGCGGTGTCGGCGGCACGCGCATCCTTGCCGATTATCTTCACCGATTCCACTTTCAATTCCGCCGAAGCGTGCAGCGAAAATGTCCATGCCAGGATCGGAAGCAAGATTGTTTTTTTCATATACGTATCAAGGGGAATCCGCATCTGCCGGAGTGGTGCTTATTCGATCTATTATCCATCAGCAGACTTACGATTTCGAAAAGCCTCAACGTTGAACGGGGTCGACCCGGTTGAATCAGCGGCTAATTTTATCGTCTGGCGGATCACTGTCTTCCACTTGCCAGGTGATGCCCGGCGAATCTCGCTCAAACAGATCTCGGTCGTTGCTTCGTCTATCTTGGGGAAATGAGAAAGAAAGAACTGCAGCCATCATGTTGTTTCCACCGAGAAGTATCTGCTCGAGATATTAAAACTGGGAAACAAGGCATCAATTATTTTCAAATGTATGCCCAAATGTCTTATTGACAGTACATTCTGACATGCGCAGAATGAATGCATCTCGTTGTGCCGGCGCGCTCATGAACGCAACTATTGCCTCCGTGGTCCCGATGTATCACCAGATCTACCTAATTCTCAAGGAAGAACTGGCAGGCGGCCGTGACCCGCAGGAGCCGCTGCCGAGCGAGCTGGAGCTGGCGCGGCGGTTCAAGGTCTCTCGCATAACGATGCGCAAGGCGCTCGATCAACTGGTGAAGGATGACCTGATCTACCGCCGTCGCGGCTTAGGTTCATTCGTAAGGGAAAACACGGCACTGACCCCTGAGCCCAAAGGCTTGCTGCAGAACATCATCAACATGGCGGAAAAAACCACGGTAAAGGTATTGAGCCTTGAAGTGGTGCCGGCGCCGGTAGCCGTCGCGGCTTCTCTGGAGTTGAAGACCGGGGATCTGGTAGTGAAGGCGGTTCGCCTGCGAAGCATCAAGGACGATCCGGTATCGCATATCACCACCTTCGTTCCAAAGCAGTTCGGCGGCTGCCTTGAGCGCGCCGCGCTGGAGACCAAGCCGATGCTCAGCCTGATGGAAGAGAGCGGCGTCAATATTGCGACCGCACGCCAGACCATGAGCGCAAGGCTGGCCAGTACGACGGTAGCCGGCTCGCTGCAAGTGGATGTCGGTTCGGCCCTGCTGGCTGTCAATCGCGTCGTGCGCGACGTGCAGGGATATCCGGTGCAGCTGCTGCATGGTTTGTACCGGCCGGATCGATACGAATACCAGATGGAACTGTCGCGCGGCACTGAAGGCGAAGCTCGCGTGTGGTATCAGGGTGACGGCGTTACTCCCAACATTGTTTGAGTCACCAAGCCGCAGACAGGTCAATGACAATAAGCGAATCAAAGGCATGAGGCGCATCAGCTGCGTCGGATGAATTCAAGGGGAATGAAAGGCGAAGCACAGGCGCTCATGCGCTTCGCCGGCGCACGCTTGCATCAATCGTGCAGCAATCACTGTGCGCGGTCATCCAAACCCGGCGCATATTGGCCAATTCAAGCCGTGCCGATATTCCAAGTGCATGGCCGGTTTCACCTACAAGGAGACAGCATGAAACGTTCATCCAAGCCTTTCGTCGCCAGACTGATCGCCATCACCGCATTCGTATGCGGCAACGCACTGGCGCAAAGTCCCATCCGCATCATCGTCGGCGCACCTCCTGGCGGTACGACCGACAACCTCGCGCGCGCCGTGGCCAAAGGCATGGAAGGGCCGCTCAAGCGCACGGTGATCGTCGAGAACAAGCCGGGCGCCGGCGGCAACATCGCGGCCGACTACGTGGCCAAGAGCGAGCCGAACGGCGAGACCATCTTGATGAGCTTCACCAGCCACACGGTCAATCCGACGCTGTACAAGAAACTGCCCTTCGACACCGTCAAGGACTTCACGCCGATCACGATGATTGCGACCGTACCAAGCGTGCTCATTGCCTCGCCATCGGTACCTGCCAACAATGTCGCCGAACTGATCGACTATGCCAAGAAAAATCCGGGCAAGCTCAACTTTGCGCTCGGCGGCATCGGCTCGTCGCTGCACCTGGCCGGAGAGCAGTTCAAGATGATGACCGGCGTCGACATCGTCAATGTTTCCTACAAGGGAACCGCGCCCGCACTGACCGACCTGATCGCCGGCCACGTGGATTTGATGTTCGCCAGCACCATCAACGTCCTGCCGCACGTCAACAGCGGCAAGATCAAGATTCTCGGCGTCACCAGCGCCACGCCGATGGCCCAGTTTCCGAAGGCACCGCCGATCGGCAATACCGTCAAGGGTTTTGAGTCGAATGCATGGTTCGGCCTCTTCGGCCCGGCGAAGCTGCCGGCGGAAACCACGCAGCAGCTCTACGATGCGGCGAAGAAGGCAATCGCCGATCCGACCTTCCAGAAGCGGCTGGATGATGACGGCGGCCACCCGGCCTCGATGACACCGGCGCAGTTTGGCTCCTTTGTCACGCAGGACATTCAGCGCTGGGCAAAGATCGTGAAATTCTCCGGCGCGGTGGTCGAATGAAAACGCTTGCACAAAAGATCATCGCCCGCGCCAGCGGACGTACACACGTCGAGCCGGGCGAGATCGTGACCTGCAAGGTCGATCTTGCGATGTCACATGATTCTTCCGGGCCGCGCCGCGTCGCGCCGATGCTCGAATCGCTTGGCGCCAATGTCTGGGACCCGCAGCGCTACGTGATCATTACCGACCACTACGTGCCGGCGCACGATCCCGATTCGCAGCAGATCCTTCAATTCACCCGCAACTGGGTGAAAGAGGCGGGCATTCGCAATTTTCATGATGAAGTGGGCATCTGCCATGTCGTGCTGCCCGAACAGGGCCATATCCGGCCCGGCATGCTGATCGTCGGCGGCGACAGTCATTCGACGACCGGCGGCGCATTTGGTGCCTACATGTTCGGCATCGGCGCTACCGAGATGCTGGGCGTACTCGCCACCGGAGAGATCTGGCTGAAGGTGCCGCAGACAATCGGTATCGAGTGGAATGGGCGCTTTGCCGACGGTATCACCGCCAAGGATGTGATGCTGTTCCTGTGCGGGCAGCTCGGCATGGATGGCGGACAGTATCAGGCGGTGGAATTTTCCGGCAGCGCAATCAAGGCAATGAACATGCAGGAACGCATGACGCTGTCGAACATGACTGCCGAGCTGGGCGGACAGGCTGGCCTGATTGCGCCCGACGACGTGACGCTGGCCTACCTGCACAACGCCGGCGTGGACATCGGCGATGACATATCCTCATGGCGCAGCGATACGGATGCGCCCTTGCTCGCCAGGCATGTGTACAACGCCGGAGAGCTTGTGCCGCAGGTCGCGGCGCCGCACAGCCCGGCCAATGCCGCGCCTGTCGATGCCTATGCCGGGCAGGAGATCGATACCGCGTATATCGGCGCCTGCACCGGCGCAAAGCTGGAAGACCTGCGCATGGCCGCTCGCATTTTGAAAGGACGCCGCGTGCAGGAAGGCAAGCGCCTGCTGGTGGCGCCGGCATCGCTGAAGGATTTGAACGCAGCGAAGGCGGATGGCACGCTTGCGGTTCTGGAGCAGGCCGGCGCGCAAATGCTCCCTTTGGGCTGCGGCGCCTGCGCCGGCTACGGACAATGGCGCTTCGGCGAAAACGAACGTGTCATCTCTTCCACCGCACGCAACTTCAAGGGGCGCATGGGTGCGCTGAGCAGCCGTGTATGGCTGGCGTCGCCCTTGACGGTGGCCACCGCCGCCGTGACCGGAATGATCAGCGATCCGCGCGAACTGCTCGGTGCCGTACCGGCCATGACAGGAGAGCAGGCATGAATGGACGCGTCTGGAAATTCGGCGACGGCATCGATACCGACGTCATGGCTCCCGGCCAGTACATGAAGCTGCCGATCGAGGAGCTGGCAAAGCATTGCCTGGAAGCGGTAAGGCCGGAGTTCGCCGGTTCGGCGCGAGCCGGCGACGTGCTGGTCGCCGGCCGCAACTTCGGCATCGGATCTTCCAGGGAGCAGGCGCCGCAGGCCCTGCGTGCGCTCGGCGTGCAAGCTGTAATCGCACGTTCCTTCGGCGGCATATTTCATCGCAATGCCTTCAATCTCGGTCTGCTCGCCCTGGTATGCGACGACGCGGACCGCATTCCCGATGCCGCGGCGATCGAACTCGATGCCAAGGCAGGGCGCATCTACCTGCCGCAGCAGGACATTACGCTGTCGTGCGAGCCGGTACCCGCCTTCCTGATGGAGATGGTGGAGGACGGCGGCCTGTTGCCGCATCTGAAAAAACGAATGTCGCGGGAGCGCGACGCAAGAGGGATCACATGACACGCACCACAACCGCCTTGCTCAAGACGAGACTGCAGCAGAACGACATGAGCGACATCCTGATTGCTCCGGGTATCTACGATGCGTTTTCCGCCTTGATGGTGGAACGCGCCGGATTCGAAGCCATGTACCTGTCCGGTGCAAGCATTGCCTATACCCGCCTCGGCGCGCCCGACATCGGCCTGGTCAGTTTTGCCGAAGTCTGCGAGACCGTGGCGGCCATCCGCGAGCGCAGCACCTTGCCGATGATCGTCGATGCCGATACCGGTTACGGCAACGCCCTCAACGTGCAGCGCACCGTCAGGCGGCTCGAGCAGGCGGGCGCGAATGCCATCCAGCTTGAAGACCAGACCAGTCCGAAACGCTGCGGCCACCTCGACGGCAAAAGCCTCATTTCATGCGAGGAGATGGTCGGCAAGATCAAGGCTGCGGTGGATATCCGCAGAAGCGAAGAAACACTGATCGTCGCTCGTACCGACGCGGTCGCGGTGGAAGGTTTCGATGCCGCAATCGATCGCGCAGAAGCCTTTGTCGAGGCCGGCGCCGACGTGCTCTTCATCGAAGCGGTGCGCGACGTCGAGCAGATGCGATCGGTCACTGAACGCTTCGCTTCGCGCATTCCCCTGCTGGCCAATATGGTGGAAGGCGGCAAGACGCCGTTGAAAGGCGCGCGCGAGCTGCAGGATATCGGCTATCGCCTGGCGATCTTTCCCGGCGGGACGGTGCGCGCCGTGGCGCATGCGCTCGATGCCTATTTCGCCGAACTGCGCCGTTCCGGCAGCAACCAGGGCAATGCCGGACGCATGCTCGATTTTGCGGGGCTCAACGAGCTGCTTGGAACCCGGTCGATTCTTGAAAACGCGCGTCAGTACGGATAACGGCGCCTGATCCGGTACGGCGCACCGGAGGCGGACTTTGACCAAGCTGGTACTGAAGTCCTCTTCCAGGTAGCGATGGTCAGGATGTCACATCCTCATCCATGTACGGGCCAGCAAACAGCAAGCTGGCGCGCAGCGCCCGAATGCGCTTGTCAATGTAATAGCCGCCAAACTCGGTATATCGAAGAAAGCAGCGTTTGCAGGCCTTGCATTGCCAGACATCGCTGCGGTTGGCGGGAAAGTAATGCAAGGCGATCGGCGCATCGGACGACCAGTAATTGGTCCCGCGCGGATGGTATTCCCTGACCGTCGCTTCCTTATCCGACGGCGCGGTCACTGCGCCCTTGCGCTCAAGCTGCTCTTCGGGAAAGGTAACGGGAAGGCTTTCCCATGCATCAAACGTCTGTTTGCTGCAGTTGCATTGCTGCGTGATGTTTTCGGAAAGATGCGCATACTCTGCAATCTCGCTCTCCGTGAGCCAGGAGGAATTCATGGTGGTCCGTAGCCTGTTTGATGACAGTCGTTGCATTCTAATATGAAGCAACGGTTGGCATCGGCATGGATTGCTTAATCGCGAATACCGTACTTGCGCTGACTCTCGTAGGCTTGGGCAATCGCGAACAGCTGTCTGCAATTTTTCAGCGACTGCTGCGGTCTGGCCTGCGGATGTTCATGGCCCCGCAGGATGGAGAGGCGGCGCAATCCCTTTTTCAGTCCACGGGGCTCTTCCATATCGTCATCGAGTTCGCCACGGATGGCGATGGCTTCGTTCAGAAAGCGTTGCAGATGGGCCTGGACGGTCATGCCGGCGGCAATTGCCAACACCTGGTTCGACAATGTTTCGACCTGCTGCAGCCACAAATCATCCGTGCCGAACTTGCGCCGGTAGGTATGCCTGATTTCGTTCCTGACCAATGCAGCTTTCTCTTCATCGCCGTCGATTTTGGCAAGAGCGAGGAAGAGTACCGCCTTATCGAAGATGTCCTGCGGTAGGTACATGGCATTCTCCCGGCAACCGGTCGCGCGAGTCCGCTTGGTCTGGCGCGCGTCGTGCAGCATCAACGCCGATCCGCCGCGATTCCAGAGTGTCGGATGCTCTCAGTGCCTGGTAGTGCAATCATAAGCGCGAGTGATGCAGTCCGATGTCAGGCGGATGGTTTTCTGTGGCCGCCTTGCCTTGAAAAGATCATGGGCAACAGGCCGTATATAGGCCTCGAAGGCTTTGAATATATCCAGTGCATCGGCATCGCTCGCGTCGACGTTTTTCAGCTGGGACAGCTTGTTCAATGCTTCTCTTGATATCAGGCATTGATGCGTGGCGGCGTCCACGTCGATGGTGAAAAGCACCCCGTCTTCAGTCATTTCAAGTTCTTGCCCAGCCATAACGCCTCCATGAGTACGGGTAGAGTCGGTCATTATCGGCGAACAAAGAGGTTGGCCGCATCCCTAATGAAGAGCATATGCTACTCCGGCCTTATAGTCAGTCTATTTCGAGGAACTGCTTTTCGCAATCTCCTGCTTCACCGCATCATTCAGCTCTACCGATGTTTTATCTGCCGGGCAACTCGGCACGCCGCTGTTGGCTTGGGGCGCAAGACCCTCGCTTGTGACATTGCAGACCTTCTTCGCGGTTTCTGCAGGCACCTTTATCATCAAGGGAATTTTCTCGACGTCGGCTTGAATGGCTTTCGCAATTGCGGCTTTGACATTGGTGAGACTGACTTCGACCAGCGGCGCTGTCTTTGCTGCTTGTGCGTTTGCAAATACAGGCGCCGAGGCCGCGGCTGCGAGCAGGAAAGCCTTGCTGAATAAAAACTTTGCTCCGTTCATTTCTGCGCTCCTCTGGAAGCATTGACTTCCAATTTAGATGCAATGCGCCTGATTCGGTTGTAGCAAAATTGTTGTCAATTATTACAGCCGGCAATCACAGCCATCCGACTGCTCTTCCAGGAGTGAAATCCCGAGCTGCGGACGGCAGGCGGCCTTGAGCAGTTCAATGCAAGGCCGAAGAATATTCCCGGTACCAGTTCGCAAAGTTCTTGCCCGCTACGGGCTTGCAGACATGATATCCCTGAGCCTGGTGGCAGCCATGGCGCCGCAGATACTGCATGGTCGAATCTGATTCGATGCCTTCTGCAACGATCTCGAGATCGAGCGTACGTCCCATCGCAATGATGGCCTCGATGATCGCCCGGCTCGCCGTGTCTTCCTGCAGCCGGTGCACGAAGGATTTGTCGACCTTGATCTTGTCGAGCGGCAAGCGGCTCAGGTAGTTCAGGCTCGAGTAGCCGGTGCCGAAGTCGTCGAGCGAGATCTTGATGCCATTGTCGCGCAGCCGGCTCAGCATGCCGATCGCATGGTCGATGTCTTCCATGACTGCGGTCTCCGTCAGCTCGATCTGTACGCCGTCAGGCCCGATGCGGTGGTCATGCATCGTCTCTTCGAGATAGGCCGCAAAATCCTTTTTCTTGAACTGGACAGGCGATACATTGACTGCAATCGGAATGGCCGGCAAGCCTTCGCTGATCCAGGCCGCATGCTGGCGGCACGCCTCGGAGAAGACCCATTCGCCCAGGCGGCCGATCAAGCCGGTGGTTTCCGCGACATGAATGAATCGGTCCGGGCCCATGCCGTTGCTCGGCCAGCGCAGCAGCGCCTCGACGCTCACGACCTGGTGGGTCGACATATCCACGAGCGGCTGATAGTACAGCGAGAACTCATCGCGCTTGAGCGCATTCTTGATGCCTTCTTCAATGAGGGACTGCATGTACACGCGCTCGGCCAGCGAGGAGGTGTATTGCTGTATGGTGTTGCGCCCCATCTGCTTGGCAATGTACATGGCTGCATCCGCATGGCCGATCAGCATGTCGACGTCGATTCCATTGCGAGGATAAACGCTGATGCCGATGGAGCACGACAGGGATGCTTCCATCGAGCCGACCTGATAGGGACCGCTCATCGCTTCCATCAAGTGCTGCGCGACTTTCTGTCCGGCCATCGCTTCGCCGTGATGGGGCACGAGGGCCAGGAATTCGTCGCCGCCGAGCCTGAAGACGATATCCTCGCCGCGCATGCTGCGGCGCAGACGTCTGGCTACCTGGCGCAGCACCATATCGCCCACCTCATGACCATGCACGTCGTTGATCGGCTTGAAACGGTCCAGATCAATGAACAGCACCGACACTTCATGCCCGGCGCGTTTCGCCGCCGCGAAGGCGTGGCGCGCATATTCATAAAGCAGGGCCCGGTTGGGCAATTCCGTCAAAGGATCGTGCAATGCGGCCTGTCTGACTTTTTCTTCGGCCTGCCGCCGTTCGCTGTAATCGTGGCAGAGCACCATGATTTCCCTTACCGTCTGGCTTCCTTCGGTAATGGGAACGCAAGTGACACGCAGGTTGCGGACGCCTTCCGCAGTATTGAATTCGACATCGTCCGCCTGCAGTGTAGCCGAGGCGAGCGTCGCTTCAATCAGCGGGCGCCACAAGTTCAGGATGGATCCGGGAGAGGCATTTCGGGCGTGCTGGCCAATCAGATCCGTATCGCTTTGGCCGATGGCATAGGCGGCGGCAAGATTGGCATACTGAATACGCTGGTCGGTGTCGTAGATCAGGACCATGTCGGGGATATGGTCGAATGCCAGGCGCAGCCGCTGTTCGCTGACACGCAAGGCGGTCTCTGCCATCAGGCGCTTGGTGATGTCCTTGAAGGTCAGGACGGCAAGCGGTCCCTGCAGCTGGGAATGACGCACGAGAGCGCCGGAGACGCTGGCAATCCACGACCTGCCGGAATTGCGGCGGCTCACGACCATTTCCATGTTGGACACCGTTTCGCCTTGCAGCAATCTGGTAACAGGCCAGTCTTCGAGCGGAATCGGCTGGCCGTCGAGCGTCGTGGCTTCAAAGAGATTCGTCAGTGCGTCGGATGCCGATCGTATGTCGGCTTGCGTCTGGTATTCGAACAGCCGCATGGCGGCCGGGTTGGCCTCCAGCAGCTTGCCCTTGTCGGAATAAACGAGAACGCCTTCGCTGAGACTGTCGAGAACGGCCTTCAGGCGGGCGCGGATCTGTTCTCCCTGCTCCTGGGCGCGGATACGCGCATCGATGTTCTTGATGATGCAGATGAAGTAGCTGGGCGATCCGTTCACATCGCGCACCAGCGAGACATTCAGTTGAGTCCAGAGCGGATCGCCGCTTTTGGTGAGGTAGCGCTTCTGGATCGAATACGACGAGCGCTTGCCGTTGATCAGTTCCGAAAGCAGCTGCAGATCGAGTGCGAGATCGCCGGGATAGGTCAGCTCCTGAAACGTCTTTGTCTTCAACTCCTCCTGGCCATAACCCAGCAGCTCGCACAGAAACGGATTGACGCGCAGCCACTGCCCGTCCAGCGTCAGATGCGCAATACCTATCGCCGCAAGATCAAAGGTGGTTTGATAGATGTGCATGACCTCATCAAGCTGGGCCCTGGTTTGCGCCAACGAGCCTTCTGCCGAAGCCAGTGCAGCCGATTTTTCTTCGCAAGTCTTTTCCAGCTGCGCGATTTGCAGCTGCAATTCCTGGATGCTAGGTCTGGTCATGAAGTCTTCTTGCCTGATGGAGCCTGCCGGGAGCATGGCAGCAGGCTTATTACCAATCCCAAGGCCTGACATGCCATGAGATCGCGTCTTTTTCCGCCTGCCCGCGTTGTGCCCGTCATCCATAGATCCGCTATGGATTCCTCATTTGCAACCTCGGCCTTGTCAGACGAGAGCCGGACGAAAAATCCATTGTTCTCATCTGTCACGCCATGCCTTGGGATTGGTATCAGGTGATATGCAGGGTCGTCATTCTCGATGACTGCATCACACCTCCCCGCCTAACTTGGGCAGCGGATAGTTATCGGTATGAACGGTGTTCGGGCGCGGCAGGGAAAACGGGCGCGCGGCAATATCGATATGACAGTCGGTGCCTCATCATGTCGAGACTGCAGGTTACATGGGGCACAAAAGGAAAAGGCCGCAAAGCGGCCCGGATTACCTGCAGATGCTGCAATTACTTGCGGGTGCGCGCCGCGGTTGCTGCCACCTGCTCGGCCACTTTCGCAGCCTGGTCGACGGATGCGGCGACGTTGGCCTGGACAGCTTCGGTTGCCTGGCGTGCGGCGCTGTTGATCTGGTCGTAACCGGCGGTGGCATTGGCAATTGCCGTCTTCATGAGCGCCACAACGTTTTCGGAACCGGCCGGCGCGTTTTTGGCCGCGCCGTCGACGGCTTCGGTGAACTGGCGGGAAGCTTCCTTGGCTTGAGCCTGCAGTGCCGAGGAGAGGGCGGTCTGGGTACCCGAAGCGATATCGGCGAGATGGCGATTGTATGCAGCGAGCTTGGTCAGGGTCGGCTGCTGGAGCGATGCCACCAGCTGCAGCGCTTCCTGCGGCTCTTTTGCTGCAAGGATCTGGCTTGTAATGGTTTTCGACTCTTCGAGCGACGCCTTGCAGGCATTGATGTTGAGTTCGGCAACCTTGCTGACGCCGTCGACCACAGCTTCCGTCACTGTCGTAAGGAATGCCAATTGCTTTTCAGCGTTGGCCTTGGCTGTGCCCAGGAATTGCTCGTTAGCCGGGCCGAAATTCTGAAACAGGCTGGCGAATTGGGAATTTGCGGGCTGCAAGGTCTGGAAGAAGGTCGCGAATTGGTCGTTCATGGGAAACATCAACGTATTCCTTATGGCAGAGGTTGGAGAGCATGAAAACTGCACTGGTTTTGTGCGGTGCAAGGTGGGCAGTATAAAGAGATTGCGAAGAGTTTCAATGTTTTTATTGTGCAATGCAATAAGGCAATATTTTTCCCGCTTTCGAAGCTCGCAGCAAGGCAGTCATGCTTCCTCGGGGCATCCATCCCGCCATCGGATGCGATTGGGGCTCAGCCACCGGACAAGGCTTCCTGGATCAGTTCGCTCTGCTCCCTGTCGCTCATGCGTTCCCAGGTATCGGCGGGAATATTCATCGCCGCCTGAGTGCGTTCGCCTGCATCTCGCCAGGCGTCGGCAATTGCATCGCCTTCGGTAGGCTGATTGCGCTCGGAACCGGCAGTCGGCGTGCTCCAGCTCCAGCCGGACTTTTTCGTGACGCTGTCGAAGGTATAGCCCATTTCCTGCAGCAGTTCCTTCCTTTCGGCGGCCCCGGATGACACCTTGCCGCTCTTGAAGGTGGAACCGCCTTTGCTTTTCTTGAACATGGTGTTGCCTGATGCCTTTCCTGGTGAGTTGGTGCGGAACACGACATGAGCCTTGAAGGACAATGCGTCGATGCAGCCCAGTAATCTTCCGTGAACTGATTCAGCCCGAGCTTTAAAGATAAGATGGGGACGGACAGGGATTAATCAATCAACCAGTTGAAAGGCAGCAGGATGCTGCTTGCACAATAACCGGCATGCAGAATGCGCATATACGCAGGCGAGTAGCCCTGCCGGAATTACCTGGAGGCGGCACTTGTATCGGCCTAGATGCATTGGAGAAATAGTCCATTCATGTAATAATTTCTTTACAGAATAGTCTTGTACGGGCAGACCGACATGCCAGTACAGCAAGCTTGTAAGGAAGTCTATGTACAGCAAGGCCGCATCCGAGAAGCGGTGCTCAAACAGGGTCACGGTCAGTATTCCGACGCGATTGCTCTTACCGTCAACCGGTCCATGCAAGGCGACCGCCATCGACCTGTCGTCGCAAGGCATGGGGCTGGTCACTGGCATTGCGGTTCCTGCCGGAGTGCGATGCGCAGTTGCGTTCGAAGTGACGACCCGGCACGGGAGGCGGCGTATCAATGCATGGGGTACGGCAGTGCATTGCGCCGTCCGCAGCGATCATCGCTTTCATGTCGGTATCAGGCTGGTCGACATGGATCCGGACAGTCGTCTGCTGCTTGAGGAAGGCAATGCGGATGCGATGCTGCAATAGGCATGATTGCCGCCTGCATGTCCGGTCTCTATTTGATTGAAGTCTCTCGCGCGCTCTCGGCCATTGATGACATGACTGCGCTTGTCAGGGCTTCCGCTGTCCTTCCACCGCAAACGTGCATGGATGACTCAAATCAAAAGATAATGCTAACGGCAGCGCACGGCTGCCGTTAGCATGCCGACCTTTGCGCTATTCGACATCTCGCGTATTGCGCGCGAGTAAGCTTCCGTCACGTACCAATTCGTACTTCATTAAACCGAACGGGAGAACACCAATGCGCGCAACTGCTGAATCAGCAACGCCAAAGACCAAGGCTGACGCGAAGCCTGCTGCCAAAACCGCATCCAAGGCCGCATCCAAGACTGCACGGCCTGCCAAGACTTATGATGCGATCGCGCTGCTGAAAGACGATCACAAAAAGGTCAAGAAGCTCTTCAAGGATTTCGACAAGCTCAAGGAAAAAGGCAGCGAGGAGGACAAGCAGGCACTCGTCCAGACCATCTGCACGGAGCTGACGGTGCACACGCAGATTGAAGAGGAGATTTTTTATCCGGCCGTCCGCAAGGCGATCGACGACCGCGACCTCATGAACGAGGCGGAAGTCGAGCACGCAAGCGCGAAAGACCTGATCAAGCAGATCCAGTCGATGCCGGCGTCGGATGAGTACTACGACGCCAAGGTCACCGTACTGGGCGAGTACGTCGACCACCATGTCGAAGAAGAACAGAATGAAATGTTCAAGAAAGCCCGCAAGGCAAAGGTCGACATGGAGAAGCTCGGGAAAAAACTGGCGACGCGCAAGCGTGCACTGCTGCGTGAACTGGCAGAGAAAGCCTGAGAGAAATCCGTGAAATAGCGCGGAAGCTTTCGAGCGATCATGATCGCTGCCCGCGCTTTTTTCATTGCCGGATTGCCGATCTCGAGCAGGTGCAGCCTCTCTTCATGGCGGCTTGCCGATTGCTCATACAAGAACGGCAGGCTACGGCGAATCGGATGCTGTTTGCCTGCCTGCTTCGACGGCATCGGCCCCTTGCTGGCGTGACGACTCATTCCAGGCGATTCACATCGACGATCGTGCGCCCCCGTACCTTCCCGTCAAGCAGATCAGGGGCGATATCAAAGACCGCCGGCAATCCGATGGTATGCGACATCGATGCAAGGGCGTCGGGCCTCAGGTCCGCAGCCAGACGAGTCCAGGCATCGACGCGCTCATCGCGTGGAACCAGCACGCTATTGATTCCAATCAGCTTCACGCCGCGCAGGATGAACGGCGCGACCGTCAATGGCAGGTCCATGCCCTGAGCCAGTCCGCAGGCGGCAACAGTGCCCCGGTAGCGGGTAGAAGCGCAGGCATTGGCCAGCGTATGCGAGCCCACGCTGTCGATCACGCCGGCCCAGCGCTCCTTCTGCAGCGGTTTTCCCGGACTCGACAAGGTCGAGCGATCAATGATTTCCGCCGCGCCCAGTTCACGCAGATAGCCGGATTCCGCAGGGCGCCCCGTCGAAGCCGTGACCTTGTATCCGAGCTTGGCCAGTACCGCAACAGCGATCGAGCCGACGCCGCCGGAAGCGCCGGTCACGAGCACTTCGCCGGCATCGGGTCCCACATCATTGTTTTCCAGCGCTCGCACGCAGAGCATGGCGGTGTATCCTGCGGTTCCGATCGCCATTGCATCCTGCATCGACATGCCTTCCGGAAGGCGCACCAGCCAGTCTCCGCGCACGCGTGCCCGCTGCGCCAGACCTCCCCAGTGGTTTTCGCCGATGCCCCAGCCGTTGACGATGACCTTGTCGCCGGGCTTCCACTCGGGATCCTCGCTTGATGCGACGACGCCGCAGAAGTCGATGCCGGGCACCATCGGAAAACTGCGCACGACAGGGGAGCGGCCGGTAATGGCAAGACCATCCTTGTAATTCATCGTCGAATACTTGATGTCGACGAGTACATTGCCCTTGTCATAAAGCGGCAGCTGTGCGTCCTCGAGGTCGCGCATGTCGGCATGCGTACGGCCGTCCTCGCCCTGGGTGAGATAGATCGCTTTGAACATCGGTTTCCTTTATTGGCGTTAGGTTCTTGTCATGGTTTTTGCATGTAACCGAGGCCCAGTGCCTGCATCCTGCGGATGTCTTCCTTGCCGAATCCCCAGTCCAGCAGCGCCGCTTCTCCCTCTTCGCCGCGTTCAGGCGGAGCAGACCTTACACCTGCCGGTGTCATGCTCAGTCTGGGCGCCGGCGCCGGCTGTTCAATCCGGCCCGAGGTCAGATAGGTTTCCCGCGCCTGGTGATGCGGGTGGCGGGGCGCCTCGGCAAAACTGAGAACGGGCGTGACGCAGGCATCGCTGTCCTTGAAAACCTCGGCCCATTCATCTCGTGTCTTTGTCCGGAACACCGCGGCGAACCGTTCGCGCAGCTCCGGCCACCTTTGCTGGTCACGCTGTTCCGGCAATGCGTCATTTTCCAGGCCGAGCTTCACCAGCAACTCGCTATAAAACTTGGGTTCGATCGCACCGACGGCGACAAACTTTCCGTCGCGGGTCTGGTAGGTGTCGTACCAGGGAGCGCCTGAATCGAGCATGTTGCTGCCGCGTTCCAAGCTCCATCGGTTGGCGGCCAGCATGCCCGAAAACATCGTCGCGAGCAGGGCGGCGCCGTCGGTCATGGCGGCGTCGATGACTTGTCCCTGGCCCGTCCTGCGCGCTTCCAGCAATGCGCAGACAATGCCGAACGCGAGCAGCATGCCGCCTCCGCCGAAGTCGCCCACCAGGTTCAGCGGCGGCACCGGCCGTTCGCCCTTGTGTCCGATCGCATCGAGCACGCCGCTCAGTGCGAGATAGTTGATGTCATGTCCCGCCAGATCGGCGAACGGACCATGCTGTCCCCACCCCGTGATGCGGCTGTACACCAGTTTCGGATTGCGCTGCAGCAGTATGTCAGGTCCGAGGCCGAGACGTTCCATCACGCCGGGGCGATAGCCCTCTATCAGCACATCGGCTTTTTCGGCCAGCGCAAGCGCCGCTTCCACGCCGCCTTCGGACTTGAGGTCGAGCGTGACCGAGCGGCGTCCTCTCAGCATCACGTCGAACCAGCGCTCGCGTCCGAATCCCTGGCGCGGATCGCTCGCACGTTCGGCCAGCAGCACATCGGCTCCCATGTCGGACAGCATCATTCCGCAGAACGGCGCCGGTCCGATCGCCTCGAACTCGAGTACCTTCACGCCTGCAAGCGCTCCCATGCGTATCCTTTTCGTGGAGTCAATCGGTTGGCCTGAAGATTATGCTCAGTCCACGCGCACGCCCGAACGCTCGACGATGCCTTTCCACCGTTTCTGCTCGCTCTGCATCAGTGCACTCATCTCGTCGACCGTGCTCGGCCGCGGAACGGCGCCAAGGCCGACCAGCCGCTCCGCAAATTCGGGCGAGCGGATTGCCTTGACCAGTTCCTCGTTGATCTTCGTGCGAAGTTCGAGCGGAGTGCCTGCCGGGGCGGACAGTGCGATCCAGGGAGCGGCCTCGAATCCTTCGAAGCCTTGCTCCGCAATGGTCTGCGTACTCGGGAAAGCGGCCGGCGGCTTGGGCGTGCCTGCCGCAATGAGGCGCAGCTTGCCGCTCTTGATGTGCGCCTGTGTTACGGCCACGGTGTCCAGCCCCACCTGGACCAGGCCGCCCATCAGATCGCCGATCGCCTTGGCGCTGCCCGGATAGGGCGCATGCAGCAATTGCAGGCCCGAGCGCTGCTTGAAGTCTTCCATCAGGAGATGCGACAGCGTACCGTTGCCCGACGAGCCGTAAGCCAGCTTGCCGGGATTGGCCTTTGCATAATCGATCAGTTCCTTCAGCGAGTTCGCAGGCACGGACGGATGCACGACCAGCAGCATCGGCAGGTCCGCCACCACGCCGATGGGAGCGAAGTCCTTGACGCTGTCATAGGCAACGTTCTTGTACAGATAGGGATTGACGACATAGGCTGCCAGCGCCGACAGCGACAGCACGCTGCCGTCGGGCGGTGCCTTCGCCAGTTGCGCGAGCGCGATGCTGCCGCCTTGACCCGGCCGATTGTCCACGATGACCGGATGTCCGAGCGCGATCGTCAGCCTTTCCGCAACGAGCCTGGCGACAAGGTCGGTCGCTTGGCCCGGCGGAAAGCCGACCAAGATGCGGGTGGTCTTTGTGGATGCATTCTGTGCATTGGCGGCCAATGCAAGCAAGGCGGAAGCCATCACCAGCCATCTCAATATCGCTTTCATCAATGTCTCCTGTCGTGTCATTCGTTGAACGTGATGCCGGAATCTGCGCTCCGTTTGCAATGTCTTGGAAAGGGCGGGACGAATACACTCAGATCACCCTGCGCTCGCGCAGCAGGTCGATTTCGGATTCCGAGAGACCGCATTCTTTCCACACCTCAAGGTTGTGCTGGCCAAGCGACGGGCCGGCCGCATGGACATTTCCCGGCGTGCCGGAAAAACGCGGCACCACCGCCTGCATGGTGACGGCGCCGAGCTCATGATCGTCCACTTCGATCAGCGTCTGCCGCGCCTTGAAATGCGGGTCTTCGAATACGTCAGCAATGTCATAGATAGGCGAGAAACCGACTTCATGACGCTCGAGCGTCTCGCCCAGTTCGGCCAACGTCATCTTGCCGATCGCATCGGCAACCAGCGAGTCGAGCTCGTCGCGATGCTCGACCCGGGACTTGTTGGTCAGAAACTTCGGATCGGACGCAAGATCCTCCAGCCCGAGCGCCGTGCAGAGGCGCAGGAAGATGCTCTGGGTCGAGGCGGCGATCGACGCCCAGCGGCCGTCCGCAGTCCGGTAGACGTTGCCGGGCGCAGCATACTGGCTGCGGTTGCCGGAGCGGGTGCGGACGCGTCCGAGCTGGTCATATTCGATCGGCAGGAACTCCAGCACCCGCAGCATGGATTCCGTGACCGAACAGTCGATTTCCTGCCCGGCTTCTTCCGGATGTTCCTTGAGGCGATAGAGCGCGGCGAGCACGCCGATGGCGCCGAACAGGCCGCCCACGGCATCCGAGATCGGATAGCCAAGATGCAGCGGCGAGCCGTTCTCTTCCCCGCAGATCTGGGTGAAGCCGCTCATGGATTCGAACACCCTGGCAAACCCGGGCTTGTTCGCATACGGCCCGTCCTGGCCAAAGCCGGTGACCCGCAGGATCGTCAGGCGCGGGTTGATGGCGTGCAGCCATTCTCTCGTGATGCCCCAGGAATCCAGTGTACCGGGCCGAAAATTTTCTACCAGCACGTCGCGCTCGCGCACCAGTGCGCCGAGCAGCTTTCGCGCCTCGTCCTGATGCAGGTCCAGCGTGACACCTTTCTTGTTCCGGTTGGTCACCTTCCACCATAGCGGTATGCCGTCCTTGTGAGGGGCCAGCGCACGCAGCGCATCACCCGTGCCGGGCATTTCCACCTTGATGACGTCGGCGCCGTAGTCGGCGAGCAGGCCTGCCGCAAAAGGCCCGGCGACGACGGTGGAGAGGTCGATGATTTTCAGCCCGGCAAGCGGGCCGGCTTCACGGGCTTGTCGGGAGCTTTGTGCGGGAGTCTTGGTATCCATGTGCTCAATATAGTTCGCAATCATCGGTTGCGGTATCATCAAAGCGCATAAAGCAGGTTTGCATATTTCGCATAACGGAGGCGGCATGGACCAGCGGGTGTTGCAGGCATTTTGCGATATCGCGGAGCATGGCAGCCTCACGCGTGCAGCGGCGGTATTGGGAGAGAACCAGTCCGCGCTGAGCCGGAAGATTTCCGGTCTCGAAGACGAACTCGGCGGTCGCCTGTTCTACCGCACGGGCCGCGGCATGGTGCTGACAGAGCTCGGCGAGCGGCTGTGGCCGCGCATCAAGATCATTCTCGGCGAGACGGAAAGCCTGATGCGCGATGCGCAGGGCGAGCGCGAGAGGCCGTCGGGTCTGGTGGAGGTCGGCGTAGTCCCGGGAATCTCCAGGCCGTTGATCAGTTTGCTGTGCGCCCGGCTGCGCAGCGAATTTCCCGGCATCCGATTGCGTGCGCTTGAAGGTTACAGCGGCCAGGTCGAGGAGTGGCTGGCCAATGGGCGTATCGAACTGGGAATCTTCAACAGCTACGGGCGTGGTGCAATCAAGGGGGCGGAGCTGCTGATGCAGTCCGGCGTTGCGCTCGTGGCGCCGCGCGAGCTGCTGCCGGAACTCGATGAAGAGGTTCCGTTCTCGATCCTGCGCGACCTGCCGCTTGCCGTTCCGCCCAGGCCCAACATGCTGGTGTCCGTACTGCTCGACACTGCCTTGCGCCAGAATTTCAGCCTGCAGCTCATTCTTGAGGCAGGAACGGGATCACTGATATACGATGCGGTCCGCCATGCCCGCCTGTGCACCGTGCTTCCCGTATTCGCGGCGCGGCGGGACTATTCCAGCGACGACTTTGCGATTGCACGTCTGGTCAAGCCGGCTCTGCAGCAAAAGGCATGGCTCCTGCCGTCGACGCAAAGACCGGTTACACGCGCCGCGCGCCTCGTCTCGCGGCTGATATGCGAGCTGTCTTCCAGGGCGCTGCGAACCGGGCAGGAATAGACATGCTCAGGCTACTGGAATGCCGAATGCCTTGGCAACGGCGACGGTATCCAGCGATTCACGCAGCAGCCTGATCTTCGTGCCGTTGCTGACAAGGCGCCCGGCATAGGACTGGCGGTAGATCCCTCCGGTCGGCGCGACCGCGGCTTCGACATCGTACTCGGCGAAGACTTGCTCTGGTGTCTCGATGTGGATGCGTACGTTCCTGAATTTGAAATCAGGCACCTTCCTGAGCAGCGAAGCAATGAAGCTTTCGATCGCGGCAGGCCCTTGTGCCCGCGGCGGTATGCCGAGCGAAGCGAGATAGGGCAATTCAAGTACGCCGTCTTCGGCAAACAGCGCCGCCGCGGAGGCCGGGTTGGTGATGGAAGCAAGGTATTGCTCCAGGAGTGCTTTGGCTGTGTTCATGTCGTTGTCCTTTCTGCCTGCTGCGGCACGCTCTCTTGTTAGCCGAATGCCGCAGCCTGTGATGTCTTGCCGGTAATGATTACAGGGGCATCAAATCTGGGCCAGCCCACCGTCAACTGCGAAATCGATGCCGTTGACATAGCTTGCGTCATCGGACGCAAGGAACACGGCCGCTTTCGCCACTTCGTCCGGATCGGCAACCCGTCCCATCGGCACTTGCGATGCCATGTAGTCGAGCAAGCCCTGCTGCTGCGCCGCGTCCGGTCCCGCCAGTTCCACCAGGCCCGGTGTCTTGACCGGACCGGGGCTGATGGTGTTGAAGCGGATGTTGCGGTCCTTCACATCCAGAATCCAGTTGCGGGTGAAGGCGCGTACCGCGGCCTTGGAGGCGGCATACACGCTGAATGCGGCGGTGCCGGTATGCGCCGCGGAAGAGCCGGTCAGGATGACGGAGGCGCCGTCCGACAGCAGCGGCAGTGCCTTTTGCACGGTGAACAGCACGCCCTTCACATTGCGGCCGAAGGTGTCGTCGAACTGTTCTTCGGTGATCTGGCCCAGCGGCAGCATCGATCCGCCGCCCGCATTGGCGAAGAGCACGTCGATCCGGCCCCTGGTGTCCTTGATGCGTGCAAACAGCGTGTCGAGATCGGACAGGCTGGAGGAGTCGACGCGAATTCCTGTCGCATTGCCGACCGCCGCCACGGCGGCTTCCAGTTCCGCTTGGCGCCGCCCGGTGATGAACACATGGGCGCCTTCGCTGGCAAAGCGTTTCGCTGTTGCAAGCCCGATGCCGCTGGTGCCGCCGGTAACCAGAGCGATTTTTCCGTTGAGTTTCTGTGTCATGGTAATTCTCCTTGCGTGATGAGGTTGTTCGGTTCGTCGTTGTGCTTGGATGGCAGGAAGAAGCTTATCGGGAGTGGAACTGCTTTAAAATAGCAATAATTGAAAACCATCATTGCAGATTTGCAGATGTCAAAAATTCCGGATTTCGAAGGGTTGGCGATGTTCGCCAAGGTCGTGGAGGAGCGCTCGTTTGCCGCTGCCGCACGGGCGATGGATGTGTCGGTGGCCACCGTATCACGGGCGGTCAGCCGGCTCGAGGAGCGCTTGGGCGCGCGTCTGTTCAACCGCACATCCCGTCAGCTGGCGCTGACCGAATTCGGCCGCACGATTGCCGAGAGCGCCACGCGCATCTATCGGGATGCGGAGCAGGTCGAAGGCGTGGCGCGCGAGCTGTCGGTGCAGCCGCGCGGCCTGGTCAGGTTGGCCGTGCCCATGTCGTTCGGGCTGAAATGGGTGGCACCCATCCTTCCCCACTTCCTGTCGGCATATCCGGACGTATCGGTCGACCTTCACCTGTCCGATGCAACGGTCGATCTGGTCGCTGAAGGATTCGATGCGGCGCTGAGGATTGCCGTGCTGCCGGATTCATCGCTGGTGGCCAGAAAGCTGTGCTCCGTGTCGCGGCTCATCGTTGCCGCACCTGCGTATCTCGACAGGCATGGACGTCCGAAGCGGCCCGGCGACCTGAATCCGAAGCACTGCCTGGGGTATGCCTATCGTGCGCGCAATGATGTCTGGCGCCTGACGAACAAGAAGGGCAGGGAAGAAACCGTCGTGCCGGAAGGGCAGCTGCGCGTGACGAATTCCGATGCGATGGTTCCGATGATTCTGGCCGGGCTTGCGGTAGCGGAGCTGCCGGACTTCATCGCCGCGGAATACATTCACGACGGGCGCATGGAAGTGATTCTGGCGGATTGGAAGATGACGCTGGGCGGGCTGTATTTCGTGACGCCTTCGGCGCGGAGCCGGCCGGCGAAGGTAGATGTCTTGGCGCGGTTTTTCGTGGAGCGGTTGTCGAAGGCGGAGTGGTTGATGGATTAAAGCAGAGTGGCGCAGAAGATCTACATGGCATCGAGAGGCCAAGACGGGATGAATTCCCCTCTCCCGCAGGCGGGAGAGGGGCCAGGGGTGAGGGCGATAGTACAGCCTCCGACGGTCTTGACAACTCCCTCGCTCCGCGCCCCGCATTTGGCTTGCAAGCCAAATCGGCTTCGTCAGCGCAAACCAGTGGTTTGCAAAATCCTCCCTGCGCCACGCATGCGGGAGAAGGGAGTCCAAGCGTATAGGCCAACTCCGAAAAGACGTTTCTTTAATCACTTAAGCCGGCGGCAACGCATGAGATGCGCGATATGCATCTTCCCCCTGCCAGCCCTCATTCCGCCAGCAACCTGCGAACCGCCCCAGCCGCCTCCCGCCCAAGCTCCTTCAGATCCACACCCGGAATGCAATCATTCTCCACTACCATCCTGCCTCCGGCCAGCAGACATTTCAGCACAGGCCGTCCGCCCGATGCCACCGGACCGATCGCCGGATCATGCAGTCCGAAGTAGCGCGGATCATCCAGCGAGTACACCGCGATATCGGCAGCCATGCCCGGCTGCAATCCATTGACACCGGAAAGGCCAAGCACGCGCGCGCCTCCGGACGTACCCCAGCGCACCACATCCTCCACCGAAGCCGCGTGCGCGCCGCCTTCATGCATTCCGCCTGCATACGCCGGCCTTGCAAGCTCTCCGGCGCGGGCGCGCTGCATCAGCCATGCCGCATGGGTTTCGGAAATCATGTCGGCCGCCTCGTTCGATGCGGCGCCGTCAACGCCGATCGAGACGGCGACCCCAGCTTCCTCCAGCGCCTGCACCGGCGCGATCCCGCTGCCGAGCCGGCCGTTGCTTTGCGGGCAATGGGCGATGCCGGTTCCGGTGCTGCCAAGCAGGCGGATCTCCTCGGCATCGAGCTTGACCAGATGGGCAAACCAGACGTCGGAGCCGAGCCAGCCGTGTTCGCCCGCAAAAGCCACCGGCGAACATCCATGCATGCCTTGTGCGGCCTCCTGGTAGCCGACGGTTTCCGACAGATGGCTGTGCAGGCGGATACCGAGACGGCGGGCTTCGGCGGCGGTTTCCCGCAGCTCGGCCGGCGACATCGAGAACAGCGGCGTAGTTGGCGCCATCGCGACGCGCCGCATTGCCGCCGGCGAGGAATCGTGATAACGCGCGGTCAGCCGTGCCACGTCGGCCATGAAATCATCCAGCGTCTCAGGCCGCAGCGCCGACGGCAGTTCCGCTTCTAGCTGCCGTGTCCGCGTGGCGCCGCCCCGGCACAGCACAAAGCGCAGGCCGAGCGCGGCGGCTTCCTCGAACAGGATTTCCGAGGTATCGAAGGGCATGCCGGGGTAGTAGAGGTAATTGTGGTCGGCCACGGTCACGCAGCCGGAACGCATCAGCTCAACCAATCCGATGCGTACCGCGAGCCGGAAATTCTCCTCATCGAATTTCGCCCGATACCGGTAGGGCGTCGCGGCGAGCCAGGGCGTCAGCGACAGATTGATGCCGGCCGGATCGCCCTTCAAAAGCGACTGGAACAGGTGGTGATGGGTATTGACCCATGCCGGATAGACGACGCAATCGCTCGCATCGATGATGCGTTCGTCCGCCATCAGCTGCAGTCTGCCGATGGCGGTGATGATGCCGTCAGTGATACGGATATCCGGTCCGGAATGACGCGCCGCATCGCCCGGCAAGCCGGTCATGATGGCGGCGGCATTGCGGATCAGGCAGGAAGCGGATTTGTCGGACATGGTCGGAAAGTCATTCATGAGGTGTCATAGATCGAGAACGAGCATGCGGCCTTTGGCGCGCGAGCAGCAGGGCAGCATCTGGTCATGGCAAGCCTGTTCGGCCTGGCTGAGATAGTAATCGCGGTGATCGACTTCACCGTCGAGCACGCGTGTCAGGCAAGTGCCGCAGACGCCTTCCTTGCACGAAACCGGTATCTCGACGCCGCAGTCGGCCAGCGCATCGACGATGGTTTGGTCACTCCCGATGGAATAGGTTCTGCCGGTGCTTGCAATGCGAACCTGAAAGTCTGCATTGTCGCTGTCTTCGAAGACAGGTGAGCCGGGAGCTGCAAAGTATTCGACATGCACCTGTTGCGGCGGGTAATCTGCGTCTCGCGCGGCTTGCGTGATCCATGCCACGTAGCCGGCAGGCCCGCATACGTACAAATGCGAGTCCGGCGCTGCATCGCGCAAAATTGCCGCCGGGTCGAAGCGTTCGGCAGGCGGAGTATCATCGACATGCAGGTGAACTGCCCGGCTGTAAGGCGCTGCTTCCATGCGGGCAAGAAAGGCAGCCTTCGGCAAGGAGCGCACGCAATAGTGCAGGCTGAAATCAGCACCCTCGGCACTTAGTTGCTCGGCCATGCAGATGATGGGCGTGATGCCGATGCCGCCGGCGAAGAGCAGCGTCTTTCGCGCAGGCTGCAAGGCAAAGTGATTCGCCGGCACGCTGATATGCAGCAAGTCGCCTTCATGGATCTTCTCATGCATGCCGCGCGATCCTCCGCGGCTCCCGGGTTCCTTCAGCACGCCGATCAGGTAGTGTGAACAATTGCGCGGGTCGCTGCACAGCGAATACTGGCGCACGATGCCCGGCGCGACATGCACATCGACATGCGCGCCGGCTGTGAAGGCCGGCAGTCGCCGGTTGTCGACGTCGCGCAGTTCAAAGGTGCAGATGCCTTCCGCCTCTGCCTGCTTCCTGGCTACACGCACGCTGAGCAGAGCGTTTCCTTGCATTTCGTTTTTCATGCTGTTCTGCCTATTCCAGTTCGCTTTCATGCCAGCGCGACAGCACCATGCGCGACAGCGTGACCATCAGGCCGAACAGCAGAACGCCGGTGACGGTGATCATCAGCAGCGCGGCGAACAGGCGCGGAATGTTCAGTTCGAATCCTGCCTGAAGAATCTGGTAAGCCAGCCCCGTTCCCGTGCCGCCGGTGCCGGCAACAAATTCCGCCACCACCGCGCCGATCAGCGACATGCCGCAGGAAATGCGCAGGCCGCCGAAGAAGCTGGGCAGCGCGCTTGGAATGCGAAGGCGCACCAGGGTCTGCCAGCGCGTCGCCCGGTTGAGCCTGAACAGGTTGAGCAGGCCGGGGTTCACGCTGCGCAAGCCCAGCACCGTATTGGAAATGATGGGGAACAGCGCCATCATCGTCGCGCAGATGGTGAGCGCAATGATCGGCGTCTTGACCCAGATGATGATCAGCGGAGCAATCGCCACGATGGGCGTGACCTGCAGCAGGATCGCATAGGGAAACAGGCTGGCCTCGACCAGCTTGCTCTGCACGAAGAGAAAGGCGGCGGCCACGCCGATCACCACGGCCATCGCAAATGCAAGGAAGGTGATCTTGAGCGTCACCAGCAGCGCGCCGGCCAGCAGTCCCCAGTCGGCAACCAGCGTCTTGAAGATGGCGGCCGGCGTCGGCACCAGGTAGACCGGCACTTCAAACGCGGTGCACAGGGCTTGCCACAGCAGGAGCAGGATGGCGCCGACAACGAGCGGTGCGACGATGCGCTGCATGCGAGGATCGGACAGCAGCGGTTTCTTGGAAGGTGAATTCATGGCGTCTCCGGGGTCGACAGGTTCAATGCGCATGGCCGGTGTTGGCGGCCGTCAGCAGATCGGACAATTGCTTGCAATAGCCGAGGAACTGCGCCGAGACGCGGAAGTCTTCATCGCGCACCAGCGGCCCTTCGATCGGTACGTCGGCAATGATGCGGCCGGGCCGTGCGGCCATCACCACCACCCGGGAGGACAGGTAGACGGCTTCATAGATGCTGTGGGTGACGAACACCACGGTCAGATCACGCTCGGCCCACAGTGCGCGCAGGTCGGCATCGAGTTTGTTGCGGGTGAATTCGTCGAGTGCGCCGAAGGGTTCGTCCATCAGCAGCACATTCGGCTCGGTTGCCAGCGCGCGGGCGATCGATGCGCGCATCTGCATGCCGCCCGAAAGTTCGCGCGGATAGACGTGGCCGAACTTGCCCAGCCCGACCAGGTCGAGCGCCTTCTGCACGCGCGGCGTGCTCTGTTCGCGCGGCAGTTTTGACAGATCCAGCGGCAGGCGCACATTGTCGGCCACCCTGGCCCAGGGCATGAGCGTGGCTTCCTGGAATACCATCGCCAGCGTGCGGCCCGGCGTATTGACGGTCGCCATGCTGCCGCCCCACCAGCGTATCTGCCCGGCCGACGGCGTTTCCAGCCCTGCGAACATCTTCAGCAGCGTGCTCTTGCCGCAGCCGGAAGGGCCGAGCAGCGAAACAAATTCGCCGCGGCCGATCTGCAGCCGCACCCGGTCCAGCGCATGCGTGCCGTTGGGATAAGTCTTTTCCACCTGGTTGGCGAGCAGTACCGCTTCGGCATCGCGTTCCGATTTCATTTCCGGCAATCCGTCCATGGGTATGGTGTCTTCGCGTTTCATGACGTGTCCTCCGGCCGGCGTCGTGCCGGCCTTTATGCTATGCGGGTTGATCCGGCTCTTTACTTGACGGGATGGATTTCGATGGCGGGGCGGAACACTTCGCTCTCGCCTTCGCGTGTGAACAGATCCATCAGCATGCGCCGCATCAGCAGCCCGGGCTTGTCGGATTCCATGTGGAATTCCACGCGGCGGCGGGTGTCGATGCAGGCGTCGTAATCGGTCGCTTCGAGAATGTCGCGGTCCTCGTCGGTGATGGGACGGTCCCAGTCGATCAGTTCCTGCGTCGAGCAGTCTTCCTCGCTGTCATTGCGGTAGAGCCATTGCACCAGCATCAGGCTCTTGTCGTCGATGGGCGTGGCGCAGTTGTAGATGATGTGGTGACGGCCCGACGCCGGATACATGCAGCCGAAGCGGCGCGAGAAGGGCAGATACCAGCGGTTGACCAGATGCCGCTCGGTGATCGAATCTTCGGTGCCGGTGATGCGGTAGCTGGCCGGCGGATTCTTGATCGGCACATGGGTCTCGGCTTCGAAGCCCCAGTCGTTGGGACGGAATTCGTATTTCGAAGGCACCGGGTTGTCGATCATGCCGAAATTGGACTTGTGCACGAAGCTGAAATGCGAATTGTCGAAGGAGTTTTCCATCACGCGCAGAGGGCTGGTGTTCCATTTCTCATAGAACTGCAGGATGCGGCGATAGGCCGGATCGCCTTCTTCGGGAAACTCGGGAATCGGCTGCAGCGGCTCGTCCAGCGCGACCCAGACATAGCCGTATTTTTCCTCGCAGCGGTAGGCCTGTACCTGGGCGCCCGCCGGGATCTTGCTGTCGGGGGCCTGCGGAATGCGCACGCAGGCGCCGCTGCAGTCATAGGTCCAGCCGTGATAGCCGCAGACGATATTGCCGTTCTCGACAAAACCCTTGGACAGCTTGGCGGTACGGTGGCAGCAGCGGTCGCGCAGGGCGGCCGGCTTGCCGTCGGCGCCTTTCCATACCACGATGTCTTCGCCCAGCAGCGTGAAGGGCTGCGGGCCGCTGTCTAGCGCCGACATCGGCATCAATGCGTACCAGAACTTGCGCAGGGTTTTTTGTTGTGTGACCAGCATGACATTAACTCCAATTCAATGGCTTGCGCCACGGGCCGGCGTGCCGATATGGTCGCCTTCGCCTTGTTTCTGTTCTCGTTGAAGACAATCAACGAGGTGGTGGCTGGAATGACAATGGGTTCCAGTTGCCTCCTTTAAACCCATCCCCCACCTAGCCTCCCCCTTGAAAGGGGAGGAATATTCTTTACTGTTTTACCGTCCCCTTCGCCGCTGACACGCAGTTCCGAGTCCGCAGTCGCGACACATGTGGCGCGAAACCCCTGCTCCCTCCCCTTCAAGGGGAGGGTTGGGGTGGGGATGGGTTCAATGCGCGTCGTTGAAACCCATCCCCCACCCAACCTCCCCCTTGAAAGGAGAGGAGTGTTCTTTATGCCTGGACATTAGGCAGGTTCGAGGACGGGAAACGCCATGTTTTGCGCCCTTTATTAACCTATTAAACCTGCAACTGGCACTGAACGAGCCAAATATTCCTTACCCCGCCCGCCACTCAAGGCATCACCTTCAAATCCTTCACAAACTGCGTAGTAAACGCCTTCTTCCAATCCGTCTCCGGCTTGAGCAAACCAGACCCAACCATGAAGTCCGCCGTCTTCTTCCAGCGCGCCTCCGTCATGGTGCCGATGCCGCTCTTGGCCGCATCGCCGCCGCCGACGAAGTTGAATTCCTTGAGCTTGTCCATCGCGTAAGCAAGCTGGTCATCCTTCATGTTGGGATTGTCCTGCTTGATCAGCGCATTGGCCGCCGCCGGGTCGGCCATGTAGCTCTTCCAGCCTTCCATCGAGGCGCGTACGAAGCGGGCGACGACCTCGGGCTTTTCCTTGACCGTCTTGTCCATGGTGACGATGGTGGTGCCGTAGGGCGGATAGCCGTCGCTGGCGAACAGGTAGAAGTTGGTCTTGACGTTGGCCTTCATCGCCTGGAAAAGCTCGGAGGAGGGATAAGCCTGCTGCGCAGTATTGGCATCGGCCATGAAGGGCTGCAGGTTGAAGGTATAGGGACGCGACTGCGATTCGCTCAGGCCGTACTTCGCCTTGAGCCACGGCCACCATGTCGTGCGGCCGGAAGTGGAAACCAGCACGGTCTTGTTGTTCTTGAGATCGACGAGTCCCTTCACATCGTCATGGGTCATCATGCCCTGCAGGTCCGTCTGGAACGAGGTGGCAACCGTGGTCACCGGCAGCCCCTGCTCCACGCTCTTCAACACTTGCAGGTCATAGCCCATCAGGAAATCGGCTTGGCCGCTGGTCAGCAACTGCATGCCGTTAACCTGCGGACCGCCCATCTTGATGGTGACTTCGAGCCCATGCTTTTGATAGATGCCCTTGGCCAGCGCCTGATAGAAGCCGCCGTGCTCGGCCTGGGCATACCAGCTGGTGAGGAAGGTCACCTTGTCGGCGGCGACGGCAGCCGTGCCATGCAGGGTGCCGAAGGCTGCCGCGGAAAGCAGCAGGGTGTGTATGGCGCGATGGAGGCTGCGGGAAGCGGGAAGTTTCATCATGGGGATACTCTCGTGTTGACAAGGAAAATGAGAACAGGACGATGCGCCGCGTGCGAACGCGCGGCGGAAACAGCGAAAAACATCAGGGGAAAAATGGTGTTTGCGGAAGGATGTTGAATACGAAAGCAGCGAGCAGATGCGCATCATGTTCTCTCTTGAGGCCCGACAGATGTCGGAAGTCAAACGCTGGATGCAACGCCGCATCCAGCGTGCGGCCGGATGACCGCAAGAGCAATGCCCCGCATTTCCATTGAAACGCTAGCCGCTTCTACTCTGTCCTCAATACAGCAAAGGGTGTGCCAGCCGGAAAAGAGTCTCTCGATACACGGCAGCCGCAGGGAGCAAGGGCTAAGCATTGAATTTCGCTTTCCGGATGCACTGCAGGTGTGCAAATGGCTGCGACAGGGGCACCATTCCTGCGCTCAACGGCTATTTCGGCTCCGCAACGGTGCACGATTGTTCGCGCATCATGCGCTCGGCAGCGAATGCACGCGCTAGTCCGAATAATGCATGCGGCTGGCGAGTGCCGCCGCCGCCGCCCTCGTTTCCACGCCCAGTTTTTCGAAGATATGTTCCAGATGCTTGTTCACGGTGCGCGGGCTCATGCCGAGTATGTCGGCGATGTCGCGGTTGGTCTTGCCCTTGGCCAGCCATGACAGGACTTCGGTCTCGCGCGGCGTGAGCGGCGTATCGGGCAGGCGCGCAGCAGGTCGGTGAGGCTGTGCATCGAGTTCACGAAGAAGAAACATGGTTTCGCCGAATTCTGCCTGGCCGATGCGCTGGGCTTGAATCGCTCTGCCGCCGGGCAAGGTTCTCAATGCATTTCGGGACTGCTCATCCCGCAGCCATTTGACAGGTTCATCCTCTTCCCCGATCTGCGGGAACGCATGCTTCAGGAAATGGTCCGCGCGCGGGGAACACCAGGAGATGCGTCGCTGCCGGTCGAGCAGCACGATGCCCATGCCGGCGATGTCCACCGCCTGCCGTGCGAGCCGGGCGGCATTGGCATTACGCATGTGAGCTGCCAGACGCGCCAGCACTTCCGGAATCTTCACCGGCTTGACGACGTAATCGACGCCGCCGCAGGAAAACGCATGGACGATCTGCTCGGTTTCGCTGAGCCCGGTCATGAATATCACCGGCACATGCGCCCAGGCCGGCTCCTGCTTGATATGCCTGCACAGGTCGAAGCCGTTCATGTCGGGCATGATCGCATCCAGGAGTACCGCATCCGGAAGCGTCATCTCGAAGCGCTGTATTGCCTCGGCGGCATCGCGCGCCACCAGGACGGAATACCCTTCGCCATTGAGCGCGTCGCACAGCATGCTGAGCGAGGCCAGATCGTCGTCGACGACAAGGACGACACCTGCATGGACTTCATGATCGGGCATCTTCAGGCTCATCGTCGGTTTCCTTCAATAATTCCAGGATTGCATCAAAATCGAAACGCTCCACCAGCCGCTGCAGTCCGTCGAGTTCGGCTTGCAAGGAAGGCTGTTCCGCGGCGAATGCGCGCAGGCGCTGGCGCAATCCGCTGCCGTGGCCGATCCGGGCCATGTGGTACAGTTCCTGTCGCAATGCCGCCGGCAACAGGAGCAGCTTTGGCTTATGCGGTGCGCTCGAGCCTTCCTCCGGCCGGGGAAGGCCATGGGCTTCGTGCACCCACTGTATCTGCAATTCGCGCGCAAGCGTCTCCAGCAATTCCGATTCGATGACGGGCTTGGCAAGAAAGCCTTGGCATTGCGTCTCGCTCAGCATGGCCGTGCTGTTCTCGAAAAGATCCGCCGAGACGATCACGACAGGCACCCCGATGCCGGAGGCGCGAAGTGCGCGCGCAGTCTGCCAGCCGTTCATCTCGCCCATGTTCAAATCCATGAGAATGATGTCCGGCGTCATTTGCGTCAGCACTTCAAGGCACTCGCGGCCGCTTGCGGCTTCCTTCACGGAAAAGCCCAGCGGCATCAGCAGGCTGGCCAGCAGCTGGCGCTGTATGAGCTGATCGTCGACGATCAATATCGTCAGGCGAGGGCCGAGATAGCCGACGATCGCTTGCAGGTCATGCGGCGCCGTGCGTTTCTGGTCGGAACCCGCCTGGACCTCGCTCAGATGCAGGCGTACCGTGAAGATGCTTCCGCGCCCCGGTTCGCTCTGCAGCAGGAGTTCACCTCCCATGAGCTCGGTGATCAGATGGGTGATCGTCAGTCCCAGCCCGGTGCCGGATTCGCTGGAGCGCCGGCCTGCCGGTCCGCGCTCGAACGGCACGAAGATGCGTTCGTGGTCTTCCGGCGCAATGCCGATACCGGTGTCATGAACCTCGAAGCGAATGACATCATGGCGGCAATCGACGCGGAAAATGACTTCGCCCTGTTCGGTATAGCGCACCGCGTTGGCCAGGAGATTGATCAGGATCTGCCGCAGGCGCTTGGCGTCCGCGCGCACCCAGGCCGGCACCCGGCCTTGCGTCTGCAGGCTGAAGCGCAGGCCTTTGGCTTCCGCCTGCGGCTGCACCATGCGCGCCACTTGGGAAAGAAATTCCGGAAAGGGCAGGGCGGCCAGATCCAGCCGCAGTCGGCCCGCTTCGATGCGCGCCAGGTCGAGCAGCCCATCGATCAATCCGTGCATGTGCTGGCCGCTGTGATGAATGGTGTTGACCGCATCGTGCACGCCAGCCGGCAGATCGGTATGCCTGCGCAGGATTTGCGCATAACCGAGGATGCTGTTGAGCGGCGTGCGCAGTTCATGGGTGATTCCGGCAACATACCGCGTCTTGGCCTGGCTTGCCGCTTCCGCCAGTTCCTTGGCCTTCTGCAGTGAACTGTCGGTGCGCTGGTGGGCATCGATTTCCTGCTGCAGAAGCTGGTTCTGGCGTTCGGATTCATCATGCGCGATCCGACGGCTTTCATTGGCCAGCACGACCCACCAAGCGCATGCAGCGGCCACGACTGCGAGGAGGGAAAAGATCTTGATGAACAGGGTCGCCAGTCCGGCCGGCGGCGCATCGAGATTCTCGCCGACGAATACCACGCCGAGGACGAAGGCAATGACCGCGCACAGCGACAGGAAAACGGTAAAGTATTGCGCCGCACGGAAGTTGAAGGGCTTGTGACTGCTGCGGGGGAATAGCTTTCCCATCAGCCGTGATATCTGTTCCGCTGCGCGCGAACCCGATTTGCAGCGGTCGTGACAGCGTGATTCGAGCGAGCAGCACAAGGAACAGATGGAGCCGCCATATGACGGGCAGGAAGCCATGTCTGCCGCTTCGAACTGGTTGTCGCAGACAACGCAGCGCACGGTCTCGGTCGGTTTCCATGCAGGAGCGTCGACCCGTGCCAGGTAATAGCGGCCACCGGTCCACCATGCGAGCAAGGGCGAGGCCGCCACCGCGGTCATCAGGGCAAGGAAGGGAGCAAATGCGGCCGCGGCGTCGCCCCACAGGCCCAGGTGCGCGAGACAGCCGACCGTAGCGGCGAGCAGCATGGCGCCCAGCCCGACAGGATTTATGTCGTAAAGATAAGCCCGCCGGAATTCCACATGCTTAGGACTGAATCCAAGCGGCTTGTTGATGACGAGATCAGCGAGCAGGGCGCCGACCCAGGCGATCGCCACGTTGGCATACAGGCCCAGTACCTTCTCCAAGGCGCTGAACACGCCGAGCGTCATCAGCAGCATCGCAATGACGACGTTGAAGACCAGCCACACCACCCGCCCCGGATGGCTGCGCGTGAGCCGAGAAAAGAAGTTGGACCAGGCGATCGAGCCGGCATACGCATTGGTGACATTGATTTTCACCTGAGAAATGATCACGAATACCACCGTCACGGCAACGGCAAGCAGCGGCGAGGAGAACATGCGCTCGAATACGTTCAGGTAGAGCCATGTCGGCTCTGCCGCATGGGTTGCGGGAGAACCCGCATGCAGCGCGGCATAGGCGAGGAAAGCGCCGGCCAGCATCTTCAGCATGCCGGGCAGAATCCAGCCCGGTCCGGCGAGCACCACCGCCGCCCACCAGCGCAGACGGTTATGCGCCGTACGTTCCGGCATGAAGCGCAGGTAGTCCACCTGTTCGCCGATCTGCACCACCAGCGAGAATGCAACCGCTGTGGCCGCACCGAACATCAGCGGATCGAAACCGCTGCTTCCGGACTGCGATCCGGCCATGCCGGTAAAGCCGGCAAACAGTCCCGGCTCATGCAGGAACAGCCAGATGAAGGGCGCGAGCAGCAGCGCCGCCCAGAGGCCCTGGGTCCATGCCTGCAGGCGGGAGATGAAGGTAATGCCATGCAGGACCAGGGGAATGATGAGCAGCGAGGACGCGACGTAGCACCAGAAGATCGGCCAGCCGGTGGCCATCTGCAGCGCAAGCGCCATGATTGCCGCTTCCAGCGCAAAGAAGATGAAGGTGAACGACGCATAGATCAGCGAGGTGACGGTCGACCCGAGATAGCCGAAGCCTGCGCCTCGGGTCAGCAGGTCCATGTCGAGCCCGGTGCGGGCCGCATATACGGCGATGGGAAACGCGGTCAGGAAAATCACCAGGCCGACCACCAGTATGGCCCAGAGCGCATTGGAGAAGCCGTATTTCAGTGCAATGGCTGCACCAATTGCTTCCAGGGCGAGGAAGGAGATTGCACCAAGGGCGGTATTTGCCACCCGCATCTCGCTCCATTTGCGTGCGCTGTGCGGCGTGTAGCGCAGCGCGTAATCCTCCAGCGTCTCGTTTGCGACCCAGGTGTTGTAGTCGCGCCGTATGCGAAAGATCGTTTGCGGCCGAGGCTCCATCAAGCGTGTCCTTTGTATTTATCCATATGGCGCGGGTGCAAGAAGTATGCCCTTTTGCTGCGATGCAGCGTGTACGTCAATTGACGTATTTGCCGGCTACGCACCCGACAGTAATCTTCATCCCGCAGCCCGCAAGTAACGCACAGCACACCAACAACATCGCCTCAGCCTATTCACTCATCGGAGCACACCATGAAAGAAAAGAACCCGCACCCCACCGATGCAAGCGCCACACCGGCCACCGGCTTCGACATCAAGCGCCGCCGCATCCTGCAGGGCCTGGGAGCTGCATCGCTGGCCGGCCTGCCTGGCCTGTCGTTCGCGCAGCAGTTCCCCACCGCGAAGGTCAACACCACCAAGCTGGCGGTGACCGATACCGAGGTGGTGGTGGGCCAGCTGCATTCGGCAACGGGCACGATGGCGATTTCCGAGACGGGCTCGATCCAGGCCGAGCAGCTGGCGATCGACCAGATCAATGCGATGGGCGGCGTACTCGGCCGCAAGATCCGCGTCATCAAGGAGGACGGCGCCTCCGACTGGCCGACCTTCGCGGAGAAGTCCAGGAAGCTGCTGGTCAACGACCATGTGGCCGCGGTGTTCGGCTGCTGGACCTCGGCCTCGCGCAAGGCGGTGCTGCCGATCTTCGAAAAGGAAAACGGCCTGCTCTACTACCCCACCTTCTATGAAGGCCTGGAGCAGTCCAAGAACGTAATCTATACAGGTCAGGAAGCGACCCAGCAGATCATCTACGGCCTCGACTGGGGCGCGAAGGAAAAGAAAGCGAAGTCCTTCTTCCTGGTCGGTTCCGACTATATCTGGCCGCGCACCTCGATGAAGATCGCGCGCAAGCATATCGAGGGTTTCCAGAAGGGCAAGGTGGTCGGCGAAGAGTATTACCCGCTCGGCAATACCAACTTCAATTCGCTGATCAACAAGATCAAGGTCGCCAAGCCGGACTGCATCTTCGCCGCGGTGGTGGGCGGTTCCAATGTCGCGTTCTACAAGCAGCTCAAGGCCGCCGGCATCACCGGCAGCAAGCAATTCCTGCTGACGCTGTCGGTGACCGAGGATGAAATGCTGGGCGTGGGCGGCGAAAACTTCAACGGCTTCTATTCGTCGATGAAGTATTTCCAGAGCCTGGAAAACGAGAACAACAAGAAATTCGTCGCTGCATTCAAGGAAAAGTATGGCCCGAAGTCGGTCATCGGCGACGTCACCCAGGCAGGCTATCTGGGACCCTGGCTGTGGAAGGCGGCGGTGGAGAAGGCAGGCAGCTTCGATGTCGACAAGGTCGTGGCCGCTTCGCCCGACATCGAGCTCAAGAGTGCGCCGGAAGGCTACGTCAAGGTGCACAAGAACCATCATCTCTGGAGCAAATCGCGCATCGCGCAGGGCATGCCCGACGGTACCTTCAAGGTGGTTGCCGAATCGCCAAGCCTGATCGAGCCGAATCCATTTCCTGCGGGCTATCAATGAGGGGGTAGCCCGAACGGCCGGCGGTTGATGGCGCCGCCGGCCGTTCATTGCGGGACGCTCTCGTACGGGACGGTCCTGCATTCATAGCAATTCACCGAGGAAGGCAATGGAACTGTCAGACATTCTAAATATCGGCTTGATGCAGGGGTTCGCCGGACTCAGCCTGTTTTCGGTCCTTCTGCTCATGGGGCTGGGACTGGCGATCATCTTCGGCCAGATGGGCGTGATCAACATGGCGCACGGCGAATTCATGACGATCGGCGCCTATACGATCTTCATGTTTTCCACGCTGGTGGAAGCGCATGCACCCAACCTGATGGCCATGTATTTCCCCTTCGCCATCGTGGTGGCGTTCTGCCTGGCCTTCGCCGCGGGCTGGGTGGTGGAATGGGCGCTGATCCGTCATCTCTACAAGCGGCCGCTGGATACCCTGCTCGCAACCTGGGGACTGAGCCTCGCCATCCAGCAGCTGTTCCGCTCCTTCATCGGGCCCAAGGAAGTCAGCCCGACTTTGCCCGACTGGCTGATGGGATCGTGGTCGCCGAGTCCCGGACTGGACATCCCGATCAACGGCATCTTCGTGCTGGCACTGACCACCGTGGTCACCGGCCTGGTCATGCTGGCCCTGTACAAGAGCCGCTGGGGGCTGCGCGTTCGCGCCACCGTCAGCAACCGCGTCATGGCCAATGCGGTCGGCATCAATACCCGCAAGACCGACCGCCTGACCTTTGCCATCGGCTGCGGCGTGGCCGGCGTGGCAGGGGCAGCGTTCACCACCATCGGATCGACCGGCCCGACTTCCGGATCGCTCTACATCGTCGACGCCTTCCTGGTCGTGACCTTCGGCGGCGCGGCAAGCCTGCTCGGAACGGTGGCCTCGGCGTTCGGCATCGCCCAGACGCAGTCGATCACCGAGTTTTTCATGACCGGATCGATGGCCAAGGTGCTGACCCTGTCCCTGATCGTGGTGATTCTCATGATCCGTCCGCAGGGCCTGTTCGCCTCCAAGGTGCGGCGTTGATTCGACATCTTTCTACTACGACGCATGGAGCATGACGATGCAAAACATTCGTGCACGAATCTCTGACGCCCGGCTGGGCAGCGTGGTTGCGCTGGCGCTGCTGCTGCTGGTGGTGTTTCCCCTGACGCTGGATATCTTCCGCCTCAATCTCGTCGGCAAATACCTCACCTACGGTTTCGTGGCCATCGGCCTCGTCATGATCTGGGGTTACGGCGGCATTCTCAGCCTGGGGCAGGGCGTGTTCTTCGGCCTCGGCGGCTATGCAATGGCGATGTTTCTCAAGCTGGAAGCCTCCGATCCGGAAAGCACCAAGATCCAGTCCACGCCGGGCATTCCCGACTTCATGGACTGGAACCAGCTGACCGCGCTGCCGGCCTGGTGGAAGCCTTTCGAGCACCTGCCGCTGGCGCTGATCGCGGTGGTGGCGGTGCCGACCCTGCTGGCCTTTGTGATCAGCTACGCCATGTTCAAGCGCCGCGTGGGAGGCGTCTACTTCGCCATCATCACCCAGGCCGTGGCGCTGATCCTGACGGTGCTCATCATCGGCCAGCAAGGCTATACCGGCGGCGTCAACGGCATGACCGATCTGAAGACCATGCTCGGCTGGGACATCCGCACCGACTCCGCAAAGATGATCCTGTACTACGTCTGCGCGTTGCTCCTGCTGGCGAGCGTACTGCTCTGCCGCTGGATACAGGTGAGCCGCTTCGGCACCTTACTTCTGGCAATGCGCGACAAGGAAGACCGGGTCCGCTTCTCCGGTTACGACGTGGGCATGTTCAAGGTGTTCGTGTTCTGCCTCGGCGCCGCGCTGGCCGGCATCGGCGGTGCCATGTTTACCCTGCAGGTAGGCTTCATGTCCCCGTCCTTCGTCGGCATCGTGCCCTCGATCGAGATGGTCATCTTCGCTGCAGTCGGCGGCCGGATGAGCCTGGTTGGCGCGGTGGTCGGCGCGCTGCTGGTCAACTTCGGCAAGACCTATTTCTCCGAAAGCTTTCCCGACATGTGGCTCTTCCTGATGGCGGCGCTCTTCATCGGCGTGACCATGGCATTCCCGGACGGTCTGGCCGGCCTGATCGAAAACCGCGTCAAGCCCTGGCTGGCACGCCGCAAGCATGCGGCGGCCGCGCCGAGGCCGGCGGTACCGGCTTCCGAAGCTCCAGTAGCCGTCGCCAAGCCTGCACACGCGGCGCATCAGGCCGGCGAGGGCGGACCCGCACTGCCCAAAGGCATAGGCAGCCAGAACGCATGAAGGCATGAACGCAGCGGCGCAACCCTGACAAGGAAACAAGCATGAGCAATACCGACTTTGCATTGGCCGTGGAAGACCTGACGGTCTCCTTCGATGGATTCAAGGCCATCGACAAGCTGACCCTGTACGTCAATCGCGATGAAGTGCGCGTGATCATCGGCCCCAATGGCGCGGGCAAGACGACATTGCTGGACCTGATCTGCGGCAAGACCAAGGCCAGCGCCGGCAGCATCAAGTTCAAGAACGAGGAGCTGGTGGGGATGGACGAGCACCTGCGCGTGCGGCGAGGCATCGGCCGCAAGTTCCAGACGCCGTCCATCTATGAAAACCTGAGCGTCTTCAAGAACCTGGAAGTGTCCTATCCCGGCGGCCGCTCGGTGTTCGGCGCGCTCGGATTCCGCTGCACCGATGAAGTGCGTGAGCGCATCCAGGCCGTGGCCGAGGAGATCGGCCTGCAGCAGAACCTCGGCATGGAAGCCGGCCTGCTGTCGCACGGCCAGAAGCAATGGCTGGAGATCGGCATGCTGCTGATGCAGGAACCGGAACTCCTGATGCTCGACGAACCGATCGCCGGCATGAGCGCCCGCGAGCGCGAGCTGACCGCCGACCTGCTGCGCCGCATCTCGAAGAACAGGGCGGTGATCGTAATCGAACACGATATGGATTTCGTCAAGCAGATCGCCCACAAGGTGACGGTGATGCACCAGGGGAAGATCCTGGCCGAAGGAGCGATGGAAGCCGTGCAGAACGATCCGAAGGTCATCGACGTGTATCTCGGCCACTGAAATCAAGGGGGAAATCCAATGCTGAATGTCAAGGACATCTTCGTCGCCTACGGCCAGAGCCAGGCGCTGCACGGCATCTCGTTCGAGGGAAGAAAAAGCGAGACCGTCGCCATCATGGGGCGCAACGGCATGGGCAAGACCACGCTGTTCAAGAGCCTGATGGGCATCATGCCGCTCAAGTCCGGCCAGATCCAGGTGGACGGCGAGGACGTCTCGCGCGACGAGAGCTACCGGCGAGTGGCCAAGGGCATCGCCTACGTGCCGCAGGGCCGCATGATCTTCCCGACGCTGAGCGTCGAGGAAAACATCCAGACCGGGCTGGAGAATTCAGCAAGCCGCAAGGTGCCGGACGAGATCTATGCGCTGTTCCCGGTGCTGTGGGAAATGCGCCGCCGCAAGGGCGGAAACCTTTCCGGCGGCCAGCAGCAGCAGCTGGCCATTGCGCGCGCGCTGGTCACCAATCCCAAGGTGCTCCTGCTCGACGAGCCGACCGAAGGCATACAGCCCTCGATCATCAAGGACATAGCCAAGGCGCTCAATGAGATCCACAAGCTGCGCGAGATCACAATCATAGTCTCCGAGCAGGTGCTGTCCTTTGCGATGGATGTGGCCGACCGTCTGTTCGTCATCGAGGGCGGACGGCTGGTGCACGAGGTGTCGCGCGAGGAGACCGACATCGCCCATATCAAATCCTATCTCTCGGTCTGAATTCTTTCACCCTGTCTTTTCACGTCACCACATCAGCCTTCCTACAGGAGATGCAACATGCCCGATACCCTAATCAAAGTCGACCTCAAGCAATCCGCCTACGAAAACGAGCAGGTGCATAACCGCTGGCATCCGGACGTGCCCATGGCTTGCTGGGTCAACCCGGGCGACGATTTCATTCTTGAAACCTACGATTGGACCGGCGGCTTCATCCAGAACAACGACAGCGCCGACGACGTGCGCGACATCGATCTCTCGATCGTGCACTTCCTGTCCGGCCCGGTGGGCGTCAAGGGCGCCGAGCCCGGTGACCTGCTGGTGGTCGACCTGCTCGACATCGGCGCCAAGTCGGAAAGCCCCTGGGGCTTCAACGGCTTCTTCAGCAAGAAGAACGGCGGCGGTTTCCTCACCGACCATTTCCCGCTGGCGCAGAAGTCGATCTGGGATTTCAACGGCATGTTCACCCGCAGCCGCCACGTACCGGGCGTCGAGTATGCCGGCCTGATCCATCCCGGCCTGATCGGCTGCCTGCCGAGCCAGGAGATGCTCGATACCTGGAATGAACGCGAGAAGGCGCTGATCGCCACTGATCCAGACCGCGTGCCGGGACTGGCCAATCCACCGTTCGCCGCGACCGCCCATCTCGGCAAGCTGATGGGCGACGCGCGCGACAAGGCAGCGGCCGAGGGCGCGCGCACCGTGCCGCCGCGCGAGCACGGCGGCAACTGCGACATCAAGGACCTGTCGCGCGGCTCGCGCGTGTTCTTCCCGGTGTATGTGGATGGTGCCGGCCTGAGCGTGGGCGACCTGCACTTCAGCCAGGGCGACGGCGAAATTACCTTCTGCGGTGCGATCGAGATGGCCGGCTGGGTGCATATGCGGGTTGCGCTGATCAAGGGCGGCATGGCCAAGTACGGCATCAAGAACCCGATCTTCAAGCCGAGCCCGATCACGCCGAATTACAAGGACTACCTGATCTTCGAAGGCATCTCGGTGGACGAGGGCGGCAAGCAGCATTACCTCGACGTCAACGTCGCTTACCGCCAGGCCTGCCTGAATGCCATCGAGTATCTGAAGAAGTTCGGTTACAGCGGCGCCCAGGCTTATTCCATCCTCGGCACGGCGCCGGTGCAAGGCCATATCAGTGGCGTGGTGGATGTGCCGAATGCCTGCGCGACGCTATGGCTGCCGACCGAGATATTCGACTTCGACATCAACCCGACCGCGGCCGGGCCGGTCAAGATGCTCGACGGCAGCATCGACATGCCGATTTCCCAGGACGTCATTTAAGGAGGAGCGCCGCCATGCCGACCTACGACTATGTCTGCACCGATTGCGGGCCCTTCGATGCCTTGCGCAGCCTGGCGCAGCGCAACGAACCCTGCGCCTGCCCGGCCTGCGGCAAGGGTTCCGAGCGCACCTTGCTGTCGGCGCCGCGGCTGGCGGCCATGGCCGGCGGCGCCCGTGCCGCGCATGAAACCAACGAACGCGCCGCCCATGCGCCGCTGCAGTCGAAGGATTACACCGGGCGCGGCGTCCGGCGCCATCCAGCGGGTTGCGGCTGCTGTTCGCCGGGCAAGCGCGGCGCGACCGTCACCGCACCCAACGGCGCCAAGGCGTTTCCGACCAAGCGCCCCTGGATGATCAGCCATTGAACGATTAGACCATCGAATATGCGCTGACCATCGTTAATTCATCAACATCGAGGATTCACAATGCTGCATGGAGATATATCGAGCAGCCGCGACACGGTAGGCGTTGCGGTCGTCAACTACAAGATGCCGCGCCTGCATACCAAGGCCGAAGTGATCGAGAATGCGCGCAAGATCGCCGCCATGGTGGAAGGCATGAAAACCGGCCTGCCGGGCCTGGACCTGGTGATCTTCCCGGAGTACAGTACGCACGGCATCATGTACGACCACCAGGAAATGTATGCGACCGCTTCCACCATCCCGGGCGCCGAAACCGAAATCTTTGCCGAAGCCTGCCGCAAGGCCAAGGTCTGGGGCGTGTTTTCGCTGACCGGCGAACAGCACGAGGAGCATCCGAACAAGGCGCCGTACAACACCCTGATCCTGATGAACGACCGCGGCGAGATCGTGCAGAAGTACCGCAAGATCATGCCCTGGGTGCCGATCGAGGGCTGGTATCCAGGCAACTGCACCTATGTCTCGGAAGGCCCGAAGGGCCTGAAGATCAGCCTGATCATCTGCGACGACGGCAACTATCCGGAAATCTGGCGCGACTGTGCGATGAAAGGTGCCGAGCTGATCGTGCGCTGCCAGGGCTACATGTACCCGGCTAAGGACCAGCAGGTGCTGATGGCCAAGGCCATGGCATGGGCCAACAACTGCTATGTCGCCGTGGCCAACGCCACCGGCTGGGACGGCGTGTACTCCTACTTCGGCCACTCCGCCATCATCGGCTTCGACGGCCGCACCCTCGGCGAATGCGGCGAGGAAGAGCATGGCGTGCAGTATGCCGCGCTGAGCAAGAGCCTGATACGCGACTTCCGCAAGAACGGCCAGTCGGAAAACCATCTGTTCAAGCTGCTGCATCGCGGCTATACCGGCAAGATCAATTCGCGCGAAGGCGACAAGGGCGTGGCCGCCTGTCCGTACGAGTTCTACGGCAAGTGGATCAACGATCCCGAGGGCACGCAAAAGATGGTGGAAGCATTGACGCGCTCGACGGTCGGAACCGAAGAGTGTCCGATTCCCGGCATTCCCAATCCCGAGACGGTAACGCATAAATGACCCGGGCGACCGCCTATCTGCAATCCCATCCCCTGGCGGACTGGCTGATACGGGAAGAGCCCCGGTATCAGCCGGTCGGCGACGAAGTGCAGGCCTTCGAAGCGGCCCACGCACACCGTTTGCCGCTCCTGCTCAAGGGGCCGACAGGATGCGGAAAGACCCGCTTCGTCGAATACATGGCGTGGCGCCTCGGCAAGCCGCTGATCACCGTCGCCTGCCATGACGACCTGACCGCGCATGATCTGACCGGGCGCTGGCTGCTCGATGCCGAAGGCACCCGATGGAGCGACGGGCCGCTTGCGCTCGCGGCCCGGTACGGCGCCATCTGCTATCTCGACGAAGTGTTCGAGGCCAGGGCCGATACCATCGTCGCCTTGCATCCGCTGGCTGACGCAAGGCGCATTCTTCCGCTGGAAAAGCGCGGCGAGGTCGTACGCGCACATCCCGACTTCCATCTGGTCGCGTCCTTCAATCCGGGCTACCAGAGGATGGAAAAGGCGCTCAAGCCGTCCACCCGCCAGCGCTTCACGGCGCTTGCATTCGATTATCCGGACCAGGCCGCCGAAAGCCGTATCATTTCTTTGGAGGCAGGCATAGAGGAAAACATCGCAAAGCAATTGGCCGCGATCGGCAGCCGCACACGGCGCCTTGCCGGCCAGGGGCTGGAGGAAGGCGCATCCACGCGGATGCTGATTCATGCCGCCACACTGGTGAAGGCGGGCTTGCCCATCAGGTCCGCGTGCATGCAGGCAATCGTCGATCCCTTGTCGGAGGATGCGGCGCTGCTTGACGCACTGCGCGAGATCGTCAATGTCTCGCTGTATTGATTTGTCCTTCTTGAGGACCGCATGCAGGAAACGATGCAAAGCGCCCGTCTGCTGATGCATGCGCTTTGGGGAACGGCATTGCATGTCGTTGCGATGAAGGCGGCCGACGATGCGGCTGCGGCCCCGGTCTCGTCCATGCCGGCGCGGCCGGTGCTTGATCGGCAGGCGGCGTTGTCGCCGACCTTGCATCTCCCGTCTGTCAAAGACACGGGCCGGGGTGCCCGGTACAGGGCTATCCATGCGGCGGCCGCGCATGCCGTTGCGCATCTGCATTTCAGTTCCGGCTCACCCGACGATGCGGCAATCAAGCCGCTGCACCAGGCTATCCTGGGAGTCTTCGAGGATACGCGCGTCGAACACCTCGCCATGGAGGCACTGCCGGGACTGCGCCGGCTCTGGCAGCCATTTCACGATGAACTGGCAACGGACGATGCGACGCTCGATGCGCTGTTTCGGCGCCTGGCATGCGCACTCTTCGATCCAATGCGAAAAGATGACCATCCATGGGTGCAAAAGGGAAGGCGCCTTTACAGCAGCGCATGCGGTGCGGGCTGGCAGGAAATGCGCAGGGCCGCATCGATCCTAGCCAACGATATCGGGCAGATGCGCATGCGCTACGATGCCGGCACCTGCCAAGTGCAGCCGGCTTATCGCGATGATAACACCCACCTCTGGCGCATGCCGGAAGGCAAGGCCATCGCATCGCCGCAGGACATCGATCAGGCGGCATCGGGCAAGGAGGCGTCAGACAGTTTCGGCGCCGGCAGTCCAATGGAAAGCGAAGCACGTGAAATGCGTCCGCTCGGCACAGTACCGGAATGGGACCGCCTGATTTCGCGTCACCGGCCCGACTGGTGCGGATTGTTCGAGATGCGGCCGCAGGAAGGCAATCCTGCCATGATCTCGGAACAGCTTGAGAGACATGCGGCCTGGATTCGGGCAATGGCAATTCGTATCCGCCGCCGGACGGCGTTGCGCACGAAGCCCATGCGTGGAAATGCAGGAGGCGACTTCGATGAAGCGGCGCTCGTTGACGCCGCAATAGCGCTGCGTGCCGGAGGCTCGCCGAGAACCGACATCCATCTCGACGCGGCAATGGTGCCCACGCGCCGCCACGTCGTGTTCATTCTGGATGCGTCGGTCTCCACCGGCTGCGCATGCCCGTCATGGCTTGGCCTGTCGGACTGTCGCCTGCTTGACGGCATGGCCTTGGCGACGGTACTGGCCGGCGCCGCGTTCGAGCGCGCCGGGCATGATTGCACCATCCTGGCGTTCAGCTCGAATACGCGCCGCTGCGTGCGCATTCATCCGATTAAGAATGAGGGCGAACCGGCGACTTCTCCGACGACCTTGGCGCGCCTGGCCGGCTTGGCGGCGGAATGGTCTACCCGGAGCGGCGCCGCAGTTCGCCATGCGACGCGTTTGATGCATGGCGTTCCCGGCGCCCTGGTTGTTCTTGTTACTGACGGCAGACCGCATGATGTTGACATCCACGATCCGCGCTACTTGCTGGAAGATCTGCAGCATGCGGAACAGGAAGCGCGGAGACAGGGAGTGCAGGTGCTGAACCTCGAATTGACGACCGGTAACGATGCCAGGATGACCGGGCAGCGCAGCCCGAATCCGCCATGCATGCAAGTGTCGAATCTTTCCATGCTGGCAGAAGCCTTGCTCCGGCCGTTCCGGTAATGGCTCGTTCGTTATTTCGATGAACGCAACCTCAAGCCGGCATCGCCCGCTTCATTCACGCTGATCGCTTCCGCCTTTTCAAGAAAGATCTTGATCCATCGAAGGCGTGCCGAGGCTTGATTCCAGATCAAGCCGAGGCGCCGCACGTATGCATGGTCTCCGATCGGCATCTTCTTCAGGGAAAGACCTTCCGGCCAGGGCGGCGCCCACTCCGGCACCAGCGACACGCCCAGACCACGGTCGACAAGCAGCGCTATGGCGGTCAATGACGTGAGCTCGAACCGGTCCTGCGTTTGAATGCCGGCGTTGCGCAGGTAGCGGTCGGCAATGCGCCCGCCCACGGCATTGCGGTCATAGCGGATGAACGGCGCCGCCTTCAACGCCTCGATCGGGTCGTGCGTGGCCAGGGTGGACGGCGCCAGTACGATCAGGGGTTCCTGGCGCAGCGTGGTCCAGCCGCAGGTTTTCGGAATCGCAAACTCCGGCTGAACGATCACGGCGGCATCGAGTTCGCTGGCCATCACCTGCGGATACAGCGATTCCGAGGTGCCCGGCGCGACGTAGATCGAGAGAAGCGGATAAGACTTTGAAAGCGCGGCGAAGACATCCGGGAGCAGGCCGTTCAGTGCGGTGGCAATTGCGCCCAGACGCAATTCGCCGGCACCGGTCTGGTCATTGGCGATGGCCTTCAGATCCCTCGCATTGTGCAAAAGCTGCCTGGCCTGGTCGATGATATTGAAGCCCGCTTCGGTGGGCTTGACCGTTCTGCCCGAGCGCACCAGAAGCTGCGTTCCCATGTCGCGTTCAAGCGCATGAATGCGCTGGGCCACCGCAGCCGGCGTGAGATTCAGGCGGCGAGCGGCCTCCGCGATCGAGCCATGTTCGATGACCGTGACATAGCTTTCCAGAAAACGCGTGTCCATGAAAACATTTTCTATCTTTTGAAGAAAGAATTATATAGTTTTTCTCGGCTTTCAAAAATTCTATACTTGGCGCTGTCATTTCAGGCCTTCCTCGTGTTTCTCAATATGTCTGCATCAACTCTCCGGCAAGCAGCTGTCCCCTTCATCCGCAGCAAGTTGTTCGTGCCGGGATCGCGTCCCGAACTGTTCGGCAAGGCGCTGCAAAGCGACGCCGATGCGATCTCCATCGATCTGGAAGATGCGGTGCAGGAAACGCAGAAAGGACAGGCAAGGGAAGCGGTAAGGGCATTCCTGGCCAGCCCCGATTTTTCCGGCAATGGCAAAACCGTGATCGTGCGGGTCAACGGACTCGACACGCCGCATTTCGAGAACGATGTCGATGCCTGCCTGTACCCTGGAACCGGCATCATCAACGTGCCCAAGCTTGAATCGGCAGAGGATGTGCGGCGTGCTGCTGCAGTGCTTGCCCGCGTTGAAAAAAAGCGCGGCATCGACAGCCCGGTGCGCATCCTGGCCAACATCGAGTCGCCCAAGGGATTGCGGCTGGCGGCGGAAATAGCCGCTGCGGATGAGCGCATCATCGGGCTCCAGCTCGGATTCGCCGACTTGCTCGAACCCCTTGGTATCGACCGCGCCAATGAGAAGGCCATCCAGACGATTCAGCTCATGGTGCGCTTGTCGGCAGGCGAAGCCGGCGTGGCTGCGTATGACGCAGCCTACGGCGATATCAGGAATGCAGACGGATTCCGCAGCGAAGCCTTGGCGGCAATGAGCCTCGGCTTTGCGGGCAAGACCTGCATCCATCCCAGCCAGATAGCCGCTGCGAATGAGGTATTCCAGCCGAGCGACAAGCAGATCGCCGATGCGCTCCAGGTCACCGCTGCCTGGCGTCAGGCGCAGCTGCACGGAGTCGGTGCGATCGCCGTGAACGGCAAGATGATCGACGCACCCTTTGCAATGCGGGCGCAAGCCATCGTGGACATGGCCCAGCGCCTCGGGCGCATTTCGGCAGCAAGCGGCACTTGATACTGACAATAGGAAAAACCATGAACACACTGGATGGCAGCGCGGCGCAGACGAGTCAGGAAGGTCGCGAAGAGGGAACGCTGTCGGGAATCAAGGTGCTCGATCTGAGCGGCTATATTGCCGGGCCGTATGGATGCAGCCTGCTGGCCGATCTTGGCGCGGAAGTCATCAAGGTCGAGCCGCCGCAGGGCGATACCTTGCACAAGTATCCTTCCACCCTGAAGCAGGAGGGACGCGCCTTCCTCGGCGTCAATCGAAGCAAGCGCGGCATCGTAATCGACCTCAAGCAGCCGGAAGGGCTTGCCGTGCTGGAACGTCTTGTCGCATCCGCCGACGTGTTCGTGCACAACTTCCGCCCCTCGGTGCCGCCGCGCCTCGGGATCGACTATGCCCGCCTGAGTGAAATCAATCCGCGCCTCGTCTATTGCGCCATCACGGGTTATGGCGAAACCGGTCCGCTGAAGGACAAGGCGGGCTACGACCAGGTGCTGCAAAGCATGACCGGCATCTGCACGTTTCAGGGGATGGGCAGGGACAAGCCGGAAATCGCCTACGGCTCCATCGTCGACTATTACGCGGCATCGATGCTGGCGTTCAGCGTGTCGGCGGCCCTGTACAAGCGCGAAAAAACGGGCAAAGGCCAGTCGATCGGTGTATCCCTGCTCAGAAGCGCGCTGACCATGCAGTCGGCCCGCTTCATCTGGGCGGAAGGCGAGCCGAAGGAGATCGACCGCGACATGCGTTCCGGCGGCATCACCGGCATCCATCCGACTCGCGATGGCTATCTGTACATCTCCGCCAATACGCCGCATTTCTGGAAAGACCTGTGCGAGCTGACCGGATTGGGCGCACTTGCCGCAGATCCCCGCTACGACACCGTGCGCAAGCGCGCGCAGGCTGCCGACGAGATCATTCCCCAGCTCCATGCCGCATTGCAGATGCGCAGCGCATTGGAGTGGGAAGAGCTTTTCGGTGAGCGCGTGCCGTGCGCCGCAGTGCGTTCGATCGAGGACATGTTCACCCATCCGCAAGTCGAGGCGGAAGGCATCGTCGAGCAATTCGAGCATCCGCTGGTCGGCCGATACAAGGGCATGGGCAGGCCGGTAACGTTCAGCGACACGGCAGGTCCCGCCCCGTTTGCCGCGCCTGCGCTCGGACAGCATTCGGAAGAAATCCTGCTGCAGCACGGCTACTCCGACGCGGAGGTCGAGCGCCTGAAGGAACTCAAGGTCATCGTTCCGGCGTCGCAGCAGTAATGCCGGGCGGGGTCCGGACTGCATGCAGCATGCAATAACACCATAGGAAGCATAGGAAATTGAATATGACAGGTAACAAACGCTGGACGCAGCGTCCGCCTGGATCCAACTGGGGCGACTTCGGAGAAAACGACCAGCTCGGCCGGCTCAACCTGATCGGCCGCCAGGAGCGGTTGGCTGCGATACGGGAAGTCCATGAAGGCATCACCTTTTCGCTCAGCCTGCCGCTGGATGTGCCGCGTCAGCCGGTCCTCAATCCCCGCCGACGGCCGCCGTACCTGGAGCCGGCGATGCAAAACGGCGCTCCGTACTTCAACTATCCGCTTGGCAAAATATTGCCCGGCGCGACCGACGTCATCAGCGATGACCGCGTCACGATCTCGCCGCAATACTCGACACAGTGGGATGCGCTCGGCCATGTCGGTTCGCTGTTCGATGCCGATGGGGACGGCGTCGCCGAAGCGGTGGGCTACAACGGCTTTGCGGTCGCGCAGGGAGAAGTGGCATCGCTGGACGACTATCACGGCGCGCAGGCATTGTCGGTGGCCGCTTCCGCTCAGCACGGCGTGCAGGGCAGGGGAGTGCTGGTCGACTTGTGCCATCACTTCGGCACCGAACGCAGGCATATCGGTTACGCCGATCTGATGAAGGCTATCGAAGCGGACCGGGTGGAAGTGCGCCGCGGCGACATCCTCTGTCTGCATACCGGATTCGCCCGGCTCGCCGCGACCCTGACACCGGGAGAAGACCATCAGACGCTTCGCTCGAGCTGTGCCGTACTCGACGGAACCGATGCAGAGCTGCTGGAATGGATAGCTGCTTCGAACATTGCCGCGATTGCGGCCGACAATTATGCCGTCGAAGAGCGGCGCCAGGCGCTTCCGGAAGGGCAGACCGGACCGCTCCTGCCCTTGCACGAGCATTGCCTTTTCAAGCTCGGCATTCCGCTCGGGGAGATGTGGTACCTGTCGGACCTGGCAGGCTGGCTGCGCCGGCATGGCCGTCATGCGTTTCTTCTGACTGCGCCGCCGCTGCACCTGCCGGGCGCCGTCGGTTCACCCGCCAATCCGATCGCCACGGTCTGAATTCATTTATTTCCAATACAACTAACTATACGAGGAGTCATCATGTCAGTGTTAAAGAAACTGGTTGCCGCGCTTGTCATTGCGAGCGCTCCCGTGGCAGCCTTCTCCCAGGCCTATCCGTCGAAAGTGATCCGCGTGGTGGTGCCTTATTCTCCGGGCGGCGGTGCGGACAACGCGGCGCGCATTCTCGCTCCGCGCCTGTCCCAGCAGATGGGGCAGCAGGTCATCATCGAGAATCGCGCAGGCGGCAGCGGCAGCATCGGCGCCAACGCCGTGGCACAGGCCGATCCGGACGGCTACACCGTTCTGTACGATGCATCCTCCTTCTCGGTGAACCCGGCGCTGCGCAAGCTGCCCTTCGATGCGAAGAAGGATCTGGTTCCCGTATCGCTGGCCGTTACCGTTCCCAACATCCTCGTGGTGCCGCCGAATGCACCGTACAAGAATGTTTCCGAATTCATCGAACAGGCACGCAAGAAGCCCGGCGTGATGACCTATGCATCCTACGGCCCCGGCAGCGCAGCGCACCTAATCGGCGAGCTGCTCAAGAACCAGGCCAAGATCGACATGCTGCATGTGCCTTACAAGGGCGGTGCACCGGCACTGATGGATGTGATGGGCGGACAGGTGGATTCGTATTTTTCGAATGCGGCCTCCGGCATGAACTACGTGAAGTCGGGCAGGCTGCGCGCCCTCGCGGTGACCTCCTCCAAGCGCATGGCGGCGCTTCCCGACGTGCCGACACTGGCCGAAAGCGGATTCAAGAACTTCGAAGTCCTGGAATGGAACGGCTTCTTCGTGCCTAAGGGTACGCCGCCCGACATCGTGGCGCGCCTCAACAAGGAAGTCGTGGCGGCGCTCAAGGACCCGGCCACCCGCTCGAAGCTGCAAGGACTCGGCCTCGATCCGGTAGGAAGCTCCGCGGACGAATTCTCGAAGTTCCTCGGCAACGAAATGAGCCGCTGGGCAGCGCTTGTCAAGAGCAACAACATCACGACCGAATGAGGGCCCAGGCTGTCCGGCATGTTGTCTGATGTTTTGCACGGCTGTTGATTGCTGAAGTCAAAAACCCGCTCTCGCGGGTTTTTGCGTTCCTTCTGCATTGTTCAAAATGCAGGTCTGGCAGCCGAGATCAACTCAATCACCAGACTCGTATTCAATATTGCTTATAAAAACAAGGTCTAGACATGAGTACATTCATCCGTAACCCCAAGGACTTCTGGTCAGGGGCCATCTTCATAGGCTTCGGCCTGGCCGCCGTGCTGATCGGCCAGGAGTATTCCATGGGCACCGCCGGCCGCATGGGTCCGGGCTACTTCCCCA
>NZ_JACYXF010000044.1 GCF_015352985.1 Noviherbaspirillum malthae | reverse complement strand
TTCCGAAGATTGGCACGCGATTATGAACGCATGGCACAGACATTGGCGGGGCTTCACTATGTCGCCTTCGTCTGTCTCATGCTTAGCAAAACCATGTCCATCTTCTTTAGTTCATAACAGGCTCTAGGAAAAATTCCTCCCTGCATTCACGAGATTGCTAAGGTGTGTGAAATATCATTTTTTTGCTTTTATGTGTTTGCTATGTGACTGAATGCCGCATCGGTAAAGAGGATAATTTGTCTTTTAGTTATCTAAGGTGCAACATTATGTCGGAGTCACGGAAGACTAATGAGCATCCATGGTTCATAGGTCCGTTCGCGATGTATGCGCGTAGTTTCGAGGATGCGAAAAAGGTATATGAGCACATCAAAGATGAGGATGCATTTGTAGAGCCCTTCGGTACTGTTTCTTTGACGTCGGGCGAAGAAATCGACTGGATAAATATAGGCTACATACGCTCGGGTATTGCTTGCCCAAGCCGCTTGTACTGAATTTTAGTTCGACTGCCAGCCATGCCATGATTTATTAGATAGGGCACTCCTCCCTGCAATCATGGTTGCCCGCTTCCGTAAAGGAGGCGGGCTTTTTAACAAGTCTGGCTGTAGCACGGTATTAATTGAATCGTCACTAATCCAATGTAAGCACTATGCGTATAACGGACAGTATGATTGATGCAGCGTTACGAAAGGCTACTGAGGCGGGATTGCTTCCACGGCGCTGCACTGATTATGAGAGAGAAGTCAACCGCGACCTCTTGAGAATTGTGATTGAAGCTGCACTACAGTCATCAAGTAGGAATCAGTTTGCTGCAATAGCCTATCGACAGGTAGGTCTTGAAGATAAGGGTTTCTCTGAAACGGCATAAAACTTAGAAGGGCCAGAAAGTATGCAGCCGCACTCCAACAACAGGAGAACGACATGGATAGAACTAAGGCAGTACGACCTACTTCAGACGGCGTAGCCTTCATAGTCAAAGCCGGCGAATCGGTAAGAGATTGCTTCATGTCGCGAGAAGCAATTAACACGCTTTCAAGGCTAAAAAATATTGATGGTTCAGACGCAGAGCCAATAGAACTTTTTACTGTACTGGAGCCATTCGTTCGCCCTTTGGCGCAATCTCGTTGTATTAGGACAGGGACCGATTCTCCCATTCACATTACTCCAGAAGACATAAGTTCCGCTTTTGAAATGATGCCTTCCCAGGTGACATAAAGGTATGAACATTTAGCTGCCAGCGTACCTTTCGAAGGCAAAGGTAACGCACCCAAAATCACTGGTGACTAAGCTTGACGGCTCGAATGAACGATTCAGCCCCATCAGCAAGAAGGAGAAAGCATTGGGCTGCTTAGGGCTAAAACATGCAACCTTGTTAAAACTGTGTTTTGGCTGGTCGCAAGCAGGTGCTCATCCTACAGCGCCGTCTGGGTCCGTAGTGACCATGTGCTCATACTCTTTCAGGAGCCTAATGTCGCCAATCATATCCAACACCTGGAGAAGTGATTCAACTATGCCGACCAGAACGCCTTGTCGGTAAAGATGGAAAGGTGGGTACTCTTTTCCCTCTTCGATGACCTCATCCTCGGGCAATGAAATATCCCATTCAGGCGCTTCACTCCGTAGCCAGTAGCGGAATGCTTGCAGATGGCTGAGTGCTACGGGTGACAGAAATTGAGGCACGGGCAAGCCCTTCGCCGAAACCAGTTAGTGGCCTTACTGTATCGGAAGTTCATAGTGTCGAGTGCGCTGCTGCTCAAGTCAGCTGGCAACAGCTTGCATCTCTAGCCGTAAGGAATGTTTAGTACGCGTTTGAACTGTGCTTGAACACAGGCATAGCATTCGCAGGAAATAGCTTCCAGCCTACCGCGGTCCAGTATTTTCATCTGGCCGCGTGTGTACTGGATAAGACCATCGTTCTGGAACACCGCTGCCACTATACTGACACTGGGGCGATGTACGCCCAGCATGTCGGCCAGAAACTCCTGGGTCAGAACAAAGTCACGTCCCTGCACTCGGTCATGTGTTGCTAGCAACCAGCGTGCAAGACGGGCTTCCAGAGAATGCTTGCGATTGCATGCTGCTGTTTGGGACACATGTGCCAGGTAGCCCTGCATATAACACTCGCTGACATGGCGTAGGGGTGTATTGCCATCAATAGCTTGCAGGTAGTCCTGCGCTGTCATTCGCAGACTATGGCCTTCTATCTGGCACACCGAGGTTTCCGTGGCAGCCGAGGCCCGAGCAAGCAGCTCCACGGCATTAAATCCCTCATTGCCAACAGTGCCAACTTCTACAGCGGAACCGTCTTCGAAATACACCATGTTGGAGAGGGTGGCATTGCAGGGAAAGTAGACATGAGAAATGGGATGATTGCGCTGATGCAGCACTTGTTTGAGGCGGGTTTCAACGCGGTCGAGCTTGATGCAAAGCGGTTCAAATTGCTCATCGGAGAGACGAGCGAGCATATGGTTGCCGCATAGGCGCGCCTCGGCGAGGGTAACGGACATGGTGCTTCCTTGCATGGTATGGCAACGACAATCAGAAACAAGCGGAGGCCAAAGGAGAGGCCGGCGAGAATTTCAACCAGGAGCAGGTCTTAACAGGAAGGAAAGCAGAGTTAGATGTCTGCGTTGGGTACTGGGAAGGAACAAGCAACATCGTCAGCGATGGTGCACTGCACTGCTACATACGTGATACGACAGATAAGCGGCGAATATGTTCAATGATAAAGAAGACGGTTTTCATATGTCGTCTTCCGGTTAAGCAGGGGTACCAATTCTGACTGCTGTGCGGTAGCGCCGCGTTTGGTCCGTTCCGCTAGGCCAATATAAGATGGAGAGCGTCATCTATCGAACATATAAAGGGCGCTATAGCGAAACCGAAGATTTGCATACTGTTCGGACAGAGAATATTCATGATAACTCGAAGCGTTGTGCTGGCCGGAGCAACCGGCCTTGTAGGCAGGGAGATATTGAGCGGGCTGTTGGCCGATGCCTCGATAGGAACCGTCCATGCACTCGTGAGACGCCCATTAGAGCTTCAGCATCCAAAGCTTACTACGCATGTAGTGAGCTTCTCTGCGCTGCCACGGCTCCCCGCGGTCGACGAGGCCTATCTGGCCCTTGGTACCACCATCAAGGTGGCTGGTAGCCAGGCGGCATTCCGGGCTGTGGACTTTGATGCCAACCTGGCCGTTGCCCAAGCCGCATGGGAAGCAGGGGCAAGGTGCGTCGGATTGGTGAGCGCCATGGGTGCCAATACGCACTCAAGCATCTTCTACAACCGCGTAAAGGAAGAGCTCGAGGAAGCGTTGAAGCTTCTTCGCTTTGACGCCCTGGTGATAGCTCGGCCCTCGCTCTTGACTGGCAAGAGGGAGGCCCTGGGCCAACCACCGCGAGCGGGGGAGAAACTGGGCATGGTTGCTGGCAGCTTGCTAAGGCCGTTTATTCCAGTGAACTATCGGCCGATTGCAGCAACCGACGTTGCCCGCGCAATTCTTAAGCGTGTGCCAACCGCCCAAGGCGTCGAAGTTTTACTTTCGGGCGCTATGCAGCGCTGAAGTTAGCATCTAAATCAATCGGCATCGTCCTGCAAGCAGAGCGGACTGCCGACCGTGAGCGTTTCTCTTGCGTCCTTTTCCTGCGCGGATAAAGTACGCATCAGTCCACTGTTGAATTTGACAGTCACCGCATCGCTTTCGACCGAAGTTACATCAGCCAAGAACGCGCCGTTACAGGCATCGACGTTATCTTTGTATTTTGACTCTGCAAAAGTCATGGTTGTAAAGCAGGTGAAGGCTAGACCTACAACAAGCTGGTTTTTCACGGTAAGTACTCCGAAAGGATAATTTTTCGATTTCAGTGGTGCGGTACCTTGTCCCGAACGACTGCGGTTGAATTCACATCGCTATTGCAAGCCAAGACCCAAAGAAGATTTCATAAGGACCGCCTGAATTCACGGTCAGCGAGCATTCCGAGAAACGTGGGAAGGGACTTGACCGCTTCTGTGGGTGAAATTTCCGGCATCCTTACCAAGGCGTGTTGGCCAATGTTGACTTTCGCAATTCGGACGACAGGGACCTGCATAGAGATAGGTATCGGATACTGCGTTACCTCGACATCCAAAATTCGGTGGTCCGAGAGGCCTAAGCAAAGTTGTCTGTAAGCTGCGAGGGTCCGCCATTCTTTCGCACATGCCGCTTTGTTCGCTTCCGTATTGGCATCTTTGATATTCAGGACTTTCACCATCCTGACTTGCCTGCCGTCGAAGACGTACGGGAAGTCGCTCTTACTTAGGCGCGCGTTATACAAGCGATATTGACTATCGACGAAGGTTGCATTCGCCGTGGCAATTGCCGAGATGACCAGTGCGACGGACATCGAAAGAATGCTATGTATTTTCATCCGCTTATCTGGGCCAATACCATAGTGAGTTATATGAAGCAAAGTCAGTAATTAGCGTATTACGGCTTCCGACTTTTCCCATACCATGGCTGTGGCACAAAGGTGACCCGATAGGAAGATAAGGGAAGCCACCAGCGGCGCATTTGCTTTGGCTGGTCTTTTGCAATCAATTTGCTGTGGTGCAATATTAACTTATAGTCGTTATTGTTCGAATACCACGATTATGGTATTGGTCGCTTTTTTGCTACAAACCGTCCCTTGAACGAATGCGTATTTGGATAAGCTGGAGGGGCTGCAGATTTTTTGTGATGACAGATTGGTTTCGAACTGAAGGTCAAAGTACTCCAAGGGCAATGTCATCGCTTCGTCCAATCACCGAGTAACCCCGCGACTTCTTCGAGGCACCCTTATTTGGGCTCAGGGCTATGTATCGCCGCGGCTACTTGTACAAGAAGACCGGGACGATGTTGCGGGATTGGGCTCCTGCTGGTCACGGGTAGGCGTCGCTGTTTGACCCGCTGGAAGAGCAGCGGAAGTATTCAGATACGCCGATGGCTACGCTTGACGGCTTGAACAAGCGGTTTGGCTGTGACACTTTATGTGTGGCAGTATCCGGAACGACAAGGCAGTGGGCGGCGAAAGCTGAAAACAAGACGCCTTCCTACACGACCAGGTGGAGCGAGTTACCGCGGGCGTTTGCGCGATGACTATAGGCTTGTTCTGTCATGCTGCAGGGTCGTCGAAGTCTACGGCGGACATTCGCTCATACCTTTTCAGGAGCTCGCTGTCACCATTCAACTCCAACGCCTGGACTGGTGATTCGACCACGCCGACCGAGACACCTTCTCGGTAAAGATGGAAAGGAGGATACTCCTTTCCATCTTCGATGATTTCATCCCACTTGGGCAATGAAATATCCCATTTCGGCGCTTCGTCGCGTGGCCAATAGCAGAATGCTTTCAGAGAACTGATTGTAACGGGTGACACAAACTAACCATGGTGAGGCTACGCTTGAAAGCGGTTAGTGGCCTTGTTGCTCCTAAAGTTTGTAGCAACGGCTACGCTGTTGCCCAAGTCAGAAGGCGCGGCCTGCACATTTGGTGTTAGACAATGCTGAGCATACGCTTGAACAGGATTTGAATACCGACAGAGCATTCGCAGGAGACTAGTTCGAGCTTGCCAAGGCGGGTCTTCACCTGAGCAGGCGTTTCAGACATTCAGCATCTAAAGCTCACTGTACACGTAGTGAACTTTACTGCAATGCTAAAATTCTCTGCGGTTGACGAGACCTATCTGACCCTTGGCGCCACCATAAAAGTGGCCGGTAGTCAGGCGGCCTTTCGGGCAATGGACTTTGACGCTAACTTAGACGTCGGTCGGGCCGCAAAGGACGCTAGAATCAAAGTTTTCCAACAACCGTAAGTGCTCGTAACCGGTCCTCATATGTATCTGCTTTCATGATTTTTCCATCAACACCGATACGTGATTCGTAATAGCGAATCTTCAAGAGCATATTTGCGCTGTCACTATCTAGCTGAGTAATCAGCCCCTTTAATTGCAATTTTTCACGTCGCAAACTCTTGACGGTCTCTGTCCTTGTATGCTTTGTATCCATTGGTTCGATTTTTTGCGTTGGCTTAGGTGTGTCTGAAGTAGGTTGCTTCACGCTGATAGAGTGGATATTCAAATATTTCTGAAGTCTTGACCGAATAATCTGATTTGTCGATTTTCGACCTTTAAGTTGGGCTTGGAGGTTAGTAATATCTGATTGGAGGTCAACGATTGTTGTGTCAGCGGCACGTTTTCCATCTATTTTTCCTAAAATAGCATTATAAACGTCTGAATACTTGCACCTTGGATAGCCAATAAGGGTGCGTGAGCAGGATGCTTCAAGAGATACTGCTGAGACACTAAGTTTAAGTTTTCCAGCCGCAGCCTTCTTCTGATTCTCGGGATGCGTAGGACAACCATTCTCAATACGGTCGTAGGCATCCCATATTTCACGGTGTTTTTCATTAAGGACTTTTCTTATCATAATTTGCTATTAGCCAATCAGCGAGGTCTTAATGGATTTAACGATTTTAATTGACTGTTCTGCGCGCAACTTAATAACGCGATATTCGGTGTCTCGGCCTGCTGCCTTTGCCTTCTTGAGGACTTCGGACATTTCTTTTGCGCGTGCTTCCCAATAAGGCAGATGCGACGAATCCGTGCCAAAGCATCTACAGCCCGAGCACAATCCGGGAGAACGATTCGAAAAATTAGGCGATACTTTGTGCCAGCTAGCTCCGCCGGAAACTTCGTGGCAACGAGACTCCAAAGGCATACATCTTATGAAGCATTTTCCATGGTCTGAGAAGAAGATTCGTAAATCATGCATGTAGACGAGTTTTTCAACCTTACGTTCCAATTCCGCCATGTCGTCGATTTCCTTAAAGCCCGCTTCTGAAAAGTACTTATCTACGACCTCAGCCATCTTGCCGGTAATACGCAATCCAGTAATTATGCTAACCATGTATGAAACGGTTTCGCTATAGATGATGTTCTCGCGTTCGGATGTGTATTTACTCGTATGAGAAAAATATGCATTCTCTGTCGTAGTTAGTGTGAGATGTTTAAAATGCTCACTAACCGCCCTGAGGTGACTTGAGCGAGTTTCAAGAACGTAGGCAGAAAAAGTTTTTCTTCCTTGATGCGTCTTTATGCAATAACCTTTAGTGTCACGATACATAGATAGGTCTTCGCCTCGAGCGTTCCTATCAGGCAGTTTAGATAAATCAACTTCATAATAGATAAAGTTTTTAATTTCACGGAGAAGTTGGTATGAACTAACTTCGCTAACCGAGTCTCTGAACCTTGGCAATCCTCTTCGGTTAGTAAAACCCACAATCATGTCTGTACTATGAGCGAGGGTTCTCCAAGGACTCAGAAGTTTATCAAGAAGCTTCAATGCAATGACGGTAAGAGGTAAGTGAGAAGAACCAACTGGACGTGCACCGATTACCCATTTTTCGTCTACAGGTGTTGGAACTCCTTTCGACAACTTTGCTTTCAACTTAAAGACTTCCATTAGACCGCTTTTCGTCAGTTCTATATCAATGCAAGACGGTAGTTTTGTTATGGAATTAATCCCCGCTTTGGTTGAACACACTTCACTTATCCGAAGGCCGGACATATACTGTATTACTATCACACATGCAGCAACGGTTCTCATGACTTCGTGGCGTAGTACCTGTGTCGCGACTAGCTCGGAAGGTCCCATCTCGGGTGTGTCGACTTTTACCGATACGATTTTCTCTCGCCATGGCCTTCGTTCCCCTGGAATAATAGAGAATTCAAAGTTCTCAATTATTGCATTTAGTCCAGAATATAGTTCATCACTGTTGAAATTCGATAAATCATATTTGCTTCTGAATTCGATGAACTGTGTCTGAAGACGTACGATGTCCTCGCCTTTGTGGCAAATACGCTTGATTGCTTCGGTGAGCAACGGAGTCGCAACTTCATCTGGTAAGGGAGGGATTCGGCGGATAGTGAATGATGTAACTTGATTGACCACTTTGCTAGTCTTAAGACCATCAAATGGTGGCGCTTGTATAGCTGGAATACCTTGCTCATTTAGCGTATTCAATTGACTGTATATATAGTTAAAGGTATTTATACGTATTTCAACTCTTGAATAGGGAAGGTTGTCGTCATCGTTTATCCTGTCATCAGGGTCAGATTTTGAATTTTCCGCAGTGGCTGTTTTGGTTGCAGTAATTTCTTCATCTGAAATAGCTTCTTCAATTACATCCTCAACTAGGCTCATTGAAAGAGCAGGGGTCGAGTAAAATTCAACTGGATTTGCTAAGAGAATTGGTAGCTCAGACAAATACCTTTGTTGTACTGAACTATCCAAGTCGAAAAATGAGCGGTACCCGCGAAAAACCATCCACCTGAATAACTCTTTTATTCCAACCCCTATTCTCGGAATGCTGCCAATACTTAGTGGTTTGCCGTAGTATCCCGTATTATTGATTAGTCCCCAAAATACTTCTTGGAAGCTTCTAAGCAGGAGCCGATGTTGCGAGTCGGTAGATAAAGTCCCATCTGGAAGGGGAAACTGCCATCCTATTGAAATTATTCTTTTGCCAGATGTTGAGTGTTTGAAACGCCAAGTCAGATGTGGCCATAGGCTCTCAGCAGAAACTCTGTGCTCGCTCCTATCGATTAGCTTCGCACTGGTATCGGATGTATCAGTATTCTTCTTAATATGTTTCATTCTAACCTCGCCAACGGGGGTAAGTTGATATTCTTTGCAGCGTCCCATATCTCCTTGGTAGTGAAGTTGGGAAGCCATAAAAACAATAGTTTTTCGAGTACTCTGCTATAGGTTGCCTGCCATCGGTCCCGGTCCAAGTATGTTTGCGCTTGCTTGACTTCTTCGGTTAACTGTAGCGTTCGAGCTAACGAATACGGTGATTCGAAATCTAACTCAGCATGAGGGCAAGAAGGACATTGGCCGTAAGCATTGCATAGTCGATTTTTTACTTGACCAGAAATCGGCGAATCATATGCGTCTTTGCACTGCCACCCAGGTGTCGCGGCAGAGGTATCCCCATCTTTCGGAATCGTTCGAGTATCAATTTTGCCTCCGGTTTCTGCCCAACGCTCTATTGAGTGAAATCCAGGTATTAAGGCCTCTTCACGTCGCGCCTTAGCAGCCGCCGAGTTGTAATGTAACTCCACAACTGCCTTACTCTTTTGACCTCCAGCTTGTTTTTGCATAAGTATGTCTTCATCAAAAATTTGAGACACCGTGTCAAGTCCAGTAACTCTGATGATTTGCTGAGTTATCCAAGGAAGATTATGCTTTTTTATGAAGTTTCTTATCGCGTGGTTCCATGAGCTATCAGAGTCTCTCCCGTCGAATTTAGAAGATTGGAAACCGCGTACCTCGCCATGTTCGTTCCTAAATATGAAAACATGCTGATGATAAATGCCGGCATGAAGACGAATTCTTGAAGTCCAATATATCAGGAACTCATAAAGAGAAGACGGAGAGGTTAAATCTGAGTCATCAACGGTGAACGAACGGTCATAGCTGCTATGAGAGCGCGGTTTCTCGATTGTAAATATAATGCGCTCATCCATTACAGTCTCACGGGCGACATTAGGTATTAATAGCGTACGCAAAGGGCCAGTATTAGCATGGATATAAATTCCAAAAAGCAATACGAATGGGACGATTGCTTCTACGTTAGGGTAAAAACAAATTAAGTATTTGACTACGCCGCCGAGTTCATGTTGAAAGGCGTCTGCGAGGTTCCTGTCATGCTCTTTAAATTCTTTATAATCCGGAAACAGTTTCGGTGGGGGATAAAGGGTGCCTAACCGATACAGTGCTGCACGCCAGTCGCCATACATGCCACGGCCACGGCGCCTTTTATCTGGTCCGATTGGCGGGCCTTCAACGATATTTCGATACGTAGTTACAAGATTGATAGTCTCAAGCACATCGCTCTTACAAGCGACATAAAGCTGGACCCAGTCTTTATCATTCAAAGATGGTGTTTTTCCGGTCCGAGCAGCTTTTGTAGAGAATGCGTGTTGTTTAAATACTAGGTTGGGCGACGAGTAATGTTTAGTCGTTGGATGCGTTGCTATGGATTTTAGTAAAGTAACACCTAACCTATAGTATCTCCGTTGTGTCTCGTCCGATAATGGATTATCTTTATCTGTACGGGCATTTTTCCTTAACCAAAACTCAAAGCCGTTTACAAAATCTGTATCTATCTCGTTGAATGTTATCGATGTTCTGTTGGTACTTACTATATAGGCAAAGAGTCCATTTTTGAACTGAGAATAGGCAGTATCGTAAGTTCTGAGTGAGTTTCGCTCTTCGACTTCATTCGACCAACGGATGAAAGCTGCGATTATGTAATCGCCAATCTTGAGTGCGTTGCATAATGTTTTAAACTTTTCTAATGCTTTCTGGAAAAAGCGATGTTGTTCATCACTTCCAATGAAAGAATTCGTCTTTTCACTCACTATGATGTTGTTCTCATTCCTACTTAACGCTTCTTTTTGCTCATCGCTAAGCAAGTTATACCGGGATAGTTTTCGCTTTGCCATTCATGTACTCTATTAATTTGTCGCCAACCATGGATTCAATTCTGTCAATACTACTCAGATAAGTGTTCGTAGTAACTTCTCTATCAGCGTGTCCAAGCATTTTTTGTATGTATTCAATTGGGTCCGGGTCGGGTGAGGTAGGTGAGTACTTTCGCAAAAAGTATGTAGTAATCGCAAATGTGTGCCTCAGGTCGTGAAAGACAAATAGCGGTTGTGTTACGTTAATGACAGAAGTTTGAAGTTCACCATCTTCAGTAAGTTCGTACCTTTTTAGTGGTTCAATTTTGCAGAGTCCTGATGAGATACACGCGGCTGAAAACGCCCGTTCCAATGAACGAGGAGTAGATTTGTTACCTGCGAATCTCCGGCTACTAATCGGGTTAACAAGGATGAAGCCGTGGTCGTGTTTTCCGCATGAGGCAAATACCTCAGCTCGTTCATGCTGTGTGTACATCCGAATTTGGGCAATTATCCAACCGCTAAAATCAACATCTCGTCTTTTCCGTCCTTTTCCAAGTATTGAAATCGAGTATTTTTCTAATGGTGAGGGTTCGGACGGTACATGTGTGAAGTCTGCTAGGCGTAAGCTGCATGTTTCTGAAATCCGGAGCCCTGTGAATAACGAAATTATTGTCGCTAGCAGGTTTCTACTGATATGTTGGTTTAAATTTAGAGCCAAAGTTTGCACTTGATTGTTGTATAATTCACCGCCTTTTCTAAGGTTTGCAGAAACTAAGTTATTGGTTTCCTTTCCAAGCGAGCTTAATACTTTGGCGCGCTGTGGTATATCTAAGTAAGATATGTGCTGTTTTTCAGTATCTAAAGGTTCGACCTCGATTTTTGCAATATCGCTATTGATAAGGGTGTCTGTATTTACTTCTGATATGTGCAGCTTTGCTCCGGCTGCCCACTTATAAAATTGAGCAATCGTTTGAACCCGGCGTATTATCGTTTTCGTGTTGTAGCCTTTTCCCGTCAAAGGCGAGTTTGTACTGCGCATTATCCGCGCAAACTTTGCTAAATCATCATTGGTCGCATTTGGCCATGCGACCTTGAACTCTTCGAGATAGCGGCACCATTCTTTCAGGTCATTTGCGTATGCTGTTACAGTGTTATATTTAAAGGTGCCAATCATTGGCTTCACGAAGACTTCATATAGAAACAATAGTACTGGCTCAAATATTGTTCCACTTATAACATCAACGATTATTGGAAATCTATCTGGGAGAAGGCTCGGTGTGACGCTTGATGATATGGAACTAATTTCCCAAGAAAATATGACCATATCGGCTTCATGTTTATCGTGAGTTTGCATCGTTGCCGTATATTAAAGCTGTGCTAATGAGGGCCCATTGCTTACGTCATTACGTACGAAGTACCAGCATACATCACGGTTTTAAAGTTGTCAAACTGTTAATTAACGCTATATTAATCGATACTGTGTGTGGTTATTAAAATTGTATTGGGCTTTGACTAAAGCTGTAATTATTTGTATGTATTAGCATATCCATCACTTGCTAAAGTGACATAAACTAGTGTCGAGAGTTGCAGCCTGTAGGGAGCACAGGACAAGATTTGCCCTTATCTGAAAGGATGCTGATTTCTGCAACCCTCATGCTTTGCGTTAGGCTGCAGTGGTTCCCGTAGAAGTGCTTCGCTACCCTTGGTTTAGAAAGAGAGTAACCGTTGGAAATAGTGACGTTTCTACATCTTCGCCGAAGGTGGCAAGCAATATTCCTTCAGCAAAGACAAGCATTTGGGCATCAAGAAGAGTGATGCAATATGAACGGAACATGACATCGGTCTCAAGACGAAGCTTTGGCAAGGCATAGGCAGGGCGTGGTGAAAGTGCTTGCTTGGCTGCTTGAGGGTGGCGACGCAGAAATGTGTTGTTGCTACCGGCACCCTGGGAAGACAGAACGAAGTAGAGGTCATCACCGGAGTTCAACGGCGTAGAAGCCGCACTTCAGTACAGAAACTGAAACAGTAAGAAAGGGCATAAAACCAGGTATATCGGTACCCTAGGTCGCGAGCGAAGCCGACGTCATTGCCAGTCGGACGATTCATTGGCGCAAAGTCTATACGGAACGAGCGTTGGCAGTAGCAGGTGCCAACGAATCTTGCAAACTCCGCGTTATTGCCGTAGTACGACTAGTGAGCACATAGTGATACGTAGAAGATGGGATAGAAGGGCCACTTTGGCCAAAGTTACCTAACTTAAATATTATATTTATTACAATTATGCTTGCTTCTGTATTAGTTCCTACCAGTCCTAGTTTCAGCTAAGCCCTGATGCGAGGAAATAGGCACTACTTGCCTACGGTCCCTAGGTTACTCAGATAGTGTCGATATCCTTGGCAGTCTAGTTTATTCAATAGCTGATGTTCCTCCGTCCTAGAGCAACCATTGAATCTGACGGAGGGCTCCGCTTCGCTACGCCCTGTCAAAATCCTCGTCGTCCCATTCCACTTCCTAGAAAGCAGTACAGATATATTCTGAACATATTCCATGTCGCATAACGTGCTCGCAGCCGCGGTAAGGATTGAGCGAAACGTTGAAGGGTATGTCAGGCGACGCATTGCGCGTGAGGATGGTTTTCGCCTGTTCGTCGAAGACCCTCGTCTTCGGCGCACCGGGCTGCAGGGCCGAGTCGTCCTCGCCCCATCCGTCATCGAAAGCGGTACGCAGCTGCCCCTCGTAACGACCCTGCATGTTTGATACCGCGCCGCGTCCCTTGCGTGCCGTCGGGAGCTGCACTCGCACAGGCAAGACATCCGCATTGTCGTCAGTATTCCGCTCGGGCATGGCAATAAAATGACTGTATAAAAATACAGCATATTACGCATGCCTTTACATGCAGGCAAGGATGAAATGGCCGCGTCTGGCTGATTATTCATGCCGCCGCCGACGCGGCTGCAATGTCAAGCACCATACGGAACTATCAGGGCTTTTGCGCTTCTTACATGACCTTGCGGTTTTATCAATGTGCTTCACGTGCTTCAGCTTGCCGCAGGCTTTGCGTGCTCATGTGCATGCAGCGAGATGCAGTCGACCCGCGCAATCCTTGCAAGGCATTCTGCGCCGGGCCTGCCTCTGCCGACAGCCGATCCCTCATTGCAAGTTGAACGCGACGTACGTAACCTGAAAAGGAGATACACAATGGCAATCACGTCGAAAGATAATTCGGGCATGCTGACCGGCCTGTTCCGGGACCGCGAAAGCGCAGAGCGTGCCTATCAAGGACTTTCATCGCGCGGCTATACCAAGGACGACATCAATGTCGTCATGTCAGACGAGGCAAGAAAGAAACACTTCTCGGGCGATACCACCACTACCGAACTGGGCAACAAGGCGGCCGAGGGCGCTGGGGTCGGCGGCGCCGTGGGCGGCACGCTGGGCGCGACGCTGGCGGCGCTCACTGCCACCGGCACCAGCCTTGCCTTGCCGGGCCTCGGCCTCGTGATCGCCGGTCCGCTCGCAGCGGCAGCTGCCGGCGCCGGCGCGGGGGCCGCCACCGGCGGTCTCCTCGGCGCGCTGATCGGCTGGGGCATCCCCGAAGAGCGTGTCAAGCATTATGAAAGCGGCCTGCAGGAGGGCGGCATTCTGATGGGCGTGAATCCGCGCTCCGACGACGACGCTACTTACATCGAGAACCACTGGCGCAGCAACCAGGGCGAACACATCTACCGTCCGAGCAGCAACTGGAAGAGCAGCGGCGATACGGTGGTCGGTGTTTACGACAACTATGCCGATGCGCAAAGCGCCATTCAGGCGCTGGAGGCCGCAGGTTTCCCGCGTTCCCGCGTGCAGCTCAATCCCGAGAACGACATCGACACCGCGGATACGACAACCGACACTTCCCACAGCTCGGGCGGCATCGGCGGATTCTTCCGCTCGCTGTTCGGCGGCAACGACGACTACAAGGAGCATCACGACGTCTATGCCGAATCGGTGCGCCGTGGCAGCTATGTGCTGACCGTCGATGTCAACAGCCAGGAAGAAACCGACCGCGCCGCCGACATCATGAATCGCTTCAGTGCGGTGGATGTCGATGAACGCACCAGTCACTGGAAGAAGCAGGGCTGGACCGGATACGACGAGAGTGCGCCGCGTTATACCCGTGATCAGATCACGAGCGAGCGCAGCGCCTACGCGTCTTCCGCCGCACTGGGCACGACGCCATCGACGGGAGCTGCAAAAACGACTGCAACCACCGGAGAATCGCGCATTCCGGTCATCGAGGAAGAACTCAAGGTCGGCAAGCGCGAAGTGCAGCGTGGCGGCGTGCGCGTATTCCAGCGCGTGCGCGAGACTCCGGTGAATGAATCCGTGCAGCTGCGCGAGGAGCACGTGAAGGTGGAGCGCCATCCGGTCGACAAGCCGGCGACCGCCGCCGATCTGGCGGCGTTCAAGGAAGGTTCAGTCGAATTGCGCGAGACCGCCGAAGAAGCCGTGGTTTCCAAGACTGCGCGCGTGGTCGAGGAAGTCGTGGTCGGCAAGGAAGTGTCGCAGCGCACCGAGCAGATCAATGACACGGTGCGGCGCACCGATGTCGAGGTCGAACAGCTCGGCGCATCGCGCACCGGCACAGGCACTGCGCTGACCGATGACGACAGCGACTTCCGCCGCCATTGGCAGAGCGCCTACGGCACTTCGGGCGACCGGTATGAAGACTATGATGACGCGTATCGCTATGGCTCCACGATGGCCGGCACCGAGCGCTACAAGAACTATCGCTGGGAAGACGCAGAACCCCAGCTGCGCAGCGACTGGGAAAGCAACCACCCTGGCAGCACCTGGGACAAGGTGAAGGACGCAGTGCGCTATGGCGCGGAACGCGTGAAAGGTTCGCACCGGCACTGACTGCACGGGTAGCTCCGCATCGAGATGAGCAGCACCGCATCTTGCGGTGCTGCGGAACCGGATTGCCGGAGCGACAGGATGTCGCAGGACGAGAGGCTGTATGCTGTCGGGCATACAGCCTTTTTTATTGAGGCCAGACACACGGCGGCCCGCGGTGCGAGCGCGGCGAATGCACTGCGAGGGCAGGGACGGCAAGGGGATCGAATGGCAATAGCGACATCGTGCGGCACGTTGGTCATCAAGAAGCGAGGCACCATCCTGCTGTGCCACGTCACCGGCACTCAGCACTGGGATATACCGAAAGGACTGCTGGATCCGGGCGAGACGGCGCTGGAGGCCGCGGTGCGCGAGTTGCGGGAGGAGACCGGACTCGAATTCTCCGAAGACCGCTTCATCGACCTCGGCCTGTTCTCCTACCGCAGGGACAAGCGGCTGCACCTGTTCCGGGTTGACGCGCCGGACGATCTCGACGATCTCGGTCATCTGATCTGCACCAGCCACTTCATGCATCATGTCACCGGCGAACCTACGCCGGAAATGGACGGCTTCTGCTGGGCGATGCGCGATGAACTCAGGACGCTCTGCTGGCCGCGCATGGCAGGAGTGCTGCTCGGGCTCGACTGGTAGCATCCGGGTAATCGGCGCGGCCGGTGCCCGACTCGCCGGGGAGCCGACATGCTGCAAAAGACATATCCGCCAGTTCACGCCGGTTGTCGCAGTGAACACACAGACATGGCTGCAATTTCGACCAATCCCGATACTGAGGGAGGGAATATATTGTTTCCGTGAGGAAATAGTGGAATAATTCTCCTCAATGAAGAGAGTCGTTGTCGTCGGTTCCGATCTTCATCTCGAGGAATCCCATTCTGTAACCCATTCCAGGCGCAGATTACCCGGCAATCACCTCTGCCTGCGACAACGCGCTCTGATCGTGAATGGCCGCATCTGCGCGTTTGTTCGCATGCGGCCGCATATCAATCGGTCTCCAGGAGAAATTCTCATGAAACTGTCCAACTTGAACGTGGGCACCCGTCTGGCCATGGCATTCGGCCTCGTGCTCGTCCTGATGGCATTCCTCGTGGTCGTAGGCCTGACCCGCTTCGGCAGCATAGGTGCCACCAGCGCGCAGCTTGTCGAATCGGATTGGGTCAAGGCCGAAGCAGCGAGCGTGATCACCGCGACCACGCGCGCGAATGCGCGCCGCACGATGGAGCTGCTGATTGTCAACGACAAAAATCAGCGCGAGCGAGTCAAGCAGAGAATCGAAGACAACAAGAAAACCATCACCGAGGCAATTGAACGCCTCGACCGTCTGGTCAAGCTCCCGGAAGGAAAGGCATTGCTGGCCAAGATCAAGGAACAGCGCAAGGTATTCGTCGCCAGCATGGGCCGCGTTGCCGCCCTGGTGGACGAAACGGATTATTCGGAAGCGCGCAACCTGATGCTTAGCGAAACGCTGCCGGCGCTCGATACGCTGCAGGGAAGCGTTGATACGCTCAATGCATTGCAGAAGAAAGTGGTCGAGCAGAGCGGCGCCGAGGTGATCGAGACGGTCCGTTTCAGCCAGCTGCTTTTCATCGGGATCGGCATTGGCGCGCTGCTGGTAGGGATCGCGTTTGCGGTGATGCTGAGCCGCTCGATCACCCGTCCGCTCAACCACGCGGTTGATATTGCGCGCACCGTTGCCAGCGGCGACCTGACCAGCCGCATCGAAGTCAAGACCAAGGATGAAACCGGCCGTCTGCTGCAGGCGCTCAAGGACATGAACGACAGCCTGGTGCGTATCGTGGCGCAGGTACGTACGGGGACCGATACCATCGCGGGCGCATCGACCCAGATCGCCGCCGGCAATCTCGATCTGTCGTCGCGCACGGAGGAGCAGGCCAGCACGCTGGAAGAGACTGCTTCGTCGATGGAAGAACTGACCTCGACCGTCAAGCAGAATGCCGACAATGCACGCCAGGCCGACCAGCTGGCGCAGTCGGCTTCCGAAGTGGCCAACCGCGGCGGCATGGTGGTGTCGCAGGTGGTCGAAACAATGGGTTCGATCAATGAATCGTCGAAGAAGATTTCCGACATCATCAGCGTCATCGACGGCATCGCCTTCCAGACCAACATCCTGGCATTGAACGCTGCCGTCGAAGCGGCACGCGCCGGCGAACAGGGCAGGGGCTTCGCGGTGGTGGCGACCGAGGTGCGCAATCTGGCACAGCGCTCCGCCGCGGCGGCCAAGGAGATCAAGTCCCTGATCGACGACTCGGTGGAAAAGGTCGCGGCGGGTACGAAACTGGTCGATCAGGCAGGTGCCACGATGTCGGAAATCGTGGGCAGCGTGCAGCGCGTCACCGACATCATGGCAGAGATCACGGCTGCGAGCGACGAGCAGTCGGCCGGCATCGAGCAGATCAACTTGGCAATCACGCAGATGGACGAAGTCACCCAGCAGAATGCTTCGCTCGTCGAAGAGGCAGCCGCGGCAGCCGACGCGATGCAGGATCAGGCGCGCGGCCTGCAGCAGGTGGTCGGCACGTTCCGGATCGATAGCAGCGCTGCGCATGCAGCCTCGGCTGCGTCAGCCACGTCGGCCGCGCAGCCCAGAGCGGCGAAGCCGGCACCTGCGCCCAAGTCTGCGGCACGGCAGGAGCCGCGTCTGGCAAGCAAGCCGGCTGCGCAATCACGCAGCCTGATCGCCGGCAATACTGCGAAACGCCCGCAGCATACCGCAGCCGACGACTGGGAAGAGTTCTGATGAATACTCTCGGCCTGCCGTCCGCAGGACAGCAGGCCGGCAAACGTTGACGATTCAGCCAGTTCAATCTGCACGCCATCCCCGCGCCGAAGCAGGCGCCGGGATGGCGTAATCGTTTCAGCCCTCAGCCGGCATCATCCGATTTCGGCACCGCGCGGTCCATGGATTTCTCCAGCCGCTCCGGCGCTCCGCCTTCTGCATTCTTCCCGGTCGATTGGGCAAGCGCGTCGGTTGGCTTCACTCCGGAAAGCCCGATGCCTTCGTCTCCCTGCATCTGCCCCACATGTCTTGCCTGATCGGACTGCTGATCGAAATTCTGCTCTTCGGCGACGGAAAAACGGCCGTCGTCCGCGTCGTCATCCGAAGACCGGGAAAGAGAAGGGGAGGATTGCATGGATTGATCTTCCGGTTCCGACTGCATGTCCTGCGGCTGTCCCGCAAATCTGCCTGCAGGGTTCTTTGCCGGGCCTTGTGAGGATTGGCTGTTTGCCATGATGAATCTCCTTTTCCACTTGATGTCTGATGAACATGGATGACAAGCTTTCAACATCTGAGCCCCTGATCCCGCATTAGTTGCAGGCGAGGCGACCTGTGCTCCGTGCGGATCGGGGATAATCGGCATTTCGATATCAAGAAGGAAACACACATGGCGATGACCCGTACATTCGCGGCGGTAGAACCGCCGCGCAAGGAGATTGATGCCCTGCAGGAGCCGACCGTCATCGAGTTCGGCACCGACTGGTGCGGATTCTGCCGCGCCGCCCAGCCCTTGCTTGAAACGGCATTTGCAGGCCACTCCGCCGTTAATCACATCAAGGTCGAGGACGGCCCGGGACGTCCGCTGGGCCGCTCGTTCCGCGTCAAGCTCTGGCCGACCCTGGTCTTTATGAAGAACGGCGCCGAAGTGGCGCGCGTGGTCCGCCCGGCGGACGCGAACGAGATCCGGCAGGCGCTGGAGCAGATCGACGCCGGAGCTTAGCCCGCCTGGGATGGTTGCCGGCTCGGGGTTGCTTAAGCCGGCATCAAGCCGGGACCTGCACTGCCTCGGCATGCATCTTTTGTTTTTTGTCCGCGCAGGTTGCGGTGCAAGCACATCAATGGTTGTGATTTACGCAGCCGATGAATAAACTTGCATCCTTGAAATATTTCCTTAATTTTCACCTGCGCGGCCACTTTCCAGGCAAGCCATGCCCGGAGCTGCCGCGACGGCTCAACCGGAGTATCCGATGGCAGAATCCTTTTTCCCTAAATGGCGGCTCAGGCAAGGCACCTCAGACGGCCTTGGCCCGGTAATCAATATCGACGAGCGCCTGCCTTGGCCGCAGATGTTCGCCATGGGACTGCAGCATGTGGTCGCCATGTTCGGCGCCACGGTGCTGGCTCCGCTGCTGATGGGCTTCGATCCGAATCTCGCCATCTTCATGTCGGGCATCGGCACGCTGCTGTTCTTCGTGTTCGTCGGCGGGCGCGTGCCGAGTTACCTCGGGTCGAGCTTTGCATTCATCGGCCTCGTCATCGCGGTGACCGGCTACGGCGGCAGCGGCCCCAATCCCAACATGGGCGTTGCGCTCGGCGGCATCATTGCCTGCGGCGCGCTTTACACGCTGATCGGCCTGCTGGTGACGGCAGTCGGCACGAACTGGATCGAAAGGCTGATGCCGCCGGTCGTGACCGGCGCCGTGGTGGCGGTCATCGGGCTCAACCTCGCGCCCATCGCGGTCAAGGGCGTGGTGGCCAACAATTTCGACGCATGGATGGCATTGATCACCATCCTCTGCGTCGGCGGCGTGGCGGTTTTCACGCGCGGCATGATGCAGCGGCTGCTGATCCTCATCGGCCTGCTGCTGGCCTATGTCATCTATGCGGTGCTGACCAACGGCGCCGGCCTCGGCAAGCCGATCGATTTCGGCATCGTCGCCAATGCGCCGTGGTTCGGCATGCCGAAATTCGTGGCCCCGGTATTCAAGGCTGACGCGATGAGTTTGCTGGCGCCGATCGCCATCATCCTGGTCGCGGAAAACCTCGGCCACATCAAGGCCGTCAGCGCCATGACCGGCAAGAACCTCGACCGCTACATGGGCCGCGCTTTCATCGGCGACGGCGTCGCCACCATGATTTCCGGCTCCGCCGGCGGCACCGGCGTGACAACCTATGCCGAGAACATCGGCGTCATGGCCGTTACCCGCATCTATTCGACGCTGGTCTTCGTGATCGCCGCCGTCGTCGCTCTCGTGCTCGGCTTCTCGCCGAAATTCGGCGCGGTCATCCAGACCATCCCCGGCCCGGTGCTCGGCGGCGTGTCCATCGTTGTCTTCGGCCTGATTGCGGTAGCCGGTGCACGCATCTGGGTGGAAAACAAGGTGGACTTTTCCGACAACCGCAACCTGATCGTTGCGGCAGTCACGCTGGTGCTCGGCGCCGGCGACTTCACCCTGAAGCTCGGCCAGTTCTCGCTGGGCGGCATCGGCACCGCCACCTTCGGCGCCATCATCCTGTACGCGATCCTTTCCGCGGCAGGCGACCGCAAGGCGCGCGGCTGACGCCGGGCACGCCTGTCCGGGCCGCGACGGCATCGGGCAGGCATGCTATGCTCATCGGCCATCATGGTCTTGCCGATGCAGCCTATGCGCAATCTGTCTCTTCCGCGTTTCGCTCTTGCCTCCGCCGTCGCATTCCTGCTCCATTGTCTTCCCGTGCACGCGCATGCGCAGACATGCGCACATCCCGGCAGGCCTTCCGCGCTGGCGCTTGGGCTGGCCGGCATCGCCGACGGCGAATACCGCGAGTTCAACGGGCACCGCATCGATGACGACGGCACGCTGCTGCGCTTCGGTTCCATGGAGTCCGAAACCGAACTGCTCCACGATCCCGATACCGGCGCAAGCACGCGAGATCGTCCCGGCCGGTTCGCCTGGCGCCGGGTCTGGGAATACTGGCTGGCTCTCGGCGAGCATGTCCAGGGCGAGCCCGGGAACCGCAAGCTGATATTCGTGCCCGGCCTGCTGGACGATGCGCAGACCGGCGCACGCCCAAAGGAATTGCGGCTGCGCAGCCTGATACCGGAAACTGCTGAAGTTGCGGAAGGTATGGAATCGTACGATGCGCAGACCGCGCTGCGGGAGGCGCTGGTGCGCGCCGCGCTGAACGATTCGCCGTGGTCGGCGACATTCATTTCCTACCTCATGCACAAGGCCGGATTGAGCGATGCGCAATTCCGGTATTCGGCGACGCATTCCGATTACATCAAGGCGGCCTTCGACGACGACCGGGCCTATGCCTACCGCGCCTGCGACCCCGAGCAGACCGTCCCGCGCGTCGGCGACCTGCTGTGCTATTCCCGCGGCGGCAAACCGCTCAAGCGTTTCTCCGAATGGCGGGAGGCGATTCGCGCGGAACACTTCATCACTGCCTCGCACTGCGAACTGGTGGTCGACGTGGACCGGGCCGCGCGCAAGATCGACACCATCGGCGGCAATGTGCTGCAGTCCGTGGTGCGCCGCAGGCTGCGTTTGAACGAGGCAAATGTCCTGTCCGGCAACCACAGTCCCCTGCTGTTCGCACCCGAGGATGACGCGGCTTGCCTGCTGCAAAAGCATTGCCGGCGGCAGAATGTCAACCTGCAGTACTGGAGCGTGCTGCTGCAGCTCAAATGAACCGACTGTCCGTAACGCGATGTGCGCAATGCCGAGCGGCGGTATTGTGCCGCCTCATGGCCTTCATCAACCAGACCTCCATACTGTGACCATGAACATCAACAAACTGGTTCAGGACGTGCTTAGCGAAGCGGCGCTCGAGCTGCTCGACACGCTGGCTGCGCACACCATCGTGGCGTCGCCTCAGCAGCGTTCATCCCTGACCCTGATGCCGGTCGATGCCGACGACTGGAATGCCACCATGGTGCTCATGCGCGAGATCTTTGAAGCGGAGATCCTGCTGTCCGGCGAAACCGAATGGCTGGGCTTTCGCATCCTGCAGGCATTCGGCGTGCGGGACGGTCAGCTCGCTTACCAGTTCACCCCTGTCTTTGCACAGGCGCTCTCCACGTAATGCGCATACGCCTGCAATAAAAATTTTTCCCGAGGCATTTCGCCATTGCGGCTTATTTTCCGCGGTGTTGCCGTCATGTTCGCGGTTGTTGCTGCAGTGCTTTTCCGGGATGCAATCTTGCCCTGTAGTTCCGAGCCTTTCGCGCTGAAATCATGACGGAATCAGTCTTAAAATAGCGACCGATGCTGTCGACCGACAACATGGTCACAAATAAAAACGGAGACAACACCCATGGACAACAATAAGTTCTTTATTCCTCAACTGTTCTTCGCGGCACTTGCCGCCGTGGCCGTATCCGGCTGCAGCACTGCAGCCAAGACATCCGCATCGGCGTGCAGTACCGCCGGCCCGGAGACCATCTGCACTGAACAGGGCGCGGTCCGAGGCGCAGTGCAGAATGACCTGGTCACATTCAAGGGCATTCCTTATGCTGCGCCGCCGGTCGGCGAGCTGCGCTTCCATCCGCCTGTTGCCCCTGCTGCCTGGCAGGGAGTACGGGATGCGTCCGCGTTCGGACCGGTATGTCCCCAGATCGACGGCAAGGAGGTGATCGGCGACGAGGATTGCCTGAGCTTGAACATCTGGAAACCCAGGCAGGCCGCAGCCGGATCGCTGCCCGTCATGGTCTTTCTGACAGGCGGCGGCAATCACGCATTCTCGGGCCAGGGTTCGTCAGGCTTCGGCGGCGTCAATTACAACGGCGAGAAACTCGTCCCCGAAGGTGTAGTGTATGTGAGCTTCAATGCTCGCCTTGGCGCGCTCGGCTATCTCGCGCATCCGGCGCTGGACGCGGAACGCAGCGAAAAGGTATCCGGCAATTATGGCAGCCTTGATCACATTGCCATGCTCAAGTGGCTGCGGCAGAACATTGCGGCCTTCGGAGGCGATCCCAGGCGTATCTTTCTCTTCGGCACCTCGGCCGGCGGCGGCAACCTGTGCGCGCTGATGACGTCGCCGCAGGCCCGCGGCCTGTTCCATGGCGCCTCGCTGCAGAGCAGCGTGCCTACAGGCTGCGAGATGCAGACCCTGGCTGACGCCGAGCAGGGCACCGGCCAGCGAATCGCGCAGCTGACCGGCTGCGACAAAGCCGGAAACAAAGCAAGCGATGTCGCCGCCTGCCTGCGCGGCAAGAGCGCGAAGGACATCGTGCAGGCGCTGCCGGGCACCTTCGGCGTATTGCCGCGCCTCTACGGTCCGAATGTGGACGGCTTTGTCTTTCCGCGTCAGCCCATCGACATCATTCGCGAGCGCGGCCATGCGGCTATGCCTGTCATCATCGGCAATTCGAGCGAAGAAACAATGTTGTTCGTCAATGCCGTCGGCCCCGTAACCGATGCATCAAGCTATGCGGCAGGCATCGAAAAGGTCTTCGGCAAAGGCAATGTCGACGCTGTCGCGGCACGCTATCCGCTCCAGGCATACCCGACGCCGCGCGCCGCCTTTGTCAGGCTGACCACGGATGCCTTGTTCACCTGCCAGAGCCGCCGTGTCGCACGCACGCTCACCGAGGCCGGCAACCCGCCGGTGTACCGCTACCTGTTCACGCACACGCTGCAGAACGATGCGCAGCAGAAGGCGCTCGGCGCGGTGCACACCATCGAGCATGCATTCCTGTTTCCATGGCAGGGCAGCTATCGGCCGACGCCGGATGACCTGAAAGTGCAGAATGCCATGATTGCCTACTGGACCTCGATGGCCAGGAACGGTATCCCGGGAAGCGCGGACGGCGTTGCCTGGAAGCCGTACACAAAGGCACAGGATGCCTATCTCGACATTGCGCCGGCGCTGTCGCTGAAGAACGGCGCGCAGGATGCGCAGTGCGATTTCTGGGATGGCGTGAAGCTGCCCTGGCCGCACCTCTGATTGAAGTTATTGCAAGGCACTCGGTAACGCGAATCGTGTCAATATACGCTGCTGCTACGCAGTTCATAAGCAAATCTGGAGCTGACATGCACTATTCTCGTTTGCAACCCGTTTCCAAGCGCAGGCAGCTGCTTGCGCTCGGACTTCTTTCGGGGCTGCTTTCGCCGTTCGCTTCGGGCGCTGCCGACACGGCCGGCAAGGCGTCCATCGTCGTCGGCATCGACGGCGAGTTCGGCTTGGCCAACAGTACTTCGGCACAGGCGGTGGAACTGGGCGTGCGCGCCGCCGCAACTGAAATCAATGCAGCCGGCGGCCTGCTCGGCGGCAGGCCGATTGAAGTCATCACCCGCGATCACCGCTCCATGCCGGCGCGCGGCATTCGCAACATCCAGGAGTTCGCAGCCATGCCGAACGTGGTTGCGGTATTCGGAGGACGCTTCAGCCCCGTCATCATCGAGCAGCTGCCCAAGCTGAAGGAAACCAAGCTGCTTTTCCTGGCGGTCTGGTCCTCGGCCGATATCATCGTCGACAACGGCATGAATCCGAACTTCATCTATCGTCTTTCGCTGCGCGACAGCCTGGCGATGCCGACGATGCTGAAAAATGCGCGGCAGCGCAAGCTCAAGAAGGTCGGCCTGCTGCTGACCAATACTTCCTGGGGCAGGAGCAACCTCGCGGCGGCGGAGAAATTCGCCGATACTGCGAGCGATATCAGCATCGTGCGTACCACCTGGTACAACTGGCGCGACACCACGCTGGTCGACAAGTACCTCAAGCTGCTTGATGCCGGCGCCGATGCGGTGCTGCTGGTGGCAAACGACGACGAAGCGGCAGTGCTGGTCAAGGAAGTGGCGGCGTTGCCGAAGGAAAAGCGCATTCCCATTCTCAGCCACTGGGGCATCACCGGCGGCGAGTTCGTCAAGCAGGCCGGGCCTGCCTTGCACCAAGTGGACTTCAGCGTCATCCAGACCTTCAGTTTTTTCAATGCTGCGAAGCAGCCGCTGGAGAAATTCATGCGCACGCTGTCGACCATTTCGGACATCCGCAGGATAGAAGACATACAGGCGCCGGTAGGGGTAGCGCATGCTTATGACATGATGCACATCCTGGCGCGTGCGATTGCTCTTGCGGGCACCACCGACCGGCCGGCCGTGCGCGATGCGCTGGAAAAGGTGCGCGAATATCGCGGGCTGGTCAAGCATTACAAGCCTCCGTTCACGGCGACGCGGCATGAGGCGCTCGGTCCCGATGAATTGCTGATGGCCCGCTTCCGGGAAGACGGCGTGCTTGTTCCGATAAAGAAGTGATGCATGATTCATCAACGCACCGCCGCCAGTAGCCTGACGCGACGCTTCGCCGTCACCAGCGCGGCGCTGGCGGCATTCGCGCTGTTGCTCACGGTGATGTCGTCCTGGTGGCTGGTCAGCCAGCAGCACATCACCGCGATGCGCATCGTTTCGAAGAAGGAAGCGGATTTTCATGCCGCAACCGTAAGCGCTACCTTGCACTCAGCAGCGTCGCGCATGAATGAGGCTGCCAACAGCAGCATTCTTGCGACAGGCCTGGTCGACAGCGCCGGAAGGGAAACCTATCTTGCGCCGTATCTTTCCAGCATCCGCCAGATCAACGGTGTTCCCATCTACATCCTGTTCACGGATTTCTCCGGTGCCGAGATCTCCAGCAACGGGCTCGGCCGCTTCAGCGAAAAGGAAATGTCCTGGCTGCGAAAGCAGCTTGAAACAGGAAGGGAAGCCGCCGAAATCATCGAATCGGACCGCGGGCCGGAGTTGATTGCCGTCGAGATGCTGAGCTATTCGCGCACGGAGACTCCCGAAGGCGCGCTGATCTACAAGATGGTGCTGGCCGACTTGCGGCCGAACGACATGGCGCAGCTGGCATGGGCGGGCCAGCCGCTGCCTGCAAGAGAGAATGAGGACATGGTCACCGTTCCGGTGAATATGCCCGAATCGCTCAAGCACCTGCGGTTTCAGGTCATCGAGCCGCTGCAGCCGACATCGGCGAGGGAGCTGGCGCCGAGATTTGCCGTCATCGCCATTATCGCTATGGCGCTCGCGGGAACGGTGCTGGTGCTCGGAGCGCGCCTCGCGCTCCGGCTGACGCAGGATCTGCGCAGGCTGGAATCGTTTTCCCGCAGCGTTGTCGACGGCGGTCTGGGAACGCAGCGCGCTCCGATTGAAGGCAGCATCGAAGTGTCCAGCCTCGCCGGATCGATCAATCACATGCTCGACCGCATTTACGAGCAGCATGCGCAACTGCAGGAAGAACGGGAACGTTTTCTGCAGCTTGCCAACACCATTCCCCAGCTGGCCTGGGTCGCCGGGCCGGATGGAAAAATACACTGGTTCAACGACCGCTGGTACGAGTACACCGGCACGACGCCGCAGCAGATGAAGGAATTCGGCTGGCGCATCGTCCACCATCCGGCGATGCAGGATTCGGTGTTCGAGCGCATCAGGGAACACATCGAGCAGGGCCAGCCGTTCCAGATGACCTTTCCGCTGCGCGGTGCCGACGGCGAATTCAGGCCGTTCTTCGCCTCTGCGGCGCCCCTGCGCGACGGCAGCGGACGCATCGTGCAGTGGTTCGGCACCAATACCGATGTGTCGCAGATCGAACAGGCGGAGCGGGCGGTTCGCGAAAGCGAGGAGCGGCTGCGCGAAGGACTGGTCGCGGCGAGAATGGCGGTATGGGACTGGGATCTGTCCAGCGACGCCATCCGTTTTTCGCCGAACGCACCCGACATCTTCGGTGAGGTCTGGGACTCGGGAACCGATGCCTGGAGCGCCGTGCATCACGACGACCGGCAGCGATTCCAGCGTGCGGTGGAAAAGGCCGTCGCGGAGCGCAGCCAGTTCAACCAGGTAGTGCGCATGATCCGTCCCGACAATGACAACATGGTCTGGATAGAATCCCGCGGCAGGGTGATCAGCGATCAGGGCGGGCAGGCACGCGCCATTCGGGGCATTTCAATCGACGTGACGGTGCGCAAGAATGCCGAGGAGGCGCTGCGCATGGCGAATCAGCGCAAGGACGAATTCCTTGCCATGCTGGCGCACGAGCTGCGCAATCCGCTGGCGCCGATCAGCACGGCTGCCGAAATCCTCAAGCTGACCGGACCGGACGCCGAGCGCCTGCGCCAGACCAGCGAGATCATCACGCGCCAGGTCGACCACATGACCAGCCTGATCAACGATCTTCTCGATGTTTCCAGGGTGACGCGCGGCCTCGTCAAGGTGGAGAAGGAGCCGGTGCGGATGGCCGACGTCGTGGCCGGCGCGGTGGAGCAGGTCAAGCCCCTGATCGAGGCGCGGCGGCATCGCCTCACGGTGCAGCCGGTACCGCCGCAGGCATGCGTGCTTGGCGACCGCAAGCGGCTGGTGCAGATCGTGACCAATCTGCTCAACAATGCCGCGAAATATACCGGCGAGGGCGGCGAGATCGTATTGATGGTCGCGGCCGATGCAGACAAGGTGGAGCTCAGCGTGCGCGACACCGGCATCGGCATTTCTCCCGCGCTGCTTCCTCACGTGTTCGAACTGTTCACACAGGCCGAGCGCACGCCTGATCGTTCACAAGGAGGCCTGGGCCTGGGCCTGGCCCTGGTGCGCAGCCTCGTGGAACTGCATGACGGCGTCGTGGAAGCCTACAGCGAGGGTACGGACAAGGGCAGTCTCTTCACGGTGCGGCTGCCGCGGCTGGACATGGAAATCATCGACCCGGATGCCTCGCCCGTCGCGCCGCCGGCGCAGGAACGCGCCGGCATGCATGTCATGATTGTCGACGACAACGTCGACGCGGCACACAGCCTCGCGGTCCTGATGGAAGCGGAAGGGTATCGTGTCAGCGTAGAGCATCGCGCCGACACCGCGCTGGAGCGTGCTATCGCAGATCCTCCAGATGCCTTCCTGCTGGATATCGGCTTGCCGGAAATCGATGGTTATACCTTGGCGCGCCAGCTGAGAGCGGTTCCTGCCACGGCGCATGCGCTGCTGGTGGCCGTGACCGGCTACGGACGCAAGGAAGACCTCGACCGCTCAGAGGCCGCGGGATTCGACCATCATCTCGTCAAGCCGGCCACCAGGCAGGCACTGGCGGACGCTCTCGCGCGTTCCCGCCCGACGTCAGGCAAAGCGCCCGGATCGGATGAACCGGCCGCAATGCAGTAGAAGTAGATCAATGGTCAATAGACATTGACCTGCATCTCCCTGGCAAGGCCGTGCGGTCAGCTTCCCGACAAGCCCTTTTCAAGCTCGGCAATGCCCGACGGCAGATCGACCGCGGCGCCGGCATACTGCATGCTCGTGCCCAGCGCGTGCAGGGTACGGAAGAGATTGTGCGCGCGGCTCTGCTCGCCCATCTGGCCGATGCGCACGATGTTGGCGCCGAAGGAGCCGGAAATTTCGACCTTGTGCACGCGCGACATGTGAGTCCGCACCGCATCCCCCGACACGCCGTCCGGCACGGTGATCCCGACCACCGAATTGAGCCTGACGTCGGCAGGTACCGGCAGCTCCAGTCCCATGGCTTCAATGCCACGCTGCAGCGCCAGCGAACACAGCGCATGCCGCTCGAAGCGGCGCGGCAGGGTTTCTTCGCAAACCAGGCGCAGGGCTTCATGCAGCGCGAGGATGCCCGACACCGGGGCCGTATAGTGATAGGACTTCTGGTTCCAGAACTTGTCGGCCAGCAGGGCATCCAGGCACCAGTGGGACAGGGTATGCCTGCGTGCGGAGATGCGGCTCCACGCATTTTCGGAAAACGCCAGCAGCGACACGCCGGGAATCGACGACAGGCCTTTCTGCCCGCCGGTGATGACCGCATCGATCTTCCACCTGTCCATTTCCAGCGGCATGGTGCTCAGCGTGCAGACCGCATCGACGATCACCATGCATCCGTAGCGGTGCGCCAGGCGGGAAATCGATTCGAGATGGCGGTTGAACACGGTGTTCGACGTTTCGCCCTGCACAATGGTGAGCGTGCGGAAATCGCCCTGCTTCAGATAGCGCTCGACTTCGTCCGGGTCGGCGGCCCGGTTCGATTCCACTTCCAGCGTGACCACTTCGCCGCCGACGCGGGCCGCCATGTCGGCCATGCGGCGGCTGAAGTAGCCGTTGCATACCGCGAGCACCTTGCTGCCCGGTTCGACCAGATTGACGATCGCCATTTCCATTGCCGCGGAACCCGGACCGGCGACGCCGAGCACATGGCGCGATGAAGTCTGGAACACGTAGGCGCCCATTTCCTTTACCTGTTCGATCACCTTGTTCATGGTTTCACCAAGATGATTGATGACGATCGAGTTGGCGTAGGCAACCTTGTGCGGAATGGGAACCGGGCCCGCGCCCATCATCAGCAAGGGCTCTTGCGGCAGCAGGTGATCGAGGGAAGAGACGTTCGGTGCTTGCAGGGTTTCCATGTGGGGCCAGTCGTGTAAGGGTGTAAGAAAGCGGCAGGGATACACATCAGCTTAACGGTGCTTTCCGGCATGAGGCCAATACACTTTGGCAAATAGTTGCATCCTCTGGCCCGGGCGGTTTTCCGGTACAGTGGCAGGAAACGTTCGCCTTGATTGACGGGGCCGGCTCGAGGGCCTGCCGTTCGAATGTGCTCGGATGGTATAGTCGTCGCGTTTTTCGTCGCAGCAGCATCCACTCAGTCCATTTTGCATGACGCCGACCGATCCCCTTCATTTCATCTCCGACAGGCCCCGCCGCATCTTGTGCGAGCGCTGCCGGCGTCCGCAGTCCGCCTGCATCTGCCGCTGGATCACGCCGGTCGAACCGGTTCCCCAAGTGCTGATCCTCCAGCATCCGATGGAAAGCCGCGAGGCGAAGGGCAGCGCGATGCTGCTGCATCTGAGCCTGAAAGGCAGCCGCCTGGTGGCGGGAGAGAAATTCGAGTCCGAAGCGCTGCAGCGCCTACTGCATGCGCCCCTCGAAACCGGGAGGGAATGCATTTCTCCGGTATTGCTCTACCCGGACGCCCCCGGAACCGCGCCGTCGTCCGAACGAGACCGTCCTGCCGGCATTCCAACCGATCCGGCCCGCCTGCGCCTGGTGGTGCTGGACGGCACCTGGCGCAAGAGCCGCAAGCAGCTGTTCCTCAATCCCATGCTGCAGACATTGCCAAGGATGTCCTTGCAGGAGGTCAGTCCGTCGCGCTACCGCATCCGGAAGGCGCATGCGCCCGATCAGCTTTCCACGCTGGAAGCCGTTTGCCAGGCATTGATGCAGCTTGAAAATGACGAATCAAAATACCTGCCGCTGCTGCAGGCGTTCGACGGCTTCGTCGACGAACAGTTGGCCCGCATGCCTTCTGCAAGCCGCTGAGTGGAGCGCACGCTGCACATCGGCCATGCATCGCTGCTTATCCCGCCTGTCTTTCCGCATGCAGGCACGGCTTTCGCTTCTCGTTCTTTCCCAACAAGACATTCCAGGAAAGGAGCGGACATGAGTCGGATCAAGGCGGCAATCAATGATGATGGCCAGGAAAGCTCCGTCGAATTCTCACTCGACGAAGTGATCGCGCATCACCACCACGGGACCGCATGGAGGGACATGAATGACGACGACCGCATGTCGGTGATCAAGGATTATGCGGCATGGCTCTACTCGCGGCAGAACGGCAGGGCCGGTGATCTGAGCGTGAGCGTCAGTCCCGGCGCGCTCAACAGCTGAGCGTCATTTTCCCCCTTCCCATCGGTAGTTTTTACCGCGGGCGCGCAAGCATGTCATGCGCGCCCGCGGTCCCGCCCATGCAACAGGAGAGCGTATGACCCCAGAAGTACTGGAAGTCGGCAAGACCTATGGCGGTACCTTGCTCGACAGCGATTCGGCCGTCTTCGAGTTTTCCAAGTCGGGCCCCGAACTGCGATTGTTTTTTGCGGATGTGCCCGACGAGCTGGTGCGCGCCGTGAGCGAGGATGACGTTCGCATCGGCGTGATGCAAGTCCAGGACATCGCGGTGGTGCCATGGCAGATCGGCGACAGGATGACCGGCGATGCGCAATTCCATGTATTTCTCTATCCGCCGGAAACGCGTCCCGTACCCGAGGCCTTGACCAAGGACAGCCGTTACATGCTGTGCGTGAGCCTTATCGACCGGCGCAGCCGGGAGATCAAGGCCGTACGCAGGTTATGGCTGTCGGTGCCCCTGAGCGACAAGCTCAACGAAATCATTGCCTATCAGCACGGCAATCATATCGGGAGGGAAGAGTACGATGCGCAGGTCAGCATCTACCAGAACCGGTATGCCGACGTGAAGCAGGCCATCAGCGATGCAGGCATCTTCGAGGTCTTGCAGCCTGAGCACGGAGCGTAGGACGAGAAGTGATGGCGGCCACCAGGCGCGGCCGGCTCTTCAGCTCGACAGCCTTCCCGCGCCCAGTACGCGCATCAGCGCATCCTTGCCGTGCAGGCGCAGCTGGCGCTCCAGCTGCTCGCGCGCGGTGTGCTCGGTTCCCTGGGGGCCGCTGGTGATGCGCTTTCCGGAAGAACGTTCGGTGATGGCCCATCCGCCTTGCTTGTCATACAGCCAGGCATGCAGGATGAATTGCAGTTCCTCGAAATCCGGCACCACGATTTCTTCGCCGATCAATTCCTGCGCCTGCCCGAATTCGTTTCGAATCAAGAATTTTTCCATGGTCGAGTTCATTGGGTGAAGGCCTGTTATCTGGACAGAGTTCGCACAGGCTGCGCGGTTCCGCGTTCGCTTCCGGAAATGCATCAGGGAACTTGAGATTTCTCGAAGGCCAAACAGGAAGGCTTGCGACAATGGAAGTGCCTGCATTTGAGCGGTTTCGGCAGGCAAGAACAAACCTGCAGGACGCATAGTCCTATTGGATATCAGGCAACACGGTTTTTGACAATGTATGCAGCAGAAGACAGGATACAGGAGGCGTTGCAATGGAATTGAACAAGAAGGTGCCGACGACGGGACGAACGACACGTCTGCTCGGCAACAAGGGATTGCTGATCGGCCTGGCAGGCGGATTGGCCGCCGTGGCGTGGCTGTCGATGGGCCGTACGCAGCAGAAAGGAAGACGCTACTCCGACCATGGAGTTGACAGGCGCAACCCCATGCATTTCTTCCTGGCCGGGCGTTTCCCCCAGCGCCGCGCGATCGATCTTTCCCGCCAGCGTCCGCTGTTCGAGCGCAGGCAATCGGTTTACGACTCGTACTGAAGACTTCCGGATTCATCCGGCTGCGTCAGAAGTCAATAACGCTTTCTGACGCAGCCGGCATGGCGAGCATCACATCTGTAGCTTCAAGCCTGCGGCGCCGAGCCATTTCCGGAAGGGCGCCAAAGCACGCCAGACAGCACGGCGCGTCCGTCCGCCTGCAACTTTTCCAGATGGGCCAGCAGCGAACGCGCTGCCATCGCATGCCGCTGCGGCGGCACGTCATCATAGGCGAGGGCAAGCAGCTGCTCGAGATTCGCCTCCTGCAGTCCGGCCAGCGCTTTCACGATTTTCTCTTCCCGCGCCATTCTGTGCGCAACGATGCGGTCGATGACCGCATGCGGATTCGCCATGAGGAAGCCATGGCCCGGAGCGAAATATTCGGCGTCAAGCGACTTCAGTCCCTGCAATGAAGCCAAGTAGGCATGCATGTTTCCGTCGGGCGGATTGATGACGACGGTCGAGCCTTGCATGACATGGTCGCCGGTCAGCAGGATCCGGTCTTCTTCCAGGAGATAGCAGAGATGGTTGGAAGCATGGCCAGGCGTGTGTATGACGCGCAGGGTGCAATCGCCGACATGGATCCGCATGCCGTCCTGCGGGACGACGTCGGGCATGAAGGACGAATCCTGATTGCCGTGCGCAGGCGCAGGCATCCCAAGCAGCTGGGCACCGGTTTCCGCCTTGACGAGCGCGGCGGCAGGCGAATGGTCGATATGGGTATGCGTGGTCAGTATCCAGCGGATGCGGCCGCCGGCATGGCGCAGCAGCGCGGCAACATGCTCTGCATCGGCCGGGCCGGGGTCGATCAGCGCGAGTTCCTCTCCTTCGCCAACCAAGTAGCTGTTGGTGCCGGGGCCGGTCATGAAACCGGGGTTGGGCGCGGTCACCCTGCGCAGGTAGCGCGACAGCACGGTGACTTCGCCCGGGGTGATATCGCTTGCGGCATGCCCCTTGCCTTCCGGGTCGAGCTTGCCGACTTCGGCATAGGCAGCGTCGCCCTGGATCAGAACCCGGCGTCCCTTGCTGCCGGTGGAGACCCTGGGCTGGTGCGTCGGCACGCTCGTCTGCGCCCGCGCGAAGTCCATCAATGCGGAGGTGCTGTCGAAACGCGCCAGCGTTTGCAGCGTGCGCACGGTGGCAAACATCATCTCGACTTCGCCGGCGCGGTGGCGCGCGAGCGCGTCTTCGGGACGCAGCCACATGCTGGCGATCGTCTCGCCGTTATCATGCGAGCCGCACTGATTGGCCGGTGCCACGCCGATGAAGAAACGCGTATCGAAACGGCGCGGCGCACCGACCGGCGTGATCCAGTGGGCAAAGTAGACGAGCTCTTCAAAGGCCGGCCGTGCACCCACGCTCCGGCACAGATCGGCAAAGGCCAGTTCGCCGGCTGCAACCTTGATTCGCGCTTCCTCGAGCGCTCCGCACAGCGAAGGCGCGCTCGCTTCTATCTGACGGCCCTGCCCATCGCTGGCCAGCAAGATACCGGCTTCCTCATAGCATTCGCGCACGGCCGCGGTCCAGTAGGCAAGGCCTCCCGCCAGCAGGCCGAGCCTGCGGCTGGCTTCCGCGTCGTCGAGGAGACCGGATGCAAAGAACGGATCGCTGTCGGCAGCATCGACGGCTCCGCCGGGAAACACATAACCGCCCGGCACAAAGGCCGCCTGATGCGTGCGCTGCAGCAGAAAGACTTCCAGGCCTTGCTCACCGTCGCGTACGAGGATCAGGGTTGCGGCGGGGCGGGGAGCGAGGGGCGGCTTGGCGGTCGAACCGGGAGTAAAAACAGGCGTGGCGGCCATGGGGAGCTTTCGATCGTTGGTCTCGAAGATCGATTGTAGTCGAGCTTGCCTTTGCGCACAGGGTGCAGTCGCCGATGCCCGTTCTGCAAGGCCGCATCGCGTTCCGAATGAGCCAAGAGTGAACGAAATGAGGCCGCATGCCTCAAAAATTCAAATTGCTGAATTGACAGGAAAGGTCAACAAGATGAAGCCTCCCATTCTCGTAGCCTTGCTGGTGCTTGCGATGCTGGTCGGTCTTGGCGTCATATTTGCCGTGATGTAGCGGCATGGAGAAAGCAGGTGGGGCAGCCCTGAACGGGCCGCCTCGCTACCTTACCGGGGGCTGCGCTTGGAAGGCGGAGCTTCGGATTCGTTCAATACCCGGTCCGAGCTGGGAATGTTGGAGCCGGGGTCGAAAATTTCCTCGTCGCTGACGTCCCGGCTGGGCGGTTCGACGAGATTGGCCAGCTTCTCGAGCGCGCCCTTGTCCTTGTCCTGCCTGCCGGTATTGGTGTCGCCGTGCGGTCGTGTCATGATCACCTCCAAAATCACTGCGACCACGCCGGTGCCCGCAATGTTCCGGTCATTTCCGGCAGGAGACGTTCTTCGCCGCCGGATGCTTGCCACCGCAGCCGGCACAAGACTTCACGGCGCCAAGATTACTTCGTGCCGAACAGACGGTCGCCGGCATCTCCCAAGCCGGGGACGATGTACGCGTGCTCATCCAGATGCGAATCCAGCGAGGCGACATAGACCTTCACGTCGGGATGCGCCTTCTGGAACACTTCGACGCCTTCCGGCGCCGCCACGAGCGCCATGAAGATGATCTGTTCGTCACTGACCGAGCGCTTCTTGAGCACATCGACTGCATGCACGGCCGAGTTGCCGGTGGCGAGCATCGGATCGCAGAGAATGAAAATCCGCTCCGCCAGATCGGGAAGCCGCACCAGGTACTCCACCGGGCGATGCGTATCGGGATCGCGATAGACGCCGATATGGCCGACGCGCGCCGACGGCACGAGTTCGAGCAGGCCGTCGCTCATGCCGATGCCGGCCCGCAGAACCGGCACCACCACCAGCTTTTTTCCGGCGATGACGGGCGCCTCGATCGTCTGCAGCGGCGTCTCGATGCTCACGGTCGTCAATGGCAGATTGCGCGTGATTTCATACCCCATCAGCAGCGTGATTTCCCGCAGCAGCTCGCGAAACGTGCGGGTCGACGTGTCGCGATCGCGCATATGCGTAAGCTTGTGCTGGATCAGCGGATGGTTGAGGATGTACAGATTGGGGAAGCGGGGATCTTGTGTCATGTCGTCGTCGGTGTAGAAGGGCATGCAGGCGTTGAACGGCATTGTCCATAAAAACGCCCGGCCGGCAAATCATGCAAGAGTATACGGCAACCTGAAGCCTGAATGCGGCGCAGCGCACGTCCATCGGTTCCGACGTAAAACTTCGGGATCCGCGGATCAGTCTCTGTGGTCCAAAATTGTGACAAAACGCATCATTCCTTTCCAGAAGGAAATGCGGCGGGCTATTCTCCTTCCACGAATCACCAAATCAATTCGGCAAACCCGTTGAAAGACGGGGACGCAAAGCTTCTGGTCTAAGGGCGTTTGCCTACGACAGCAGAGCTGCATTTTATGAACGGCATGGAAGCGACCGTCCGCACGGATGGCTCCGCTCCGCAAGCGCCTTACATCGCAGCAGAAGAAAGTTCCCGTCCCTGTCATCGTCCGTCCGCCCTTTCTGGTGCGGCGGCGCGCATCGCGGTCTTGCCACGGGAGGATGGAATGCCGCGCTATCGTTCAACATGGTCGCTGCTGTCAGTGATTTCTCAAGGCTCGGGTGCAGGACGGGGCTGGCTGCCTGCCCGGATGCTCGCGCTTGGATTGCTTGCTGGATGTGCCGGGCAGGCTGTGCAGCCAATGCAGGAAGATGTGCCGCCTGCAAAGTCGTCGCCGCGCGCAAGCCGGGCCACAAACGCTCAGGACATACTTGCGGAGTGGGGAACGTTTGGCGCGGATGGCGTACGTGGCCGGCCGTCGCGAAAAGCCATGAATGCGGCTTCCCGGGAAACCCTGCTGTCAGGACCGGATTACAGCCTGTCGGTCAACGAAATCGTGGCGAATGCGACCTGCCGCGCCTGCGAGGACAAGCCCTATCACCGGATGGTAGTAGCGGCGTCGAACCAGCACGGCGTGCCGGCCGGATTGATCCATGCGGTCATTCAGAAGGAGTCGGGATACAACCCGGGTGCCACCTCTCACAGGCAGGCGCGCGGCCTGATGCAGATCACGCCGGATACGGCACGCTTTGTCGGCGTGGGGCGCACGCACAATCTCTACGATCCGCAAACGAACATCAACGCGGGCACGGCTTATCTGAAGTACCTGATGCAGACCCATTTCACCTTCGACAGCCTACTGGCCGCCTATAACGCCGGGCCGGGCAATGTGCGCAAGTACAATGGCGTTCCGCCTTTTGCCGAAACCCGCCGCTATATACAGGACGTCAAGCGATACTATTCCGTGACGTCGCGGGACTAGGCTTGCCGTTGTTCGCCGGAAGCGGCTTGGCTTGCTGCGCATTGCTTGTTCCCGCGCGGCTGCCGACCTTCATTGCATACTCATGCGTGAACAGCGAACCGTAGAAGAAGATTTGCGCCGAATAGTAGATCCAGGTAATCAGGATGACCACCGAGCCGGCGGCGCCGTAGGACGAGCTGATATCGGCATTGGCGACATAGAGTCCGATCGCGAATTTGCCAAGGATGAACAGCACCGCCGTGATGAGCGCGCCGATGATCACGTCTTTCCAGGCGATCTTCGTCGCTGGAAGATACTTGAAGATGACCGCAAACAGGCCCGCGACCACCACAAATGAGACCGCATGCGAGATCACCATGGTGATGGTCTTCAGTACCGTGCCGGTGGCGCCGCCTCCGAACACGCCTTCCATCGTGGCGAGCGCAGTGCTGACCGCCAGGGTCATCAGCAGCATCAGTGCAAGCACCAGAATCAGACCGAACGACAGGATGCGTTCCTTCACGAAGCCCCACAGGCCCGATTGATTCGAAGGTGGCACTTCCCAGAGCTCGTCCAGGCTGTCCTTCAATTCGGCGAAAGCGCTGGTTGCGCTGACCAGTACCAGCGCAACCGAAACCAGTCCGGCAATCAGTCCGCCCGATTCGTTCCTGGCGCCGCCCAGAATGGTTTTCACTGCATCGGCGCCTTCCGTCCCCATCAGTTTCGACATCTGTTCCAGCAGATTCTGGCGAACCGTATCTTCACCGAAGAAGAAGCCGGCAATCGTCACCACCAGCAGCAGCATCGGCGCCAGCGAGAACAGCGTGTAAAGCGCCAGCGCAGCACCCTTGCTCGCAGCTCTGTGGGCCGACCATTCCTTGGCAGCCGAGATGGCAACGTGAAGAAGGGCCTTGGGCCGTGTCTCATGCCGCAAATCCTCATGCGGCTTTTGGTCAACCTGTGCGCCGCTCCCGGCTTCGTTCCTTTCCTTCATCTGCTCCTGCGCCTGTATCCGTTCTTGAGCCCCTGCTGCCAAGCCCCCGCGCTTGTCGACGCCTGTCTGCCGGGGAACGCGCCTTGGATTGAGAGCTGCGGCGCTGCTCGTGAAGGCCTGATGCTGCTGCTGCAGTTGCTTGCGCTGCGCCTGCTTGCGCAACTGCCAGAAAGAAAGTGCAGCGACCGTGACCTGCAATAGGCCGTGCACAATCTGTTCCTTGTCGATTTGGTTCGGGCCTCGCATGGATATCTTCCTTTATGGAGTACTTGCGGTGCAACAGAGAACCAGCCATGAACAGCGGCATCTGTTGGCAATTCTGCATCAATGCAATGACAATATGATGGATGTTTCGTAACTTTGTTCCGATGCAGCGTCTGCCAAGATTTGATACAGATAGGATGAGGAAGCTTGTAGCGGCGCACCATGCTCGTTAAGCAGGGCTTGGGGGGGAATGAATGACGAGGCTGGGCGCAGGAAGGATATTGCGCTGACAGTATTGCCAGTGCTGACCTGATCACGGCAGGAGCCGGCCTGCGTTCTCACGTCTTTTCAGTGATGGCGGAACAGATGGAAAACGCAAGGCGCCGGCTTGTGCGGCTGCCTTGCGTCAGCATTTCATGCTCCCTTGCCGGCATGCGCCGGACGTGGGACCTGATGATAAACGGTGAGTTGACCACACCTCGCACATGCAGGATTGCGGCTCACCTTCGCCATCGCGGAGGTATTTCAGCGGACTCAATAACGGTAAGGATTATTGGGCCGGCGGTCGTAGCGGTTGGCAACGCCGTCTCCATCGCGGTCGCGGTCCGCATAGTTGGGCACGCCGTCTCTGTCCTGATCCCACCGCCCCTGGTTCCAGTGGCGATGACGCGGGCCATGCCTGTCGACGTAGCGCGGTACTCCATAGACCGGCTGCGGCTGAACATACACGGGTGCCGGCTGAACATAGACCGGACGTGGCTGCACGTAGACCGGAGCCGGCTGCACGTAAACCGGACGCGGCTCCACATACACCGGCGCCGGCTGAACATAGACAGGTGCGGGCCGCACATACGGTCCAGGAATATCAATGTTGATGCCCACGTCGACCCTTGCATGGGCAACATTGGCCGATACCAGCAGCACCAGACCGGCCAGCGTGCCGAGGGCGCCTATGGTTTTGTTCATGATCCATCTCCTTGGTTGATGTTGATATTACATACCAAGGGCATAGTGTTATCCATCGATGTTGCGTAAGGAGTGTTACAAATTGTTTCCAGCGCTTGACGTGGATTATCGCAGTGCAAATTCCACGCGGCTGCCGCTAGGATTGTTGTCAGATTTGCCAATCCTCGGAGCAACGATGAAGAGTCTTTCCGGCGAAACATGGCCTTTATCCTGAAGCCAGGCCTTTGTATTCTGGGCACGCTGGTTGCCCAAGGAAATAAGATCGTCTTCATCGACCTCTGCATTGGCAATAATGAGCTTTTCCATTTCACCAACCGGAATGTTTTTGGACAGCCCAAGCACATTTCGCGGTTTGGGAAATTTCTCGTCGCGGTAGACGCGCGTCACGAGGTCAGCGTATTCTTCCGGCCGCACCGTGATTCCCGCAGCCTCGGCCGATCCCGCGCGAACGCCGGCATCGCGCAGTTTCAGCGATCTGACTCTGCGCTCCAGATAGGTGCGCTTCAGGCCTTCGCGATCGGCATCCGGATCGACCTGGCCGCCGATGTCAAGCCTGAGGTTGGGCCGTTCGCTCAAGGCCTTGGCCAGAGATTGGAGTTTGGCTTCGCCCGCGGAGGGTATGGAGGCTCTTCCCGGCTCATAGTCGATGGACGACAGCTCGGCGCCGCCGCCGAACAACGAACCCAGTACCGCGAAAGGCTGGGTGACCGCCTTGAGGATGACATTGCCGATGACCTTGAACAGAATGCCGCCGATCGAGAATTGCGGGTCGTCCAGCGAGCCGCCGATCGGCAGGTTCAGGTCGATCACGCCGTTGCGGTCGCGCAGCAGCGCCACGGCAAACTGCACCGGCAGAGTGGTGGCGTTCGGACTGTCGACTTTTTTGCCGAAGGTAAGCTGTTCAAGTATCAAACGGTTCTCAGCAGTCAGCTTGCGCTGATCGACATGGTAGGCAACTTCGAATGACAGCTTGCCTTTTTCAATGCCATAGCCTACGTAGCGCCCGGAGTAAGCCGAGAGCGGCGCCAATTCCATGCCGCGAACATTGGCCTTCAGATCCAGGAAAAGATCTCCCCGCAGCGGATTGATGCTGCCTGTAATGCCCAATGGAGCCCCGTTGACTTCCCCGCGCATGTCGACCTCGGCATTTGCGCCTGTCGTCGATGAAAGGCCGGTTACGCCGCCGCCGAAATTGGCCAGCGTCGCCGAATAGTTGGGACGAATGAAGTTGTCGGTAAACCTGACGCGTCCCCCCTGCAGCGTCAGCTTGCGGATGGTGACCGGCGGCAGTCCGGCGGACTTGCCGCTGCTTGCCTTGCTGCCGGAATCGGCCGCAGGATCTGCAGTCGCCTTGGCGAGGACCTTGCCGCTCTTGTTGGAGTCTCGTTCGGTCAGGCTCCTGCCGGCTTCCCTGTCTCCGCGCGCAATGTCCTGCAAGTTGATGCGGCCGTTGGGGTCGATGATCACGCGCGCAAAGAAGTCGCTCAACGCCACCTGCTCTGCCGTAAAGGCGAACGGCGAAAGTCGCACATCCATCCCGCCGACGAACAGGGATTTCCAGCGCAGGAAATCGTTGCCGCTCTGCTTGTCGACCGTCGCGAGATTGCCCAGCGTCAGATCGCCCTTGAAGCCTCCCTGCAGCGCATTGTCCTTCGTCGATGCCACTTGCAGCCGCCCCGACGCGGTAAGGTTGGCACGCGTGATCTTGAGATTGACGTGATCGGTGATGTACGGCTGCACCGGGAGCAAGTCGACACCTTTGATGTCGACGGTGAGGTCGGTCTGCATCGGCGCAATGCCGAGGCTTCCCTGCAGCGCAAGAAGTCCGCTCTGATTGATGTTTGCTTTCAGGGACACCGAACCCGGTGCCGCGCCGGGGGTGTTGGAAAGGCTTTTCAAGGACGCGCTGAGCGGAGAAATCGTTGTCACCGCCGGTTCGGCATGATTGCGGTCTTCGACGCGGGCCGACCAGTTCGCGATGTCGACTGCACCGATAGACACCTGCGGTCCGCCTCCGGCTTTTTCCTTGGGTTCAACAGGAGCGGATTTCGCCGTTTGCAATACGGCGGTCGTTGCCGAGACTTGCGGTTTTTCCTGCCGCAGCGCAAACACTGCGCTGTCCGAGCGCGCTTCGGCAACCTGAATCGCGTTGCGGCGCAGGTCGAGATCAACCTTCTTGAGCGTTAAGTTGAATTTTTCAACATCGGCTTGCATGGGGCGGGCCGCTGCTTCATCGGCAAAATGAACCGTGGCATTCGTCACCGCAATTTCGCCGACGGCGATGCGCGGCGATGCATCCGCTTTCGCAGCCGGCTCCGCGCTTGCCGGAGCGGTCGGGCCTGCTTCTGGCGCAGTCAACAACTTTTCGAGGTTGATGCTGCCGTCACTGCCGCGGCGCAAGCGGGTTTGGAATCCATCCAGTGCGATGCGGGCCACGCTGATGCGATCGGCGAACACCGGCGTGTCCTGCAAGTCGACCGCAAACCGGGCGAGCTTCACCAGCGATTTTCCGTCCGGCTCGTTGATCTGCAGCGATGTTACCTCCGTGCTGCCGCTGAGTGTAAGCGCGGCAGGCTTGCCTTCCGGCTGCTGAAAATTTGCCTGCATGTTCACGGTCAGCTTCGCGCTGGGTACCTTGATGCGTGCCTTGGTCGGCAGGTATTCGACGAACCGGGTCAGGTCGAAGTCTTTCAGGTTCAGGTCGACGATGGCGTCGCGGGTGCTTGCAAATGGACGCGCCTTTCCCTTGACCAGTACCGGCGTGCCGTTCACATTCGCGTCAAGCAGCGGCTCGACGAAAATCTCCACTTCGGAAGGCAGCGATGAGATGAAGGGTATTCCGAGACGCAGGTCGCCGACGACATGTCTGGCGCGCGTCGGCATGTCGTCGAACTCTATTCTTCCGCGTTCCAGGCGAATATTGTTGATGGAGAACCGTGCTGTTTCATCCGATGCCGGCTGTTCGGCAAGTGCGGCAATGATGTCATCGAAGTTGTAACGGTTCGCCTCCAGGCGGGCGATGCGCACCTGCGGCGCCGCAATGTAAAGCTCCTGGATTATCGGGGCGAGGCGGACCAGCGATTCGCCGGACAGATTCAGCGACAGTGCTTCGACCTCGGCGAAAATGTTCTTGCGGTCGGCTTCATACAGCCGGAAACCCCGCACATCCAGTTTCAGCGCGAACGGATTGAACCGGACTTCCTCGACGCTGGCCGGGCGCTTGAACTTCTCTTCGAATATCTTTCCCGTCTGTGATTTGATCACCATCGGCAGCAGCAGGAAGCCGGCAAGCGTGTACAAGCCCAGCAGGCCGGCCAAAGTCAGCGCCGCGCGGAAGAGAAGGCGTTGGCGGACCGTGGATGGCCGCCAGATTCGGGAGGTTAATTTTTTCAACATGGCATCGAAAGCGAAGTCTTTCGATTTTACCAGTCGTTTCCGCCCCGCCATGCAGCGGCGGGTTCACGTTACAGGTGGTTACCTTGCCGCTGCCGAACGGCTTGGCACGGCTTCAGGGCGAATGCGGCGGCAGTGCCGATATCTGCTGCAGTTTGTCCAGGCTCACCGGCTTTACCCAATGAAGATCGAAGCCCGCGGCATCCGCCAGCTGCTTGTCCTGTTCACCGCCCCAGCCAGTCATGGCCACCAGCACCAGCGCGTCCTGGCCCGGCGCGGTGCGCATCTGGCGGGCGACTTCATAGCCATCCATGTCGGGAAGGCTGATGTCGAGCAGCACCACATCCGGCTTGCAGCGCTCGCGCTCGGACAGCGCGGTGCTTCCCTGGTTTGCGACGAAGACCTCATGTCCGAGAAGGCGCAGCAGCTCGGCGGTAGATTGCGCGGCGTCGTCGTTATCGTCGACAACCAGCACGCGGCGGGACTTGGACGCAGACAAGCCGGCGGCGGTGCCTTCATTGTGACCTTGGGTCTGGCTTGCCAGTACGAAGGCGCTCGAGATGTCTTTCATCATGGCAGTGGGAAATGGATCCGTGGCGAGTAATAAATTGTTTTCAATAGTGTGCGTATCTTTTAACCGATCGCGCCGGGTCGGAGATTAAGATTGCGCAAACGTGCCGGTTATAGGGTCGCAAGCAAAGTTTTCTGATATATCGTAAATTAGCGATATGCGTGATTTCGGCATCTCTCCGAAGCGCTGATCAAACGGCTCTGCATTGAACATGCGCAACTTTTATCATGGACATCGACGTTATTCACAAGGCATTGGCCAACCCGGTTCGCCGCCAGATTCTTGAGTGGCTGAAGACGCCGGAGCAGTATTTCGCACATCAGGCGCATCCGCTCGCCCTGGGCGTATGCGCGGGGCTGATCGACCAGCGAACCGGGCTGTCGCAATCCACGGTATCTGCGCATCTTGCGGTTCTGCAAAGGGCTGGCCTGATTACCAGCGTGCGTGAGGGTCAATGGGTTTTCTTCAGGAGAAACGAAGCCGTGATCGAGGCTTTTCTCGAGTACATGAACGTTGCGCTATTGAGCAGTCCGCCGAATCCGCATGACGCGCCGGCATGATGCAGTTGCGTTTGCCACAGCCATCAAATACACAGACACACAGACAAGAGGTTTTATGACGACTTTGTTCGATCCGCTCCAGGCAGGTGACCTGAACCTGCCCAACCGCATCATCATGGCGCCGCTGACGCGTTCGCGCGCCGTAGGGGAAGGGCGCATTCCCAATGCGCTCATGGCCCAGTACTATGTACAGCGCGCTTCGGCAGGCCTGATCATTTCGGAAGCGACTGCAGTCACACCGCAGGGTGTCGGCTATGCCGATACGCCCGGCATCTGGTCCGACGAGCAGGTCGCCGGCTGGAAGAAGGTCACAGAAGCCGTGCATGCGGCCGGCGGACGCATCGTGCTGCAGCTCTGGCATGTCGGGCGCATTTCCGACCCGGTATTTCTCAACGGCGAATTGCCTGTTGCGCCGAGCGCGATCGCTGCATCGGGCCACGTCAGCCTGGTCCGTCCGAAGCGTGCCTACGTCACCCCGCGCGAACTGGCTCTTGATGAGATTCCGGGCATCGTTGCGGCCTATCGCAAGGGTGCGGAAAACGCCAAGCTGGCGGGATTCGACGGTGTTGAAATCCATGGCGCCAACGGCTATCTGCTGGACCAGTTCCTGCAGGACAGCACCAACAAGCGTACCGACGCCTATGGCGGAAGCATAGAAAACCGCGCTCGCCTGCTGCTCGAGATCACCGACGCATGCATCGAGGTCTGGGGCGCCGGCCGCGTCGGCATGCATCTGGCACCGCGCGGCGATGCGCACAGCATGGGAGATTCAAACCCTGCAGCGACTTTCGGATATGTGGCGCGCGAGCTGGGCAAGCGCAAGATTGCATTCATCTGCGCGCGCGAATCCCTTGGCGACAACCGGATCGGCCCTCAGCTCAAGGAGGCATTCGGCGGCGTGTATATCGCCAACGAAAAAATGACCCGGGAAAGTGCCGAGAGCCTGATTGCATCGGGAGAGGCCGACGCGGCCGCTTTCGGACAACTGTTCATCGCGAACCCCGACCTGCCGCGGCGCTTCCATATCGGCGCGCCGTTGAACGCGCCCAAGCCCGAGACTTTCTATCATCCTTCGCCCGAAGGCTACGTTGACTATCCGGCGTTAGCCGATACGGCTGCCGCCTGACTCCCATGCCGCTCCGCCCGGGACTACCTCTGCGGCGGAGCGGCTTGTGTCATGCTTCCTGCCGCGGCGAGTCGAAGTTCAGTTCGAAGTTGCAGCGGCGGGTTTCGTCGCCCGTCGTCGAAGGTCTGAACATGACGCCGGGGTTGAATTTGGTGTCCGGCCTGCTTACCGAGATCTTTGTGGGATCGTAGATCACCGTCAGTTTCTTGAATTTCTCCCGGCTCTCGCTGAATTCGAAAATGTCGACACCGTCAAACTCGGTGACCTGGCCGCAGGTGCTGATTCTCGTGTGATGATAATGTAGGGCAATGGACGGCCCCTGCGCGAGTGCCTCGAACACATGGCGGATGCGAACGATGGATGTTTCGCTATTGCCGAACAATTTGGGAAAGTAGGCACTGGCAGGCATAAGGCCATGTGCTGGCGACAGAATGGGCGCGTTTTCGGATTCAAACAAGGCAAGAACGTCGGCCAAGCTTGACGAATTGATGGCAGCGAGATAGCGCCGACACAAGTTCATGGACTCCATAACGATTCCCAGTAGTTGCGAGCCGTTGGTGATGTGAATGACTTGGTTTGCAGTCGTCTGGCATTTGCCACTCGTGGTTTTGCTTGCCCGCGCAAACGAGTATAGCGAGTAAGCCTTGGCGACTGATCCCATGGACATGGGAACGGTTAATCCAATCATGGGGAATCAGGCTTTGGCAGGCAGATTGCCGCACCAAGTTTGACGGGAATCAATGTCCGATAATTACCGGAAATTCACCTTGGAAAGGTCTTGAAAGAGCGCTTTCGGGTTGACTGTACTGTCGATGCCGGTCGATTTGCCAGCGGCACCGCGTTATGTGGGGACGCCGATTCCTCCTTGCCATGGCCCGGGGGCGCCGAGCTCGCCATGTCGCGTCACCACGCCTTGTTCCGCAGGCAAATCATCTCCGGCTCGCCGAGTCCAGTCAACCCGAAAGCTCTCTGGCAGGACATGTCAGCGAACAAGAGTGCGGAAAACAAATAAGAAGAACAAAAATTGCACAAAGAAATATGTTTTTATCCCCCTAGTTTATGGGAGGCGGTTCAAGGAGCTACCGCATAAAATCATTGCGCTTCGGCAAATTATTTGAGCTTGCAATGAATGCCTTGAATCGACCGCTGCCTATCCGAGCTTCCATTTCCGCCCTCAGCATCGAGAGCGGCCAGGCAGCATTTCGATTGCTCGCTGTCTGCATCTTCATGCTTTACGCACTCGTTGCCGTGTTCTATCTGCCGTCGAAGCCAAGCATACCGCTGCTGGTCCTGATCGGCGGCTATTTTTGTTTTGCCGTAGGCTGGATCGTTGTCTGCAGCCACGCCGTGCTCAGACTGAAAACCCGTCTGAATGTTTCCATCCTGGTGGATCAGGCTGCAATCGCATCAGCAATGCTGATCGGCGGAGAGTTCATGGCACCGGTGTTGTGGGCTCCGATCAGCGTATCCATCGGGTGCGGCCTGGTAGGTGGGATTTATTTCGCAAAAATCGCTTCCCTGACGGGTGCCGTGCTGGTCGCGGCAGCATGCATCCTGTCACCGTATTGGCAAAGCGTTCCGCTGCTCTCGATCGGGGTAGTACTTGCAATACTGGTCATTCCCTGGCAGGCGGCGCTGGTATCGGAACAGATTGCGCGCGGACGCAGGGAGCTGCAGCGCCGTGCGCAGGCCCTAGAAACGGCGTCCAAAACAGATTCGCTTACCGGCGTACTGAATCGTGTCGGTTTTGAGGAGGCACTGACACGCACGTCGGGAAACAGGCCCACCAATTGCGCGGTGATGCTGCTTGATCTTGATGGATTCAAGGCAGTGAACGACGCTGCTGGGCACAACGCCGGCGATGAACTTCTGCGGCAGGTGGCGAGGCACATCCGAAAGTCCTTGCGTGAATCCGACAGCATTGCTCGCATCGGCGGCGATGAATTCGCAATCCTTGTCTCCGGGCTGCATGCCGCCGAAGAAGCGGAATGGATTGCGCGCAAAGTGCTGCAAGCCATCGGCGCTTTGCACATACCCGGACATCCGGATCTGCGCATCACGGGCAGTCTCGGTATTTGCATTCACTCCGGCGATGGCATGCTTTCGCCGGAATCCCTCCTGGAATGCGCAGATCAGCTCATGTACGATGCCAAGCGGGCCGGCAAGAATCAATATCGAACATCTTTCGAATCGACGCTGCCGCAGATGGCAGCAAGCGACGCGGCATGATTTCGCATGATTTCATTTCCTGCTACACCACATCCACTTGATTGGGAAGAACGTGCCGGTAGCGGGTCATGCTGTTGATGTCCAGTATTCCCAGCCAGCGCGCCACCTCCGCTTCTGTTTTTCCCTTTGCCAGCTGGCGCAGGGCAAAGGTATGGCGCAGCTTGAAAACCCCGCCGCTCTCGTCCCCCATGCCGGCTCCTGACAGCACCGCCTTGCACGATTCATAGCAACCGGTATGCGACCAAGGTTTGCCGGACCGGGTGGACGGGAAAACGAGCTCCCCGGCAATCCCTTGTGCATCCCTGACGGATAACCAGAGAGCCAGCTGGCGCCCAGCCCATTCGGCGACCGGTGTTTCTCGCGGCGGAGCATTGCCGTTGCCCGGCAGCGCAAGTTTCCATGGCACGCCGACCTTGCGCCCGCCAGCAATGGCAATACCATCCAAGGAAAGAACCCGTACGTCGCCCGGCGTAAGACCCGCACCAAGCATCAAGGCGACGGCTGTCCGGTCTCTCAGCTCTTTCCATGTGAGCGGACCTTCTGCCGACTCGGGATGTCTGACCTCGGTCAGGTAGCCAATGAGCCGCTTCGCTTGCGCTTCCGTGCAGTAGTCCGGCAAAGGATCGCGATGGCTAGCGTTCGCATAGCGGTATTCATTCAATTGCAGCAATTCGCTTGCGGCGCGATTAGGGGTTGCCCCATCGCGCTGCGCCTGGAAGCGCGTGACGCGGTCAATCAATGTCAGCATGCGCCACGCATAACGCGGGGAAAGTTCCTGCCCCTTGCTGCTCGGTCTGGGACGCCCATTCGCATTTCCTGCGCCGCGCAATGCAAGAAAAGTCTTGATATCCGCCGCTTCGATGCTGGGTGTATCTAGGTTCCGCGTTGCGCAATAAGCGGCAAACGCGTGCCACATCTCCTGGTAGACCGTCGCAGATTCGTCTTTCAACGGCCGTTCGCTGCGAGCCGTCGAGCCCGAGCGAGCCCGGTAATCGACCCATGCCCTAAAGTACTCGCGCAATTTTTCTTCGAGTGTCGCTTTATCCTGCTCTGGAAACAAGGGAATAGTCATGGAAGCCACTTCACGAGTCTGCTATGTCGGTAGAGGTATTGTCGCCAAAGTTCGCAGGTTTGGAAAGTGTTCTGAACTAACCGCGAACGGCTAGTTATGGAGCCGGCTGGTCGACCAATGCCGGATGAGTCAACATGAACCCTGAGTGCAAATTGAAAGCGACGGTTAGTTCGTTTTAAACGGTTGTAGCAATGCCAAATTAATGTATTAAAGGTGAGAGACAGTTTTCTTTATTGAAATTTTAGGAAGGACGGCGAAGGCGCGGATAAAGGTACCCAAGGACTTGAGACATCAAGTCGGATGCCCGCATTGACTATGGTCAGTCAAACGTTAAAACTGACGCGCGTGATCAGATGGCCTCGCCTTTCACGTCCACTGAATCATGGACGATGACAGAATCCTGCAGCAGAAAATCTGCTTAACGGCGACCGTGTCCCTCACTGTGCGTACCATGTGTGCTGTCTGCCATATGTTGTGCATGGTTCAATGAATAGTCTTCATCAGACATAGTGTATTCCTGCTCCGCTGCCGCTTGAGCGTCCTCGGGCAGTGATTCATGGCTGCGTGCCCGCTCCATCAAAATGGAGACGTTTTGAAGTTTTCGCTCGACCGTTTCCGAAAGCGTACCTAGCGTGAGAGGAGACGGGAGCATGAAGTCGCATTCTTTGGCTGCCTGAACATATTCGCTATCCTCATTCAAAGGCTGTTCCGGCGATCCGGATAAATTCTGCAAACGGGACTTCAGGGAACGCAGGCGTTCGGCAATTTCTTCCAACTGAGCGACTTGCATGGTCGATTCCTTCCAAAGTGCAAATAACATCGCAATACCGGTCAGACCGTAATACTGCAAAAGCAGTTCTCGCAATTCTCCCGCGGCACCAGACAGCATTGACTGGGATACAAAATGTCACAGTGACATTGTCACCCCGGTTCTATACTGCAATTTCTATCTTCTGGGAGAGAGCGGATGAGCAAGTGCCAAGTAATTCCTTTGCAAGGAAAGATTCGAGCGAAGTACGCCGAAACCAAAATTGCGTCGCTCTCTGCGATGCTCTCCGATGGTGTTGCAGACATGCTTCCTGAGCGGCAACGTGCCCGGATCTATGCTTTCCATCGCCCGGAGACGAGCGTAGCCAGAGACATGACCGATCCCATTCAACCAGATACTTCCGGACAGCACGGCTTGCCCCGGCAGGACAGCTAGGCTGGCACGAATGCATGAGCCGAGGCCCTGTTTCGGCTCATATCCATTGCTTTCGCTCGAAGCGGCTATCCCAATGGGTTGATGTTGAAGGCCGGCATCTGCTGATTACTTTGAGCTGCGGATAGGAACCGTTCCGCAACGTCCAGAGCTTCCGCGATCGTGACGTGCATGTCCAGATATCGGTATGTGCCCAGGCGTCCGACGAAAGTGATGTTGCGTTCCGCCTGAGCCAGTTCGATGTATTGCTTCAGCTGTGACTTATCCTTGACCAGCCTGATAGGATAATACGGTATATCGTTCTCTTCGCAGTAACGGCTGAATTCTTTGAAGATCACGGTTTTCTCATGTGACTCCCATGGCGAGAAGTGTTTGTGTTCTGAAATGCGGGTCCAGGGCACGTCTTCATCGCAGTAATTCAGAACGGCATTTCCTTGATAGTCGCCCGTATGGGTTTCAGCATGAAAATCCAGCGTGCGATACCCAAGGCGTCCCTGACTGTAGCCGAACCAGGTATCGATCGGACCGCTGTAAAAAACGTGATCGTAGTCCCCGGCTGCCGAACGCTCGAATGTCGTGTTCAGCTGCAGTTTGATATTTGGATGATCAAGCATTTTTTCGACGATGTAGGTGTAGCCGTTTTTCGGCATGCCCTGGTAAGTGCTCGCGTAATAGTTGTCGTCGTAATTAAAACGTACAGGCAGGCGCTTGAGAATGCTGGCGGGTAACTCCGAGGGATGAAGTCCCCATTGCTTGCTGGTGTAACCCTTGAAGAACGCCTCGTAGAGATCTTTTCCCACGAACCGCAGCGCCTGCTCCTCGAATGTCTGGGGCTCAGCAATGCTCTGATCGCCGATGGTTTTCATGAATTCTTCGGCTTCCTTCGGGTTGAAGGTCTTGCCGAAGAACTGGTTGATAGTAAGTAGATTTACCGGCAGCGAAAATACCTTGCCTTTGGTAATCGCCTTTACTCGGTTGGTAAAAGGCATGAATTCGTCGAAACGCTGCACGTACTCCCATACTTTTTCATTGCTGGTATGAAAAATGTGAGGCCCGTATGTATGGATCATGACACCGGTTTCCGGATCGCGGGCTGAATGGCAATTGCCCGCTACATGACTACGCGAATCGAAGACGCTGAGGTGGTAACCGGCTTTTGCAAGTTCATGAGCAATAACCGCCCCGGAAAATCCTGCTCCGACTATAGCAACGTTTTTCAATTGATTCCCTTTTCCGTCAGAGGTTGAAGAAGCTGGCGCTGCCTGCAGCAGCATATGCAGAATAGGATTCATATAAATTTTTTAAGTTTATGCAGCACCCCTGTCTCCCGCTTGATGCATAACAGGAAGCAAGCGATCAATGAGCACCGCTTGCCGTGTAGTACTTAAAAGTTTACGCAGTACAAAGGCACGGTGCAGAAGTGCAGCGGTCCTGCCAGGCTGCGGCTTAAATTGAGGTAACGCCGCAATCCCCTTGAGCACGCGGTCATGCGTCTATTCATGAGAAGTGAATTACTCTTATTGCAATCTTCACTGGCTGAAAGCCCATTTTTCTGTTGTATGCGAAAAAGTGCTTGGCAGATGCAGAGGGCTTTGCTATAGTTCGGCTCCCGTCGCGAAACGCAGCAAACAAAGCGCGAAGCGACAGGGAGCAACAAGGGCGGTAAAGGGCAGCAGATGTTTGACTGACTCTTGAAACCCGGCAGCCGCATCCTATATAGATAGGACGGCGACAGACACGACGCTCTGTCAGGCAAGGTTCTTTAACAACCAACAACCGATAAGTGTGGGCGCTCGATGAAGCGGGCCGGCAGCGCAAGCTGCATTGGCTCAAAGCATATGAAGTGCTCGCACAAGAAACAAGTAGGTCGGCATCGCAAGATGCCACCTGTCAGTATTTTGAGTGAGCGACACCTCTTATGAGGTTGCCCGAGAGGGCGCAACAGAGATTGAACTGAAGAGTTTGATCCTGGCTCAGATTGAACGCTGGCGGCATGCCTTACACATGCAAGTCGAACGGCAGCGCGGACTTCGGTCTGGCGGCGAGTGGCGAACGGGTGA
>NZ_JACYXF010000043.1 GCF_015352985.1 Noviherbaspirillum malthae | reverse complement strand
GCAAGGACGCCGCGCTGATCGTGGACGACACGGCGCTGCCCAAGCAGGGCAAGCACTCGGTCGGCGTCAAGCGTCAGCACTGCGGCGTGCTGGGCAAGCAGGCTAACTGCCAAGTGCTCGTCTCGCTTACCTTGGCGCGCAAGGAGGTGCCAGTGCCGATCGCCCTGCGGCTGTACCTGCCTGAGGATTGGGCACAGGACGAAGCACGTCGTGCAGCAGCCAAGGTGCCCGAGTCAATCACGTTCGAAACCAAGGGAGATATCGCGCTGGCGCAGATCGATGCCGCGCTGACGGACGGCGTGCGCTTTGGCATGGTGCTGGCCGACGCGGGCTATGGCAGTTCGGCAGGCTTTCGTGCCGGGCTTACGCAGCGAGGTCTACGATGGGCAGTAGCTGTGCAGCCGACACAAAAGGTCTATCCAGCAGATGTGACGCTGAATATGCCGGCGAATCCTCCGCTGGGACGCCCCGCCAAGTATGCAAAACCCTCTGTACCGAGCGTGTCGGTTGTGCAGATGATTGAAATGTTGGGTCCCAAGGCCCTGCGGCGCTGTTCGTGGCGCTGTGGCACTAAGGGCATGCTCAGTGCGCACTTCGCTGCGGTGCGGGTGTGCGTTGCAGACGGTGTGCTGGCTTCACATTGGCAGCATCTTCCTGGCCAAGTCGCATGGCTGGTGTGCGAAGCGCGTTGCAGCGGCGAGCGCAAATATTACTTCACCAACCACCCGCCTGACACGCCGCGTAGGACGCTGGTACGTGCGATTAAGGCCCGCTGGGCATGCGAGCAGGCGCATCAGCAACTCAAGGATGAACTTGGCCTGGACCATTACGAAGGCAGATCCTGGCTCGGGCTGCACCATCATGCGTTACTGACGATGATTGCGTTTGGCTTTCTGCAGCACCGACGCCTGGCCAGTGCCTTACAAACGGGGGAAAACCGGCAACCAATGCACCGGGTCCGCCACCCCAGCCATCATTGCCGGCGGTACGCCGCGCCCTTATCGCCGCGCTTCGCCCCGTAATTTGCATCCAGTGTCCCCAATGCAGCGCCACCATACACTTACATCGGCGTGAGTAACATGGCAGAGTAGTGCTATTTAATGCATTCATCCACGTTGCAAAGCCGCCCTCGTCGGGCAATCGGTGCAACACGTTGGCATACAGGCGGGTAACAAACTGATCGTGCAAAACATTTGCACCGTACAGCAATTTGAGTTCATCGGAATCGGTAAATCCCGAAGAGACTTGTTCCAAACTATTGCCCGCATTTACGTAATCGATCCAGCTTTGAAGGCCATGAGCGTCAGGTACTCTATCAAACGCCGCCTGATATATACGCAAGCGTATCGGTCAAGCGCAGAAACAAGGCACGCGGGATTTTTATTATATCGGCTGATTTGTCCGACATGGATAAAGTCTACGCGTACCATAAATAGCGACGCACCAAGGCGATCGTATCGGAGAAGGTTGCGACCTGCTTGTCATACCAGGCCGCCGTTCGGATAGCGACCAAGCCTTGTTCGAACAAGGGCTTGGCCAGCAATGTCACCACCGAGTACAGGGCCAGTATCGCCGGGGTAGTACGGGAAATCGCCGGAGCCGACCACTGTCGCTGCGTTTCCATGCCCAGGTGTGCACGCGTTTCTTCAAACGTTACCTCGACCTGCCAGCGCCGCACGAACCAGCCGAGAATTTGGGCCGGCATCATTTCCTGGTCGGTGCACAGCAATGCCTGTGGCGGGTAATTGGAAGCTTCGTCAGACGCTTACACATCAACGGACCGGTTGCTTTGTGAACATCTCGCGCACGCACGGAAAAGCCGGCCGAAAAAAAGCGCGGTCGCCCGCGCTGAAGTACCTTGATGATCAATCAATGGGATGACGGCGTCAGAACAAATGACGCACGCCGACGTTGAACGCGCGGTCGCCCGTGCCCTGGCTAGAGCCGTTGCCGACGGTGTAGAAGCGCACCGAGCCAACTGGCGCGTCGTTCTTGATACGCGCGACCGACGCATACAGATCGGTGCGCTTGGAGAGGCGATGCGAGATACCGAGTGCCAGCTGACGCGCGTCGCCATCAGCGGCACTGCGGTCATCCTTGTGAGTATAGGACACGAGCAGACTGTTGGCCCCGAACGGTACGGTGGCGCCGATGATCAGGTCACGGGTATCCGTATCGGCGATCGGGCGGCCGTTGATGATCACGAGGCCCTTGTTCGCTTGCATACCCAGATGTGCCTTGGCGACCTTGAAGTCGTAGGTGCCGCCGATCATCGCGCTGCGGCCGTCGTCGGTGCCGTCGGCGTTGTTGTTACGGTGGTAGCCGAACCGGACATCCACAGGTCCGCTCTTGTAGCCCAGCATTGCACCCATGTTGCGGTTGGCGCTGCTGTCGCCCGGGGTTTCGCCGAAGCCGTACGCCACCTCTGCGACCAGGGGGCCGGTTCCGACTGCGGCAACCTTGACGGTGTTGTTCATGCGAATGCCGCCTTCAGCAAGCATGTTGTTGCCGGACCCGGCCATGCTCGCACCGCCGAAGGGGTCAATTGCATTGACGGTGTTGAACAAGGGGGTGTACTGACGGCCGAGCATCACGTTGCCGACACCATTTTGCTGCAGACCGACCCATGCCTGACGGCCGAAGAGCGCGCCCTGTCCCGAGACGCCGGTGTCGATGTTGAATCCCATTTCGAGTACGAAGGTGGCTGCCAGGCCGCCACCAAGGTCTTCCACACCGCGGAAGCCGAGACGCGACCCGGCGGCAATGCCGCTGCCCAGCAGCGTAACGCTGTCGGTTGCGCCGCCGCGTTCATGCACGATGCCAGCGTCCACCAGGCCGTAAATCGACACGTTGGTCTGCGCGATCGCGCTGCCGGCCAGTGTACTGGCTCCCAATAGCAAAAGTAGTGCCTTTTTCACCGCATCTCCTTGAATTGTCTGCTCCTGTTATGGTCGCCCTTATTCAACGCTAGGCGACCTCTGTTCGGCAATGCGCGCACTGCCGTGCGCGGATCGCGGCACGCGATCCTTCGCTGCGTAAAGTTTCTACTGAAGCCATGCATCCAACAAGCCACGGAGTGGAATAGCAGTTATTCCGTTGCAGAACAGGTCCTGCGATGCGTGCGAACAGCGCACCGTACGCTGCCGGAGATCGGACGTGTCAGAAGATGGCGACGGTACCGGGCCGCCATCACAGTTCGTACCTGATCGTCGATCTCGGCCGCAATGCGCGCATGGGGGTGCGCTATTGCGCTTCGATATTGGCGCGCTTTAGTACCTTGCTCCAGCGTTGTTTCTCCGCCTGGATGTAGCTAGTCGCCTCGTCCACGCTGCCCGTCTGCGGATAGGTCGCGAAGTCCTTGAGGCGTGCCGCGATCTCGGGCAGTGCAAGCACCTGGTTCACGTCGGCATTGATCTTTCCCGTCACCGCCTTCGGCATGCCGGCCGGCCCCATCATTGCAAACCACCCGTGCATCACCATGCCCGCTGCGGATGACTTTGCCAGCGTCGTGCCCTCCAGTCCATCCGGCACCTTATCGGAGAACACCGTCAGCAGCCGCACGCGGTTACTGCGGATCATGGGCATCAGGGGCGCCAGTCCGTCTATGTAATACCGGATGTCGCCGGCGAGGACGCCCTTGAGGCCGTTGGCTGCACTGCCCATGTTGGCGAGGAATATCTTCGCACCCGCCTCTTGGCCGAGTAGCTCCGCCGACAGGTGTGCCATCGTGGCATGCCCGGGATGGCCCATTGCGAGCTTGTCGGGATTCTGACGCGACGCTTCGATCAGTTCCGCGAGGTCCTTCTCCCTGGATTGGACGGAGGCGACGATCGCCATGGGCGTATAACCGATCACCGCTATTGGAGTGAAATCCTTTTCGACGTCGTACTTTGCCGCGCGGTAGACATAGGGCGTGACTACAGCGGCCGATGTGTGGGTGAGCGTGAGCGTGTGGCCGTCGGGTGCAGCCGACGCAGTGGCCCGCATCGCGATCAGCCCCCCCGCGCCGGGGCGATTTTCGATCACCACCGGATGTCCCCAGATGGGCGACAGCTTGTTGGCCAGGAGACGCGCCACGATGTCCCCAGACGAGCCAGGCGCAGTGGGCACGATCAGTTTGACGGTCTCGGTCGGCCATGCGCGCGCCGGCTTGCCGCTCTGGGCGGATGTAAGGTCCGGTGCCGCGGTGGCGGCCAGCATAACGGCCCCCGCAGCCAGCCAGGACCGTTTCAGGCCTGTGAGTCTTTGTATGGAATGTGCCAGCATGGTGGTGTCTCCTCCGTTGATGATGCGTTAGTGTTGACCTGTTGACCTGCCGTCGGGCTCCGCCCGTATCGAGGGCGTCCCGGCCTAACCCGGCACGGCGTTCTGTCCTGCTGTCTCGCTCGCGGGTGCAGTCATCCGTGTCAATCCCGGACCAGGAGCACGATCTTTCCCACGTGGGTGCCGCTTTCCATTAGCCGATGCGCAGCGGCAGCCTCCTCGAGAGGAAAGCAGGCATGGACGACCTGCTTGATCGCTCCTGCTTCCAGAAGCGGCCAGACATGGCGGCGGAGGCTGACGGCAATTGCCGCCTTGACCGGGGCGGCGCGCGCACGCAGCATCGAGCCGGAGACCGTCAGCCGGCGGCGCATGAGTTGCGCGAGATCGATGCTGCCGGCCGGGCCGCCCAGCATCGAGATCAGCACGACGCGGCCATCATCGGCCAAGCAGTCGACATCACGTTGGAGATAGTCGCCGCCGACCATGTCGAGGATCACGTCCACGCCGCTCCCGCCGGTGCCCTCTCTCACCGCCTGCCCGAAATCCTGGGTGCGGTAATTGATTCCGCGCACCGCGCCGAGTGCTTCGCATGCGCGACATTTCTCGTCGCTGCTGGCCGTCGCCCACACGCGGCTGCCGAGCGCCGTGGCGATCTGTATGGCGGCCACGCCAATACCCGATGCGCCGCCATGTACGAGCAGCGTCTCTCCGCGCTTCAGGTGCGCGCGGTCGTAGACGTTGCTCCATACCGTAAAGAAGGTCTCGGGAAGGGACGCGGCCTCGGCCATCGACAGGCCTTCCGGAACCGGCAGGCACTGACCCAGCGGCACGGTGCAGTATTCGGCGTAGCCGCCTCCCGGCAGCAGCGCGCAGACGGCGTCTCCCGGCGCGAACCGGCTACCGGCGAGGTCGCCGGCGACTATGGTGCCCGCCACTTCCAGCCCGGGGATGTCGGTCACGCCCGGAGGGGGCATATGCTTGCCCATGCGTTGCGAGAGGTCCGGCCGGTTGATGCCCGCCGCATGCACCCTGATCAGCACCTCGCCCCGTGCGCACGTGGGCACCGGCCGTACGCATGGCCGGAGCACGTCGGGAGGACCGGATGCTGTGATCTCGATCGCTTTCATCGCGTCCGCACAAGGCAGGTCCTGCGCTGCGGTCACAGCCCACCCCGCGCATCCAGCAGGGCGCCTGTCACGTAGGATGCGGCCGGGGAAGCCAGCCACAGAACGGTTTGCGCCATCTCTTCAGCGGTACCCATCCTCCCCATTGGAATCGCCGCCACCATCTGCGCCAGCAGTTGCGGCGGGCGGTCGCGCTGGATCTCGGTATCGATCAGGCCCGGGCGTACCGCATTGACGCGGATGCCTTCCCGCGCGACTTCCCTGGCCAGCCCGACGGTCATCGTGTCCATCGCACCCTTGCTGGCCGCGTAGTGGACCCAGGTATGCGCCGAGCCGAGCACTGACGCGGCCGACGACACGTTGACGATCACGCCGCCGGCGCCACCGCGTGCGGTCGACATGCGCCGCACCGCTTCTCGCGCGGCAATGAACGCGCCGGTGACGTTGACCCGCCAGACCTCGGCCAGCGTCTCGGCGCGCACCTCGTCCACCCGCGCGGTGCCGCCGGTGACGCCGGCATTGTTGACCAGCACCGCGATCGAGCCCAGCGCATCGATTTGCGCAAACGCGTCCGTCATCGCCGCCTCGTCGCCGACATCCGCGCAGATTGCCCATGCCTGCCCGCCGGCAGCCTCGATGTCCCGCACTAGCTTCGTGGCCTCGTCGGCCCGGCTGCGGTAAGTGATCACGACCGGATAGTGGCGGGCGGCCTGGCGCGCAATCTGCGCGCCAATCCCGCGGCTGCCGCCGGTCACCACGAACAGATTTTGCATTGTCCAACTCCTTCTCTGCGCCGTCCGGTCAGACGCTCAGATGCGTCGAGAGCACCGCGTCATTACCGCGCAGCGAGTCGCTGGTGCCGGTGAAGCAGACCTCGCCCTTGGATAGTACGTAGTGCATGTCGCCCAGGTCCAGCGCCGCCTTCAGGTTTTGCTCAATCAACAGGATCGCCAGTCCCTCGTTCTTCATCTTACGCAGGATCTCGACAATCTCATCGACGATCAGCGGCGCGAGACCCTCGGACGGCTCGTCCAGGATGATGACCGACGGATTGAGCAACAGTGCGCGCGCAATCGACACCATCTGCTGCTCGCCGCCGGAGAGCTGGAAGCCGCGGTTGTTGCGGCGCTCCTTCAGGCGCGGGAACAGTTCATAGATCCGTTCCAGCGTCCAGCGGCCGTCGCGGCCCGGACGCGCCGCGACCGTCAGGTTTTCCTCGACCGATAGGCTAGGGAACACGCCGCGCTCCTGCGGCACGAAGCCCAGGCCCATGCGCGAGATCCGGTGCGACGGCAGTCCATTGATCGGTTTCCCGTCGTAGACGACCGTGCCCTGGCGCGGCTTCAGGTAGCCCATGATGGACAGTACGGTTGTGGTCTTACCGGCCCCGTTGCGGCCGAGGATCGAGGTGACCTCGCCCGGCTTGACCTGCAGCGAAACGCCGCGCAACACGTGGCTGTCGCCATAGTAGCTGTGTATGTTGTCGACTTCGAGCATTTAGTGTTTTCCCCCAAGATAGACCTCGCGTACGCGCGGATGGCCCTGAATTTCGGCCGGCGAACCGGAGGCCAGCACCTCGCCGTAGTACAGCACCGTGATCCGGTCGGCCAGCGAGAACACCACCTTCATGTCGTGCTCGATCATCAACACGCCGAGATGCTTCGGCAAGCCGCGCACAAGATCGATCATGCGGTCGGTCTCGGCCGGCGACATGCCCGACGTCGGCTCATCCAGCAGCAGCAGTGTCGGCTCCGCCGCCAGCGCAATTGCCACCTCCAGCTGGCGTTGCTCGCCGTAGGACAGCGCCGACACTGCACGGTCGTAACTGCCGGCCAGTTGCACCTGCTCGAGGATCTGGTCGGCACGCTCCCACTGTTTGCGCCGCGATGCGACACTTCGGATCGCCTCGTACCAGCCACCCTGCTTGGCCTGCACCGCCAGCCGCACGTTCTCGCGCACCGACAGCGACAGGAACAGGTTGTTCTTTTGGAAAGTGCGGCCCACGCCCATCTGGCAGATCGCCTCGGGCGCCGCGCCGGTAATATCCGCCCCGTTAAACAGCACCCGACCCGAGGTCGGGCGCAACTGGCCGGTCAACTGGTGCACGAGGCTGGTCTTGCCGGCCCCGTTCGGCCCGATGATCACGTGCTTCTGCCCGACCTCGACCGCGAGGTCGACGTCCTTGGTCACGACCAGGCTGCCAAACGCCTTGTGCAGCTTTTCCGTCTGGAGTAGTGCCGTCATTTCACTTCTCCTGCCGCGCCATTGGCTTGCGGCGCCGGTGCCGCCCCGCCGAGTGCCCTCGCTGCGGCGAACTTGCCCGCCACGAATCCCCATACGCCCTGGCGCAGGAACATCACGCACAGGATGAAGATCACGCCGACCCATAGTGACCAGTACTCGTTGTAGGAACTGATGAAGTTCTTCAGCAGCAGGAAGATCGCTGCCCCAACCGCCGGCCCGATCACCGTGCCGCCGCCACCCAGCACCACCATGATCAGCGCATCGCCGGACAGGTGCCAGTGCAGGATGTCGGTGGACACGTAGGCATTGAACAGTGCGTACAGTGCGCCGCCCACGCCGGCGAGGCCCCCGGCGATCGTGAAGGCGATCAGCTTGAAGCGCTGCACCGGGTAGCCGACCGCGCGCATGCGCTGCTCGTTGTCGCGAATGCCGATGAAGATCGATCCCAGCGGCGAACGCACCAGCGCCCACAGGAACGCCAGCACTAGCACGAAGCCGATCACGACCACTGCATAGCGTGCGGTCGCCGAAGCGCCCAGCGACACGCCGAACAGTTCTGGCGGAGTGAAGCCGATCAGGCCGTCTGTGCCGCCGGTGACGCTGCGCCATTTCAAGGCCGCGGCAAACAGCAGCTGCGAGAACGCCATCGTCAGCATCAGGAACGGGATCCCGGAAACCCTAATGCAGAACACGCCAACAATCGCTGCCAGTAGGGTCGAGGCCGCAATGCCGGCCAGAGCCCCCCACCAGCCTGACAGGCCAAGGTGCACGCCGAGCGCGATGACCGTATAGGTCGCCATCCCGAAGAACGCGGAATGCCCGAACGACATCAGTCCGGTGTAACCGACCAGCAGGTTTAGGCTCATCGCGAAGATTGCGAAGATCAGTATCTCGGAGACGATCCCGAGCACGTAGTCTGAGGCCAGCGGTACGATCGCCAGCACCACGCACAGCAGGACGAACAGGACCGGTTTATTAGAGAGTTTCATGGTTACCCTTTCGTCAACCCAAACAATCCCTGCGGACGCGCCAGCAGCACCACTACCATCAACAGGTACACCAGGAACAGCGCGTAGTCCGGGAAGTACGCCTTGCCGAACGTGTCGATCAGCCCTACCAGCAGGCCCGCGACCAGCGCCCCACGCAGGCTGCCCATGCCACCGACCACAACCACGATGAACGCCGGGATCAGGATCTCGATATCCATCCCTAGGTAGATGCCCATGATCGGGCTGGCTACGATACCGCCGATCGCCGCCAACGCCGCGCCCAGCGCAAAGATGCAGCCAAACAGCAGCGGCACGTTAATGCCGATGCCAGACGCGGTTGCCGCATCATCGACGCCGGCGCGCACCATCGCCCCTACCCGGCTACGCTCGAGGAACCACCACAGGCCCGCGGCGACCGCACCGCCGAAGAAGACCAGGAACAGCCGATACTTAGGCAGGATCGCGCCGGCCACCTGAAGGCTGCCGTCGAGAATTTCAGGCGGTGCAACGTTGCGGATATCGGCGCCCCACAGGTACTTGGCCAGGTCGCCGAACACGAAAATGAAACCGAAAGTCAGGAGCACTTGGTCGAGGTGTCCGCGGTTGTACAACGGTCGGATGAAAATGCGCTCCATCAGGATAGCGCAGGCAACCGCCGGTACCCAGCCGATGGCCAACGCTAGCCAAAAATTGCCGAACATCTGGACCAGGGTAAAGGCGGTGAACGCGCCGATCATGAAAAACGAGCCGTGGGCGATATTGACCACGTTCATGAGCCCGAAGATCAGCGACAGACCCGCTGACATCATGAACAGCAGAACGCCCAGCGCCAGGCTGTTGAGTAATTGGGAAAAGATGAAATCCATAACGACTTTCTATGCGCGTGAGATCGCCCGGCACAGTGTCCGCCGTGCCGGGTCAAGCCTGGAGCGTCAGATTGGCTGCTTGTCCGGCTCCGCCACTTCCTTGATCGAATGCAACACCTTGTTCGTGATGCGGCCGTTGACCTCCGCGACTTCGCGAATATAGATGTTGTGGATCGGGCTCTGAGTGACCGGGTTGAAGCTGAACGGGCCGCGCGGGGCCTCGAACTTCACGCGGCGCATAGCCTCGCGCAGCTTGGCCTTGTCGCTGGCGTTGCCGTCAACCGCTTCCAGTGCAGCATGAATGACCCGTGCGGCGACGTAACCGTACTCGGTGTACACGCTCGGGAACTCCTTGTGCTTGGCCTGGTATTCGGCAACAAACTGCTTGTTGGCTGGGTTGTCCAGCGTGTCCGCATAGTGCAGGGAGTTAATCGCGCCCAGCGCGGCACGGCCCTGTGCGGGTAGCGTGTCGGAGTCGAGCATGAAGCCCGAGCCGGTCAGGCGGCACTTGCCTTTCAGGCCATACTCGTCGTATTGCTTGATGAAGCGCACAGCGTCGGTGCCGGCATAGAAGCTGAAAGTGGCCGGCGCGTTGCTGTTGCGGATGTCGGCCAAATAGGGGCTGAAGTCACTGTTACCGAGCGGCGGGTAAATTTCCTTGATAATCTTGCCGCCTTTCTTCGTAAAACCGGCCTTGAACTCGGCCAGCGAGCCACGGCCGCCGGCGAAGTCTGAGGCGGTCAGCAGCACTTCCTTCGCGATATTGTCGTAAAACCATTCACCCATCGCGGAGTGGGTGGTGTAGGTGGTGGTCGAACAGCGGAAGAAGTACGGCAGACGGGTGTAAGACAGGTTCGAAATACCGGCGCCCGAGCACAGCATGAACGCGCCGCTCTGGCGCAGGTATTGCACCGCTGCCATTGCGACGTTGCTGCCTTGGATGCCGGTGATCAGGTCGCACTTGTCCGATTCGACCAGTTTCTTGAGCTTTTGCAGGCCCACCTGCGGGTTGAGCTCATCGTCCTCGCGCACGATCTCAATCTTGCGACCGGCGATGGTGTTGCCGATCTGGTCGAAATACATCTGCATGCCGTTCAGGTTGCCATTGCCGAGCGCCGCGTACACCTTCGAATAGGTGTTGAGGGCGCCGATCTTCAACGGCGCCTTCGACTGCGCCAGCACCCCCGGCGCGATGCCGCCAAACAGTGCACCGGCACCGACCGCGCCAGCGCCCTTGATGAAGTTGCGGCGCGATAGGCCGGTGCCGGTGGTTTTACTTTGCTTGTCCATTGTCTCTTCCTGTTGGATAAAGTAATGCGTGGCGGTGAGCCGCCCCTGTTTCTACGTGCCCTTGCGGGTGCTCAGTACAACTTCACAATCTGTTTGCCGAGGTTCTTTCCCTCCATGAGTCCGATACAGGCCGCCGGAGCCGACGTGATGCCCTCGCTGACGGTTTCCAGCACCTTCAGTCGCCCGGCACGCACCAGGGCCGCAAGCTCCACGCGGGCCTGGGGCCACAGCGGGCGGTGGTCGTACACGATAAAACCCTGCGCGCGCAGGCGCGACAGCAGCAGAAAGCCGTGGTTGGAAAGGGTCATCGGTTGCTGTCCGTAGCGGGCGATCATCCCGCACAGCGCGATGCGGCCGAACGGCTTCATTAGCGGCAGCACCGCGTCCAGGGTCATGCCATTGACGTTGTCGAAAAAGGCATCGACGCCATTGGGCGCGAGGTGGGCGATAGCCCCTTGTAGCGCTGCGGCATCGGGCGCGCCCCGGTAGTCCACACAAGCGGCTACGCCGAACTCGCGGATTACTGTGTCACACTTCAGACGGCCGCCGGCAATCCCGATCACCCGGCAGCCCCGCTCCCGGGCCAGCTGCACCGCGACGCTGCCCACAGCGCCGGCCGCGCCGCTGACCACCACGGTTTCACCCGGCCGCGGCTCGCAGATCTGGTGCATCCCGTACCAGGCGGTAATCCCGGTCATGCCGACCGCGCCCAGGTAGGTTGACAGGCCGATATCGGCGTCGTTGATCTTGTCCAGGTTGCCGCCGTCGGAAACCGCGAGCTCCTGCCAGCCCAGCGGACCCACCACGGTGTCGCCTACCACCAAGCGCGGATGGCGCGTGGCGACGATCTTGCCGACCGTCTCCCCGATCATCGCCTCGCCCAACGGGTGCGGGGTTGCATACGATCGGGCGTCGAACATCCGGCCCAGCATGTAAGGATCGATCGACAGGTACCGGTTGCGCACCAGAACCTGCCCGTCCGCAATGGAGGGCGTCTCCACCGTTTCAACGCGGAAATGCTCGACCGACGGGCGCGACAAGGGGCGGGATGCCAGCACCACCCGCTGGAAACTCTCGGGTACCACGGGAGCATGGCGCAAGACCTCGCTCATATGTCCATCATCTCTCGGTAGTGCTTGTAGAAGGCGCGGATCAGCACCTCGGTCACCATGTGGTCCTGCTTGTCCACTTCCCGTCCGCCCATCTCGACCACCGCGCAGCGGTGCCCGTAGTGGTGCGCACCCAGTTGCGACTCCGACAGCACTTCGCCATCCTCCATCGCGACGAAACCCGCGGGGCCGTACAGGTTCGCGTGGCGAACGCGCAGCCGCGTCATCTCCTCGTCATCGTCCTCGTAGCCGAAGAAGGTCCAGGCCAGCTCAAACGAGCCGGCCCCCTTCGGGATCACGTGGCGCATGCCAAAGGTGTTGGCCTGCTGGTGGATCACGCAGCTCGGGAAATGGGTGATCGCGACCACCTTGCCGTCCTCGAATTCCGGGCGTGGAGTCACCGTATCGAGGTCGTGCAGGTCCAGCGCTTCCTTGAAGCGCGCGATTTCCGCGGCCGCCTCCGACTTCTTCTTGCCGACGTTGCGGGAAACCATGATGCTGTGTCCGGACTCGGCCGGGATCGACTCGCTCTGGGTATCGGCGCGCCACAGGCCGAAGGTGATCAGGAACGAATGCAGCAGCGTCGCGTGGTACGGATCCTTCAGGTTCTCGAAATACAGCTTCCAGTTGCCCGGGATCCGCTGGCGGTTGTAGCCCAGCAGCTTGAGCTTCTTGCCGGGGAACTGGCGGCGCAGGTTCGTGATCACCTCCTCGCCGCAGTACTCGGCGAACGGCAGCGGGTCCGGCGAGAAGCTTGCCCAGATCGAACCGCCCTCGACATGCACTGACAGCGCCTTCAACCCGTGCTTGCTGTTGTCGAAGTCGGACGGCATGCCGCCCTTTTTCAGCACGCCGCGCTTCAACGGCACGCCCTGCAGCGAGCCGTCCAGGCCGAAGTTCCACTGGTGGTACGGGCAGGTAAAAGATTCTTCCTTGCCCTTGTTTTTCCAGCACACGCGCGCGCCGCGGTGCGCGCAGCGGTTTTCCCAGACGTGGATCTGGTCATCCTCGCCACGCACCACCACTACCTGGCGCTCGCCGATCCAGCTGCGCTTGAACGAGCCCTTTTCCGGGATCTCGCATTCCAGCGCCACGTAGTTCCAAGTGCGCCCGTAGAAGAAGGTGTCCAGCTCGCGCTGGTAGATATCAGGGTCGGTATAGACCCAGAACGGCACGCGGGTCCAGCCTTCCTGCGGCCACTCACGCTTGGCGGCGCGGAGCGCAGCCAAGGATACTGTCTGTTCCATATTGTCTCCTGTGTTAGACCGGCACGATTAGCGAACGGTGGACGTGGTGGTTGTCGTAGACCGCCAGCCGCTGCCTGAACTTGAGCCGCTCGCCATCGCGCACCAGCACGTCGAGGTACTGGCCAACCAAAAACAGCGTCGGGTCGGCGTCCGACATCGCTTCAGTCAGCATGAAGTTCGCGCGCACGTGGACTGCGCCGTCATCGATCGCGGTGATCCGGATCCCGCTGATGAAATGGCGCCAGGTCCGGGGCACGTAGACCTGGGTTTCGCGCAGCGCGATCACCCGGTCACGCACCATGCCGATGCCGTCGCAGTAGATCGCCGCCTGCGGCAGGTTCTCCGAGTAGTTCTCGCGCGACACGACCTGGTAGACGCAATCGTCGATGAAGTAGTCGGGAAAGCGCTCGACCTCGTCCTGGTCGAGCAGGTCTGCCACCTCATCGTACAGCCGACGGATTTCCTGCTCCAACGCGGCGGTCTCGACGCTGGGCGCCACCGGCGCGACGATCGGTTCGATGCGGTTGTTCATCGGCTTACTCCGCGACCGTCGCTAGGTTGGTCTGGATCCCATAGTCGGTGCCCAGTTTGAGGATCGGCGACTTCATCGTCTCCTGCCACAGCAGCGACTCGTTGGCGATGTGGAGCGGATGGTCCTGGATCGTCAGCGCCATGAAGCCCTGCTCGCGCGAGGCGTGGTTGTGGATCGACCAGCCGGGGGCGGAGAAGTGCAGGTCGCCTTCCTGCCATTCGATCTTCTGGCCATTGACCGCGCTCTTGCCGTGCCCCCACATGATGTAGTTGATCGCCGCCGACGTGTGGCGGTGCGGCTTGTCGACTTTACCGGGTGGCAGCTTGGCGATCGTCGCGAAGAAGCTCGGCGAAGTGCCGATACGGCGCTCAGTGGCCGGGTTGTACAGCACGTACAGGTGGCGGCCAGTGTAACCGAGGTCCATGCTGTAGACATTGCCCAGGTGCGGCTCGACTTCCTTCCATGGCCAGTGCAGCGCTTTGGAGTCGATCGTGTCGATGTCGACCAGCCATTCGTAGCCCAGCATCTGCGCCCCATCGCTACCGATCGGAATCGGTTTCGACGCTTCGCGCGCGCGGCGCTGGTTGGCCGCCAGCTCACGACCTTCATCGCTCTGGCCCGCGATCTGCGGATTCTCGTTCACATAGTGCACCTCCAACCGCTCCAGCAGCGGGGCATTGCTGTAGGACAGGCGCACCATCAGGTCCTGGCCGTCATTTCGCACTACCTGCGGCTGCATCGACGGCGTGTTCCAGACGTCATACTTCTCCACGCGGAATTCCTTGTTGCCGGTCTTGACGACGCCGGTGCCGCGGATGCATATGTCGACGCGGCTTGAATTGCGCAGGTCGGGGGTGGTTTCCTCGCCCGGCTTCAACACCATGATGACTACGTCGATCCCGGGCGCAAAGCACGGCACCGGACCGGTATTCATCGGGTGATTGACCGAGGCGGCGCGGCGGCCGTTGGCCGGCCGTGCGATCGAGGCCAGCCGCTCGACCTCGGCCTCGATGGCCGCGCGCGGGAGTACCACGGTCTGCCAGAACGCCTGTTCACGCGGCGACTGGCAGCTTATATCTACGAGGGTGATGCCATTGTCCATTGCTGTCTCCATCGGTTGTGTGGGGGGCGGGTCGCCCAAGATTACTTGTCGGTCCAGCGGACCGGTGCTTTGGCCACCAGCGGTATTGGCTCGCCGATGCCACGTTCGTTTGCCCGGCGGTAGGCCAGCGCGGCGACCGTCAGGTCGGAAATGCCCATACCCATCGACTTGAACAGCGTGATGTCGCAGCCAGCCGGCGCTTTTTCACCATTGGCAATTATCTTGCCCAACGGGCGCACGCGGTCCCAGTTGCCGGCGCCGGCTCCCTTGTCGAAGTACTCGATCAGCTCGCGCGAAGCCTTCTTCGCATTCGGCACGTCGTCGACGCCGATGAAACCCACACGCTCGAACACTTCCTGCTCGAACTCGGCGCTGTGCGGCAAGATCGCGCCGACCGCGTTCAGGTGGGCGCCGTGGGCGAGCATCGATGATTTCAGGAACGGCTCGCGGGCGCGGGTTACCGTGGTGACGATCGGTGCGCCCTCGGTCGCCTCTTCCAGCGTCTTGGACTCGATCACCTCGATATCGAACTGCGAGGCTACTTCCTTGCAGAACGCCTGACGTTTTTCGGCGGTCGGGCTCCAAATCCGGATCTGCTTCAGGTTCTGCACCAGGTGCACCGCGGCGACTTGCGTCAGCGCTTGGCGGCCAGTGCCGATCAACGTCATCTCGCGCACGTCCGGGTTCGTCATCCACCTGGTGCCCAGACCCGTCATCGCCGCGGTGCGCATCTGGCCCAGGCAGTTCGCCTCCATCATTGCCAGCAGCCGTCCCTCGTTGGCGTCGAACAGGATGAACAGCGCTTTGGCGCCCTGCGGCGTGTTGATCCAGTTCTTGAAACCGCAGACGCCTGCGCCCAGCATGACCGAGCCCAGCGAATGCAGCGACGACGCGTCATGGAAATTGGCCAACGCCTTCGGGATGTTGAATGCGGTGTCCTCGCCCAACTCGCGCACGCCGGCCTCCAGCACGCCCAGCGTGTCCTTCAGTGACACCAGCGATGCGACGTCGGCTTCGCTCAGCCAGATCGCAGATTGACTCATAATTACTCCTGTAAAAATTACGATTCGTTGTGGACGGGGTTGCGCAGCACGCCCAAGCCCGTGATCTCGACCTCAAACACGTCGCCGTTGCGCAGGTAGCACGGCGGCTTCTTCGACATACCAACGCCGGCGGGCGTCCCGGTAGCAATGATGTCTCCGGGTAACAACTCAGTGAAGGTGGACAGGTAGGCGATGATCTGCGCGACCGTGAAAATCATGTTGGCGGCGCTGTCGTCCTGCACCACCTCACCGTTCAGTCGTCCGACGACTTGCATCTCGTCCGGGCCGGGCGCTTCGTCGGCGGTGACTAGGCAAGGCCCGAGCGCACCGGAATGCATGAAGTTCTTCCCAGCAGTGGCTTGCGTGGCGTGCTTTTGCCAGTCGCGGATCGAGTTCTCGGCCATGCACATATACCCGGCCACATACTGCATTGCGTCGGCTTCGGCCACGCGCCGCGCGGGACGTCCGATGACGACCGCCAGCTCGGCCTCGTAGTCGAACTGCTCCGACTCAAGCGGGCGCAGCACCGGCTGATCGGGCCCGGCGAACGATGACGCAAAGCGCACGAACACCGACGGGCGAGCCGGGATTGGCATGTTCGCCTCTTTCGCGTGCAGGTGGTAGTTCAGGCCAACGCAGAGGATCTTGTCGGGATTGGTCACCGGGGGCAGCAGCGTCGCATGTTCCAGGGGCACGGCAGATTTGTCTTTGCCGCGGTGCGCCTCCAGTTGTTCGGCCAGCGTCGATAGAGAGCCGAACGTCAGCGCGTCGCGCACGGTGCTAATGTCGGTCGTGGACAGATCGATGATGCTGGCGCCCACCAGCGCGCCGAACGAGGGCGCCGGGTCAACCTTGCGGCGGTCGATATAGCTGACCAGTTTCATGTGAAGTCTCCTGCGTGCGGTGCGGTCGTACGTATTTTTATCTCGTTTAGTGTGCGCCAGGAGATCGGGTGCGACAATGCCGGCACCGGAACAGCACCTGTTCCGAATCCGATCAGGCGGCGGCCTACGCCGGCATGATGTTAAGCAACACCCGGTCGCCGTCGGTTTTAGCCGGGTAGATCCGGATATCGGCGGTCAGCGGTGCGCACATCGCGCGGCCGTTGCGCACGTCAAAGCGCCCCTGGTGCAGCGGGCACTCGATCTCGTGGCCTTCCAGGTAGCCGTCGCAAAGCCGCGCGTTGCCGTGGCTGCACAGGTTGTCGGTCGCATAGATCTGGCCGTCGATCCGGTACAGCGCGATTTCACGGCCGTCCACCGACACCGCCAGCGGCACCTCTTCGTCAATCGCTTCCACTGCGCACACGTCGCGCCATTGTTCGCTCATGTCGGTCTCCTTTGTTATTCGCCATGCGTCCTGCACGGCTATGGTTGCCGCCATCGTGCAAGAAGCGCCGCGGCCGGACAAGGCACCTCACGGAAAAAGAGCTTTTCCGTAACGGAACGGTGGACGCGGATCGCCGATGTCATAATTGCAGGCGGAGACTGGTAGGCCGGATGCAGGCCTCCCGACAAGAAAAGGACTCAACGTGACACCTTCAACTTGGCATCCCACCACGCGGGCCGCACTCTGGATGGGCGGCGCCCTGCTCTCGTTGGTAGCCATGGCGCTAGCCGCCCGCCACCTTTCGGCCACCCTCTCGGTCTTTCAGATCCTGTTTTTCCGCAGCGTTCTGGGGCTGATGATCATCTCGCTACTGCTGAACAAGTACGGCTGGCACCAGATCAGAACGGCCCACCTCGGCGAGCACCTGGTGCGTAACATCAGCCATTTTGGCGGCCAGTACGGCTGGATCTATGGCATCGCCTTCATCCCGATGGCGCAGGTGTTTGCGATCGAGTTCACCGCGCCGGTCTGGTCGGCGCTGCTGGCCGCGGTGATCCTCGGCGAGCGCCTGACCCTGCCGCGCATCGTGTCGGTGGTGCTGGGCTTAACCGGCGTGTTCATCATCGTGCGCCCGGACACCGGTGCCGTGCATCCGGCGGCCCTCGCGGTCCTCCTGGGCTCAGTGGCGTTCTCGCTGTCGTACGTGATGACCAAGAAGCTGTCGCCGGTGTCGACGCCGCTGAGCATCCTGTTCTACATGTCGCTGATCCAACTCCCGCTGGGTCTGGTACCGTCGGTCATGCACTGGGTGACGCCCACGTTGGTGCAGGTCCCGCTGATCCTGCTGGCCGGCAGCATGGGGCTGATCACGCATTACTGCCTGGCGCGGGCGATGAAACTGGCCGATGCAACCGTGGTGATCCCGATGGATTTTCTGCGCCTGCCCTTGATCGCGGTCGTTGGCGCGGCGTTCTACGGTGAGCCGCTGCAGGGACTGCTCTTCGTAGGTGCGGCCTGCATTTTGGGCGGCAATCTCTACAGCATCGTCGCGGAACGCCGCCGGGCAGCCGACAAGGCCACGCAGGCTTAGGCGCGGATCGGGCGTTATGATTGCGACGCGTCGTCGAGGGCCGGCGGCAGCGCCTTCGGACGCGCCGGCAATGTGCGTGGCAACCAGGCTGTGGCCTTGCCCCGCGCCCGTCGTCGAGACGAGATGGGGCCATGAACCTGGTTTACCGCTAGCCCGGATATTTCATGAACGTGCGGAGTGAAGAGGTTTTTCGCCTGTGGGCATGTGAGAAGTGTGCGGTAAGTGTCGGGCAGGGCGATCTGTGCTGCGATTTTCACGCTGCAGACGCAATTCCCCCTACCCCCATTGTTTTTCAACGTGCCGGGAGCAGCACTCGGACCGGCTAAGGGGCGAGTGCCCGTGCAGCAGCGAAGAACACGCGCTTGAGCGGATGGTGTGACGCCATCAGCACGCGGATGCGGCGCGTGTTGCGCACGATAGCCGCGCCGATCTTGAGCAGCTTCGTGCGGATCGTCGCCGTGCAGGCACGTTCGAGTTCAGTACCGTCCAATGCGAGACGGCGCAAATGGATCATGAGTGTGTAGGCCAATGCAGCCAGCAGCAGGCGCAACTGGTTGCCCTGGAATTTATGGCAGCTGGCGCGCCGACCGAACAGGTCGAGCTGCGCCTCCTTGATGCGGTTCTCGGCTTCGCCCCGGGCGCAGTAGAGCTGTTCATACAAGGCTTCGCAATCACCGTGCAGGCTGGTCACGACGAAGCGGGGATTGGCGCCGCGCGCATCGTGTTCCAGTCGCGCAATCACATGCCGCTCGTGCTCCCAGGTGCCGGCGGCATAGTCGAACTCGCTGATCATGTGCTGCTTGATGCCGGTGGCGGCATACGCATCGGCGATCGCCAGTTCTGCCAGCTCCACCCGTTTCAACAGCGCCGCGTTCTTTTGCAGTCCAATGATGTAATGGATGCCCCACTTGTCGAAGCGGCGCAACGCGGCCGGACGGCAAAAACCCGAATCGCCGCGCACGATCAGGCGCACCTGGGGCCACTTCTGGCGCAGGCGTTGCGCGATCAACTTGATCAGCGCCGACAGGACGCTGGCCGGATCGCGGCTGGACGGGCGCAGCACGCAGGCCAGCAGGTCCTGCCCGCAAAACACGTACAGCGGCAGGTAGCAGTAGTTGTCGTAGTAACGGTGGAAATGCGCCTTCTCCTGTTTGCCGTGCAGCGGTATATGGGTGGCGTCGATGTCGAGGATCAGTTCTTGTGGAGTTTCGGCGCGACTGGCAATGAACTGGTCGAGCAGCACGCCGTGCAGCGCGGCGGTGTGCGCGGGCGTGCAAGTGGCTTCCAGATGGTACAGCGTCGGCCCGGACGCCAACGCACCGTCACGCCCGACTGCGGTCTGCAGCGCCAGGTCGTGCCGCAGCGTATTGTGATCGGTGACATCTTCCCAGCCGCAGCACAGCGCGTACAGACGTTGCCTGAACAGATCGCCTGCCGCATGGGTGACGCTGGCAGCGCGACGCCTGTCGGCAAACACCTTGGCGACGGCACGCGTGAGGCCAATATGCTCGTCGGCGCGCCGCAACAGCAACACGCCCGCGTCACTACTGAGGTCCCCGCCGTCGAACGAGGCCTCGATCACGCGGCGTCCGACCCTTCCTAACTCGATTGATTCAACGGTACAATTTGGCATCGGCGATTCCGGTTGTTGTTTGGCTTGAGCACCAATAACAACGCGCTTCGGCACGGAATCGCCGACCTCACTCATGAAATATTCGGGCTAGCGCATGCCGGCGAAGCAGTTCTTGAGGAAGTCGACTGCGGTTTGCAGTTTGGCGGAGGTGCCGGTGCGCTGCAGCAGCACCGCGTAGACGGCGCGGTTGTCCGGCAGGTAGTCTGCCAGTATCTCGACCAGCGTGCCACGTTTTAAGTCATCCTCGGCCATCCAGCGCGGGCACATCATGACGCCCAGTCCGGCACGGCAGACGAGCAGGCCGGCTTGGCCGTTGTCGGTCGTGAAGTTACCCTTTACATGAACGTGGCCAATCTCGTCCTCGCGCTTGACCGGCCAGCGCGTATTCAGACTCGAACCGCGGGTGATCAGGCAGTTATGGTTCATCAGGTCTTCCGGGACCAACGGCACGCCATACTGGCGAAGGTAGTCCGGCGACGCGCAAAACGCCCGGCTGTACGGCGCCAGCTTGATGGCGATCATTCCTGGGTCGATGACATCGGCGATGCGCACCGCCACGTCGATGCGTCCCTTGTACAGGTCAAGCTTCTCCATCGAGAAGTTGATGTCGACCGACAGCAGCGGGTTGTCGCGCAAGAACCGGGGCAGTTGTTGCGCGATCACCGCCTGCCCGAGCATCGCGGGCGCGGTCAGCCGCAGGTGGCCGGTCGCGGTATCCTGAATCGACGACATCTCCTCAGCCGCCAGGTCCAGTTCGAGCAGCGCCCGCATCGCGCGCTCGTAGAGCATCTGGCCCACCTCAGTGACCATCAGGTGCCGGGTGTCGCGGTTGAACAGGCGCTGCCCCGCCTTGGCCTCGAACGCGGCCATGCGCTTGCTGACCATCGCGGGCGTGACGTCCATGCGCCGGGCGACCTCGGAAAAATTACCAACCTGGACCGTGCGCACAAAAATGCGCAGCGTGGTCAAGTCCTCGAAAATGCTAGCGCTTTGCGCCGTCGCTTCCATGAACTGGGTCATCACGCAGGCCATCTCCTGCTGTCTCCTTCAATCCTTGCGGTGTATCTTTGCATAAATCCTGTTGGGTCGGAGCAAAGTTGTCGGAGGCTGTTGCAATCAGTCGATGCGGGCACCGGACTTTTCGACCGCTGGTTTCCACATCTGCAACTCCTTTTCGATGTAGGCCGCATGCTCTTCCGGGGTGCCCGCCATCGGCTCCGACCCGCGCTCGATCAGGTTCTTGCGCAGCTCCGGCTCCTTCAGCACCTTGATGATCGATGCATTCAGCCGGTCGACGATCGGGCGTGGGGTGCCGGCCGGGGCGTAGATGCCGTCCCAGGCGACGACGTCGAAGCCGGCGATCCCGGACTCGGCGATCGTCGGCAAATCCGGGTGGCTTTCCAGCCGCTTGGCTGACGACACCGCCAGTGGCCGCACGCGGCCGGCCTTGGCCTGCGGCGCGGTATTGGGCATCACGTCCAGCATCATGTCGATGCGCCCGCCCATCAGGTCGGCGAGCGCCTGCGCGCCGCCGCGGTACGGGATGTGCTGGATGTCGAGGCCTGCGGTCTGCTTCAGGATTTCCATCGACAGGTGCGAGGTCGTGCCGTTGCCGGCGGAGGCGAACGTATACTTGCCGGGGTTGGCTTTCACCAGCGCCAGCAGTTCGGCCATCGTTTTCGCGGGAAAGTCGTTACGCACGACCATCATCGCCGCGATCCGGGTCATCTTGGTTACCGGCTGGAAGTCCTTCTGCGGATCATAGCCGATCTGCTTGTACAGCCACTTGTTGATGCCGTGCGTGCCATTGGTACCGTAGAGCAGCGTGTAGCCGTCGGCCGCGCTCTTGGCGACGATCTGCGCCCCCAGGTTGCCACCTGCGCCGGGGCGGTTGTCGATCACGATGTTCTGTCCGAGATCGACCGACACGCGCTGCATCACCAGGCGCGCCAGGGTATCGGCGCCGCCGCCCGGCGGAAAGGGTACCACCAGGCGGATCGGCTTGTCCGGATAAGACTGCGCGAACGCGCCCAGCGGGGCCGCGGCCAGCACGGCGGTCGCGGCGATAGCGGCGATCACGCCACGGCGGGTAGTACTCATCATTGCTTTGCTCCTCTTGGATTGGGGTGACCGGTCTGTGCCGGCCTGTTTTTAATATCGGTTACACGGCCAGGCAGACGTACTTCAACTCCAGGTAGTCGTCGATCCCGTAGTGCGAGCCTTCGCGGCCCAACCCGGATTCCTTGATCCCGCCGAATGGCGCGACCTCGGTCGAGATCAGCCCGGTATTGACGCCGACGATTCCGTACTCGAGGCCTTCGGCGACCCGGTAGATGCGGCTGATGTCGCGCCCGTAGAAGTACGAGGCCAGTCCGAACTCGGTGTCGTTGGCCATCGCGATCGCCTCGGCGTCGGTGGTGAACCGGAACAGCGCGGCGACCGGGCCGAAGGTTTCCTCGTGGGCGATCTTCATGTCCGGGGTGGCGCCGGTGATCACCGCCGGCTCGACGAAATTGCCGCCGAGCGCATGGCGCTGGCCGCCCAGCACCAGCTGGCCGCCCTTTTGTACCGCGTCTTCGACATGCTCCAGCACCTTTGCGACGGAATTGTCGTCGATCAGCGGGCCGATCGTCACGCCCTGCTCCAGGCCGTAACCAACTCGCAACGCCTTGACGCGTTCAACCAGGCGCCGCGCGAATTCGTCGTAGACGCCGTCCTGCACCAGCAGCCGGTTCGCGCAGACGCAGGTCTGGCCGGCATTGCGGTATTTCGACGCGATCGCGCCCTCCACCGCTGCGTCCAGGTCGGCATCGTCGAACACGATGAACGGCGCGTTGCCGCCCAATTCCATCGAGGTCTTCTTGACCGTTTCCGCGCACTGGCGCAGCAGGATCTTGCCAACCTCGGTCGAGCCGGTGAAGGTCAGCTTGCGCACTAGCGGGTTGGACGTCATCTCGCCGCCGATCCCCGAGGCACTGCCGGTCACCACCGAGAACACGCCGGCCGGCACGCCGGCGCGCTCGGCCAGTTCCGCGAGCGCGAACGCCGAATACGGGGTCGCGGTCGCGGGTTTCAGGACCATCGTGCAGCCGGCGGCCAGCGCTGGTCCAGCCTTTCGGGTGATCATCGCCGCCGGGAAGTTCCACGGCGTGATCGCCGCGCAAACCCCGATCGGCTCCTTGGTGACGTGAATGCGCTTATCGGCCTGGTGGCCAGGAATCGTGTCGCCATAGACGCGCCTCGCCTCTTCCGCGAACCACTCGAGAAACGATGCCGCGTAGCCGATTTCGCCGCGCGACTCGGCCAGCGGCTTGCCCTGCTCGAGCGTCATCAGGATTGCCAAGTCTTCTTGGTGCGCCAGCATCAGCTCATACCAGCGGCGCAGGATCGTTCCGCGTTCCTTGGCGGTCTTGGCGCGCCAGGACGGCCAGGCGGCGTTCGCGGCAGCAATTGCGCGGCGGGTCTCGTCGGCACCCATCGCGGGCACGGTGCCGATCGTCTTGCCGGTGGCGGGATTGGTGACGGGGATCGTCTTGCCGCTGTCGGCGGCGCACCATTGGCCGTTGATGTAGCAGGCCTGCCTGAACAGCGTTGGGTCGTGCAGCGGCGGGGCTGCGGTGTCGTTTGCCATCATGTCTCTACTCTTTATCAATGCGGATCAATAGACGGAGGGGCCGTCGCTTTTCGGCGGGGCCGGGGCTTCCTCACCCTTGAAGCGGCGCGCCAGCGCCTCGGCACTTTTAACCAGGAGCGTGGTGTCCACGCCGACCGCGGTGAAGGTGGTGCCCAGTTCGATGTAACGGCGCGCGAGCGCCTCGTCGGCGATCAGGATGCCGGCAGCCTTGCCCGATGCGACGATCCGGCGGATGCCATCCTCGACCGCACGCTGCACATCCGGGTGGCCGGGGTCGCCCAGGTGCCCCATGTCGGCGGCCAGGTCGGACGGGCCGATGAACACGCCGTCGACGCCATCAACCGCGCAGATCGCTTCGATCTCGGCCATCGCCGAAACGGTTTCGACCTGCACCAGCACGCAGATCTGGTCATTGGCCCGCTTCAGGTAGTTCGGCGTGCGGTTCCATTGCGACGCGCGCGCCAGTGCCGCGCCGACACCGCGCACGCCCTGCGGCGGATAGCGGGTCGACGCCACCGCGCGCTGCGCTTCGTTGGCGTTCTGCACCATCGGGATCAGCAAGGTGGTGGCGCCGACGTCGAGCAGGCGCTTGATTTCGACTATGTCGTTCCAGGCGCTGCGCACCACCGGGTGCGCCGGGTGCGGGGCCAGTGCTTGCAGTTGCGCCAGTACCGAATCCAGCGTGTTGGGCGCGTGTTCGGCGTCGATCAAGAGCCAGTCAAAGCCGGCGCCGGCCACCATCTCGGCGGCGTAGCCGCTGCACATTCCGAGCCACAGGCCGATCTGGGATTGCTTTTGCGCGAGCGCGCGCTTGAAGGTGTTTTCCATGGCCATCATCCGAAATGGCAGGACACGGCGCCCAGCGGGCCGTAATCGACGAACAGGGTGTCGCTCTTTTTGGCGAACACCGGGCGGGTGAAGGAGCCGCCGAGGATCACCTGGCCCTTTTCTAGCGCTACGCCGTGCTCGGCCAACCGGTTGGCCAGCCAGACGACGCCATTCGCCGGGTGGTTCAGCACGCCGGCGGCCACCCCGGTCTCCTCAATAACCGCATTTTGAGAAAGGATCGCCGATACCCAGCGCAAGTCGACCTCGTTGACGCGCACAGGGCGTCCGCCCAGCACCACGCCAGCATTGGCGGCGTTGTCGGCGATCGTGTCGAACACCTTGCGCGTGCGCTTGGTCTCCGGGTCTACCATGTGCGAGCGCGAATCAATGATTTCCAGCGCCGGCGTGACATATCGCACCGCGTCCAGCACATCGAACAGCGTGATGTTCGGGCCTTCGAGGCGCCGGTCCATGATGAACGCCAGTTCCACTTCCACACGGGGAGCGATGAAGCGGTCGGTCGGGATAGTGTCGCCGTCATGGAAGAACATGTCTTCCAGCAGCGCGCCGAAATCAGGCTCGTTGATGCCGACCGCCTGCTGCATCGCTCGGGAGGTCAGACCGATTTTGTGACCCTTCAAGGGGTTACCGGCGTCGATCTTCTTCTGCACCCAGGCTTTCTGGATTGCGTAGGCGTCGGCGATGGTGATATCGGGATGGCGCAGCGAGATCTGTCTTATCTGGGTGCGGGTCTGTTCGGCCTGCAGGAATTCGCTGGCCAGTTGCTCGATGATGTCGGGGGTAAGCAAAACGGTCTCCTTGGGGGGCGCAGGGGCGCTTACTCGGCGGGCAGGAAGCGGTGGCTGGTCTTGGACTGGATCCGCCACTGTCCGTCCTCCATCACCAGCTCATCGATGCAGGCGCGCACGCCCAAAAACTGGGGCGCGCCCGGCTTGCCGTCCTCGCTGTTGTGGGTCTCGTAGGCGCTCATGTAAAAGCGGACGCGCGCGGTGGTTTCGGTCGCGTCCTCCAAGAACAGGTTGGTCACGATATGCGCGGTCTGGCGCTTCGGATCACGCTTGTCCAGCGCGGCCAGCACCCCATCTGGGCCGGTCAGTTCGATGCCGGCGCGGTTCCAGACGCCGTCTCTGGCGATCAGGCCGGCCGAGATTGCATGCTGGCGGGTGTCCAGACCGGCGAAGAACCGGTAGACCACGGCAGCGATGTTGTTGTATTCGTGGGAAGTCATTGCAGCGTCTCCTTCACGGGGCGCTAGCCCCTAGTTAGTTCGAATAAACGAGCGCAAACGAGCGCACACGCCCGCCGTTGATCGTGCCTTATTGCCGTACCGCCAACAACCGCCGCACTGGAACAACACTTATTCCGGGCAGCAGAAGATCCGGGCGGCGATCAGGCGGCGATCGCGAGCTTGGCCAACGGCATGGCCGGATCAGCGAAGCGTCCGGCATCGATCCGGGTGCCGTCGGACACGAACTTGCGCAGCGTCCTAAAATCACGCGGATTGTTGGCGACGATCGCCGACAGCACCCGTCCGTCCGCCGTCAGATCGACGACCATCATCCGGCTGGCGTCGCCGCGCGTCACCTGAATCGCCCCCGGCGCGCTGCGGCCGGCCAGCTGCACCATCGTGTCGTACTGCTGGGACCAGAAGTACGGCACCGGCCGATAGTCGACCGCCTGCCCCAGTACCGCACGCGCGGCGGCAATGCCCTGGTCCTGGGCGTTCTGCCAGGACTCCAGCCGCAGCAGTCCCTGGTCCTCGCGCATCGCGGTAACATCCCCGGCGGCGAAGATGTCGGGGTCCGAGGTGCGGCACTGGCGATCGACGATTACGCCATGGTCGCACTCCAGCCCCGCCTGGGACGCCACCGCATCGTTTTGGATCAGGCCGATCCCGACCACCACGAGGTGAACGTTCACGCTGCTGCCATCCGCCAGCACGGCTCTGCAGCCGGCGCTGCTGGTGTTTTCCAGGGCGGCGACGCCGGATGACAGGCGCAGATCGACGCCGTGCGACGCGTGCAGGTCCGTCAGATAGGCCGACAGCGCGGGTGATCCTGTGCGCCCGCACAAGGTTGCGCCGGATTCGACCAGCGTCACATTGCATCCCAGCTGACGCGCCGAGGCGGCCACCTCCAGCCCTATCCAGCCACCGCCAATGACCAGCAGGTGCGCGCCGGGCTTCAGGGCCGAGCGCAGGCGCTGGGCATCGTCCAGCGTGCGCAGCGTATGGACGCAGGGGGCATCGATGCCGGGCAGTGGTGGGACGCGCGCGATGCCACCGGTAGCCAGGATCAGCTTGTCGTAGCCGATCGTCTCGTCGTTGGACAGGACGATCTGACGGGCGACACGATCGATGCGTACACAGGCGAGCGACGGCAGCCAGTCGATGTCCAGATCGGCCATCTCGGCCGCCGACAACAAGCTGTCCATTTGGGTCGGATCGGGTTGCAGTTGCTCCTTTGACAACGGCGGGCGTTCGTACGGCGGGTGCGCCTCGTACCCGACCAGCACCACGTGCCCGGCGAAGCCCTCGTTGCGCAGCGTGCGGGCCGCCCAAGCACCGGCCTGGCCGGCACCGACAACCACAATTGTTTGCTGGCTCATCGCGCGCCCTCTTCCAAGTAAATCACCCCGTCCTCCACCTTGACTGGATAGGTCGTCAGGTTGACCGTGCACGGCGGCGTCTTGACGACCCCGGTGGCGATGTCAAACATCCCCTGGTGCAGCGGGCACTCGATCATGCCATCGACGATATAGCCCTCGGCCAGGCTCGCATTGCCGTGCGGGCACCGATCCTGGGTTGCGCAAACCTTATCGCCGAGCAGATACAGGCAGACCGCCTCGGTGCCGTGGATCACCCGCATCGTACCGGTTTCTTCCGGCACGTCGGCGACCTTTGCAATCGGAATCCAATGGCCGCTCATCTCACAGCCCCATCGCATCGCGGTAGTACTGATAAAACGCGCGGATCAGCACTTCGGTGACCATGTAATCGGTCGGTTCAGTGTCGCGCCCGCCCATCTCGACGATGCCCTTGGCTTCCGGGTAGCCGGTCACGCCGATCTGCATCTGGTTCAGCATCTCGCTGTCGTCCATCGACACGAAGCCGGCCGGTCCCAGCAGGTTCGCGTGTTTCAGCCGCAGGCGCTGCATTTCCTCGTCATCGTCGGCGTAGCCGTAGTAGGTGAACACGAGTTCGTGCTCGGTCGGGCTACGCGGGATCACGTGGCGGGTCTTGAGCGAATTGGCCTGGATGCCCATCTGCGCGGCCGGGAAGATCCACGCGCCGCCGACGCGGCCGCGATTGAACTCGCGGCGCGGTGTGACCGTTTCCTTGTCCAGCAGCTCGAGGTCGGACCGGAAGCGCCCCATCTCTGACGTCGCCTCGGTCACCTTCTTGCCCTCGTTATGCGAGATCATCACGCTGTGCTTGCCGCCGCCGGTCGGGATGTTCTCCGACTTCGAGTCCGCGCGCCACAGGCCGAAGGTGATGTAGAACGTGTGCAGCAGCGTCGCGTGGTACGGATCTTTCAGGTTTTCCAGGTACATTTTCCAGTTGCTGGGGATGAGCTGGCGGCTGTAGCCCAGCAGCGTGAGCTTCTTGCCCGGGAACATGTGGTCGATCTCGGCCAGCACTTCGGGGCCGCAGTATTCCTCGAAGCTCGGCGCGTCGTCCGAAAACGTGGCCCAGATCGAGCCGCCGCGGTTGACCGAGCGCAGCTTCTTGAGGCTGTTTTCCTCGTTGCTGAAATCCTTGGGCATCCCGCCCTTGCCGAGCGCGCCGCGTTTGAACGGCAGCCCTTGCAAGTTGCCGTCGAGGTCGTAGTTCCACTGGTGATACGGGCAGGTGAAATCCTTTACGGTGCCGGTGTTCTTCCAGCAGATCTGCGCTCCGCGGTGCGCGCAGCGATTCTCGATCACGTTGATCTCGCCGTTTTCCTTGCGCACCATGATCACCGGGCGGGTGCCGATCCACTGGCGCTTGAAATTGCCCGGCTCGGGCACCTCGCACTCGAGGCCGATGTAGTTCCAGGTCTTGCCGGCGAAGAAGACGTCCATCTCCTTCTGAAAAATCGCCGGGTCGGTATAGATCCAGTTCGGGATCCGGGTGAAGCCCTCTTCCGGCCAGCGGCGGTGGATCGTGATTGGGGCCTGGGCCGCCGGCTTGGCGGCGTGGTCGTGGTCGTGTTCACACATGATACGGTTCTCCGGGGCGGCAGTTAGACGGGGATGATCAGCGAGGTGCGCACGCGATAGTTGTCGCAAACGCAGTCGCGGTCCTTGAACAGGAAGCCGTCGGTGGTGCGCACGACGGTGTCGATGTAGCGGCCGACCATGTTGACCACCGGCTCGCGGTCCGACAGCGATTCGAGGATCGTGAAATTGGACTGGGTCTCGATCGTGTCGCCGTCAATGCGCTTGATGCGCACGCCGCTGATAAAGTGCCGCAGCGAGCGCGGCTCGTACATCGTGGTCTGGCGCAGCGCCAGCACGCGGTCCTTGATCATGTCCTTGTTGATGCAGTAGATCAGGCCGTACGGCAGCTTCTGGTCGTAGTTCTCGCGCGCGGTGACCCGATAGCGGCAGTCCTCGGTAAAGAAGTCGGGCCAGCGCTCGAGCTCTTCCTCATCGAGGCAGGCGGCATACTCTTCATAGAAGTCGCGCAGGTCGGCGCGCAGCGCCGCGTGTTCACGGGAATAAGTCATGGTGATGAAGTCTCGTTCGGGTGACGGGTGTGGGTCAGAGCGACGCGCGGTTGCTCTGGAAGCCAGGCTGGCTGCCCAGCGCAATGATCGGCTCGTACGAGCGCTCCTGCCAGATCAGCGACTCGATGCCGATATGGAACGGGTGGTCCTGCACAGTCAGCGCCGACACAGTCTCGGTGCCGGAGTTATGGGCGTGCATCGCCCATCCCGGGGCGGACAGCAGCAAGTCGCCGGCCTTCCAGTCGTAGCGGTGGCCTTCGACCATGCTGTGGCCATTGCCGCGCAGGTAGTAGTTGATCGCCGACGAGCTGTGGCGGTGCGGCACGTGGGTGTTGTTCGGCGGCGACGACGAAATGGTCGCAAAGAAGCTGTGGGTGGTGCCGTTGCGGCGCTCGGTTGCCGGGTTGTAAAGCACAAACAGGCGGCGTCCGTTGTAGCCCTTGGCCAGGTCCTCGACCGTCGGCAGGTGCTCGGCGACCTTTGCGTACGGCCAGTGCAGCGGCTTGGATTCGACCACGTCGATATCGATCAGCCATTCATAGCCCAGCAGGTGAGCGCCATCCTCGCCGATCTGCTTCCTGAGCGCCAGGTCGCGAGCGCGCGCCAGGTCGGGATTGACCTGCGAGGGCTTAGAGTTGCGGTCGGCCGGCGGCACCGATCCCTCGAACTCTTCGACGAAGTGCACCTCCAGCTTTTCCAGCACCGGCGCATTCGAATACGACAGGCGCACCCACGGCGTTTTGCCCGTGTTGCGGTACGAATGAATGTTCATCGCCGGCGTGTTCCAGACGTCCCACTTCGAGACCGCGATCTCACGCTGGCCGACCATGGCGACGCCCTCCCCTGCTAGGCAGATCTCCAGCATGTTGGAATTCTTGCGCAGGTTGAGCGTGCTTTCGCCGGGGTTGATCACGTTGATCGTGACATCGGTCGACGGCGCAAAGCCGAGGCCGGGCGCGATCGCCTCGGGATGGGTAATCAGCGTCGCGCGGCGGCCGTTGGCCGGGCGCGGCAGATCGATCAGGCGCTCGATTTCCAGGTCGATCGCTTCCTTCGGGACGACGATGGAGCGCCACTTGTTTTGCTCGCGCGGCGCGGCGCCGCTCACGTCGACGAATTTGTGCTGGAGGTCAGTCATGGTCAGGTCTTGAAGGTCTAGGAAAGTTCAGGGTATGCGCCCTAGCCCGGGGCTTGCCTGGGCCGGGTGGCGGACCGTGGGGTGGAAGAAGGTTAGGCCGCATAGGCCTGCGTTTCGTGGATCACCGGGTTGCGCAGCACGCCGATGCCGGAAATCTCGATCTCCAGCACGTCGCCCAGCTTCATCCAGACCGGTGGCGTGCGGCCGGCGCCAACACCGTCAGGGGTGCCGGTGGCGATCACGTCGCCGGCACGCAGGGTGGTGAAGGTCGACACGTAGGACACGATGCGCGCGACCGAAAACAGCATGTCGGAGGTCTGGCCGTTTTGCATCTCGGTGCCGTTCAACCGGCTCATCACGGTCAACTGTTGCGGGTCGGGGATCTCGTCGGCGGTCACGATCCAGGGACCAATGCTGCCGCTGTGCTCCCAGTTCTTGCCGGGGGTGACTTGGGCTGCGTGCTTCTGGAAGTCGCGCACCGAGTTGTCGCCCAGGCAGGTATAGCCGCCGACATAGTCGAGCGCGCGCTCCGGCGTCGCGTGGCGGCAGGTGCGGCCGATCACAATCGCCAGTTCGGCCTCGAAATCGAACTTGTTGGACGCGGCCGGGCAGACGATCGGCTGGCCATGGCCGACGAAGGAATCAGCAAAGCGCACGAACACCGACGGGTTGGCCGGCACTTCGCGCCTCATCTCGGCGATATGCAGCCCGTAGTTGATGCCCACACACAGGATCTTGGTGGCCGGCGCGACCGGCGCGGTGAAGACGACATCGTCCAGCGCAATCCGCTGCGACTGTTTCGCCAGTGCCGCGGCCAAGGCGGCGCTGCCCGCGGCCAGCCCCTCGCCAATCGTCGGCCAGCTCTCGAACAACGGCGCGATGCCGGTCTCGGTGACGACGCCCCAGCCAGGCAACTGATTGCGAGTGTAATTGGCCAACTTCATTCAGGTCTCCTACCGTTGATCGCATTGTTTTTATTGTTGTCTGCAAATTGTACGCATTTTGCTGGGGAAACAGCGCTTTATCAAACTTTTTATTAATTATTGCATGCAATCTGGTCTACGGCAACTGGTATTTATCAATTTAACTGCTAGAATTGCATGCAATCAATCTCACTGCGCGCACCACTTATGGCCACCCAAATTGATCATGTTGTCTCCCGCCTGCGGGACATGGTGCTCTCCGGCGAACTCGCGCCGGGCGAACGCATCGTTGAAATCCCGTTTGCCGCCCGTCTCGGGGTCTCGCGCACGCCACTGCGTCTGGCGCTGATCGAACTCGAATCCGAGGGTTTGCTGGAGCGTCTGCCGACGCGCGGCTACCGGGTGCGCGCCTTCTCCTTGGACGACATCGCTGATGCTGTGGATGTGCGGGGTGTGCTGGAGGGGATGGCCGCACGCATCGTGGCCGAGCGCGGCGTGTCCGAGGCTGAACTGGCGAACATGACGGAAGCGGTCACGCGCGGGCGCGAATTGCTCGACGTCGCTGCCTGCACCGGGCGGGTGCTAGATGCCGAAGCTTGGCGCGCGGTCAACGAGCAGTTTCACCGCGTACTGGTTGCGGCGGCGAACAACCGCGCCCTGGCCTCGGCTCTGGCACACAACAACAAGATCCCGATGGCGGGTCCCGGCGCACTGTCCCTGCCGGAGACACCTACCGATCTGGAGATTACCTTCGTGCGTCGTGCACAGGACGACCATGAAGATCTGCTGTCGGCCATCATGCAGCGGGAAGGCGCACGCGCCGAGGCCGTCATGCGTGAGCATGCCTACCGCAGCCGCGAAAACAAGCGGATCCTGATCGCACGCATACAGGATGAGGCGGCCAACAACAACACCGCGCCACACACACGCAGGCGCGAAGCGTCATTGCAGGAGTAATCGCCGGTCGGCAGGAGGAACGGCGCCCGCACCGCAGACGGGGCTCACGCCTTCGATCAGCGCGTCGGCTCCCTCGATCAAGTGCAGCACGGTGAAGAGCAATCAAAACCAGAGGCACCGCTAGGCAACACATTGCCAATGATCGTCATGCTTTTACTCTGCGAGGATTCGCCGCCGATCAGGCATGTCGCCCATTTTAAGCGTGTTTCAGGTACATGGAGTCGGTCGTTCCGGTAATCAAGTCCTCAGAAGGAAGTTGCGTCGTAGTGAAATGCATCGCTTCTTTACTGCATTACCGCCTTGTTTGATTGGTATAGATGAGGTAGCCTGACATTTGTGGACACTCCCGTTTGATACACTGAGTAAATGGGAGAAAGCATGAAGAAAGAAATCAGAAGCTACACGCCCGAGTTTCGGGCCGAAGCAGTAAAGCTGGTGCTGGAGCAGGGATTGTCCCTGGAAGCGGCGGCGCAGCGGCTAAGCGTGCCCAAGGGAACGCTATCGAACTGGGTAATGGCTGCCAAGCGTGGAACTAGCGCAGGCACTGCAGCGCCAGGAAGCCGGAGCGTAGTCGAGCTGGAAGCCGAGGTCGCCAAGTTGCGCAAAGAATTGGCCACAGAACGCATGGAAAAAGAAGTGCTAAAAAAAGCGACAGCGTACTTTGCACGGGAGTCGCTGCCCGGTACGCGCAACTGAAACATCTGCGACTCGACTACCCCATTGCCTTGCTATGCCGGGTGTTTGGCGTATCACGCAGCGGCTTTTACGCCTGGCTCAACCGCAAACCCTGTGCACGCCAGCAGGCCGATGAGCGACTGAAGGTAGCGATCAGAGCAGTACATCGGCAGAGCCGGGAAACCTACGGCGTACGGCGGATGCAGCCGGAATTGAAAGCCCAGGGGTTTGCTGTCGGCCGCGACCGCGTTGACCGGTTGCGGCGGGAACTGGGACTACGCTGCAAGCAAAAGCGCCGGTTCAAGGCAACAACGAATTCCCGACATGACTTGCCGGTAGAAGCCAACTTGCTGGAGCAGCGGTTCGATCCGACAGCACCTAACCAGCAGTGGCTGGTGGATATTACTTATGTGCCGACCGAAGAGGGCTGGCTATACGTGGCCGAAGTCAAGGATGTGTTTACTTGCGAAATCGTTGGATATGCCATGAGCGAGCGAATGACGCAGGAACTGACCGCACAGGCTCTATGGCATGCGGTACGCAACAAGCGCCCCGCGGCCGGGCTGATTCACCATTCGGACCGCGGGTCGCAAGGCGGATTCAACCGGTCGTCGCAACACCTTTAATCGATGAGGTGTTTATGGGACGACCAGCGGGGTGGATGCAGAAGTTGACGGGGCGAGGAGCGATGCGCTCGCCGGGTGCACCGTCGCATCGGCGGGAAACCGAGCGGCGATTCTGGGAGCAAATCGCGACAGGCATTACAAGTGAGAAGGCTGCAGAGGCGGTTGGCGTGTCACAGGTAGTGGGGACTCGCTGGTTCCGGCATAATGGAGGCATGCCACTTTCCATGTTGAGCCCGATATCCGGGAGGTACCTGTCGTTTGTGGAGCGAGAAGAGATTGGACTACTTTCGTGCCAGGGCGTCGGGGTACGAGAGATTGCGCGCCGTATCGGACGCAGCCCATCAACGGTTTCGCGGGAACTAACACGTAACGCTGCAACTCGTGGCGGCCGACTTGAGTATCGCGCTTCGGTTGCGCAGTGGAAGGCGGAGCTGGTTGCCAAAAGACCCAAGCCATCCAAACTGACGACTAATCCACGGTTGCGCCACTACGTGCAAGACCGGCTGGAGGGCAAGGTTCGGGACGCTAAGGGCCGTAACGTTTCTGGACCTGTGCAAGCGCCGTTCATAGGAAGAAACAAGCCACATCGCGGTGACCGCAAATGGGTCAATGGTTGGTCGCCCGAACAGATTTCCAACCGACTGCAGACCGACTTCCCGGGTGACGAATCCATGCGCATTTCTCACGAAGCCATCTATCAGGCTCTCTACATCCAGGGCCGAGGGGCTCTCAAGCGTGAGCTGGTTAGCTGTCTGCGCACCGGACGGGCGTTGCGCGTGCCCAGGGCCAGGGCACAAGCTAAGGCCTGGGCACATGTTAGCGAGGATGTGATGATCTCTAACCGGCCTGCAGAAGCGCAGGATCGCGCTGTGCCGGGGCATTGGGAGGGTGACCTGATCATCGGCCTGAACAGGTCCGCGATTGGAACGCTGGTTGAGCGGTCAAGCCGATTCACTATGCTTGTTCACCTGCCTCGCGAGGAAGGCTACGGGCTCATTCCCAGGACAAAGAATGGTCCTGCGCTGGCTGGCTACGGAGCTATCACGATGGCCAACGCGCTCAAAAAGACCGTGACTGAGATGCCTGCCCGGTTGTGGCAGTCATTGACCTGGGATCGTGGCAAAGAACTCTCTGATCACGCCCGCTTTACGGTCGAGTCCGAGGTGAAGGTATTCTTCGCCGACCCGCACAGTCCATGGCAGCGCGGCACGAACGAGAATACGAACGGCCTCCTGCGGCAATACTTCCCAAAGGGTACAGACCTGTCTCGTTGGAGCGATCGAGAGATCCAGGCCGTGGCTAACACACTGAATTCCAGGCCCAGGAAAACGCTTGGCTGGAAGACACCGGCCGAAGCACTGGACAAGTACCTAAAATCTGTTCAACAATCTAATGTTGCGACGACCGGTTGAATCCGCCCAATATTGTGCGCATGCCTATCGCCAGTTGTTACGCCAGTTCGGCATGCGTGCGTCTATGTCACGCAAAGGAAACTGCCATGACAATGCCCCCATGGAGAGCTTCTGGGGCAGCCTGAAAAATGAATTGACGCACCATCAGCGCTATCCGACTCGAGCCCATGCCAAGGCAGCCATTCGTGAGTACATCGAGATCTTTTACAACCGCCAGCGGCGTCATTCTCGCCTTGGCTATGTAGCACCGGCAGTGTTTGCAGATGCCTTCAGGTATATGCAAGCCGCCTGAAACACGAGTGTCCATTAGTGACAGGACACCTCAGGCCCAGCGGGTGTGTCCCGGGCAGACGCAGCAACTCCACCATTTCGTGTCGACATCGACCTGGTCCACTGCTCCGCTGGAACAGGTATTGCGCAAGACGGCTGACACCTTGGTGGGCAGCAAGGACGCCGCGCTGATCGTGGACGACACGGCGCTGCCCAAGCAGGGCAAGCACTCGGTCGGCGTCAAGCGTCAGCACTGCGGCGTGCTGGGCAAGCAGGCTAACTGCCAAGTGCTCGTCTCGCTTACCTTGGCGCGCAAGGAGGTGCCAGTGCCGATCGCCCTGCGGCTGTACCTGCCTGAGGATTGGGCACAGGACGAAGCACGTCGTGCAGCAGCCAAGGTGCCCGAGTCAATCACGTTCGAAACCAAGGGAGATATCGCGCTGGCGCAGATCGATGCCGCGCTGACGGACGGCGTGCGCTTTGGCATGGTGCTGGCCGACGCGGGCTATGGCAGTTCGGCAGGCTTTCGTGCCGGGCTTACGCAGCGAGGTCTACGATGGGCAGTAGCTGTGCAGCCGACACAAAAGGTCTATCCAGCAGATGTGACGCTGAATATGCCGGCGAATCCTCCGCTGGGACGCCCCGCCAAGTATGCAAAACCCTCTGTACCGAGCGTGTCGGTTGTGCAGATGATTGAAATGTTGGGTCCCAAGGCCCTGCGGCGCTGTTCGTGGCGCTGTGGCACTAAGGGCATGCTCAGTGCGCACTTCGCTGCGGTGCGGGTGTGCGTTGCAGACGGTGTGCTGGCTTCACATTGGCAGCATCTTCCTGGCCAAGTCGCATGGCTGGTGTGCGAAGCGCGTTGCAGCGGCGAGCGCAAATATTACTTCACCAACCACCCGCCTGACACGCCGCGTAGGACGCTGGTACGTGCGATTAAGGCCCGCTGGGCATGCGAGCAGGCGCATCAGCAACTCAAGGATGAACTTGGCCTGGACCATTACGAAGGCAGATCCTGGCTCGGGCTGCACCATCATGCGTTACTGACGATGATTGCGTTTGGCTTTCTGCAGCACCGACGCCTGGCCAGTGCCTTACAAACGGGGGAAAACCGGCAACCAATGCACCGGGTCCGCCACCCCAGCCATCATTGCCGGCGGTACGCCGCGCCCTTATCGCCGCGCTTCGCCCCGTAATTTGCATCCAGTGTCCCCAATGCAGCGCCACCATACACTTACATCGGCGTGAGTAACATGGCAGAGTAGTGTTAGTTGCGCAAGAAGAAAGGAACATGGTGTACCGGTCAGACCGGCGCTTTCAGATCCTGATGTATCCGTAGGCTGCGGTATGAAGCCTTAAGGCCGAAAAGGAGAAAGTGCACGGATTTCCATGTTGGCTCGATGCGGTGACTGCTGCATCAATCAGAAGCCGAATATACGGATGCAACTACGACCAGCACCACATTCTGAGTACCTCTTGCACAAAAGCGGGAGTCCATATACGGATACATTAAGGCAAACTGTTCACGTCAGAGAAAATGGGCCTTGCAAATAGGGACGGACCATACATTTTTTCGAAATCCGCTTGTCGGACTGGATCGGCGTACGGGCTTCTTGAGCGTGCCGAAATCCACACAGTCCCCAGGCGCTTGAGAAGTTCATATACACCGTTGAGGGAGTAGGCCACGTCAAACTGCTGCGCCAGCAATTGGCGGATGTCTTCGCCGCGGATACGCCCACCAGCACGTTCCTGCTGCAGCTGCTCGATGGCCAACCGAAACGCCTCTTCCTGTTGCCGTGGCAATCGCTGATTACACCAGTAGCGGGGCTTGCTACCCAAGCCCTTGAGGCCATCACGTTCGAACCATCTCTCCCAACGTGCGACGGTATGACGGGTGGTACGCAGAGCGGCGGCCACCTCGGTATAGCTCTTGCCTTCCTTCAAATGCGCCAGGGCGATATAGCGCAGCCGTCGTCGCCCGTTCGGTTCTTCCCTAGCAAGCAAGTCGAAGTTGTTCTGTTGCAGTCGCTGCAACGCTTCTGGCGTCAACATGGCCGCCTCCAGCACAGAACCGTGTCTTCTTCAGACCTCCACCGCCACACGCGGTTCGCTTAACCGTGGGCTTGGTATTATTTCTTAAACAGACGATGGCAACTGCTTCAAGTGGAGGTTGATCTCTAGTGGGTCATTTGGCAACTAGCTTGGCTTAAGTATTGTTGCAACTTGCTGGGCCCGGCGTCGTATAGGATGCCGAGTAAAGGCCCCCGATCCACCCAGGGCATGTTGCCGTTGACGATAGCGCATCCGGCGCGCATGCCGTTTGCCACCCCAATGAAATGGCGTGGGCGCCCGATTCCATCCATTGACCGTCGCTTCGAGCAACGCAATGATTTGCTCCGGCGTTTGCGGATACTGCCCGGCCAGCGCACGTCTAACAATAATGCGTTGCACTGACTCCGCCATATTTAGCCATGATCCACTCAACGGTGTAAATAACGGCATCACTCCATGAGAGAACAACCATCCGATCAAGTCAGGTGTCCAGTGTCCTCGCAGGTTGTCCCAAATCAGAAGCAGGCGTAATGCCGGAAGTACCGGTGGCAACGTAATGCGGATCTCCAATCCTTGTTGCCACGACTCCCACACAGCGTGGGTCACGTTCGCATCTGTAATCGGAGAAGGCTGAGGCAAGCCCTCCAGAATTGCGGCCAGTTCTTGCTGCAGCCACGGATGAAGCACCGCATTGGTGGCGTGGGTGACGCCGCATGCGCGTACCTCGCCACTGCCTGGACAGAACAAGGTCAATAGCTTGGCCGTACCGTTGCGTACGTACTCATGTGGCTGCTGTTTGGGCCGGCCTTGCTCAGCCCAGCTTTGCCCAGCATAGGGACGTGTTGAGTACGGACCGGCCTCATCTTCTGCCCAGACCGCCAGGCCCAATCCGGCTCCTTCACAATAGGCCCGCTCAATGAGATTTTTTTTTAGCTTCTGCATCGGGATCGCAGACCGTCACAGTACCGCTACAACGTACGCGTACCGCTTTACCGGTGTCACACCAACTGCGCGCCGCCACCCAGCGAAAGCCTGCCGCATGCAATACCTGAGCGATGGTATAAGTGCTGACATGGGGTAGCCCATCGGGAGCACGGCGCAGGGCGTTACGCAGTGTCATCAACGACCATGTTGCCGTGCCATCTTGTTGAGGATCGGGTGTGCGTCTGGCCTCAGCCAGAATCCGTTCGCGCGCAGCGGCGTCATAAGTCGGTTTGGGGCCGCCCTTACCATGGGGTTCAAGCGCAGCTAATCCATCCTGATTGAAGCGTGCTACCAACTTGCTGACCGCTTCGTCGGAACGCCGTCCGACTAGCGTGGCCGCCTCAACATAGGTCTTGGCCTCGGCAACCGCCAACAACTCTCGGGCCCATGTCACCACATCAGCGCGTTGACTACGCGCATGAACCAATTGCTCCAAAGCCTGCCGCTCCCTATCAGTTAGTGAGCGTAGTGGATGTTGCCGGATGCGACTCATAGTGGCCTCCTACAGTGATCTTAACGTTCGACCGTCGTATCCTGTTTTTGTTGCCAAATGACCCACTAGTCGAGCGACACACCAGTTTGCTTGACAATCTTGGACCAGCGAGCCAACTCCGCTTTTAAATATGCACTATATTCGTCCGGCGTCGAGCCAATTGCTATCGCCCCCTGGGCGCCCAGCTTCTTTTGTACATCGGGGCTTTGAAGCGCCTTCATCAACTCGCTGTTGAGCCGCTTGATGATGGGCTCAGGCGTCTTAGCCGGAACCATAAGCCCTTGCCAGGCACTGACTTCAAAGCCTGGCATGCCGGATTCCGCAACCGTCGGCACATCCGGAAATATGGCAATGCGCTTTGGTGTGGTCACCGCCAGCAGGCGCATGCGCTTGTCGCGCACAAAGCTTGCGACCGAATTGATCGTGTCGGTCATGAATTGAATCTGCCCGCCAACAAGATCGGCATCCGCCGGCGCGCTTCCCTTGTATGGAACATGCACTGCCTCAATACCGTTAGCTTGCAGGAACTGGAACGCGCCGAGATGGGTAATGTTGCCGCTGCCGGCAGAGCCATAGGACAGCTTGCCGGGATTGGCCTTGGCGTAGTCAATGAACTCCTTCATGGTATTGACCGGAAGCGACGGGTTCACCACGAGCGCGAGAGGTACCGTTGCCGTGAGGGCGACCGGGGCCAGATCGCGCTGCACATCATAGGACAGGCTTTTGTAGAGCGCGGGGCTCAGAACGATGGACGACGTGTTGTACAACACGGTGTAGCCATCGGCCGGCGCCTTTGCCACCAGCGCTGAACCGATATTACCGTTCGCGCCGCCCCGGTTGTCGACGATGATTTGCTGTCCCATCTGCTCTCCCATCTTCTGGGCGAGAACACGCGCAACGAGATCCGTCGGCCCGCCGGGTGGAAACGGTATGACCATCGTGATCGGCTTGCTGGGGTAAGCCGACTGCGCCTGTGCTGCAGGCACTGCGAGCACAGTAACGCCGAGGGCCGTCACGGCGAATGTTTGCATCAAGCGTGACCGAAATTGGCCGAAGCTGGGTAATTTCATGTTGTCTCTCCTTGGATTGGCATGCGTCGCCCGCAAATGCGGAGTGTTACTTTGGTGCGCCGTGGCAGCGCTTAGGTTATCGTTTCGGGCCTGTTCCTCATGCCACGTGGCCGCGTCCTGCCAGCATTCGCCGCGCGGTATAAGTCATGACTAGTTCTTCCCGCTGATTATGGACCGTGATGGTGGAGTCGACGATTGCCCTGCCCCCTTTCGAGGTCGGACGAATATTGTCGATCTCAACTACGGCGTAAATACGGTCGCCCACCAGAACGGGAGCATGGATCTTCTGCGTCAGCTCAAGCATTGCAAGGCCGGTTCCCTGGATCATGGTTTGGAGGAGCAAGCCTTCGATCAGCGTGTATGTGAGCGCGGCAGGCACTGGCCGGCCGGCAATGCCCCCTGGAAGAGGTTCGCTGTCGATGAACATGACTTCCAGCATGCCGGTGACACCGATGAAGCCGACCAGATCGGCTTCAGTCACAGCACGGCGGAATGTCTTGAACCGCTGGCCCAATTCCAGATCTTGCCAGTAGTAGCCTTGTCCAAGTTGCTGCATTGGTTTTGTGTCACTCATGTCATCCTTTCAGTCGTCAGCAATGTGTGGCTTGGCGATGCCAAGTTCCGTCATGATCTGCTCGGTATGTTCGCCCAGCCGCGGCGCCATTCGGACCGGCGGTCGCTCATGGTCGAATTTCACAGGAACACCGGGAAAAGCAAGTTTCCCCATTTGGGGATCGCTCAAGGTTTCGAAAAAGCCTGTCTCTCTCAAATGCTCGTCCTGTTGCAACTCATCCAGCCGCCGCATGGGGGATGCGGGTATTTCAAGCCTGTTGAAGGTCGCCAGCCATTCCTTCGTACTTCTGCCGGCGATGACATCCGCCGCTATCTCGTACAGGTCCACGATATGGGTAGTGCGGGCAGCAATGTTGGTGAAACGCTCATCGCCCACAAGTTCAGATCTACCGGACTCCAGGAAGAACCGCTTCCAGTGCACGTCGGTATATGGCATTGCGCAAATATATCCATCGGTCGTTCGATAAGGACGCCGCCATTGGTTTAATACGCGTGGGTAGCCTGCCTTAGCGAGCGGTGGTTCGAAATGCTGGCCATAGAAATGCTCGACCAGATTGAAAGCCACCATGGATTCCAGCATCGGTACTTCAACGTAGGAGCCTGTACCCGTACGTTCGCGCTTGAACAGTGCGGCGAGGATCGCATGCGCGGCGACCAGCGCGCAGGTTTTGTCGCCGGCGATGGTCGGGAAATACTGAGGCGTTCCGGTTTGCATTTCCATCAGCGCGGCGCAGCCGGAAAGCCCTTGGATAATGTCGTCGTACGCCGGCATGCCGCCGTAGGGACCGCCCTCGGAAAAGCCGAGCAGGCCGACATAGACAAGGCGCGGGTTGCGCTGACGGAGAGTCTCGAGGTCCAGCCCGATCGCGGCAAGTTTTTGCGGGCGAATGCTATGCATCAGCACATCCGCTGTATCGACTAGTTTAAGCAGTGCGTCTCGTGCCGCCGGCGTTTTCAGATCCAGTACGATGCTTCGTTTTCCTCGATTCACGCCAAGGAAGATAGCACTCATGCCGGCCTCGGTTGTCGGTCCGGTCTTGCGGGTAGAATCGCCTTCCGGCGCTTCGATCTTGATGACGTCCGCACCGTAGTCCGCTAGAACTTGGCTGGCATACGGACCGAACACGACAGTGCTCAGATCGAGTACACGAATGCCGTTCAAAGGAAGCATCAGTTCTCCTTAATAAGGCTGATTTTGGCCGAGATCGGGCCCACATTGTCTTTGGCAGGTAGCTATGTCTCCAGCACGACCTTGCCGATGGTATTCCCTGCTTCGACCAGTGCATGGGCCTGCCGAAGGTTAGTCGCGTTGACACCTGCAAAACATTCTTTCACGATGCTGCGCAACCGACCCGCATCTACCAATTCTGCGACACGGTTCAATATGCGGTGCTGTTCAATCATGTCTGGTGTCGCGTGGAGTGAACGGGTGAACATGCCTTCCCAGCTGAAGGAAACGCTCTTCCCTCGCAGTTCATTCATGGGCAGCGGCGACATGCTTTCCACCAGACAGCAGATATGCCCGTGAGGCTTGATCAGCGTAGCCATGGTCGAAAAATACCGGTCCGTGTCTGACAGGCAAAGAATGAAGTCAACCGCTCTTATTTCGCTCGCATGCAGCTGTGCCGCAAGATCACCACGATGGTCGACGACAAGATCGGCGCCGAGATGCCTGCACCAAGCCTGCGATTGCAGCCGGGATGCAGTCGCAATGACATGGAGTTGTCCAACTGTCTTCGCCAGCTGAATTGCCACCGATCCAACCCCGCCTGCGCCACCGATGACCAGCAGGGATTTTCCGGCGTCGCTGCCATCGTCCGAAATATGCATGCGTTCGAATAAGGCTTCCCATCCGGCCAGTGACGCGACCGGGAGAGCTGCGGCTTCCGCAAAACTCATTGAAGTCGGCATGGCGCCAGCCAGACGCTCGTCCACCAGGTGCAATTCCGCGTTGCAGCCGGGGCGCACGATGCTGCCTGCATAAAAGACACGGTCGCCCGGAGCGAACAGCGTTGTTTGAGGCCCGACATCTACCACGGTACCAGCAGCGTCCCAACCGAGAATGCGCGGCTGGCCGTCGCGATGCGGCCGTGCGCTGCGCATTTTTATGTCGATCGGATTGACCGACACCGCCTCGATTCGGACCAGGAGATCTCGTGCGCCGGCTACCGGACACGCGAGGTCGAGGTCGACCAGTGAATCGGCACCGTGGCTGTAGAGGTCGGCAGGAATTCCGATTGCCTTCATGTCGGCTTGCCGCTTATTGCTGCTCGACTTTGGCCTTGACCACGATCTTTTTCCACAGCTCGATCTCCGCAGCCTGGAATCGGCGCATTTCCTCCGCCCCGCCGCTCATTGCCTCCGCGCCCTGCCGTTCATAGAACTCGCGCGTTTCCGGCATCCGGGCGATTTGTGTCAGGAGCGACGCTAGCTTCTCGGTTTCGGCTTTCGGTGTCTTCGCCGATACCATTGCCCCTACCCAGACATAAGCCTGATATCCGGGCAAACCCTCCTCCGCTGCGGTTGGCAGGTCAGGCAGCGCCGGCGCGCGTCGTTCGGAGGCGACCGCAAGCGCACGTACCTTGCCACCCTTGACCAGTCCTTGTGTCGCGGTGATGTCCGAAAAGGTCAGGTCGACTGTGCCGGCCGCAACCCCGGCAAGAGCTTCCGAAGCGCCCTTGTAAGGCACGTGTACGGTACTGACGCCGGCGACGTCATTGAACAGTTCAGCCATCAGCTGATAGCCGGCTGAACCCGACGCATAGTTTAGCTTTCCCGGCTGTGCCTTGGCGGCCTTGACGAGGTCGGACACCGTTTTGTAAGGCGAATTTGGCGGTACCGCGAGAACCGCCGGCGCGCGCATCATCATTGTTAGCGGGGCGAAATCGGTCTGCGGGTTGTATGGCAGCTTTTTGAACAGAGCGACGTTGACCGCCAGCGTGGAGTTACTTCCGACGAACACCGTATAGCCGTCGGCAGGTGCAGCCAATACGTTCTGGACGCCGATGAAACCGTTTCCACCAGGTCGGTTTTCAACGACCACCGGCTGTCCCGTCAGTTCGGACAGCTTCTTGCCGAAGTAACGTGCCGACGTATCCGTTCCACTGCCTGGAGGAAAAGGCACAACCAACTTGATGACGCGGGAGGGAAATTCCTGGGCGATCGCATGCAGTGCGGGCATCAGAATTGTGGCGCATCCGATTGCAGCCGATATTACCATCCTGCGATAAGGTTTTTTCAACATCTCTGGTCTCCTCCGGCATTGTTGCCGTGTCGGTTATAAATGATATTTACACGCTGGCTGTACGAATGAAATCAACGATCCGCTCTTGGCCTGACTGCAATACGCGCTGCCCCACGACCTGGTTCCAATGGGCTTCGGAACCATGCGCAATCCGCCATTCATGCAGACGGCGCGTCAGTAGTTGCAGGTCATATTCTTCGGTTACGCCAATGGCGCCGTGTACCGCATGCGCAATCGATGCAACTAGTACGGCGGCCTCGCTGGTACGCGATTTTGCGATGGCGCTCGCCAGCGGTGCAGGCATGCGAGCATCGCCCTGGAATGCCGCCTCGGCCGCAATCAGCGCAGCCGCGACGTGTTCAGCCATGACGCTGATCTGGTGCTGTATCGCCTGGAATTTGCCGATCGACTTGCCGAATTGCGTCCGGTCGTTGGCATACTGCAGTGTCATGTCGAATACGCGGCGCATGGCGCCGGCCAGCAGTGCGGCGTGCAATGCCGCGCCCAGTTCGGCCAAGCCGCCCGCGGCCAAGGTCGTCTGCGCAGTTTGGCTCTCTGGCTGCCAGGTCATGGTCGCAACCAGGCTGCCATGTACGCCCGTTAGCGTCCGTACCGCACTGGCTCCCGGCAGCACCAGCACCTGGTCCTCATTCTGGACGACGACATGATCGGCGATAGCGCCATACGGTACCAGCGGACAGGTCAGACTGCCATCTTCCGCGCAGCGTAAAGCCGGTGCAAGCGTGAGCATGCCGGCCGGGATCTCGGTACGTCCTGCCAGTACTGTGCGGGCGGCGATGCTCTGCGCCAGCGGCAAGGGCATCGCATAAGCACCCAGCGCGGTCAGGACCGGAAACAGGTCCGGCAACGGCAGCATGGCGCCGCCGAGATCTTCCGGAGCGAGCAGTTCGAGAAAGCCCGCATCCGCTATTGCATCCCATAATGCTTCGGCCGAGCCGCCGGCTTCTATGGCGCGCACGGCTGCCGGAGTGCACTGGTCCTTCAGAATCTCTTCAATGGCTTCTGCAAACATTGCTGGTTCCTTTAACGCAAGCCGAGCCCGCGGGCAATCATGCCGCGCAGGATTTCGCGAGTGCCACCTCGCAGGGAGTAAGTCGGCGCAACCTGGCTAACATATGCCACCGTCCGGTACAAATCCGCATCCACGATCTCCTGCGGATCGGCCGAGATCGCTGCCTCGATCACCGCAGGAAGCGTTTGCTCGAATTCCGTCCCGATATCCTTGACCAGTGCAGCCTCGACAACCGGACTGGCGCCCTTGACCAGCTGGCTGGTAACAGTCACCGACATGTTGCGCAGCGTCGCCAGGTGGGTGGCAAACCGGCCGATGGTAGCGGCATGTGCGGCGGCATTGCCGCTTCGCCGCAGGCAGGCTATCCAGTGATCGAGCAGCACGATGCTGGAATACAGCCTTTCAGGCCCGCTTCGCTCGAATGCAAGTTCCGCGGTGACCTGCTCCCAGCCGCCGCCTTCCTGGCCGATCAGCGCATCGTCGGACAGCTCGACGTCGTCGAAGAACACCTCCGAAAAATGTGCGTCGCCGGCCAGGTCTCGGATTGGACGCACAGTGACGCCGGGCAGCGAGAGATCGACGATGAATTGCGACAGTCCGCGCTGGCGATCTTCCGGGGTGCCCGAAGTTCTTACCAAGGCAATCATGTACTGGCACCGCGGTGCGTTGGTCGTCCAGATCTTGCGCCCGGTAAGTCGCCAGCCTTTTTCAGTGCGCGTGGCTCGGGTGCCGACGCTGGCAAGGTCCGATCCGGAATTCGGTTCGCTCATGCCGATACAAAAGAACGCTTCCGCCGCACAGATTTTCGGCAGGTAAAAGCGGCGCTGTGCCTCGGTGCCATATTTCAGGATCAGCGGCCCGCTCTGTCGATCGGCAATCCAGTGCGCGGAGACAGGAGCACCGGCGATCAAGAGTTCCTCGACCAGTACGAAGCGCGAAAACGCATCCAGGTTGGCGCCACCGTATTCACGCGGCAACGTCATGCCTACCCAGCCGCGCTTGGCCATCTCGCTGCTGAACTCGGCGGAAAAGCCCATCCAGGAACGTGCGCGGACATCCGGCGCCGAATCCGGCATGCTGGTCCGGAGGAATTCCTTCACTTCAGCCCGAAAGGCTTCTGCTTCGGCAGGAAGCACGGCAAAACGGAAATGGTTGAGCAGCGCGGTCATTACGGTGCTTCCTTGTATCGGTCAGTAACTTGCATGGAATTTCCTTGTTTGAGACAGTAACTCATACGACCCCCTGCGCTTTCAGCGCAGCGATGCGCTCTTCCGACATGCCAAGACGCTCTGCGAGCACTTCAGTCGTGTGCTCGCCCAGCGTGGGAGCGGCATGCGTATAGCGAATCGGCGTATCCGAGAAGCGGATCGGATTGGCCAGGCTCGGAATTTCTCCGCCGACGGAATGCGGCAGCGACAGCTTCATCCGACGGTGCTGCACTTGCGGATCTTCAAATACCTGCCGCATGTTGTTGATCGGCCCGCAGGGAACGTTCGCAGCTTCCATCTTCGCGACCCATTCCTTCATGGTGCGGGTCAGCATAGTCTCGGCGATCTGCGGAATCAGGGCGTCGCGATTGATGTTGCGCAGCCCTACCGTGACAAAGCGCGGATCAACAGCCAGATCATTGCGTCCAATGACATGGCAAAACGCGGCATACTGAGAATCGTTGCCGACGGCGACAATGACCTCACCTTCCTTGCAGCGAAAGACCTGGTAGGGCACCATATTCGGATGCATGTTTCCCATCCGCTGAGGTATCTTGCCGGACATGAAATGGTTCATCGCTTGATAACCGTTGATCGCAACGATGCAGTCCAACAGGGCCATGTCGATGTACTGCCCTTCGCCGCTCACGTGGCGATGCTCTAGTGCAGCAAGTATGGCCGTCGTTGCGTACATGCCGGTCAGCAGGTCCGAAATGGCGACTCCACTCTTGATTGGACCGCCGCCGGGTTCGCTGTCGGCATGTCCGGTAATGCTCATCAACCCACCCATGCCCTGAAATACGAAGTCGTAGCCTGGAAGCGCAGCGTAAGGGCCATCTTGCCCAAATCCAGTGATCGAGCAATACACCAGGCGCGGGTTCAAAGGTCGGAGATCGTTATACGAAAGGCCATAACGCGCAAGCGTACCGACCTTGTAATTTTCGACCAGTACATCGGCATCGCGCACCAGTTCGCGAATGATTTCCTGACCTGTTTCCGATGCCAGATCGATGGTGATCGACTTCTTTCCGCGATTGGTGCTCAAATAATATGCGGCGTCGGTGGTGTCGTGACCCTCCGCATCTTTCAGGAACGGCGGCCCCCAGCTCCGGGTGTCGTCGCCAGCACCCGGTCGCTCCACCTTAATCACCTCGGCACCCATATCGGCAAAATTCTGTGTTGCCCATGGACCGGCAAGAACGCGTGTCAGGTCAAGCACTTTCAAGTGTCCCAATGCCGTCTTCATTCCTCTTTCCTGTCTAGTTGCAATGTCACTTGCCGTTTAGGCACGAGACAAAGAATAGTTTGAGCGAGCACCAGCAGTCCAATATTAAATTTTCCTTCTACGATACTCAACTCGTATCACCTCCACATTTATATTGCGCTGCAATATGCATAAAATCTGCTAGAAGGATTTTCCTCTCATACGAATCCGGTATCGTTTCCTATAAATATGATATTGGACATCAGTTACCGTTTTGAATATCCTTGAACAGCTTTCAAACCATGCCCAAAGGATATGCAGATGGCTGACTTTCTACTCTACGAACAAGACGGACACATAGTCACACTGACCATGAACGAGCCGGAGCGCCGTAACCCTCTGACAGGAAACAGCGCAGTCCAGGAGTTCATCGCTGCGATACAACGGATTGAGAATGACCGCAGCGTGCGCGCCGTTATCCTTACTGGCGCCGGGAATGCGTTCTCATCGGGCGGTAACATCAAGGATATGGAGAGGCAGGCATCCGGTGAAGTCACAGGCATGCAGATCCGGCAGGAATACCGGCAAGGTATCCAGAAACTGCCCTTAGCCTTATTCAATCTGGAAGTGCCTGTCATCGCAGCAGTTAACGGGGCAGCCATCGGTGCGGGCCTGGATTTGACTTGCATGTGCGATATACGGATTGCCTCACGGCATGCGAAGTTTGCAGAAAGCTTCGTCAAGTTGGGAATCGTCCCGGGCGACGGTGGCGCCTGGCTGTTGCCTCGCGTCATCGGTCTGTCGCGAGCTGCGGAAATGTCCTTTACAGGCCAGATAATCGACGCTGAACAGGCGCTTGCGTGGAACCTGGTGTCGCGGGTGGTTGAGCCCGAAGAACTACTTCCAACCGCCCGCGCGTTGGCGGAGCAGATCGCTGCGAATCCCCCTCACGCAGTACGGTTGGCCAAACGCCTTCTGCGCGAAGGCATACATTCACGTCTCGATACACTGCTCGAGCTCTCTGCTGCATACCAGGCGCTTTCTCACCAGACTCCCGACCATAGTGAAGCCGTCACTGCCTTCCTTGAGAAACGCGAACCGGTCTTTAAAGGCTGACAGCCGCCAGTTGCCTGGGAACTCGATGCGGGGCAAAGCAGGTATACTGCTGCCCTACGAAAATGTTCCCACCATGGACCTGCGCCGAATTCGTCATTTTGTCGTCCTAGCCGAGACGCTGAACTTTCGCCGTGCGGCAGAACGGCTGCATATGGCGCAACCGCCCCTATCAGTCTCGATCCAGAAGCTGGAAGCCGAGCTTGGCACCAAGCTATTTGTCCGTTCTCCTAATGGTGTTAGCCTGACTCCAAGCGGGGAAGCCGCATTGACAGAGGCGAAGCGGCTGTTATTTCATGGCAGCCAGTTTGCTCAAATTGCTCAAAGCGCCTCTGATGGGACCGGCGGTACGCTACAAGTGGGATTTGTCGGTTTGACTACCTTCGGTATGTTGCAAAAGCTTGTACCTTTGTTTCGCACCGAATATCCCGGTGTTGAATTAATCCTGCGCGAGGCAACCTCAGCACGGATCGTCCAGATGGTCGAGGAAGATTCGCTAGACGTAGGGCTTGTGCGTACGCCATTGTTACGGAGTTCAACCGCAGCGCTGGTGCCGCTCGAACGTGATCAGTTTATTGTCGCCCTACCTCGTGGAAACCGTCTTGTAACGAAAGGATTGCTTTCGCTGGCTGATCTCGCGGATGAATCGTTTATTATGTACACCCGCACGGAAGCTGCGGGTTTGCACAATGCGGTGATGCTTGCCTGTCAACGAGGCGGTTTTCTGCCGCGGATCACGCAAGAAGCGGTGCAGGTGCAAACTGTGCTCGCTCTTGTAGAAAGCGGATTGGGCGTTGCACTTGTGCCATCGGTGATGCAACGGTTCGTCAATGAAAAAATCGTCTACCGGGCACTTATGGATTTTCCGGCAGCAGCGGAGATCGGCCTTGCCCTGATTTACTTGCCTCAACGTGAAAGTGCTGCTGCACGGCGCTTCCGTACCCTTGCCTGCCGTGAGTTTCAATTACCGATGTAGGGCTTCGCTGAATTACAGAGTCTATCAAAATGAACGAAATGCTGCCATAAGCCTCGGTAGAGCGTATCGATGGTGAGGCAACATGGCACGTGAACTGGTTGACGATGAACTATGGGAAATAGTCCAGCCACTGCTGCCGGTCAAACGACGGCGCAAGACCCATCCCGGCCGCAAGCCGCTGGACGACTGGCGGGTATTGACTGGCATTCTGTTCCTGTTGCAGTCTGGGATTCCATGGGAAATGCTGCCGCAGGAGATGGGATGCGGCTCGGGCATGACTTGCCGGCGTCGGCTACGGGCCTGGCAAAAAGCTGGCGTATGGAAGAAGCTACATGGTGTGCTGCTGGACAAACTGCGCGCCGCCGACAAGATCGATTTCTCCCGTGCGGTGGCCGACAGTTCGTCGGTCAGGTCCGTGCATGGCGGAAAAAAACTGGACCGAACCCAACCGATCGCCGTAAGAAGGGCAGCAAGCACCACCTTCTCGTCGATGCGCAAGGCATCCCGGTCAATGTCATTCTGACCAAGGCCAACCGGCATGACGTTACGCAGCTGGTGCCGCTGGTTGATGGTGTACCGCCGATGCGAGGCAAACGCGGACGGCCGTTGAAAAAGCCCAAATGTGTTCAGACTGATCGTGCCTACGACAGTTGTGCTCACCGCCTGGCGCTGGAGCAGCGTGGCATCCTGCATCAAATTGCCAGACGCCGTACCAAGCATGGCAGGAATCTGGGCAAGACCCGATGGGTGGTTGAACGCACCATCGCCTGGCTGCATCAATTCCGCCGTCTGCGGGTGCGCTATGAGCGACTGCCGTCGATTCATGAAGCGTTCCTTCGCTTAGGATGCGCCATCATTTGTTGGCGCATCCTTAAAAAATCATTTTGTTAGACGCTGTTAATACTGCAGTCGTATTTGATGTTTAGGGCGGCAGGCCTAGAATTGTTCAGGATGATGAGCGATTCTAGGAGTAATCATCATGGAAGACTCTGCTCGACAGTATGTACGTGCCGCATCAGATTGGCACAAGTCACTGAACGATCTCGTCAACCGCCTGCCACCCCGGTTTGGGCGTAAGGAAATGCAGCAGCGTGCCCAGGAGTATCTCGAAGGCCTGCTCAAGCCAATCGAACGGAAGAACGGTTGGCAGTTGGCAGTTGGCCGAAGCAATCGGTCAGCCGTCACCGTACAGCGTTCAGCATTTTCTGGATCGTGCACATTGGAGTGCTGATGACGTGCGCGACGATCTGCGTTCCTATGTCGTTGATCACTTGGGGCAACAAGATGCCATTCTGGTGATCGATGAAACCGGATTTCTAAAAAAGGGTATGCATTCGGCAGGTGTGCAGCGTCAATACAGCGGCACCGCAGGCAGAATTGAGAACTGCCAAATCGGCGTGTTCATGGCGTACGTGAGCGATCTTGGCCATACCTTGGTTGACCGCGAACTCTATCTGCCCAAGGAGTGGGCGAGCGACGCAGACCGGTGCAAGGCTGCAAAGATACCGGATGACGTAAGCTTTGCTACCAAGCCAGTCATAGCGGGCAAGATGCTTGAGCGCGCTCTCCAGGCTGGTGTGCCCTTTAGCTGGATAACCGCCGATGAGGTCTATGGCAACTAACGGGCGCTGCGTGTATGGCTGGAGCAAAGTGATTTGCATTATGTGATGGCCGTGGCATCGAATCAGCATGTCTGGAATAACGATCTTCGTCAAATCACCGTTACGGCACTAGCAGCACGGGTGCAGGAGGAACAATGGACTACGCTGTCTGCGGGCGACGGTGCAAAGGGGCCAAGACTGTATGACTGGATCAGAATCCCGGTACTGAGTTGGCAGATGCCAGGCCAGCGTTGGGTGTTATTGCGTCGAAGCCGCAGCGGCGACGGGGAAACCACTTACTACGTCGCTTACACGCCAAAAGACTGTGATCTGCAAACAATGGTAAAGGTAGCGGGATCTCGCTGGGCGGTCGAGGAGTGCTTTGAAAGCGCTAAAGGCGAAGTTGGTCTGGACCAGTATGAAGTACGCAGCTGGCATGGATGGTATCGGCATATTACCTTGGCCATGGCAGCACATGCCTACTTGACAGTTCTTCATGCCTGGGAAATGCCCCGGCCCGCCTATAAAAAAAAGGTTACCGTTCACCCCGCTCGAAGCTTGCGGAAGTCAAGAGCAACACAGAACATCGCTGAGCGGCAGCAATAAACAGTGAGTAAGTGCAGGAAGCGAACAACTCGCAAGCAGTTTGGCGATTCTTACG
>NZ_JACYXF010000042.1 GCF_015352985.1 Noviherbaspirillum malthae | reverse complement strand
TTCCGAAGATTGGCACGCGATTATGAACGCATGGCACAGACATTGGCGGGGCTTCACTATGTCGCCTTCGTCTGTCTCATGCTTAGCAAAACCATGTCCATCTTCTTTAGTTCATAACAGGCTCTAGGCATGGCCCAGCCGATGACGTTCCGGCGCCTGGCTCATCCGATAGTCAGGCCGCCGCCGGCCTGTCGCCGCCAATCCCATGCCGATCAACGCCACTCCCAATATGGTCCGGAATGACGGGCGCGGCAGCCAGCGCACGGAATTGACCACCAGCGCCGGCGGCTCCTCGCGCTGCGGATCCGAACGGGTGGCTTGCTCGACACTCTGAGCACCTGCGGCGCCGGAAAACAATTCGGTCATCGCACTCACGAACGGCACCATGTCCTGCGGTCCGCGGCTGGTTACCCAATTGCCGTCCCTCACCACTTCCCGGTCCAGCCAGGTGGCGCCTGCGTTCACCATGTCATCCCGTATACCCGGCCAGGATGTCATTGTCCTTCTCGAGGTAAGTCCCGCGGAGGCCAACAGCCAGGGCCCATGGCAAAGGGTTGCGATCGGCTTGCGCTGCCGGTCGAACACGCGCACGAAGTCGCGCGCCTCGGCGGACTGGCGCAACAGGTCCGGGTTGATGAATCCGCCCGGTATCAGCAGCCCGTTGTATTCCGCCGGACTGGCCTGGTCCAGGGTTTTGTCGACGTGCACCTTGCTCGCCGGTTCGTGCAGATTGACGCCGCGGATCCGCCCGGGATGCAGCGATATGATGTCGACATCCGCTCCCTCCATCTTGAGGGCGGCGACCGGAACGGCGAGTTCGACCTTCTCAAAACCGTCGACTGCCAGTACGGCGATGCGGCGGCCCGCAAGCGCATTCAGTTCAGGCATAACGTCCTCCAATGCGGGTTCAAAACCGGTATGTGTGCGCGTTCCGTCGCTTGAGCAGAATATAGCCGACGCCGATCACCGCGGATGCTACCGCCGCCGTGCGGATGAGCCCCGCGCGGTTGTAGCGCCATTCGGCATTGATGCCCATTTCGGCGAAGACGTTGGGAACGCGGCCGCCCATGAGATCCTGCCCTATGCCTTCCACGACGTTGACCCGATCAGCAAACAGCAATAGCAGCCAGTGGCGAACGTCGTTCTCGCTGAATCCATACGCGACATCCCGTATCTTCCCGCTGATGCCGCTGGGCGGCGTGCTGGTCCCGAACACCGGCGTGATGCCAGGCCGTTCGACCGAGTGATAAACCTTCATTCTCAGCGGCTGGTCTTCGACATCGTGCCAATGCAGCCCTTCCAGCCGCGGCGGGGTCCTCTCCATCGGATAAGCCGGCCGGTTGTTGGGATCGAGATCGGCTCCCCAGCCCTTGATGTGGGAAAAATCGTCAGCCGACTTTTTACTGTCGTCGCGTTCGTGCCGATGCTGCGCTTTTGTCCCGCTGTGGTCGCGCAGATTGGTCGGGCGAGTTTGTATGTCCATTTCGCTTCACTCCTTGCAATGGATGGATTAGGCCGTTCAGTGCACCGTTGCCAGGTGGGGCGCTCTGGGCGGGACCAGGATGGTCTTGATGCAGTTATCCAGCTTGCTGGAGAAGATGTGATAAGCGTCGGACACTTCCTCGAGCGGCACCCGATGCGTGATGATCTTCCTCGGTTCCAGGTTGCCCGCGCGGATATGCTCGAACAGGCGCGGCAGGTGGCGCTTCACGCTGGCCTGATTCATGCGCATGGTGATGCCTTTGTTCAGCGCATTCCCGATCGGCACGACGTTGTATGGAGGCCCATACACGCCGACGATGGAAACCGTGCCGCCCTTGCGCACGGAATTGATCGCCCAGTGCAGCGCCGTGCTGGTACCGGCCTGCCATTTCAGGTATCTGCCTGTGAGCCGCTGTATAGCGCTGCCGGCGGCTTCGCAGCCTACTGCATCGATGCAGACGTCGGCGCCCAGCCAGTCGGTCATCTTCTTGATATGGATGGCCATGTCATCGACTTCCCTGAAGTTGACCACCTCGCATTGCGCGAAATTCTTGACGAATTCCAGCCGGTATTCCACATGGTCGACCACGATGACACGTCCCGCGCCCATGAGCCAAGCCGACTTCGCGGCAAAGATGCCGACAGGACCGGCGCCGAAAACGACGACGGTGTCGCCCTGAGCGATGTCGCCCATTTCCGCGGCCTGGTAGCCGGTCGGGCAGGCATCGGTCAACAGAACGGCATCATCGGGATGAATGTCCTTGGGAATGATCGTCGGATTGATGTCTGCCAACGGCACGCGGACATACTCGGCCTGGCCGCCGTCATACCCCCCCGTCGTGTGCGAGTAGCCATAGATGCCGCCGACTGCGGTTGCCTCGGGGTTGGTGTTATGGCAGTTGCTGTACAGCTCGCGCTGGCAGAAGAAGCATGAACCGCAAAAGATATTGAAAGGCACGAGCACATGGTCGCCCACCTTCACGTTCCGGACCGACGGGCCGACCTCTTCCACGATGCCGGTGAACTCGTGGCCAAAGATCATGCCGACCCTGGTGTCGGGGACCAGGCCATGATAAAGATGCAGATCCGATCCGCAGATGCATGCGCGCGAGACGCGTACGATCGCGTCGTTCGGGTGCTCGATTTGCGGATCGGGCTTTTGTTCTGCGCGTACCCTGTAGGGGCCTCTGTAATTCATTGCCAGCATAAGATTCTCCTAACCAAGAAGTAGTGACGGCAGCTGCTCGCAACAACATGGCGAGCCTTGCAGCCGCTCCTTTCGAACACGCCGCGCTGCCTTCGATTCGCCCGCCGATGTCCTTACCCATTGCACCGTGCCATCGGCAAGCCGTTCACAGGTGCAACAGCCCGTACGGGCCCATAGCCAGAAATCTTTCATCATGAGCTACGGCGGCTTCGTGTCCCAGGTCAGAATTTTTCTGACGAGAAGACATTCACCGCAGCAGGACGCTTTCCGTAGCAAAGCCTGAGCCGGCATGTTCGATATCACAGGGCCAGCCATGACTGCTTCTTCGCAGGATATGACGATAGTCTTCATCGTACGGTCCGATGATCCGCAGTCTCGTCATCACATGTGAATGCATGCGACATCGCGGACCCATTCAACGGCTGAGAATGGCTTTGTGTACGTAAGTTCAATCAAAAGACTGAATGCGGTGCGCTTTGATACGGTGGCTGCGCGCCCCTTGCCGCACCAGAAAATATGAGATGCAGGAGCTGTCGAAATCTGCACGCAGGCATAGTCGGGCGGTGGATGATTTCGGCGTTGTGTGACCGTCCGTTTCGCTATCCTGTGCCGCCGCCCGTCGGCATATGCCGTCTTCAGTTCGAGCGGCTTCGAATAATATCGGACATCGCCAGCTAGTAAGGAGTGCCGCTTCCTGCCATAGACAAAACTTGAGCGTGCACACGGCACATGCTGGAAATGAGCCACCATGTGGTAAGTGTCCTGCCTCTGAATATTGATAGGCACTGTCTCGGGGATCGGGTACCAGAAATCACCAATGGCGAATCCGAAAATGAAACCGAGGGCGAACGGCATCGAAGTGTGGAAGGACGTCGAGCAACGCGACATGGTGACGATGCAGCCGGCAAACGGACGCCGGCGATGACGCCGCATCATCGGGGTTACGTCCGGCCGGCTCACTACGATGTCGAAGCCTTGCTGCTTCTCGTCGGCGTCGGCCAGCGCGGCCTTGCGGCCCAAACAGTGCCTTGGCCTGGTACGGATGCCAGGCTGTCCCGGATCACCGTTGTCTCCATGATCCTGCCGTCAGATCTTTCGGCGTATTCCCGAGCTTGGCGGACCATTGCTCCGCGTGCGCGCCGAAGCGCCATGCAAGTGTGCCGATGATGACGCCTGCTGCCATGCGATTAGAACGTGCTCAATGAAAATTGAGAACAGGATCGCCCTCTGAAGCTCAAGTGAAGATGCGCTTGACGCTCGCCATTGATTTCGGTTGAAGAAAGGCTGCTTGTTCACTCATTGCGTACTGATCGCGAGGGCTTTCCTGGAAGCCGCATCGGGAAATACAAGGTTGCCTGAAGCGGAAGGTAAGCGGATTGCCTTCGATAATCCGGTGTGCGGACGATACGCCATCGAGCGGTGCGGGGCGTGTGCTCGAGAGGTTGCGCAACGGTGTCGAAATCGCAAAGATGGAGTGTCAACGATATCGGTACTGCTCATTTGTTGATCCTCTTGAAGCTCACCACCCAGATCCATGGATTGGAGTCCCAGCTGCCGGCACCGTTAAGGTCTTTCCACAGTTGCCGGTAGGCGTCCCGGCTGGTCGGAATCAGGCTGCTGATGCCGTTGACGCCTTCGGCAGCCGCATCAGTTTCACTGATGTCTTGCAGTCGTTCCACCCGCACGCCATTCACTTCCAGGAGAATGCGGGACAGGCGACGCGGGCAATGGATTGATGCCAGGTGATTTCGCTGCCAGGGCCAGGCGTCAGCGACGGTCGGCAAACCATCGGCCGAGTAACGCGACATCTGCATGTCATTGCCGTATCCGCGCACGATACTTTCCTTCACCCAAAGCCGGTCGCCCGGGACGCCGTAGGGGCATCTCCAGTTCTGATCAGGCAAGAGGCGGCTTTCGGTGTCGCTCCATGGTTGAAAGACATTTCCATGGTTCTCAAGGACTTCTTCCGTTCCGGCTTGCGGCTGTGGTTTCAGGATGCGCCGCGTCTGCGTTTTGCGGCCGTCGAGCAAGGCCCGGATCATGGGCGCGGAAAAGAGGATAGGGCGTTCTTTCATTCCATGATCTCTTTCTGAAGGGATGACATGCATAAGTTTTGGAAAATGATGACGGCGCCGGGCGCAGTTGCTGCCGTGGTCCTTGCATTGATACCGGTTTGGCGGCAGCGTTTTCGCATGCACGAATCCATGAATCATGCCTATGTGATTGCGGCTTCTCTCGTTCCCAAGCCTGGGGACTGGAATGAGAAGGAGTGGCTTCGACGTGAGAGTTGGTACATCCGTCTCTTCTGAAATGAGACCCAACCACTTCCCGTAATGTGCACGTTTGGTGTACCGACAGAGAAACTCTTCGTTCTTTGCGTTCTTCCAAAGAATATTGCATTGTGCTTCGCTCATGCATCTCGCTTTTGGGCCTCTGCAAAAGCTCCTAATTGTCGGCCTTACGTGACCACTCTTTTTGCACTGTTGTGTCCGCTCTGCTCAGGGCCGCGACTGTGCATTCAGTAATCGGTATCTTTGCCTCGCGATGAATCGAAGGTAATGAACCGGACATACATTGCATGATTGGCAAGGCTAAAATCACTGTACATGATCTCCCGTCTTCCACCTTTTCATAAAGGTCGTTTCTCTGCCTGAGGCGAACATGCGCAGCCCTGCAATTTCTACTGACAAGATCAAGGATATCCTGCGCCTGAAAATGGACGTGCGGCTTTCGCACGAGCAAATTGCGCAATCGCTGGACCTTTCGAAAGGCGTGGTGGGGAAATACGTCGGATTGGCGAAGAACGTCGGGCTCGATTGGTCGGCGGCGCGACTGATGAGCGAACCCGAACTCAGGCAGTGCCTGCATGTGCGCCGGCAACAGCCGTTCCCCTATGTACGGCCTGACTACGGCCGCCTCCATCTTCGTTTATGCCGCAGCGGCAATACCCTTCTGAGCGAATGGGAGCGGTACAAGGCCGATTATGCTGAACAGAAAATCTACCGCTATACCCAGTTCTGCCAGCATTACCATTCCTTCGTCTTGCGGCTCGGCCGCTCCTTGCGGCAGGTGTTTCGAGGCGGCGAAAAGATGTTCGGTAATTTCGCCGTATCGGCCATTCCGCTGACCGAAGGCGGCTGTGCGTATATTTTCCTGGCCACAATGGGCGCTTCCAGGCTTGCCTTCGCCTGCGTCGCCTCCGCAGAAACGATGCATGAGTGGATCCGTTGCGCTGTCCGCGCCTTGCATTTCTATGAGGGCGTGCCGCGGCTCATCATATCCGATGGCTCGAACGGAATGGTGCCCATCGATGCCCCGCGCGATGATGATATGGTGCGCAGCTTCGCCCGCCATTATGGCACCTCGGTGTTGCCGTCGATGCTGCAGGATGCCAGACATCAGTCGCAGGCCGTATTGCAGGTCAAATTTCTTGAACGCTGGATCGTGCGTGAATTGCGTCACCGGCAGTTTGCCACGGCAGCGGATGTCGAGGCCACGCTGCGGCCCTGCCTCGATCGCTTGAACCATCACCCGTTCCGACACTTGCCCGGCAACCGCGCCAGCGCATTTGCCGAGTGGGACCGGCCCGCCCTGTCTGCGTTGCCGGCACAACCCTATGAATTCCCAAGTCCACCGACCGAGGAGGCAATGGCGGAGGCTTTGCATCCTGCTGCCAACGACGAGCCGAAGGCCAAGGTGCTGGTGGCGGAATCCCATGCCGGCATGCGAGCCTACCTGGAACAGTTGTTCGGCAAGGAATACAAGGTCATCTCGGCCCCCAGTGGCCCTCTGGCATTGCAGGCTGCCCTGGAACACCGGCCGGAACTGGTGCTAAGCGGACTGGCCAGGCCGGAGCCGGACGGCTTCGATCTGCTTGGTGCTCTGCGCGCCCACGCCTCTACCTCGACGATAGCGTTCATCCTGCTGTTTTCCAGGCCGAACGACAGCGCTGATGAGGAAGGCATGCGCGCCGGCGCCGACGACTGGCTTGCCAAGCCCTTCAACGGGCGCGAGCTGTCAAGCAAGGCCAGAGGGATGATCGCTCTGACGCGATCCCGGCATGAAACGCGGCGCAGCGATGAACAACTGCGTGCGGTGCCCTTGACCATCCTTGAAGGCTTGAGCGAGGGACTCATGGCGGTCGATTCCGAATGGCGGATCACTTACCTTAACAGCGCGGCAGAAAAGCGAGCCCGCCTGCCACGAACCTGTCTGGTCAACAGAAACTATTGGGAAGCCTTTCCCACGCTGCAGGGAACCCTGGTCGAGCTGGAATACCGCCGCGCCATGGCAAGCCGAATGGCGGCACGCTTCGAGTACTACGATGTGCATTCACAGGCATGGACCGAGATGGGCGCATCGCCGGTGGAGGATGGCGGTATTCTGCTGTACGCCAATGACATTACCGACCGCAAGCGTGCGCAGGAAGCCCTGCAGGGAGCCGAAGCGCGGCTGAGCGCGGAGTTGCAGGCAATGAGCCGGTTGCAGCTTCTCGGCACCCGCCTGCTGGACGTTCAGGATTTTGAACTCGCGCTCAAGGAAGTGCTGAGCGCAGCGATTTCCATGTTCGGCACGGCAATGGGCACGATACAGCTTTACAGGCCGCACACGCAGACTCTGGAAATCGTCACGCAACAAGGACTCAGCGTGGAGTTCCTGGCGCATTTCCGTTCCGTGAAATGCAACGACAGTACCGCAAGCGGCGGGGCCGCCAAGCATGGCAAGCGTACCATCGTTCAGGATGGCTACCTGGACCCCCGATTTGCGGCAGACAGGTCGCTTCTCGATTCGGTAGGCATCCGGGCCTGGCAATCCACGCCCCTGTTCGGGCGTGGTGGAAAATTGCTGGGCGTCCTTTCCACGCATTTCCGCGAGCCTCACTATCCCCTGGACCGTGAACTGCGCATGCTCGATCTTTATGCGCGCCAGGCGGTCAGCATCATCGAGCGCCTGTACACCGAGGCAGCGCTGAGGGAACAGCAAGAATATTACGTGACGGTATTGAACAGCACCATCGATGGACTGATGACGCTGGATGCCGAGTCCCGGTTCGTCTATTTCAACGCAGCCGCATGGAAGATGCTTGCCGAGCAAGGGATCAACGCCGACAGCCTGATCGGCAAACAATATCTCACCGAAGCGTTTCGCGAAGCACGCGACGATGAATCGGGCCTGGCCTTTCGGCGGGCCGCACGCGATCGGGTGTCGGCCGAGGTGGAAAACTACTATGCGCCTTTTGGCCGCTGGTATCTGATCCGCTTTTTTCCGATGAGTGAGGACAGGATGGCGATCATCGTGCAAGACATTACCGAGCGCAGGAGCACCGAGGAGGCCTTGCGCGAGAGCGAAACCCGGTTCCGCGCGCTGGCCGAGGCCTCCCCCGGCCTGATCTGGCAGGTGGACGTCAATGGGAACGCGGTTTATCTGAACCCGCGTTTCCGGGAGATGCTGGGCGTGCCGCTGAAGGATCTCATGGGCGCCGCGTGGCATAAGGTGGTTCACCCCCAGGATCTGCCATCCTATGTGGCCGCGCTCGACAAGGCGATCCGCCAGCATGGGCGCCTGCTGCACCGGGTGCGCGTCAAAAGAAAGGATGGGGAATGGCGCTGGCTGGAAACCAATGCGCTGCCCTGGTTTACCTCCGAGGGTGAATATGCGGGGCACGTTGGCATTTCCATCGACATCAGCGAAGCGCTTGAGGTTGCAGGGTAGCCACGTTCATGCCCAAGGTGCAATGCTTATTTGAAAACGCCTTTTATCAAGAATAGTTCTTGCCAAGAAGGTTGTGCGAAACCAGCTTTATCCACCTTCTTCATACCAAAACGCAACGCGGGGCTAGCCGAGCATCGGATTTTTCCCTCATCGTTGGGTTTCCATGCGGTAATATTTCCAAACTGTTTGGACTACCGTAATGGATCTAAATACAAGCCATGAAATATGTATCCAATCCTGAGAAAACCCTAAAGCGCGGCAAAAAATTGGATCGGTATACAACCCGCTCGAAGATAGCATCGAATGCAGGCGCGAGAACTGAGAGGCACGAATTGGCTGGGGCTGTTCCGGAACTCGAAAGCATCGGAGGCTCAACACAATTGGCCGCGCCTCTGGATAGTCGACTGATCACCATGCTCGAAAGCATATCCGATGCGTTTTATATGCTTGATCTTGAGTGGCGGTTCATTTATGTGAACAAGAATGCGGAACACTTTCTTCAGAGACCGCGCACTGAACTGCTGGACAAGGTGATTTGGGAAGAATTTGCGGCAGCAGCTGGCAGTATTTTCGAGATCCAGTATCGCCGCGCCGTACAGGAAAACCGTGCGATCTCGTTTGAAGCCTATTATCCGCCGCTCGACAAATGGGGAGAATTGCGGGTTTCCCCTTCTGCAGAAGGCTTGGCCATCTATTTTACGGACATCTCCGAACGCCGGCGCCGCGAAGAAGCTCTGCGTGCGAGCGAGGAGCGCTTCAATATCGTCATGAAGGCGACCTCTGATGCAGTCTGGGATTGGAATGCGAGGTCGCATGAGACATGGTGGAACGAAAACGTCGAGTTGCTGTCTGGCTGCCCGCGAGAAGAGATTGGGACCGGCATAGATTGGTGGCGTGATCGTATCCATCCTGAGGACCGTCAGCGAGTATTGCATCGCGTGCGCAGCACCCTTGAAGGCGGTACCGAATACTGGATGGATGAATACAGGTTCTCCCGGCGCGATGGATCCTATGCCTTTGTCCTGGACCGGGGGTATGTGCTTCGAGATTCGGAAGGCAATGTATCGCGCATGGTCGGCAGCATGACAGACCTGTCAGAACTCAAGCAGGCTGAAATTGAACGCGACCGGTTATCGAAGGAGAAAAATCTCCTGCTGGAGTCAACAGGCGAAGGTATCTGGGGCATAAATAGCCATGGGCTATGCACCTTCATCAATCGCGCTGCGGCTCAAATGCTGGGATATGAAGTGCAGGATGTGCTTGGCAAAGACATGCATGAGCTCGTCCATTACCGGCATGCAGATGGGTCTGCTTATCCTGCCGAACACTGCCCCATTTTTCGAGCTTATCATTCCGGCGAGGGATCCTATGAAAAAGATGAAGTCTTCTGGCGCAGCGACGGCACATCGTTTCCGGTCGAATACACAAGCTATCCGATCCTCGATGAAGGGCGCATCATGGGAAGCGTGGTCACGTTCCGGGACATTACGGAACGCAAGGCCGCCGAAAGCAAGATTGAGCATCTGGCGTTCTATGATTCATTGACCCAACTGCCCAACCGCCGCCTTCTCATGGAGCGATTGAGCCATGCTTTAGCACGGAGCCGCCGGAATTCCAGTGGCGGAGCACTGCTTTTCATGGATCTGGATAATTACAAAACCCTCAACGACACTTTCGGTCACGACAAGGGAGATCTCCTGCTGCAGCAGGTTGCCGGCCGATTGTTGTCATGCGTGCGCGCCAGCGATACCGTGGCTCGCTTGGGCGGTGACGAGTTCGTGATCATCCTGGAAGATCTGAGCACTGTTCCATGCGCGGCGGCATCGCATGCGAAGCTCGTCGGTGAAAAGATTCTGTCGGCGCTCAAAGAGCCGTACGCCCTCGGCCCGGTCAAGTATTTCGGCAGCGCCAGCATGGGAATCACCCTTTTCGAATACCAGGACGAAAGCCCCAATGAAGTGCTGAGGCGGGCTGATCTTGCCATGTACCGGGCCAAGGGAGAAGGGCGCAATACCCTGCGCTTTTTCGATCCCGAAATGCAGGCCGCGGTCATGGCAAAGGCTGCGCTCGAAGCGGACCTTCGCCAAGCGTTGCAAGACGAGCAGCTGGTGTTGCATTACCAGCCGCAAGTGAACTCGGAAGGCAGGGTGACAGGCGCGGAAGCGCTGGTCCGATGGCAGCATCCGGAGCGCGGGATGATTTCTCCCGCCGAATTCATTCCCGTGGCTGAAGAAACGGGGCTGATTCTTCCGCTCGGCCGCTGGGTATTGGAATGCGCATGTCGCCGGTTGGCGATGTGGGCGCGCAAGGAAGAAACCGCTCATCTCACTCTTGCGGTGAACGTCAGCGCAAGTCAATTGCACTGTCCCGATTTTGTCGAAGACGTGCTGAGAACGCTGGAAATCACCGGCGCCAACCCACATCGTCTCAAAATCGAGCTGACCGAAACCCTATTAGTAGACGACGTCGAAGGCACCATTGACAAGATGGCGGCGCTAAAGATCAAGGGGGTCGGCTTTTCGCTGGATGATTTCGGAACCGGCTATTCCTCATTGGCGTATCTAAAGCGACTTCCGCTTGATCAACTGAAAATTGACCGTTCATTCGTGAGCGATGCGCTGAACGATCACAATGCCGCTGTTATTGTCAATGCGATCATCATGCTGGGAAGAAGCATCGGCCTCGAAGTCATGGCAGAAGGAGTCGAGACGGAAGCGCATTGCGAATTTCTCGCTAAAAACGGCTGCCAGTTCTACCAGGGCTTTTTCTTTAGCCGGCCATTGGTTGCTGAGCGGTTTGAAGCATTGGTACATACCGGGCTGCAGCAAACTTTCTGCGCTACAGCATGAAATGGCTGTAGCTTTCATATGGATTCGACAGAGTCTAGCAAACCGCGAGTGAGTGGCATACGGTCAGGGCGTGTGAAGGCATGTTTATGACCGCCCTAATCTCTGTAGATGTTTCTAAGTTTGCGGCGACGATCCAACGACGGGCTGCTTCCGGAAGGTGGGTACTCCCGGTTTGGGTCGATATAGGCCCGTCAACCGAAACCAGGTAATGGCTGCTTTTACATCCTTGAATGACGTTAGTTGCGAGCACTGAAATGCCCGCACATGTCGCCGAATTCTTCAGTTTCATGACGACATGAAAAACAAAGGCCCCTGTCTGCGGAAGCTGACAGGGGCCTTTCAATAAACCAAGGCAGCAAGGATACCGATGGCCTCAGCCTGCTGCCGTCAAGAGCGCGTCGTCCTGACAAGCCGAGGCCGTCAATCCTGCCTGCTTACCGAGGCATCTCAGCCTTCACACGCAAACGCCATGCATGCAGCAGCGGCTCGGTGTAGCCGCTCGGCTGCTCGAGGCCCTTCAGCACCAGATCGCGTGCGGCGCGGTAGGCATAGGAAGCCTCGAAGTTCGGCGCCATCGGCTTGTAGAACGGATCGTTGTCGTTCTGAGCGTCCACCACCTTGGCCATGCGCTGCAGGGTTTCCTCGACCTGTTCTTTGGTGACGATGCCGTGCAGCAGCCAGTTGGCGATGTGCTGGCTGGAGATGCGCAGCGTGGCGCGGTCTTCCATCAGCCCGACGTTGTGGATGTCGGGCACCTTGGAGCAGCCCACGCCCTGGTCGACCCAGCGCACCACGTAGCCGAGAATGCCTTGCGCATTGTTGTCCAGCTCCTGCTGGATGTCGGCGGCGGACCACTTGGCTTCGGCGGCGACCGGAATCGTCAGCAAGTCGTTCAGCAGGCGCGCAGTTTCGGCATTGGCGTCGATCTTCTCCAGTTCCTTCTGCACATTGGCCACGCTGATCTGGTGGTAGTGCAGCGCATGCAGGGTTGCGGCGGTAGGCGAGGGCACCCATGCAGTGTTGGCGCCGGCCTTGGGATGCGCGATCTTCTGTTCCAGCATCGCGGCCATCAGGTCGGGCATCGCCCACATGCCCTTGCCGATCTGCGCGCGTCCGCGCAGGCCGCAGGACAGGCCCACCAGCACGTTGCTGCGCTCGTAGGCGGACAGCCAGGCGCTGGTCTTCATGTCGCCCTTGCGCAGCATCGGGCCGGCATGCATTGCGGTATGCATCTCGTCGCCGGTGCGGTCGAGGAAGCCGGTGTTGATGAAGGCCACGCGGGCGCGCGCTTCGTTGATGCAGGCCTTCAGGTTGACGCTGGTGCGGCGCTCTTCATCCATGATACCGAGCTTGACGGTGTTGGCCGCCAGGCCGAGCATGCCTTCGACGCGGCCGAACAGCTCGCTTGCGAAGGCGACTTCCGCGGGGCCGTGCATCTTCGGCTTGACGATGTAGACCGAGCCGGTGCGCGAGTTGCCGATGGTCTGGCCGGCCTTGCGCTTCAAGTCGTGCAGCGCGATGGTGGTGGTGACCACCGCATCCATGATGCCTTCCGGGATTTCCTGGCCGTTTTCCAGCAGGATCGCCGGGTTGGTCATCAGGTGGCCGACATTGCGCAGGAAGAGCAGCGAACGGCCGTGCAGGGTCACCACGCCGTCCTTGGCATTGGCGGCGCCGACGCCGGCGGTGTACTGGCGGTCGCCGTTCAGGCTGCGGGTGAAGGTCTTGTCGCCCTTGGTGACGCTTTCCGACAGCGAGGCCTGCAGGATGCCGAGCCAGTTGCTGTAGGCCAGCACCTTGTCCTGCGCATCGACGGCGGCAACCGAATCTTCTAGGTCGAGAATGGTCGACAGCGCGGATTCGATCACGACGTCGGCCACGCCTGCCGGATCATCCTTGCCGATGCGCGTGCCGCGGTCGATCTGGATGTCGATGTGCAGGCCGTTGTTGATCAGCAGCACCGAAGTCGGTTCGCTGGCCTGGCCCTGGTAGCCGATGAACTTGCTCTCGTCGGCCAGACCGGTGGTGCTGCCGTTCTGCAGCTTCGCGCTCAGCTTGCCGTCGACGACCTGATAGGCCGTGACTTCGCGATGCGAGCCGCTGGCCAGCGGAGCTGCCTGGTCGAGGAAGCCGCGGGCGAAGGCAACCACCTTGGCACCGCGGATCGGGTTGTAGCCCGTACCGTTGGGGCCGGCCTTGGTCGCGCCGTCGCTTTCGGGAATGGCGTCGGTGCCGTACAGCGCATCGTAGAGCGAACCCCAGCGCGCATTCGCGGCATTGAGCGCGTAGCGGGCATTGAGGATCGGCACCACCAGCTGCGGGCCGGCCTGCAGGGCCAGTTCGGCGTCGACGTTGGTGGTCGTGGACTGCACATCCTGCGGCTGCGGCACCAGGTAGCCGATGGACTCCAGGTGGGCACGGTAGGCCTCCATGTTCTTGATCGGACCGGGGTTGGCCTTGTGCCATTTGTCCAGCTCGGTCTGCAGGCGATCGCGCTCTGCCAGCAGCGCGGCGTTTTTCGGGGCCAGGTCGTGGGCGATGGCGTCAAAGCCCTTCCAGAATGCAGCGCTGTCGATGCCGGTGCCGGGCAGCACCTTGTCTTCGATGAAGCGGTACAGAACGTCGGCAACCTGGAGCCGATGGCAAGGAGTGCGATTAGTCATGGTGAGAGACCTCTTGTGGTTGTTTATGGTTGTAATGGCGATACGTGATAAGACAATCGGTTACGGGCGATGCGGCGCTTGAATCCTCGGCCTTTGAATCCTTATCCATGGCCGGCTTCCTGCCTGACGAAGGCCGGCAGGTCATCCAGCGTGCGGCCCTCCCGGCTGGGCGTGACGCCCAGTTCCTCCATCGGCGCTCCGGTGCGGTTGACCCAGAAGGTCCTGTAGCCGAACCAGCTTGCGCCGCAGACATCCCAGCCGTTGCTGGAGACGAACAGCATGTTCTTTGGCGCTACGCCGAAAATGTCCGGTCCCATCTGGTAAACCTCGGGCGCGGTCTTGTATTTCCTGACGCTGTCGACTGAGAGCAGGTGATTGAACAGCGGTTCCATCCCGGCCGCCTTGACCACGGTTTCCAGCATCTGCGGATTGCCGTTGGAAAGAATGGCCAGCTTGAAGCCGTCCTCTTTCAACTGTTCAAGGACGGACACGCACTCGGGAAAGGGCTGCAGCTTTGCGTATTGCGACATCAATGCATGCTGTGCGTCCAGCGTCAGGTCGAGATCAAGCTTCTTGCAGGAAAAGACCAATGCATCCTGGGTGATTTCCCAGAACGGCTTGTACATGGAACACAGCGTGCGCAGCTGGGTGTACTCGATCTGCTTGGCCCGCCAGAGACTGGCCAGCGCCTCGCCCTTGCCGCGAAACAGCTTTTCCGCCAAATCGCTGATCGAGTAAACGTCGAACAGCGTGCCGTAGGCGTCGAAGAGAATCGCTTGAATAGGCATGGCTGCGCAGTGTGCTATTGGAAATGCAGCCAGTGTATTTGTTATTAAAAGCGATAGGTGAAGGCAAAAGTGAATTCATTTTTGCGTTTTGGTAAAAAGTGCTTGGCCATCTCTAAAACGACAGGCATGAGTTCCGATGCCTCCGGACCAATGCCGCGAACTTTTCCTTGCGATTTGCGATACTCGGGCAGGAACATATTGATGTGTTCGCAACCATACAGATCGAATATGACGTTACATTCTCCCAACATTGGCTCACAAGACAGGCATGAGCGACATGACCGATGCGGGTTTGGCCACCAGGAGGAGGGCGTCTTTGCCATCATCAAAAGGCTGGCCCGCTATTTGCTGCTCGCCCGAGGCACAGGAATGATTGGCAGCAAACGTACTGTGGAACGGGATCAACCCGCGGCTTTCAAGGCTGCGTACCCGATCTTGAAAATTGCATAGGATCCGGAATTGGAAAATCAGCAAAAGTTACTTACCGGAATACCAGAGTTCGATGTGGTGCTCCGAGGGGGATTGTTAAAACACCGTATTCATTTGCTTGAAGGTAAGCCGGGCACCGGCAAGACGACCATCTCGCTGCGCTTCCTGATAGATGGAGCACAGCGCGGCGAGAAGTGCCTGTACATCGCGCTGTCGGAAACCGAACGTGAACTGCGGGCAACGGCGCAAAGCCACGGCTGGTCGCTGGACGGCATCGATATTGCGGAAATCATTCCGGTTGAAGTCGACCTGGAGCGCCAGCAAAGCGTGCTGTTTCCTGCCGAAGTGGAACTCGGCAAGACCATCAAGCTGATCACCGATTGCATCGAAAAGCATGCGCCTGATCGTATCGTCGTCGACTCCGTATCGGAACTTCGCCTGCTGGCCGAAGAGCCCATGCGCTATCGCCGGCAAATTATTGCGCTGAAACAGTTCCTGCTGCAGTACCAGGCAACCACCTTGCTGCTTGACGACCTGACCATCGAGCCGCGCGGATACGACCTCGAAAGCACCGTGCACGGCGTGGTGCTGCTGGAACAGCGCGAACGCGCATTCGGTTCCGTGCGCCGTTCGATGCGGGTCATCAAGATGCGCGGCGCCGATTTTCAAAGCGGCTGGCACGATTTTGCAATCGTCAAGGACGAAGTCCTGGTGTTTCCCAGCCTGATCGCCGACGAACATCATCGCGAGAGGTCCACCGAGCCAATGTCGAGCGACGTGCCGGAACTGGATCAATTGCTGGGCGGCGGCCTGGTATGCGGCAACTCGGTGCTGATACTCGGTCCCTCCGGCGTGGGGAAATCGTCGCTGGCCCTGCAGTATGCCAATGCAGCGGCAAAACGGAACGAGCGCGTCGCCTATTTTTCATTCGACGAATCGTCCGAAACATTGCTGGAGCGCGCCACCGGCCTTTCCATGTCGATTGCCGATGCCATCAAGCGCGACTCCGTGCATTGGGAGCGCATCAACCCGTCACGCATTTCGCCGGGCGAATTCATCTGGAAAGTCAGGCGGCAGGTAGAAGACCATAACGTCAGTGTCGTGGTCATCGACAGTTTGAATTCCTATCTTGAAACGATGCATGAAGAGCAGGCCCTGATGCTGCAGATGCATGAACTGCTTTCGTATCTGGGCAACATGGGAGTGCTATGCCTGATGGTGGTGGGGCAGGCCGGGCTGCTGGAGAACGTGCGGGACCCGCTGGATATCTCGTTCATTACCGATACCGTCATCCTGCTGCGCTTCTATGAAGCGGAAGGCGAAGTCCATAAAGCCATATCAGTCGTGAAGAAGCGGCCGGGCTGGCACGAGACGACCATCCGCGAATACACGCTTGCGGATTCCGGCGTGCAGGTAGGGCCGCAATTGCATGATTTCGAAGGCGTGCTTACGGGCACGCCGCGCGTAAGCAAGGGAAAATCGGCATGACTCCAAGGACCCTGATGTATCCGGGGCAGACGGCGGCATGAGCAATCCGACCGTCTACATGGAGCAGGCGGTTATTGTCGTTTTCGCGTCCTTCGGACGCGATGCCCAGACCTTGGCGGAGATCATCGAACGTACCGGCGCACAGGCATTCGTCTGCCGGTCGGGCAATGAACTCTGCAGTCTCTTCGACGATTCCACCGCTGCCATCGTCGTCACCGAAGAGTCGCTGCGGGAGGCAACCGACACGATCTTGTCCTGCCTGACCGCGCAGCCCGCATGGTCGGATGTGCCGGTCATCATTTTGAGCGGAGGCCATGGCCGGGCCGGCGCACCGGCACGCTGGCGGCTTTTTCGGCAATTCGGCAATGTGACGGTGCTGGACCGACCGCTATCCGGCGACGCATTGATGATTGCGCTGGAGGCGGCCTGCCGCGCCCGTGCATGGCAGTACGTGGTGCGCGACCAGATGCACAAGCTGGAAGCGAGCAATGTCGACCTGGAGCAAAAGGTTCGGGAGCGCACGCATGCGCTGCAGCTTGAAACCGATGAGCGCAAGCGCATCGAAGGCGCGCTGAACGAAGCGCGGCGGCTGGAAGCGATCGGGCGCCTGGCAGGCGGCATTGCGCACGATTTCAACAATCTTCTGCAGGTCATCTCCGGCGCATGCGAGATGCTGCCCCATGCCGGCGACAATGCCGATCGCGGCGAAAGGCTTATCGGGACCATTCTGCGTGCGACGGAACGCGGCAGCAAGCTGACGCAGCAGCTGCTGGCATTCGGCCGCCGCCAGGTGCTGTCCGACAATGCGCTGGATGTGGCCCGGCACCTGACGGAGATGAAGGACCTGCTTCGGCAGTCGCTGCGTGAGAAGAACAGACTCGAACTGCGGCTGCAATCGGACTTGTGGCATGTCCGTGCGGACGTGACGCAGCTCGAAGTGGCCATGCTCAATCTGATGATCAATGCCAAGGATGTCCTGCCGGCCGGCGGCAATGTCACGCTCGCCGCGCAGAACGCCAGGCTGCCGACGCCGGACATTCCAGAGATTGCCGATCTGTCCGGTGATTTCGTCTGGATCAGCGTCAGCGACGACGGTCCCGGCATGCCGACGGAAGTCGCAGCCCAGGCCTTCGAGCCGTTTTTTACCACCAAGCGCATCGGAGAGGGCAGCGGCCTGGGCCTGAGCCAGGTCTATGGCTTCGCCAAGCAGTCGGGCGGCGCCGCATGGATCAGAACCAGCGAGCACGGTACCGAAGTATCGATCCTGCTGCCGCGCGGCGCAGCCGAAAGCCCGAAGGCCGAGCAGCAAGACGATGCGGCTGACGGCGCAACACGGCTGCGCGGCCTGCGCATACTCTGCGTGGAAGACGACGAGGCCGTCGGCGAGATCGCGCAGGCAATGCTCAATGCCTTCGGCTGCAAGGTGGATAGAGCGATCAATGCCGATGCGGCTTTGCAAGCGAACCTGCAAGACTACGATCTCGTGTTTTCCGATGTGCTCATGCCAGGGTCCATGGACGGCATCGACATGTCGAGGAAGATCGCCGAGCGGCGGCCCGATCTGCCGATCCTGCTGGCCAGCGGTTACATGGTGGCGCCGGAGCGGCTGCGGGAACTGCGGGTGCATGCCATTGCCAAGCCTTATACCTCGGACATGCTGCGGACGGCGCTGTTGCACTGCCTTGGAGAGGCAGATCGAGGCAGCACCGGCCGCGGTCCGGTCTGATGCATTAACCAAGCATGCTTAAACGGCCCTGCGCCTTTCCATCAATTCCCTGTAGGAATGCGGATGCTCCTTCTGCAGGCGGTCGAGGGCATCGCTGGCTTCAAGATAAGCGGATTGCCGCATATCGCGCTTGATCTTCTGGATCTGCTCGCAGGCGGAACGCAGCTTCCTTTTCGTTTCCTCGTTGATGTCCTCGCCGTCGGCAAGCGCCAGCACGATTTCCGTGAGCCAGCCCAGCTGTTTGCCATAGCTGGCAACCTGGGTCACCACCCGTTCCTCGATCGCGGGGTTGCCGGCATAGTTGACGGTAAGCGACGGCGAGAACCAGGGCGTCGTGATGCGCTGAAGCACGTCGCCTGCGGGAGCCTGAAAATTCCAGAACGGTGTATATCCATAGTTCATGCTTTCCTCCCCGGGTCATGGACAGGTCATTGCATCGGCTTGAAGAGCGGATGCGATCCGGTTGATTATCGCCGCTCCTCGAAGGCGAAAGCACTTGCGGCGATGACCTATCGAAACATCCGTGCCGTGAATGTCCTGCACGACAATTTGTCGAAGCGGAATGCAATCCTTTTTCCAACTACCGCAGATGCAACGCCTGACCGTGCGCGGACGCCTCGCCTACGACCTGCCGCCGAGACGCTCCAGCAAGCCCTACGACAAGCGCTCGCTGGTGGCGACCCTGCCCGACGACGACCTGGACTTGCTGTACCAGTGGTTCGTCGAGCGCCGGTACGGCCAGGCGCTGCGGCTGAACCGCCCCATCTTCGGCACGCATGTAACCATCGTCCGGCACGAGGAGCATGTGCCGAATATGCAGTATTGGGGCAAGTATGAGGGCGTTGACATTGACGTCGAGTACGACGTGGAACTGCGCCGGCATTTCGGTTTCTGGTCGCTGCCGGTCTACAGCGATGTTTTCCAGCAGATACGGGCAGAACTGGGCTTGCCGCCCGAACCTGATTTCCATATCACCATCGGCCGCCAGTTCGACTGGCAGCCGATCCCCCCGGCAGCAAGGCGCTACGCGCATCAGATCCGAAGGGAAAGGGAAGAGCGCGAGCGGCGCTGCGAAGAGCACAGCGGGAGCAGCCCGCCAAGCGAAGGCGGTACAATCTCGCCCCAATCCATCCGATGAATCGCACGAGTCAAGTGACATGCACAACACTGCCCTGCATTATCTCCACCTGCAGCCCGACGGCGAATTGCCGCCGCTGGAAAACAAGCCGCCGTTCAAGGCCATTCTCATCATCGACGACGAAGTCTCCGAGATGTGGCGGTGGGAAGTTTGCCGCTGGCTGGTCGAGAAGGGCTGCCGCTATCTGATGGCCTGGGGCAGGGAAAGCGAAGCGTGGAAGGAATCGGTCGAGGATGCCTGCCTGGAAGCCTTCGACTATGAAGACGTGCCCGAAGACAAACTCGTCATCGCGTCATCGCATGATGATGAGGAATTGTCGGATGTGTTCTGGTTCTCCAAGCATCGCGCTCATCATCCTGCGCATGAACTCAAGCCGGTGTGGCTGCTGCACGTCGCCGCCGAGGCCAGGCAGGAAGCCTTGTTTTCGGAATATGAAGACGCTTGACTGAAGTGCTTCGCCATGGCGACATATTGATCGCCATGGCAGCCTTGCTGCAGCGGCTGAACGAAACTTACAACCTCGGTATCAGCACCTTGTCGACCAGGTGAATCACGCCGTTGCTGGCGCGTACATTGGTGGCGGTGATGCGCGCCGGAGTCGAGGTGGTGTCGGTGATCGTCGGCGGCGTGCCGGCATTGAAGGTGATCGCCTGGCCCGCCACAGTGGCAACCGGCGTGTTGAAGGGGATCTGCGAGGCCAGCACCTGCGAACCGAGCACATGGTAGGTCAGCACGGTGGAAAGCTGCTGCGTGCTCAGGCCGGACGGCGCGGCGGCGAAGGCGGCATTGGTCGGTGCGAACACGGTGAATGGTCCGGCGCCCGTCAGCGTGCCCTGCAGGTTGGCGCGCGTGACGGCGGACACCAGCGATGACAGCTCGGGATTGAGCTGCGCCATCTGCACGATATTCAATACGCCCGGCGGCACCAGCACCTTGTCGATCGCGTGGATCACGCCGTTGCTGGCGGCAACATCGGTGGCAACCACATTGGCATTGGTCAGGACCGCATCCCCTACCTTGACGCCGCCCGCGGTGCTGACCGTGACCAGCGCCGGCTGCCCTTCGAAGGTGTACAGCGTCGGCTGGCTGGATTGGGCGGCGGCGGTCAGTTGCGACGCCGGCTTGTTGCCGGGAAGGACGTGATAGGTGAGGATGTTTTTCAATGCCGCCGCCGGCAGTGCGCTGACCATCGCGTTGGCGTTGGCGAATCCGAGCGTGGTGGCAAGATTGTTGAAAGCGGCGTCGGTGGGCGCCAGCACGGTGAGCTGTGCATTGGTATCGGACAGTGTCGACCCCAGTTCGGCCTTGGTGGCCGCGGCAAGCAGGGCGGTGAAGCCGCGATCCTGGGCTACCTTGTCGATGGTGGTGGCTGCCGCGGTCGCGGTCGTTGTGGCCGGCAAGTCGTCATCGCCGCCGCCGCAGGCGGTAAGAAATGCAGTCGCCATGACTGCGAACAGGTAGGTTGCGCGTCTCATGTGATTCTCCTTGAACGGTGGGGCGGGACTTCGATGGCCTCTGCCATGGCCGAATAATAGGAAAGCGCACGATATCGCACTTGAGGTTTGTCAAAGGAAAATGATGTTTTGTCTTGGACAAAATTCTTTATCTTTCCTCTGATTCCTTCGTCGAAGCGATGTAAGGCCTAAAAATTAGCCAGTTGCAATAACATTTGCAACGATTCTGATATAGACAAAAGTTTGTGACAACGAATTGGTGGCCCTGCCGTTGCGTAGTGCGCGTGACCTGCACGGATGAAAGCCCTTGTGCTCCTGAAGATGACACGCAGCCTTATACCAATCCCAAGGCATAACATGCCATGAGACCGATGGATTTTTTCGACTGGCAAGGCGCGGGAGGAATCCATAGCGGGGCTATGGATGACGAGCGCAACGCGGGCAGGCGGAAAAATCCATCGGTCTCATGGCATGTTATGCCTTGGGATTGGTATTACACCCGGCCGTCGCTTCAAGCGAACTGCCGAAGGAGATGTCATGAAGCTGAAACTGACACTGATTGCCGCATCGCTGGACCTGTCCTGCGCCGGACAGGCCCATGCACAGCAAGCCTGACAAGGTCATACGCTCGCACGTTGGCGAGCCGGCAAAGCGTTGCCTGGCATGGCGCTGGGCAGCATTGCGTGCAGGCGACCTCCTGAGCGCGCAGTCTCTCGATGGCTGCCGGCCGCTTTACCTGCGATGTAATCGCCTTGGTGCCCGCATCGCTGCAGAATGGCTTCGTCGTCATCAAACATCTTCAAGGAGCCAGCGATGAAATCACCTCATGAAATTGCAGAACAATATCTCGCAGCCTGGAATGAAACCGATGCACCGCGCCGCCGTGCTCTCGTGGAGCAGGCTTTCGGCAGGGAGGCGTCTTATCAGGACCCGCTGATGAGCGGGGCCGGGCATGCGGGCATCGATGCGATGATCGCCGGCGCGCAGGTCCAGTTTCCCGGCATGCGTTTCACGCTGGCGGGTACGCCCGACGGCCATCATGACGTGGTGCGCTTTTCATGGACGCTCGCCGCGCCGGGCCAGGCGCCGGTGGCGCATGGCTCCGATGTGGCGACGATTGCTGATGGGCGCATCAGTACTGTGATCGGCTTTCTCGACAAGGTAAGCCAGCCGGCGGCTTAGTCCGCGCCAAGCCCGCCGCATGTCGGGCTTGGTGCCGTCCGGTTAAAACTCTTCCCAGCCGTCGCCTTCCCCAGTTGGCAGCGCTCGCCGTTTCACCGGCGCCGGCAGGGCGGCTGCAGGTGAGGCTATCTGAGCCGATGTCTGTGCCGGCATCCGTACAGGCGCCGCAGCTGTCGGCACAGCCGCCTGCGGCGCTGCGGCCGGCATGCCGTCGAGCGTGAAGAAGCCGACTGACTGTGCCAGCGTACGCCCCTGCTCCTGCATGGCTCCCGCCGCCGCCGTAGCCTGTTCAACCAGGGCCGCGTTTTGCTGCGTGGTCTGGTCCATCTGGCTGATGGCCTGGTTGATCTGCTCGATGCCGGAACTCTGTTCCTGGCTTGCAGCAGCAATCTCGCCCATGATGTCCGTCACCCGCCGCACGCTTTCGACGATCTGCTGCATGGTGGCGCCCGCGCGGTCAACCAGCTTCGTCCCCGATTCTACGTTCTCGACCGAACTGTCGATCAGCGACTTGATTTCCTTGGCCGCATCCGCCGAACGTTTCGCCAGGCTGCGCACTTCTGCGGCGACGACCGCGAAGCCGCGTCCCTGCTCGCCGGCGCGGGCGGCTTCCACCGCCGCATTGAGCGCCAGGATGTTGGTCTGGAAGGCAATGCCGTCGATGACGCCGATGATGTCGACGATTCTCTTCGAAGACGCATTGATCGAGCCCATGGTCCGCACCACCTCGCTCACCACGCCGCCGCCCTGGCCGGCGATCTCCGATGCCGTGGCGGCAAGCGCATTGGCCTGGCGCGCATTGTCGGCATTCTGCCTGACGGTGGATGTCAGCTCTTCCATCGAGGAGGCGGTCTCCTCCAGCGAAGCCGCCTGCTCCTCGGTGCGCGATGACAGATCGCGGTTGCCGGCAGCGATCTGCGACGATGCGGTGGCCATGGTATCGGTGCCCTGGCGCACTTCGCGCACGATCTTGGCGAGGCTGTCGCGCATGGTTTCCATCGCATGGATCAGGCTGGTCTGGTCGCCGGCGCGCGTTTCGATCGGCATCGCAAGATTGCCGGCTGCAATCTGGGTTGCGATCTCCACCGCATAAGCCGGTTCGCCGCCGAGACGGCGCAGCAGGCTGCGCACGATCAGCGTCGCGCCGGCAATGCCCGCGATCAGTGCAAGCAGTCCGGCGCCGATCAGGAGCGTGCGGCTCATGTCCGAAATGGCATTGATCTCGGCGGCGCTGGCATCAATACCCTTGCGCTGTTCTTCAAGCAGGGCGTTGACGGCATCCAGATACTGGCTGGATGCCGGGATGAAGGTCTTTTCGAGCAGCGTCGTGGCTTCGAACAGGCTGGCGTTGGCCTTGGCCCGTTCGATTTCCTCCCGCGCCGCCGCATAGACCTTCCGCCGCGCCGCGATGTCCTCGAACAGCGCCTTTTCCTTCGGCGAGACAAGCATCCGTTCGATACGTTTCTGCAGCTCGTCGCTGGCCGCCGTGCCCTGCGCGATCTCCTTGGCGAAGAAGTCGCTCACCGCCGAATCGGTGCTGACCGCCACCGCTGCGGTGCGCCGCACGCCGGTATGGATGTTGCGGTACCAGTCGCTCACCAGGCGTTCCTTGGCCAGCGGCGCCCGCATCATGTCATTGGTCTTGCCTGCCACGTCGCTGAAACGCCAGACCGACAGGGCGGTAGTGCCTGCCATGAGTACTAGAACGAGTGCGAAGGCGAGGCCGATCTGCCGCCCGATGGGTATGCTTGAATTATTTTTTTTCATGTCGCTGCTTGGATGAATCTGAATGAATTGGCAAGGCCGATCTGCACCGGAATGGGACGGAACCCATGTCCGGCAGATCGTTATTGCAATCAAGCAATGGCCATGCCATGCGTTAACTCACGAAAGCGGCAGAGACGAGAGAGCGGCAGTAATGAAGAAGCGCGATCTGAAAAGACCGCGTTCATGGGCGCGGCAAAGGCCGACTCTGTGGAGAATGCTCAGCGGTCGGGATCGTTCTTGCGGCGCTGCACGATCAGATAGCCGATGGTGCAGCTGAGAAGCACCGTTGTCACCACGATGATCTGCGTGACATCCGAGCTGGCGCCGAGGAGGTGAATGCCATAGCCGGCCGCATAACCGACAAGGGCAAAGGCGATGGCCCAGACGACGGCGCTGAGAATGTTGAGCAGCTGGAAGGGAATGACGCCGATACCGCTCATGCCGATCATGACAAGACCGACGATGCGCAGACCGTACAGGAAGCGGAGCGAGGGCACCAGCAGGACATGATGGCGCGCTATCAGGTCGTCGATGCGTGCCTTGCGGTTGCACAGGGATGGAAACCGGGTCAGCAAGGACGCGCCATAGAGACGGCCGGCATAGAAATAAGGCTGGTCGCCGAGAAAGCTTGCCGTTGCCGCAATGGCAATGACGAGCGGCATTGCGAGATGGCCGTGATAAGCGGCCAGCCCAGCCGCGATGACAACGGTCTCGCCTTCGAGGAAGGCGCCGAGCGCAAGGGCAAGATATCCATATTGCTGAATGAAGCCGGCCAGTGTCATCGAGTCCAATACCTTATGAATCAGGCTACATAGAGCATCCCAGTCGACATTTAGTTGCAGACCTTACTGCAATCTGCGGACAGTGTATTGAGCTAGGTCGCAAATTTCCCCCTCTCGCGTTGTCGTTTTGACCACGGAGCCAAAGTGAAATAACTTATGCCGTCACCGCATAAGCAAAGGAGTTAAAAATTGTTGCTCCATTGCGTTCCGGCCAATAAAGTACGCTATAGAAAAAACCAATTAAAATGCGCATTCGCATAATTTGCAGGATGTGCAAAATGCTTCGGACCTTAAGCAGTTGATATTTGTCTATGCACGTTTGGCGGTTCGAATCTGAAAAGTATCCCGATGAAGCTCACCTTTGACAATATTTCCAAGCAGTACGGCAGTCTGCATGTGATCGAAAATTTCAGCCGCGAATTCGAGGAGGGCCAGCTGGTTGCGCTGGTTGGTCCCTCGGGTTGCGGCAAGTCGACGCTCCTGCACATCGCCGCCGGACTGGAGAAGCCCAGCGGCGGCAATATCCTTGCGAACGGTCAGCCGGTGCGCGGCCCGCATCCCGAACGTACGCTGATGTTCCAGGAGAATGCCCTCTATCCGTGGCTGACGCTGGCGCAGAACGTGGCGCTGGCGCTGGAACTCCAGAAAGTCGACAAGAAGGCGGCGCGCGAACAGGCGTTCCAGTGGCTCGAGAAAGTCAATCTGAAGAGCTTCGAGGATTACTATCCGCACCAGGTGTCCGGCGGCATGCGCCAGCGCGCCGCGCTGGCCCGCGCCTTTATCTCGCATCCCAAGGTCCTGCTGCTCGACGAGCCTTTCGGCGCGCTCGATGCGCTGACCCGCATGACCCTGCAGGATTCGCTGCGCGACCTGATCCGCGAGGCGCGGCCGACCGTGCTGCTGGTCACCCATGATGTCGACGAGGCGCTGTTCCTGGCCGACCGCATCCTGGTGTTCAGCAACCGCCCGGCAACGGTGCTGAAGGAATTCAACCTGGCGCATCACGAAAAGACGCACGACCTCTCGGAGTTCGCCGCGATGCGCCGTCAAATCCTGGGCCTGCTCGGCATTCACGCCGAACAGGACGATGTGGCCAAGTTACTTGAAGGAGCAGAAGTATGAAAATGACAAAAATGATCGGCGCAACCCTGGTTGCGTTTGCACTGGCAAGCCAGGCGCAGGCCGCGGAAAAATTCAAGGTCGGCTATCTGCGGGTGATGGACGATGCACAGGCCATCGTCGCGCAGGAAGCGGGCTATTACAAGAAGCAGGGCTTGGACGTGGAACTGGTCGAGTTCAAGTCGGGCACCGACCTGATCAAGGCCATCGTCGGCGGCCAGTTGGACTCCGGCGTGCTCGGCTTCACCAATGCCGTCGCCTGGGCTTCCAAGGGTGCTGACCTGAAAGTGGTTGGCGGCGCGCAGCACGGCTACCACGCGATCCTGGCCCGCGAAGACGTGGGCATCGCCAAGGTGGCCGATCTCAAGGGCAAGACCCTGGCATCGCAGGCCGAAGGCAGTACCGCCGACACCGTGCTCAAGGGCGTGGTGCTGAGGGATGCCGGCCTCAAGGCCGATGACGTGAACGTGATGGGCGTGAGCCCGCAGGTGGCGGTGCAGTCGCTGGTCGGCAAGCGCGTCGACGCGGCGTTCCTGTTCGAGCCGCAGGCCAGCATTGCGCAGCTGATCGCGCCGGTCAAGCAGATCTACGAGATCGGCGAAGTCTGGCCTTTCCCCTGCATGGTGGTGATCACTTCCGGCGAAACCCTCAAGAAGCGCAAGGACGCGGTCTGGAAATCGCTCGATGCGCAGCGCGAAGCCATCGACCTGCTGCAGAAGAAGCCCACCGACGCCGCCAAGCTGATCGCCGGCTACTTCATTTCCGAACCGACGCTCAAGACATTGAAGAAGGGCGAGATTGCACGCGAGGTGGTGATCACCGATGCGATCAAGAGCCAGACTTTCAGCCCGGTGCTGACCCAGAAGGAACAGGCGCGCATGCAGGAAATCGCCAACATCCTGCAGGAACAGGGTTCCCTGAAGACGCGTGACGGCAAGCCCTTCGACGTCAACAGCGTGCTCGACCTGAGCTGGCAGAAGGACCGCAAGCTCTGATTCTGAGCCTTGCGCTTTGCCGGCAGGTCCGGCAACGATGGTTCGATAAAGACCTACCGATAAAGACGTACCCGCAACGATGGCCGGATCTTCCGGCCATCTTCATTCAAAGCAATAATGAGCAACAGAACACGCCTCTCCGGTTACCGCAAGAAAGTCGCTTTCGTACTTGCGGTCATTTTCATCCTGTTCGGTTGGCAGGTCGCCGCATGGTTCCTGCCTGATTTCCTGATGCCCGACGTGCCGACGGTCATCGTGCGGCTGTGGCAGGACATCCAACAGGAAAATTTCCGCGCGGCGCTCTGGGGCAGCCTGGCCCGTCTCGGGGTGGGCTACGGTTCGGCGCTGCTTCTGGGTATCGGATTCGGCCTGATCGGCGCGGTACTGTTCTTCTTCCGCGAAGTGCTGAAGTCGGCCATCATCATCCTGCAGTCGATTCCCTCGATTGCCTGGGTGCCGCTGCTGCTCATCGTGATGGGCTTCGGCAGCCTGCCCATCATCGTGGTCGTCGCCATCGCCGCCTTCTTCCCGGCCGCGCTGTCGGTGATGAACGCCACCGAGAGCGTGCAGCATGTGCATGTGTCGGCGGCGCGCGTAATGGGTGCATCGCGCTGGGACCTGCTCAAGCGGGTCTACCTGCCGGCGGTGATGCCGGAGCTGATCACCGGCGCCCAGCTGGCGTTCGGCAATGCATGGCGCGCTCTGATCTCGGCCGAGATGCTGGTCGGCTTCGGCAAGGGCCTCGGCCGCTCTCTGTCGTATGCAGGCGAGACCGCCGACATGGTCGGCGTGATGACCAATATCCTGGCCATTGCCATCCTCGCGCCGCTGATCGACCAGCTGCTGCTCGAAAACCTGAAGCATCGCGTCCTGCGCTACCAGTACGTGTGAGTTTGCCAAACTTCAAATGCCTGCCATGTCCGCATCCCGCCCCCTGATGAACGCCTCGCGCATTCTGTCCGGCACATCGCTGGTGCTGGCGGCGTGCGTGCTGCCGCAGGCGGTGCATGCCGGCGGCGGGCTGGACGAGGCGGCGCAGCGCAAGCAGCTCGTTGCCGGCGTCCGTTACGTGGACCCGGAATACAAGGGCGGAATGAAATTCCGCACGCCCGACGCCATCGACAACGCGCTGGTGCAGGAGCTGGGCAAGCGCCTGCGCCTGCTCGCATCCGCGGTACGCGTTGCCCCGGAAGACGCCGGTGTGGCGCTCGACGCCGGCAAGGCGCATGTCGTGCTCGCCGCCGTGCGGGACGATGCGCCGGTGCACAAGTCGGCCACCGTCATTCCGCTCGACTACGCGGTCGGGCCGATGGCCATCATGCGCACCGATACCGACATCAAGAGCTGGCCGCAGCTCAAGGGACGCAAGGTTTGCCTGTCCGAAGGCGGACTCTATGTCGGCACGCTTGCCGCGCAATACGGCGCCGTTGAAGTCGTCAAGCGCGCCCCGGCGGATTCGCTGCTGGCCGTGCGCACCGGCGACTGCGATGCCGCCGTGCATGACAACACCATGCTGGAAGAACTGATCAGGCTGCCGGAATGGAAAAAGTTTTCCGCGCGCCTTCCTGTCGCGGCGCCGCGCGCGCGGCTGGCGTTCATCGTGCAGAAGAGCGATGCGAAATCGGCGGCGGCGCTGACGCGCATCGCCAGGGAATGGTCTGCCAACCGTTATCCCGATCATCTCGTCGCCAAGGCGGTCAAGCATATCGCCTTCGAGGTCTATCTCGACCAGGACGTGCCGGACTGTCATTAAGCGCACGTCAGACACCCGATTCCCCCTGGCATGGGATTGCATTGAGCAAATGCAAAGCCTGCCTTTGCGGCCAGAAACAATTGCAAGGCCCGATGTCCAAACTTGCAGGAAGGGTTCACCATGAACCCCGTCACGCAAGGAGCACATCATCGCCGAATCCGTCGACGAGTCCAGAGCGCCCGCACCGCATGTACCGCAGGCACAGCAGGCCGGACAGAAGCAGAGCCGCCGCGAAGACCGGCACTTCATGCACCGCACCGTGCTGTTCGATACGGTCAGCCTGCTGTTCGTGGCGGTTGCGGGCATCGTCTGGTATGCCGCCGATGTCCTGATGCTGGTGTTTGCCTGCATACTTTTCGCCATCCTGCTGTACGACATGAGCCGCCGCGTCCGGCAATGGCTGCATCTTCCGCACTGGCTGGCTCTCAGCCTGGTTGTTACCCTGCTGGTCGTGGTCCTTGCTGGCGCGAGCTGGCTGATGGCGCCGCAGGTATCGCAGCAGGCAGGGGAGCTGGCAGAGACTGTTCCGAAAGCGCTGCAGGATCTGCAGAAGCGCCTGTCCGAATACCCCATGCTGGAGCAGCTGATGGGTGGTTTGCCGCCGCCAGACGAAATGGCCGGCAAGCTGGCGTCTGCGCTGCCGCAGGCAGGTCTCTTCTTTTCCGGTCTGCTCGGCGTGGTGGGCAATATCGCCATCATTGCATTCGTCGGCGTTTATCTCGCTTATCAGCCGGGCATCTACATCAACGGCATCGTGACCTTGGTGCCGCAGCGCAAGCGGGCACGCGTGCGCGAGGTGTTCGATGAACTCGGGCGCACGCTCGGCCAGTGGCTGGCCGGCAAGGCGGTCTCCATGCTGGCGGTGGGCGTGGCCACGACGGCCGGACTGGCGCTGCTCGACATTCCGCTTGCGCTGGTGCTCGGCATCATCGCCGGGCTGCTCGATTTCATTCCCTATGTCGGCCCCATCATGGCCGGCATACCGGCGGTGCTGATCGCGCTGACGCAGGATACCGTGCAAGCCGGCTATGTCGCTCTGCTGTTCCTCGTCGTCCAGCTTGTAGAAGGCTATCTGCTAATGCCTCTGATCGAAAAAAGAACCGTATCCCTGCCGCCGGCACTGACCATCGCCATGCAGGTGCTGCTCGGCGCGCTGCTCGGCATGGCGGGCGTCGCGCTGGCCACGCCGCTTGCTGCCGTCGCTGCAGTGCTGATCACCATGTTGTACGTGCAGGACGTGCTTGGCGATCGCGTCAGGACGCCGAGCGAAAAGTAAAACCGCATCGTCTCCTTTCGGCCCGCCGCTGCGCAGGTCGCCCGGCGGTTCGCAACAATCCGCGCAATATGCGCAATCCCGCATTGAATCCGCGCGCCAAATCTGCCATTATCGGAATTGCCCATCAGAAACCATGCATGCGCCTCCTGCGTTCCTGCATCTCGGCAGGCGAGCATGGCCATGGCATGATGGGAGTGCTATTGGTTTTATCAGGAATGAAAGACAGCGTTATGGCTTCAGAAGATATCCAGACCGGCACTATCCCGGTCAAGACCGCGGCCGAACTCGGCCTGACCGGTATCGACTTCCCCAGCGACTTCACCGCACGCTTCATGGCGATGGATGCCAGCGGCTGCTGGTATGCGTTCGATGCCCGGCCCACCTATGAATACGAGGAGTGGAAGCTCAGCGGCGGCAAATGGTTCGAAATCGGCAGCGATGACAAGGATGGTGCGACCCGTACGCCGGCATTCGCCCAGGGAATGGACGCATCGGATGCGCTGTTCGAAGTTGCTCTCGCCCAGTAGGCTTGACCCGCGCTGGCGTGTTCCAAACGGAGGATGACGTGAATCTCGAAGAGGCACTGGCAAAAGATGCGGAGATGAAGCCCAAGCTGCTTGCCGCCATCACCGGCAAGCATGAACTGGATGTCAAGGGCGTTGCCAAGCTCGATGCCTGCATGCTCGGCAACTGGCTACACGGCGAGGGTGAACGCCGCTTCCGCTTCCTCAAGCAATACCAGCCCTGCCTGGACGCACATGCGGCCTTCCATGCGGAGCTGGAAAAGGTGGTACGGCAGATCAACCTCGGCGAGTACGAACAGGCGCAGGGAATGCTGGCCAATGGCACGCCCTGCACCAAGGCCTTTGTCGCCCTGGTCGGGGCGGTGAGGCAGCTGAAGGCAGAGGCAAAGCTGTAGAAAAACCGCAGCGCGCAGTCCCGGGCATTCTGCCGGTTAATGTTTCATTGATGTTTCATTGACGTTTGCGGAGCAGGATGACAGACCACCACAGCGCGAAGGACCGCCTCATTGCCCGGGCCAGGCTCGACTACCGGCCCGAACTCGTCGCCATCGATGCCGAGGCGATCGAGCGCCTGCCGGCGCGCGCGGACCGTTTCACCCACATGTCCGTCGGGCTGTCCGGCCATCGCGCGGGCAGAACAGCTGCCGGGGCGGCAGCGTACAGCATTGCATTGAACAGCCTGAACTTCATGTTCTGGACCCCGACACCGCAAGGCATGTCGCGCTACGACTGGCGCGGCGAAGGCGGAACCAACGGCCTGAAGGCGGCATTCGCGCATGCCTGGGGCGAGGAGGCGACGCCCGCGGGCCTGCGCCGGCGGCTCGGTTCCGGCGAGCCGGAAGCGGTCAGCGAACTCTTCGGCGATATTCCGCTGCCCAAGCGCAGGGCTCACTTCCTGCGCGAAGTGCTGGCGGAGAACCGCCTGGAACAGGCCGCCGCGGAATTGATGGCCTCGGCTGCCGCCGGCTCGCTCGGTGCCGGCGACGCGCAGCGCCTTGCACAACGTTTTCCCGTTTCCTTCGGCCAGGACCCCTATCTCATGCGAGCGCAGCTTGCGGTCATGTGGTTCGCCAGCTATCTGGGCGAACAGGGCCGCGCCGTTGATTGCGACGTATGCGTCGCCGCCAACTACCAGATGCCGCGCGTCATGCGTTCCATCAAGGCCTTGCGGTTTTCGGCGGAGCTGGCCGCGAAGATCGACAGCCATGTCCTGCTTCTGCGCGGCAGCGAGGAGGAGGGTGCGATTCGCGCGGCAACCGTGCTGGGCATGCAGATGATGGCACGGCATCTGGGCGTCTCCGAGCCGGCCATGGTCAACGTCCTGTGGCAGAACCGCGGTGCCTGCGGTGCGATGCCGCATCACCTGACCATCACCACTGATTACTAAGTGTGCTTGCCAGAATGCCGATGGCCGGACGCGACGATGAAGATGGCACGACGTACGGTAAAAAACGCAAGGCCGTAAGGGAATATGGACAAGCCCCTTAAATTTGCAGCAAGAAGCGTGCAATATCCGTCCGCGACTCCAGGCCATAATGATTTTGCTTAAACAATGAAATCCAACAAGCGTCATTCTCAAAAGCACAGTCCTATAATGCCTCGCCACGTGTATTGAATGGAATGCCGGCAATTACACAAGAAGAATCCCAACGGGCAACTGGATGCTGACCGAGACCTTTGATTACGAAGCACAGTTGCTGGCATGCGCACGCGGCGAACGGGACGCGCTGCGCCGTCTTTATGAACATGAGGCACGCTGGCTGATGGGTGTCGCCTTGCGCATTGTCCGCCGGCGCGAGATCGCCGACGAAGTGCTGCATGACGCTTTTCTGCAGATCTGGCACAAGGCATCCACTTTCGACAAGTCGCTGGGCTCGGCACGCGGCTGGATCTACAGCATTGTGCGGCATCGCGCGCTCAATGCGATACGCAATGCGGAGCGCGAAGTCGCCACGCCTGAAGCAATGGCAGACAGAGAAGACGAAGACAGTGCGGGCCCCCTGGAAACGCTGGCGCAGCATCGTGCCGCTTCCGCACTGCATCGTTGCCTGGGACATCTCGATGAAGACAAGCGCAGGTGCATTCTGCTGGCGTATGTCGACGGATATACGCACGCCCAGATCGCCGCGCATCTGCAGCGCCCGTTGGGTACCGTGAAAGCCTGGACGCGACGTGCGCTGCTCCTGCTGAAGGAGTGCCTGGGATGAACTTCGCCGATCGAGATGAAATGCACGTGCTGGCCGGCGAATATGCGCTGGGCCTGATGTCGGCTGAGGAAAGGTCGACTTTCGAAAGAGAATTGCAACGCAATCCCGCGCTGGCGGCGGCTGTCGGCGATTGGAATGACCGTCTGCTGACCTTGTCCCCGCCCGAGAGCGAAATCGCGCCTTCCGACGGCCTCTGGCAGCGTATCGAAAGCGATTTGCCCCGCAAGACACAGGTACGCCGAACATTCAGCCTATGGCACAGCCTGCCGTTCTGGCGCGCAAGCAGTTTCGCCGGCGCGATGGCTTCCGCCCTGCTTGCGTTCAGTTTGCTCATTACTGTACCCGCATCGCGCCCGCCTGACTATGTCGCGGTGCTACAGAATGAGAGCACAGGCGCCTCCTGGATCGTGGAAGTCGACAAGGAGGCGGCGCGTCTGCGTCCGCTGGCGACAGTTTCCGTGCCACCGGGTAAGGCACTGCAATTCTGGACGAAGCCGGAAGGCGCAGCCGGACCCACGTCTCTGGGCTTGCTCGGGACTGACCAGCATGCCATCGTGCCGTTAAGCAAACTTCCAGGTATCAGCACAAATCAGCTGTTCGAAGTGACGCTGGAGCCGGAATCAGGATCACCGCTCGACCGGCCGACCGGCGCAATCCTTGCTCTTGGAAAAGCGGTTCCGCTGTGATTGCAACTTCATCGGCGCAATCCTCCTTCGTCGGATAAAAATTTTTTCTTCCCCCTGCATCCAATCTGTCTTCCCGCGGGTAGTAAGGATGTCGATCGTTTCCGCGGATCGTTCGGACTGAAGCAGTCTCGCCGGCACATGCCTGCGAATGACTCCGGACGGCAGTCGCGGTTCATGCATCGGCTGGCATGCAATTCACCTCAACAGGATCGACGAGACGCGATTGACAAGCGTGCGCCGACTTTACAAAGGAAGACATCATGAAACGTTTTCTGCGTCCGGCAGCTGCCGCGGCATTCATTGCAACCATGCTTTCCGCACATGCTGCAAACGAAGCAGGCAAACAAGCGGCTGCCAATGAAGGCGGCAATGACCAGAAGCCCCGCTTTCTGGAGGTTATCGGCCTGACTGAAGATCAGCGGCTCATTTCCTTCAATGAAAACAAGCCTGACAAGGCGCGCGCCATCGGTGCGGTGAACGGCCTGATGGCGGGGGATACGCTGGTCGGCATCGACTATCGCGTGCAGGACGGAAAGCTGTATGGAGTGAGCAAGTCGGGAGGCGTGTATATGCTGGACACCGGCAATGCCGCCGCGACCAAGGTCAGTCAGGTCACGGTGGCATTGGAAGGGAATTCTTTCGGAGTCGACTTCAATCCGGCGGCGGATCGCCTGCGGATCGTTAGCGATACCGGCCAGAACCTGAGGCACAACATCAATGCCGCAGGCGTGACGCTGGTCGATGATCCGCTCGATTACCCGCCGGCCACACCGCTCAACGGCACCGGTCCCAATGCTTCCGGCGTTACCGCGGCCGCCTACACGAACAACGATCTCGACCCGTCGACTGCCACCACCCTCTATGTCATCGATACCAGCCTGGACCAGGTCGCGTTGCAATCACCGCCCAATGACGGAACGCTGGCATCGACCGGCAAGCTGGGCAAGGATGTATCGGCAACCGCCGGATTCGATATCTACAGCACGGTTCGGGATGGCGTCACCGTCGATGTACGAGGGCTTGCCTCGCTCAAGGAAGCAAATGGCAACGTATCGTTGTACAGCATCAGTCTGCCCACGGGAAAGGCAACTTATCGCGGCAGCTTCTCAGGTGAGGATGCCGTCATCGGCATCGCCATTCCCCTGGCACAGCAATAAATGCTCGGGCACGTGATTTCACTGCGGTGATATTCGGACAGTGCGGCCTTCTTCGGCCGCACTGGAAGACCGGCGATTCTCCATGTCTTTCTAAAGCCGCGCTACACCCGACTGCCGGATCTTCTGAATCGCAAGTTCCTTGAACTTGGCCTCGATCTCGATCCAGGGCACCTGCGCATAGGAGGACGGCAGCACTTCGATCAGATCGGAGTGATTGCGGTCGTTGAAAGCGGTGCGGCCGTTCGAGATATGCACCAGCTGCTGCGCCGGGTCGTGCCAGGTTTCGCGCGCCTTGAGCAGCATTTCCTCGACGCTCGGATCTTCGTAACTCGACAGGCCTTCATTGATCACATGGTGATGCGCATCGAACACCATCGGCACGCCGCTCGCCTTGCAGATCTCGTAGATTTCCTGCGCCCCGTAGGCATATTCATCATTCTCCAGGCCGAGGCGCGAACGAATCGCTTCCGGCAGCCGGCCTATGCAGTCGATCAGCGCCTGGCCGCGCGCCGACTTGCCGCCATGGATTTCGAGCAGCGCCCAGGGCGAGCGCGGCTGGTTCAGCAAATCCATGATGTCGGCATGCATCTGCAGGATCTTGATGCTGTTCGCCACCACGTTGGCCGAATCGGAATTGAGCACCACGAACTGGTCCGGATGCATGACGAGGCGGATGCCGTTCCGGGTTGCCCAGTCGCCGACGCGGCCCACCACACCGGCCAATCTTGCAAGCACCTCGCGGCCGACGTCCTCGTCCGAGAAGGGGAACAGCGAAGACGGCATGCGGTAGAGCCGTATGCCTTCCTGCACGCAATAACGCAGGCCGGTATCGAGACGCTGCAGATTGTCGCGATAGATTTCTTCCAGTAATTTCTGCTGCACATCATGGGTGTGCTGCAGCAGGCGCTTGCGGGTGATGGTGCGATAGCGCACATCCTGCGAATGGGTAATGCATACCAGACCGAGCTGCGAAGACATAGGCGTGACCAAAAGAAATTCGAATTGATTAGAGCAAGGCATGCATGACATGTTCCTGCGCAGCCGCGTCGCCTGCGGGAAAATCGCGCTCTGTGGAAAATCAAGCAAAGTCGCTGATCCGGAATGGTGCAGGACCGGCGCTGGTGTAAGGTAAGACCCTCTGGTCCAGTGTCGATGGAGTTCTGCCCATGGCATCTTCCGGTCGGTTCGAGACATCCGCCGCGCGCCTCAGGGACGCGTTCGGCGACCTGCGGTTCATGAAGCGGAAACGATGGCTGCTGCTGTTCTGGCCGATCAAGTCTCTCGTTCTTGCGCTGATTGGATGGAGCGTGCTGCTGGGCTACCTTGAAAGAGAGCAAGCCAGTGCCGAAGCCAACGCAATCAATGAAGCCGGCATCCTCAGCAGGGCATATGCGAACCATTTGTTCCGGGCGCTTGAGGCGGTGGACCAGCTCACGCTCTTTATCAAGTACGGATCGGAAACCTCCAACGGAAATTTCCAGCCTTCCAGGTTCCGCCATCCGCGCCTGCAATCGATGGAATCCGGCTTTTTCATCAGCCTGATCGACCGCAACGGTAATCTGGTGAGCAGCACCATTCCCTCGGCAGCGCGCGTCAATATCGCGGAAGAACCCTACTTCCGTGCGCATCTGGAGACTGCAGACCTGTTCTATATCGGCACGGCACGCATCGGCAACTTTTCGCGCACTCCGGTCGTCCCGTTTTCCCGCCGGCTGTCCGCAGAGGACGGCAGCTTCAACGGCATCGTCCTGGTGTCGGTCACTCCCGACTACTTCACCTCCGCCTATGACGAGACCACGCTGAAGACGTACGGCTTCTTCGCCATCCTTAGCGCGGATGAACGGGTCAGGCTTGCGCGCATTGGAGAAACCATTTTCCTGCCGGGCGAAAAGAGCCAAGCCTTGCTGAGGCAGCCCGCCCTGAAGGACTGGAAGGACGGACGGCACCTTGACGGCAGCGCATGGTTCGTCGACGGCCGCAGCCGGTATGTCGGCTGGCAGGCGACCGTCGATTACGGAATGATCACGATGGCCGGGCTGGACCAGGAGGCGGTGCTGGCGCCGTACCGGGAATGGCGCAGGGACGTCATCCGGAATGCCGCCGCAGGAACCGCGCTGCTGGCCGTCGTTACCCTGGTTGCGATGGGCGTGTCGCTGCACCTGGCTTGGCGTAAGCATCAGGTGGAGACGGTCCAGGCCACCTATCGTACCGCGACCGAAGTGGGCAACGAGGGTTTCGTCATCGCCCGGCCGATTTACGATAAGCAGATGCGGCTGATAGATTTCCGGATCATCGACTGCAACGACAGGGCGGCCCGGCTGCTCGATGTTCGCCGCAGCGTCTTGCTGGGTGCCAGGCTGTCGGCGCTCTACCAGGGCGAGGCGGCCGAGCGTACGATGAAGATGATGGCCAAGGCCATGAAGCATCGCTTCTATGAAGGCGAGGTCGACCTGCATGATCTGCGCCTGAGGGGCCCGCAGTGGCTCAACATCCGCGTGTCGCGCCCGGATGACGATCTGGCGATCACCATGCGCGATATCAGCGAGATGAAGGCGCACGTGGCGGAACTGGAGAAGCGCGGCAACGAGGACGCGCTCACGGGTCTGCCGAACCGGCACTGGCTCAATGCCTTCCTGCCTGAAGCAGTCGAGCGCGCCGGGCGTGAGAAAACGATGCTGGCCTTGCTGTTCCTTGATCTCGACGGCTTCAAGACCGTCAACGACACCATGGGCCATGACGCCGGCGACGACATCCTGCGCAACGTGGCGCGGCGCCTGGAAGACGCGGTGCGCCCGCAGGACAGGGTCGCGCGCATCGGCGGCGACGAATTCCTGGTCATCCTCGAATCGCTGGAAGACGCGGACGATGCCGCCCAGGTGGCCGAACGGATTCTCGCCGCATTCCGTTCCTCCTTCCGAATTTCCAAGGGCGTGTATGGCGTCGGCGTGTCGATCGGCATCAGCGTCTTCCCGAAGGACGGCACCGATGCCACCCTGCTGCTCAACAATGCCGACATGGCGATGTATTCGGTCAAGACGTCAGGCAAAAGAAATTACTGCTTCTTCGATGCGGACTTCTCGGAGCGCCTGCGCTCGCGCCACCAGCGGGAGATGGAGCTGCGGCATGCGCTCGAGCACGACCAGATGGTGATTCACTACCAGCCGCGCGTTTCCACCAGCAGCGGCGTCACCACCAGCATGGAGGCGCTGGTGCGCTGGCACCATCCGATCCGCGGACTGATCGAGCCGAACGAATTCATTCCGCTGGCCGAAGATGCCGGATTGATTGCAAGGCTGGGAGAACAGGTCATCGACAAGGTCTGCGCGCAGCTCGCCTTCTGGGCCAGGAACGGCAGGCAGGTGGTGCCGGTGTCGGTCAATGTCTCCGCGCTCCATTTTCAGAATGCCAATCCGGCGCAGGCGCTGGCCGGCTGCATCGCACGGCACGGCATCGATCCTGCCCTGATCGAAGTGGAATTGACGGAATCGTCGATGATGGGCGACAGCGAAAGCGTATCGGCGGCCATCCGCTCCATACGCGACATGGGCATTACCCTTCTGGTCGACGATTTCGGCACCGGCTATTCATCGCTGTCGCAATTGCAGCGCATGGACTTCGACGTCCTCAAGGTCGACCGGGCCTTCACCGCGCAGCTTGAACAATCCAGGGAAGGCAAGGTGTTCTATACCGCCATCATCACGATGGCGCATTCGCTGGGCATGAAAGTGGTGGCCGAAGGCGTGGAGTCGGTCGAACAGGCCAGGGTGCTCAAGTCGCTGCAGTGCGACGAGATCCAGGGATACTTCGTTTCGAGGCCGCTGCCGCCGTCGGAGACCCAGCCGGTCGCGCCCCGGGTATCTTTTGCTTAGGGCGAATTCGCAGGAAGGGTTTCGTCCGTCATTGTCGTGCGTCTCGCGTCCCCCGATCAAGACGCAACATGACAAGCGCAGTCATTGAACCTGTGCGATCAATTCAGCCAGTCTGGCAAGACTGACCGGCTTCGCAAGGTGATGGTTGAAACCGGCGGACAGGCATCTTGCTTCGTCGGCCTGCATACCCAATCCGGTCACCGCGACCAGCACGGCGTGCTGCAGGCCCGGCTCCTCGCGCATCGCACTCGCCGCCTCGTAACCGTTCATTTTCGGCATGCCGATATCCATCAGGACCAGGTCCGGCATGAACTGCCGCGCGGCTTCCAGGGCCTCCGCGCCGTCATGCGCCAGCCGCACGGTGTGGCCGTTCACCGCAAGCAGTTCCTTCAGCAGCTGGGCGGCATCGATGTTGTCGTCCACCACGAGGACACGCAGCGAGGCACTTGCCGCAGGCATGTTCTCCTGCGAGGTCTCTGCCGCCATCCCATCGGTGCCGCGCTGCGCGACAGGAAGGCGGATGGTGAAGGTACTGCCCTGGTTGAGACCGGGGCTGGATACGGATACCGACCCGCCGTGCTTTTCGGTCAGCCGCTTGACCAGGTTCAGCCCGATGCCCAGCCCGCCCTCGGCATGGCCGAGTCCGCGTCCTATCTGCGAAAACATGTCGAAGAGATGCGGGATATCTTCCGCCGCGATGCCGATGCCGTTGTCCGACACGCTGATGAGCGCTTCACTGTCTCTTCGCTGCAGGGACAGCATGATATTGCCGCCGTGCGGCGTGTACTTGGCCGCATTCGTCAGCAGGTTGCCGATCACCTGCCGCAGACGGTTGATGTCCGCATCGACCCAGATGGGTTCCTCCACGATCTCAGTTTCAAGATGATGGCCCTTCGCATTGATCATGGGCATGCTGGCTTCGATCGCATGCCGAACAATTTCCTTGAGCGGGCTGCGCGACTTCTTCAATACGATCTTGCCGCTGTTGACGCGTGCCAGGTCGAGCAGGTCATCGATCAGATAGACCAGATGATTGACCTGCCTGTCCATCATTTCATGGACCTTCGCCACCGGCGGCGATACCTCCATGCCGGCATGGATCAGGTCAAGCCCTGTTCGGATGGGCGCCAGCGGATTGCGCAACTCATGGGCCAGCGTCGCCAGGAAGTCGTTCTGCCGCTGGTTGGCCTGGCGCAGATCGGCGGCGAGCCGATGCAGCTTTTCCTCGTTGTGCTTGCGCTCGGTGACATCGTTGAACAGGATGGCCGCCTGCCGGCTGGACGCATCGCCGAGCCGCGACACGGAAATGTCGAACCAGCGCCCGAGTGACGGCGAATAGTCGCTGAACCGCTCGGGCTCGCCCGTCCTGACAACATTGTCATAACGCGCGACCCACTCCAGCTTGGGCGACGGAAGGACTTCACTGAGCCTCTTGCCGACCGGATTGCGCAGCCCGTTATGCCGTTCCGCAGCGGGATTGGCTTCGAGAAAGCGGTAGTCGACCGCCTTGCCCGCGTCATCTCGGATCAGTTCAATGATGTAGAAGCCTTCGTCAATCGAATTGAACAGCGCGCGGTAGCGTTCTTCGCGAAAGCGCAGCGCATCCTCATGCCGCTTGCGCTCGGTGATGTCGCGCACGAGGACGGCCAGCTTGTTCTCGGCGCGCTCGCCAAGCCGGGTCACGGAGAAGTCCAGCCACTTCCCCCACCTTGACACTTCGACCAGCGCTTGCCCCGGTTCTCCGGTTTCCAGCACGTTGAGGAACAGCTCGCGCCATGCCGGGTCGTATTCCGGAATCAGGTCGGTCGCCAGCTTGCCGGCGGCATGTTGGATTCCGGTAATGCGCGCAACGCTGGCATTGGCTTCCAGGTAGCGGTGATTGACGGCCCGGCCCGATTCATCAAAGACCATTTCGACGATGTAGAAGCCTTCTTCGATGGAGTTGAACAGGGCACGGTACTGCTGTTCCTTCTGGCGCAGTTCGACTTCGGCCGCTTTCAATGCCGTCACGTCGATGACGATTCCCGTCAGCCATGACGGCTTGCCGTCGGCTGAAAACTCCACCTTGCCGCGTGCGTGTACGAAGCGCTGCTCGCCGTGCGGAGCCAGCACGACACGATAGACGGCCTGATATGTCTTGCCCGAGGTGACGACGCCTTCAAGGGCTTTCCTGACCGCGTTCACATCGTCGGGATGAATGGCCTTCAGGTAGGCTTCGGCGCGGCCTCCCTGGATGTCCTGCTCCGTCACCCCGAGCAGCGGCATCAGGCTCGCATCGGCGAACACCTGGTCGGATTGAATGTTCCAAGCAAAAGTGCCGACCTCGCTGGCGACGAGCGTCGCGTCCAGGCGTCTCCGCGTTTCCTTCAGCGCGGTTTCCGTCTGCTTCTTGTCCGTCACGTCGGTGCAGGTTCCCACCCATTCCCGGACCGAGCCGTCGCTGTCCAGCAGGGGGACGGCGCGATTCAGCATCCAGCGGTACTCGCCGCTGGCATGGCGCACGCGGCATTCGAGTTCATAGAGGCTCCGTTCACGAGTCGCCCGGGTCCAGGCTTCCATCGTCCTTTCCCGATCATCGGGATGCAAGGCGTCGATCCAACCCAGGTCTCTCAACCGTGCTTCCGTCTGGCCGGTGAAGGCTCGCCAGGAAGCGGAGTCGAGCACAACTTCGCCTTTGGCATCGCAAATCCAGACGACCTGCGCCGTCGTTGTGGCCAGTATGCGGAAACGCTCCTCGCTTTCGGCCAGCCTGGCTTGTGCGGTCTTCCGGGCATGGATATCGGTATTGGTGCCTATCCATCTGATGATGTTCCCGGCGCAATCCTTGACCGGCTCGCCGCGGCAGAGTACCCATCGGTACTCGCCCGAAACATGGCGGAAGCGGAATTCGATGGACAGCGACTCTCCCTTTTGCAATGCAGCCATCCAGGCGCTGATGGCGGATGCCCGGTCATCAGGATGCACGAGGTCGGCCCATCCGTGACCGTACAGCCGCTCCTCGGGCATGCCGGTGAACGCCGTCATGCGTTCGTTGAAGTAGTCCCCGGTCCCGTCAGGCAATGAGGACCACACCATGTGCGGCGTGGCATTGACCATCGCCCGGAATTTCGCTTCGCTTTCCTGCAGCCTGCCTGCCGAGGTGATATCGCGCAGGGTATTCGCATAGCCTGCAATATGACCGTCGGGCGTCCTCAGCGGCGTCAGCTTGCACTCGGCAAGGAAGCGATCTCCGTTCCTGGCGACAAGCCAGCGGACATCGGCGGCGGCGCCGTTGCGCCGTGCGGTTTCCATTTCCTTGCCGGGAATGCCGGCAGCCCGGTCTTCGGGTGAAAATATCACGGCGGCAGGCTGACCGACGATCTCGCCCCGAGTCCAGCCCGTAAGCTGTTCCGCACCGGCCGAGCAGCTGGTAATGACTCCTTCGGCATCAGTAATGATGAACGCGATATCTGCAACCTGCTCGATGAGCTGCAAGGCTTGCTCACTCGCTGACAGGTCTCCGGTCAAAGACATCCCCTGAATTCTCAAAACAATAATTGGTGTGACAGATTTCCCGCAGCTTGGTTTGGGCTTTTTTGATTGTTGGAAATCAGCGAGGCGACGAAGGAGGTTATCCGTGCGATTTGTCGCCGAGTATAGCAGTTGAGGGAATAAATGTTTTCCTCAGGAAACAAATCGTAACCAGCACGCAGCCGAAGTGCATACTTCCATCAGCCTGTTGCGGCAAGTCATTCCGCGCTGGTCCCGCTGCTCGATGGTCTGCGGAATCACACTGCGTCTTGCGCAGCAATCAGTCCCAGCACCGTCTCCGTCTTCACCGGCTTGACCAGATACTCGTCGAAGCCGGCATTGATGGCGCGGGCCCGGTCTTCCGGCTGCCCATAGCCGGAAACGGCGATCGCATACGGCTGGCGTCTTTCCAGATGCTGCCTGATCTGGGTGATGACGCCGTAGCCGTTAAGGCCGGGCAGTCCGATATCGCAGATGACGACATCGTAGCTGCCGTCTTTCGCCAGTGACACGCCGCTCAGTCCGTCGAGCGCGACGGTGACCTGATGGCCGCTGAGTTCGAGCAGCAGCTGCAGCGTGGCGCCCGTGTCGGGATTGTCTTCGATGAGAAGGATGCGGCGGCAGGCGGAAGATGCCGTGAGAGGAGCCGGCTCCGCGCCGGCCGTTCCTGGCGGTCCCGACTGTGCGACGGGCAGCACGATCGTAAATTCGCTGCCCAGGTTGCGTCCCATGCTGTGAACGTTGATCCTGCCGCCGTGCATTTCCACCAGCGCCTTCGCCACGGACAGCCCGATGCCGAGCCCGCCTTCGCTGCGGGCCAGCGTCCTCGGTCCCTGGCGGAACAGTTCGAAGACATGCGGCAGCAGTTCGGGCTCGATGCCGATGCCGTTGTCCCGCACCAGGATATGGATGGCATCGCCCTGCTGTTTCATGCTCACGCTGACTTCGCCCGCTTCCGGCGTGAACTTGGAGGCATTGACGAGGATGTTGCTCAGTGCCTGTGACAGGCGGATCAGATCGCCTTCGACCATCACCTCGGTGTCGAGCGGTTCGGCCATGAGCTGCTGGCGCCGCTGGTCGATGGTGGCACGCACGACTTCAAGCGCGCGATTCAGCACTTCATTGACCGCGATACTGGATTTTTCCAGGCTGACCTTGCCGCTGGTGATGCGGGATGCATCGAGCAGATCGTCGATCAGGCGCGCCATGTGGCTCACCTGCCGGCTGATGACGCCCTGTATCTTCGGCAGAAGCGGATGGGCCGCCGTGATCTTTTCGAGGAGGCTGGCGGCATTGCCGATGGGGGCGATCGGATTGCGCAGTTCATGCGCAAGCATGGCCAGGAATTCGTTCTGCTGCCGGTTGCGCGCTTCGGCCGTTTCCCGCTGGACCTGCGCCTTCACCGCGGCCAGCACCAGGTTCTGGTTCGCCTCCCGCAATTGGGACACCAGCACGAGAAGGGACTGTATTTCCTCGCTTCCGCTTCCACCGCCGCGAACGGCTTGCACGACGCTGTCTATCGCCTGCCTGACCCGTACGTCATCCTGCAGACCGGGATTCGATTCATTTTTCATGGTGTATCACGATCACGATGCGTCACGATGCGGCGTCCTTTTTCTTGAATCCCTTGCATTGGCTGCACCGTCAGCATCAGATCGAATCGACCAGCTCGATTCCATCCGCGGTGGTCTTGAAGCTGCGCACCTCGGCGCTGTGCCGGCTGGCGCGCAGCTTGGGAACCGAGATGAGCTTGACCAGCTTGTAATCGATCTCGGCATAGCGCATGGCGATGATGGCGTCGACGATGAAGTCTCCCTGCGAGAACACGGGCTGCGTCATGTTCACAACATGCCTGATCATCATGACGGTAATGGCGCGCGCATGCAGGTGCGTCAGCATCCGGTACAGCGACTCCAGCATCTGCGGCCGGTACTGGGGCGCGATCACCAGTTCCAGCGCCGACAGCGAGTCGATGACGATGCGCCTGGCCCCGGTGCGATCCACCGCATCGAGAAGGGCGCTGATCAATTCCTCGACGGTCAGGTCATGCGCCGTCAGGCGTACTTCGGTGACGCTGCCTTGCTCGATCAGGGCGTCGAGCTGCGTATTGACCGAATGCGACAAGCTGTGTTCGAACGACACGATAATGCCGTGTTCCCCGATGCGGGCGCCGGCCCCGAGGAAAGACGTGCCCAGCATCGTCTTGCCGCAGCCCGGCGGACCCAGGACGATGGTGGAATAGCCTGCGGGCAGTCCGCCGTCGAGCATGTCGTCCAGGCCGGTGCATCCGGTGGACAGCCGCTGGCCGAGGCTTTTTGCACGCGGCGCATTGTGTCTGCTGGCAACAATGCCGCCGAGCAGGCGAGGAAACACCTGCAGACCGTGGTCCGTGATCCGGAACCGGTGCAGGCCGGTCTGGTGGGCGGTGCCGCGCATCTTGATCACGCCGATCTTGCGCACCATTTCATCCTCTTCGAACTCCTGGCTCAGGTGAATGATGCTGTCCGCAACGGTGAAGATCGGATTCTCTTCCTGCGCCGCTTCGGCGTACTCGCCGAGCAGGAAGGTGGTTGCCTGCCAACTGGCCAGGTGAATGCCGAGGCGCTGCACGAAATACTGCAGACTGGCCGTACTCTGTACGGTGTCCTTGGTCGCTTGCACGACGGACTTGAAGGAGTCGACGAAGATCAGTTCCGGCTCGAAGTCGCGCACTTCCTTGAGGATGCGGTCCAGCACCCCGTCGAAGCCTTCCTTCTGCAGGTCTTCCGCCAGATTCAGATAACGGATGGAGGGGCCGACCTTGCCGGGGTCGAAGAAGCTGTATTGCTGCTGGTAGCGCAGCATCTTCAGCGGCGGCTCGCCCATGACGGTAAAGAACAGGGCCTTTCGCTTCGGATTGGCCAGCGCGAACATGATCTGATGAGCCAGCGTCGTCTTGCCGCTGCCAGGGCTGCCGGTGATCACGTTGAACGAGTACTTGGGGATTCCGCCGGCCAGCAAGGTGTCCAGTCCCGGAACGCCGGTAGGCAGTTTTTCAAGCGTTACTTTTTTTGTCATTCTGAAACTCCCCTCGTGCCGCACCGGGCGCTGTGTTCATCCCAGGCGGACTGCAGGATATGTCCCGTCAATGCTTCGCCAATCATCGCCGCCACGAGTTCGATGAACCTGGTCAGCAAAACCGTCACGCATTGTGCGGCAATGTCATACTCCAGACACAGAAGGTCCTCCCTGAGTTTCTGAAGAAAGCCAGTTTCTTGTCCAAGTGTGTAAATGGAGATGCTGCGGCATTCGGATTGCGAAAAATGAACAGCGCGAGCATACAGGGATTCGAACCCCATCTGCCCGATAAGCGGTATTAATCGATTAGCCAATCTTTCCCAGAGCCAGACGGCACGGTCCGCGATGGCATCCGGGGATCCCTGTGCCGACGCATCCAAGGCCAAAAGCCGGGAGATAAGCTTCGTACGGTCGTCAGTCGTCATCAGCAGTGTTGTCTTGCAATAAGTGAAAGCGATTTTGATGGATAGACCACAATCGTGCAATGTCGCCATGAAACATTGCAAGATTCACAATACATTGTTCTTCTACTGATTGAACGGATCCGGCATGGCCGTTTTTCGCGGCGTCGGGTCGGAGCAGCGGGGCTGGGCTGGTCGACCCTTGTGGATCGCAGGTGCGGTTCAGCGTGGATTATAGTGAAGCCTCAGCAATCGTGTGGGAGTTACTTATAAATAAACCTGACGGCCGTCAATCTCTGCCCTCCAAATTTGTTCATGATTTGTCTTGAACAACAAACCTTTTTGATCTTAGATGTCTAACTGCGAAGCGCGGGCTCCGCAGCATGCCACTTCTTATTTGCTGAATGGAATGCATGCGGGCGCGAATCGTAACAAAGCCGGCAAGCATGCCTGATTCCGCGCTGCCTTCCGGCACGATCATGAGGAAATCGAGATGCAAAACAGTGACCGCCAGCAAGGCCAGCATAAGCACGATGCAAAGCACCCCCTGAACATCGGGAACAATTCGGTATTGCCTCCGAAACAGGAGTCGACCGGACGCGGCACAGGCACCGGCAATGCCACCGGCTTCACCGATCCGGCGCATGTCGACGTCGAGAAGAACCGGGATGCGCGCCGCAACGACCCGAACGATCTTGGCGACGCCGGGGATTACAGCCGCTAAGCCGCTAAACCGATTAATCCGCACAGGGAAACACAGACAGGAGGAGAACGGTATGCCCATCACTGACAAGCAGTTCCCGTATCTATGTTAGCCAACGACCTTCCTGTCAGCGCCGAGCAGGACTGGGTGGCCGAATCCCGTTCGCTGGTCAATTCCCGTCTGGACGAACTGCTTGCCTCGACGCATTCTTCTCCGGTCAATGCCGCAATGCGTTATAGCGTGCTCGCCCCCGGCAAGCGTATCCGGCCCCTGCTGACCCTGGCAGTGGCGGATTACCTGGGCGGTGCGCATGAGGATGCAATGCAGGTGGCGTGCTCTATCGAGATGATTCACTGCGCATCCCTGATCCTGGACGATCTGCCCTGCATGGACGACGACCGCGAGCGGCGCAGCCGGCTGTGCACCCATGTCGAATACGGAGAAAGCCTCACGATACTGGCGGCCGTATCGCTGCTGACCCAGAGCCAGTGCATCATTGCTTCGCACGAGAAGCTCGCCGGCGACCTCAGGCTCCAGCTGATCCAGCTGTTGTGTGCCACGGTCGGGCCCAACGGCTTGTCACTGGGCCAGTATATCGACCTGAAGGCCAAGGGCGGCATTCCCAGCCCCGCCGCCGTCGCCGACATGCACCAGCTCAAGACCGGCATCCTGTTCCAGGCCGCGGCAAAAGCAGGCTGCCTGGTCAGCCATGCGACGCCTGAACAGGAAGAGAAGGTGATGCGCTTTACCACCAACCTCGGCTTGGCCTTTCAAATGTTCGACGACATCAAGGACGTCGATGACGACGGCACCAACATCGTCGCCCGCATCGGCGTGCGCAGCGCGCAGCGCAAGGTGCAGGACTATCTGCAGGCGGCGCACGCCGCCATCGAAGGCACGCACAGCGCGGCGGTGCTGCGGAATCTGGCCGATACGTTCTTTCGGGGAGCGGCAGTTGGTTTCTAAGGACTGATCTGAAACCTGGAGGCCGGCTGCACGGCGTGTCAAAGCACGTCGCGCAGGATGTCAAAAGCCTCGTCGCCGAGCAGCAGGATGCGGGTCGCATCCATGCTCTTCAACCCGGCATCTGGCAGCCTGCCGTCGCGGCGGTAAAAGACGTTACGTATCTTGGCCTTGATGTCCTCGCATAGTCCGTCCCGATAGACGAAGGGATCCATGGGGATGGGAGGGGAACGCCACAGCACGCGAAAATCCTGAGCCGACGCCTTACCCGCTTCGACCAGCGCCGATAGCTGGGTGCTGGAAACGAAGGCGGCATCCGTTTCCTGTTTCAGTACGGCGAGCGCGGCCTGCGCATGGTCGCCCGCATAGCTCACGCGCCTGAAATACCGGTCAAGAGAAATGCCGGTCGTCTTCGGCAGCAATCGGCGCGGCAGTCTTGCGCCCGAGGTGCTGTCGGGATCGACCAGTGCGACCCGCATTCCCTGCAGCGATCGCAGTGCGGAGAACCTGCCGCCGCTCCTGACGATCAGCAGCGAATGATAGAACGGACCTTCGCCTCCGAACGCGCCTGCCTTCCGGGAGAAGGTCGCAAATGCCTTCAGGCCGGGATCGGCCTTGCGCGCGGCGATATATGACGCCGGTCCGAGGCGAGCGACATGGATGGCGCCGGACATAAGACCCTCCACGACGGCGGCATAGGATGAGGGAACGGCGGTGTCGACGGGAATGCCGAGGCTCTCGCGCAAGTCGTTCAGGATGGGCGTGAAGGCAGCCAGCGCTTCCCTGGGTTCCGACTCGGGCACCATGGAATAGACGATCCGCGCCGGCCGTTCGCAAGCGGCAGCCCAAACCTCGGCGATGCCGAGCATCGGCCCCAGCGGCATAATTGGCACCAGCAGCGCAAGTACACGCAGGCCGGGGCCCCATGCACGAAGAATGCTGTGCAGCATGGATTTATAGAATTTCAAAATGACCGCGTCTCAATAATGGCTCGATGGTATCGGCGGCCGAAGGTCGCTGAAAATAAAAACCCTGTACCTGGTCGCATCCGGCGGTTTTCAGATGGACGACCTGTTCCTTCGTCTCTACGCCTTCCGCAACCACCTGCAGCTTGAGGTTGTGCGCCAGCGATATGGTGGAGGAAACGATCATTGCATCGTTGGTGTCGTTGCGGATGTCGCGCACGAAGGACCTGTCTATCTTGACTGCCGTGATCGGCAGCTTTTTCAAGTAGGTCAGGCCGGAGAAACCGGTGCCGTAGTCATCCAGCGACACCTTGACGCCATGCCGGGCCAGCCGCTCCAGCATGCTCTGCGCGATGTCCATGTTGTCGACAAAGGCGCTTTCGGTCACTTCTATTTCGAACAGGTCGGCCGGAACCGCATGCCTGTCCAGCGTGGCGATGATCTGTTCCGCCAGCGCAGGGTCGTTCAGCTGTCTGGCCGACATGTTGACGGCCACCGGCACCACCGGCAGTCCTGCATCGCGCCAGGCACCGATCTGCCGGCAGGCGGCATCGATGACCCAGTTGCCCAGCGCGATGATGACGTCGCTTTCCTCTGCCAGCGGGATGAATTCGCCGGGGTAGATCAGGCCGTGCTCCGGATGCGCCCACCGAACGAGCGCTTCCAGCCCCACCAGCCGGTAATGCTCCAGCTCCACCCTGGCCTGGAAGTGCAGGCGGAATTCGCCGTCCGTGATGGCACGGCGAAAGCGTGATGCAAGTTCAAGCTGCCGGGCCGACGAAATATTGAGCGATGCGTCGTAATAGCGGTAGGTTCCGCGGCCGATGTGCTTGGCGCTGTACATCGCCGCATCCGCGTGCGAGAGCAGCGTTTCGATGTCGTGCCCGTCGCGCGGACAGAGCGCGATGCCGATGCTGGTGCCGACTTCGAGATCATGGCCGGCAAGATTCGGATAAGGAGCGGAAATGACTTCGATGAGCTTCGAGGCGATGCGCGTCACCTGCTCCTCGGATTCCAGTTCGGACACCAGGATGACGAATTCATCTCCGCCAAGCCGCGCGACCAGATCATAGGCGCGCAGCGAATGCCGCAGCCGTTCGGCCACCGTCTGCAGCAGCAGATCGCCGATTCCATGTCCCAGCGTGTCGTTGATGGCCTTGAACTTGTCCAGGTCGAGAAACAGCAGCGCATAGGCCTTGCGGCTGCGCTTGGCCCGCGCCAGCTCGGCCGATGCGAGTTCATGAAACATCCTGCGGTTGGCAAGCCCGGTGAGATAGTCCTGCGATGCCAGCGCATAGGCGCGGTCTTTCTCTTCCTGAAGCTGCTCGATCAGTTCCTGCTTCTGCTGCTCGGACCGGGTCAGATCCGTGTACAGAAAGCGCTGCCGCCGCGCGAGCACCGCCAGCGCCGCCGCGGAAAGCACCAGCCCGAGCGACATCAGTCCCGCGCGTGCCAGATAGTTGCGATGACGGGAGTCCAGGTCCGCGAGAATCGCCGACTGCTCCCGCGTGACAGTGATCAGCAGCGGCTCCCGCGTCAGCTTGCGAAAGACGCCCGTGACCATCTGGCCAGTGGCGGGGTGAAGCATGCTGACCGCTCCCTTCTCTTCGGGTGAAGCCAGCATGGCGCCGTGGTCGGCAGTTGGATATTGCAGGCCGGAAGAGAGCATGGCATTGCGCAATTCCGCTATCTGCGCGCCGTTATGATGAATGATCTCGATGCTGGAATGGCTGCCGATGTCGACATCCTTGTAAAGCTGCAGGAAATAGCCGAGGTCGATGAATGCGGCCATGACGCCGGTCAGCTTGCCGTCCTCCCATTGGGGTACTGCCAGGGGAACCCGCCACGCGGCGTGCTGATTGGCGACAGCCTGCGCTTCGATCAGGATCAGGTCTTTTTCCGGAGAGGCCATGCCGCCAAGACTGCGCTGCGTGAAAGCGGCCAGCTCCGGTTCGGTCGTACGTTTCGATGACGAATAGGAAAGACTGCCGTCAGGAGCGAAGAATGCGATCCGCAGATATGCCCTGTCACCGAACGCGAGAGGGCTGAGAGGGGACGAAGGAGGCGACAGGCGCTCGCCTGTCGCGCGGGGTGCGCCGAGCTGCGCATAGAGCAGCGCGCGTCCCAGAACCTCGTCCAGGCTGGCCGCCACGATGGAGGCAATGTTTTCGCTTTCGACCGCTGAGCGTTCGACGGCGACGCGCCTTTCATTATCGATCAGCGCAAAGGTGATGATCCAGATCGCTGCCAGGAACAGCATGGTGACAATCAATACGAAGACCGCCAGCCCTTTCGTGCTGAACAGGAACGCTTTGATTCTTGCGGCTGACGATGTGAATGCCTCGACCAAGACGATGTCCGGAAAATCCTGCCATTGCAAAGACATGAATTTTATTCAGGAAATATTTCAATTCAATTACAGGGCTTGCCGTCGCAGGCAGTATCCGTGACGGCATGGCCGGCAACGTCATCGCCAAGTCATATTTGCCGGGTATCGTTGAAGCCTTCCAGCGAATTACCCAGAGTCCAGTCCAAGGCGATCGTCATGAGCATTGAGTCCACTACCGTCGCACATGCCAGGTCCGGAATGGCCAGCGCTGCGGCAAACAAGGTCGCCACACATGTCCCGCTCGCATCGACAATGCGCCGGCAACGTCTCCAGGATTTTTTCTTTCACAAGATCACGCTTCTGTTTGCATTGAGCGTGTTGATCGTCCTGGTCGGCATCATCGTTTCCCTGATCATCGGCGCCTGGCCGGCGCTCAAGGAGTTCGGCCCGACCTTCGTCACCACCGTCGAATGGGACCCGGTCAACGACCAGTACGGCGCCCTCATCGCCATCGTCGGCACCTTGGCCACGTCGCTCATCGCGCTGCTCATCGCCTTTCCCATCAGCTTCGGCATCGCGCTCTTCCTCACCGAGATCTGCCCCGCCTCGCTGCGCCGTCCGCTCGGTACCGCCGTCGAACTGCTCGCCGGCGTGCCCAGCATCATCTACGGCATGTGGGGCCTGTTCGTCTTCGCCCCGCTCTTCGGCGACCACGTCCAGCCCTTCTTGAAGAGCACCCTCGGCCAGCTGCCCCTTATCGGCCACCTGTTCCAGGGCCCCATGATGGGCATCGGCATCCTCACCGCCGGGCTGATTCTGGCCGTCATGATCATCCCCTTCATCGCCTCGGTCATGCGCGACGTCTTCGAGATCGTCCCGGCTGTCCTCAAGGAATCGGCCTACGGCCTGGGCTGCACCCGCTGGGAAGTGGTGCGCAAGATCGTGCTGCCCTATACCAAGACCGGCGTCGTCGGCGGCGTCATGCTCGGCCTGGGCCGCGCGCTCGGCGAAACCATGGCGGTGACGTTTGTCATCGGCAATGCCCACAAGCTGTCCTGGTCGCTGTTTGCCGCCGGCAACAGCATCGCTTCCACGCTGGCCAACGAGTTCGCCGAAGCCGAATCGACGCTGCACGTGTCGTCGCTGTTTGCGCTCGGCCTGATCCTGTTCGTCATCACCTTCATCGTCCTGTCGGCTGCCAAGCTCATGCTCATGGGCAT
>NZ_JACYXF010000041.1 GCF_015352985.1 Noviherbaspirillum malthae | reverse complement strand
AACCTCAAACCTCAAACCTCAAACCTCAAACCTCAAACCTCAAACCTCAAACCTCAAACCTCAAACCTCAAACCTCAAACCTCAAACCTCAAACCTCAAACCTCAAACCTCAAACCTCAAACCTCAAACCTTCCTAACAACACCCCCAAACACCACCTGCCCGCACGGATTCCCCCCAATCCCGTAAGCCAGCTCCCCCGGCCGCTCCACCTCCCACAGCGCGAAATCCGCCGCCTTTCCCACCTCCAGCGTACCAATTTCCCCGCCCAGCCCCAGCGCCGCCGCCGCATGGCGTGTCACGCCAAGCATCGCCTCCAGCGGCGTCATCCTGAACAGCGTGCACGCCATGTTCATCACCAGCAGCAGCGAGGTCATCGGCGAGGTTCCGGGATTGCAGTCGGTGGAAATTGCAATCGGCACGCCCGCTTCGCGCAAAGCGGCGAGCGGCGGCAAGGTCGTCTCGCGCAGGAAGTAGAAAGCTCCCGGCAGCAGCACCGCCACCGTGCCTGCCGCAGCCATCGCCGCGACGCCTTCCGGCGACAGATACTCCAGATGATCCGCCGACAGCCCGCGATATCGCGCCGTCAATGCCGCACCGCCCTGGTCCGACAGCTGCTCCGCATGCAGCTTCACCGGCAAGCCATGCCGCTCTGCCGCCTGGAATACCCGCTCGGTCTGCGCCGAGGAGAAACCGATCTTCTCGCAGAAGGCGTCGACCGCATCGACCAACCTTTCGCTCGCCAATGCCGGGAGCATGCGGTCAGAGACTTCGTCGATATACGCGTCCGCCTTGCCCGCAAACTCCGGCGGTAGCGCATGCGCGCCGAGAAACGTCGTCTTCACCCGCACCGGCAGCTGCTCGCCGATACGCCGCGCCGCGCGCAGCATCTTGCGCTCGGTCTCGAGATCAAGACCATAGCCGGACTTGATCTCGAGCGTGGTGACGCCTTCCGCCAGCAGGCTGCGAACCCGGCGCAGGCTGGCCTGCATCAGCGCATCCTCGCTTGCCGCGCGCGTGGCGCGCACGGTGGACATGATGCCGCCGCCGCTGCGCGAAATCTCTTCATAGGTCGCGCCGTTGAGGCGGGCTTCGAACTCGCCGCTGCGGTTGCCGCCGTACACGATATGGGTATGGCAGTCGATCAGGCCGGGCGTGAGTAGACGGCCGCCGCCGTCATGCTCAACCGCAGCGCGCGCGCCGGCCGGCAATGCGGATCTCGGCCCCAGCCAGGCGATGCGGCTGCCGCGCACGGCAATCGCCGCATCGCGGATCTCGCCGTAGCCCTGCGCATCGGCCAGCGTGGCAAGGTGGACATTGGTCCACAATGCATCCCAATTCAATTCATGTTCAGTTGTTGTCGGCATTTCGTTTCTGCATGAGGCGCGCGATGTACAGCATGGCAGCGGCCTTGGCGGACAGGTCGATGTGTTCGCCGTCGCTGGCGTCGATCAGCACCGATTCGCCTTCGCCGATCCCGGCTTCGCGGCCTGCCAAAGTCTTGCACTGCACGGCATCGCCGCGCGCGTTGAAGATGAAAACAAGATCGGCCTGCATGTCGCATTGCAAGCTGCCGCTGAATTGCAGCTTTTCCAGCGTATGCGTCCAGCAGGCGCGGCGGGTAATGACATTCAGATCCCTGATCGGCCCGTCGAACAGCGCCGCATGCACCTGCTGTTCGCCGCGAAAGGCCAGCGGCTTGTTGTCGGGCGTCAGGATGGTGGCGTGCAGGCTGTCGAGTTCCAGCATCAGCCCGTTGCCTTCCAGCACGGCCAATGAGCGGTCGAAGCCTGCGAACAGGGAAAACGGACCGGAACTGTCGACGTCGGCGCTGCTGATACGCCATTCGAAACTGCTCAGGTCCGCGCCTTCCGGCGCGATCGCCAGCTGCAGGGTGTGGCCGCCGCCGTTTTTCCACGGCATCGATACATAGTCGTCGCGTGTGAATTTGCGCATGGTCTCCTCATGTCCCGGTGCGCTCCGCGAGCCTTGCCAGCAGGCGGGCGGCGACCCGGGCTGTCCTTTGGTCGATGTCCCGGCCGGGATTGAGTTCGGCAATATCGGCCAGGCGCAGCTTGCCGCTGACTGCGATCAGATCCGCAATCGGTTCGACAACGTCCAATGGTACGCCACGCGCAGCCGGTGCGCTCACCCCGGGCGCCACGCCCGCCGGCAGCACGTCGAGGCAGATCGTGAAATACACATGGTCGACTTCGGACAGGAAGGCTTCGACCTGCGCGCGCACCGCATCGAAGCGCGCGGCGCTCATGTCTTCGTCCAGCATCCAGCGCACGCCGAGCTGCCGCGCGCGTTCGAACAGGGCCTGCGTATTGGCAAATTCGCTGATGCCTAGGCAGCAGTAGCTGAAGGGCCAGCCGCGCGCCGCGCAGTCTTCGGCGATCTGCCGGAACGGCGTGCCGGAACTGGCGCGCTCGGCCTGGCGCAGGTCGAAATGCGCATCGAGATTGATGACGCCGATGCGCGGCTTGCCTTCCTTCTTTTCCAGATGCCGCGCCAGACCGCCGAAGGAACCGAAGGCGATTTCATGCCCGCCGCCCATCGCCAGCGGCAGGTAGCCGGCATCGAGCAGCTCGGCAAGATGCGCCGACAACTCCTGCTGCGCGTCTTCGAGCGCATCGTCCACGCAGGCCACGTCGCCCGCATCGACAATCACTGTACGGCGGCGCACCGGCATGTTGCCGAGCATGGCGCGGATCGCCGCCGGCCCTTCGGCAGCGCCGGTGCGGCCATGGTTGCGCGCGACGCCGGCATCGCAGGCGAAGCCGATCAGGGCAACGCCCTTGCCATTGCCGCTGCTGCCAGCGGTATCCGGATCGAAAACCTGCACGATCTGGTGCCAGCGCCTGCCGCCAAGACCTTCTGCTTCATCGATGCGGCCTTGCCAGCGGCTCATGTCGGCTTTGCGGTACATGGTGCTTCCTTTTGTTCAGTTACTCAGTTCGAATACAGCGGCAGGAACAGGTCGTGGCAGCCGGCACTCAGGTCGCCGCGCAGCACCATCTGCCGGGCCGCCTCGATGTCGGGTGCGAACAGGCGGTCCTTGTCATAGAAGGGCACGCGCTGGCGCAGGTGCTGGTGCACGTCGGCCAGCAGCGGCGAGGTCTTCAGCGGGTTGTGGAAGTCCACGCCCTGCGCGGCGGCTAGCGCCTCGATGGCGACGATGGTGGCGGTGTTGTCGGCCATCTCGTTCAGGCGGCGGCCGGCGAAGGTAGCCATGCTGACATGGTCTTCCTGGTTGGCCGAGGTCGGCAGGCTGTCGACGCTGGCCGGATGGGCGAGCGACTTGTTTTCCGAGGCCAGCGCGGCGGCGGTGACGTGGGCGATCATGAAGCCGGAATTGAGGCCCGAGGAAGCCACCAGGAAGGGCGGCAGGCCCGACAGCGTGGCATCGATCAGGAGGGCGATGCGGCGTTCCGACAGCGCGCCGATTTCGGCGATGGCCAGTGCCAGCGAATCGGCGGCGAAGGCCACCGGTTCGGCATGGAAGTTGCCGCCGGAAATGACATCGCCTTCTTCCGCATAGACCAGCGGATTGTCGGTGACGGCATTGGCTTCGATGAGCAGCGTGCGGGCCGCATTGCCGATCAGGTCGAGGCAGGCGCCCATCACCTGCGGCTGGCAGCGCAGGCTGTAGGGGTCTTGCACGCGCTCGTCGTTTTCCAGGTGCGAGCGGCGGATTTCGCTGCCCTGCAGCAGGGTGCGGTAGATCTGCGCCACCGCGATCTGGCCGGGCTGGCCGCGCACGATGTGCACGCGCGGGTCGAAGGGGGCGTCGCTGCCTTTTGCGGCATCGACCGACAGCGCGCCGGCCACCGTCGCGGCTTCCAGCATGCGCTCGGCGAGGAAGAGGCCGTTGAGGGCGAAGGCAGTAGAGACCTGGGTGCCGTTGATCAGGGCGAGGCCTTCCTTGGCGGCGAGCGTGACGGGGGCGATGCCGGCTTTCTCGAGCGCTTCCTTCGCGGGGACGATGCGGCCGTCCACGCGCACGTCGCCTTCGCCCATCAGGGCCAGCGTCATGTGCGACAGCGGGGCGAGGTCGCCGGAGGCGCCTACCGAGCCCTTGCTCGGGATGCAGGGCATGATGCCGGCGTTGTAATGGGCGATCATGGTGTCGATGACCGAGGCGCGGATGCCTGAGTAGCCGCGGGACAGGCTGCCGATCTTCGTCGCCAGGATGAGGCGGGCGATGTTGTCTGCGATGAGTTCGCCGCTGCCTACCGAGTGGGAGAGGATGAGGTTGCGTTGCAGCTCTTCCAGCTGGTCGTTGGGGATGTGGGTTTTGGCGAGTTTGCCGAAGCCGGTGTTGATGCCGTAGGCGGGGGCGCCTTTTTCCACGATTTTCTGGATGGTGGCGGAGGAGGTGTGGATGGCTTGATAGGCGTCTTTTGCCAGTCCCAGACTGACTGTGCCGCGCCAGATTTGGCGCAGGTCTGTGAGGGTTAATTTCCCTGGATTGATTGTTAGAGTGTTCATGGTGATGGCTCTTCCTGATGCTGTGTTCGGGTCGCTCTTCGGTGATGCGGTGCGATGGGTTCTTCGGACGGGCTTGCCGGGTCTGGCCCCGGCGGGCCACCTACTTTCTTTGCTTCGCCAAAGAAAGTAGGCAAAGAAAGGCGACCCCGTTGCCGGCGCCCCTTCGGGGTTCCCAAAAGAGCGTTGCACAAAGCGGGAAGCGCAGAAACTCGCCTTCGGCTCAGACAGTCTGCGCTTCTTTTTCCGCTTTGCGTAACGCTCTTTTGGCGTCGGCAAAGGGGGAAAGGCACAGCCTCTTTGTTTTGCCTTGGTCTGTTTTGCTGCTGCCCGCTTTTTCTTTCCTTTTATTTCACCATCGGCAGGTTCAGTCCGTTGCGCTTCGCGCATGCTACGGCTGTTTCATAGCCGGCGTCTGCATGGCGCATGACGCCGGAGCCGCTGTCGTTGACCAGCACTCTTGCCAGGCGCTTCGCTGCAGCTTCCGTGCCGTCTGCGACGATGACCATGCCGGCGTGCTGGGAGTAGCCCATGCCGACGCCGCCGCCGTGGTGCAGGGAAACCCATGTCGCGCCGCCTGCGGTGTTGAGCAGGGCGTTGAGCAGGGGCCAGTCGGAGACGGCATCCGTGCCGTCCTTCATGCTTTCCGTCTCGCGGTTGGGGCTGGCGACGGAGCCGGTGTCCAGGTGGTCGCGGCCGATGACGATCGGGGCCTTGAGTTCGCCGTTCTTCACCATTTCATTGAAGGCCAGGCCTGCAATGTGGCGCTCGCCCAGGCCGAGCCAGCAGATGCGGGCGGGCAGGCCCTGGAAGGCGATGCGCTCGCGCGCCATGTCGAGCCAGTGGTGCACATGCTTGTTGTTCGGGAACAGTTCCTTGATCTTGGCGTCGGTCTTGTAGATGTCCTCGGGATCGCCGGAGAGCGCGGCCCAGCGGAACGGGCCCTTGCCTTCGCAGAACAGCGGGCGGATATAGGCCGGAACGAAGCCGGGGAAGTCGAAGGCGTTGTCCACGCCGGTGTCTTTCGCGACCTGGCGGATGTTGTTGCCGTAGTCCACCGTGGGAATGCCCATCGCGTGGAAGTCGAGCATTGCCTGCACATGCACGGCGCAGGATTTGGCGGCTTCGGCGGTGAGGCGGGCGTGCTGGCCGTGGTCCTGCTGCGCGGCCTTCCATTGCGCGACGCTCCAGCCCATCGGCAGGTAGCCGTTGATCAGGTCGTGCGCCGAGGTCTGGTCGGTGACGAGGTCGGGCTTCATGCCGCCGGCCTTTGCACGCTTCACCAGTTCCGGCAGGATCTCGGCGGCGTTGCCGAGCAGCCCGATGGACACCGCTTCCTTGCGCTCGCAGTGGTGCTTGATCAGCGCCAGCGCATCGTCGATGTCTTTCGCCTGCTTGTCGAGGTAGCGGGTGCGCAGGCGGAAGTCGATGCTGCTCTGCTGGCATTCGATGTTCAGCGATACCGCGCCGGCGAGGGTCGCAGCCAGCGGCTGCGCGCCGCCCATGCCGCCGAGGCCGGCGGTGAGGATCCAGCGGCCGGACCAGTCGCCGTTGTAATGCTGGCGGCCGGCTTCGACGAAGGTTTCATAGGTGCCCTGCACGATGCCCTGGCTGCCGATGTAGATCCAGCTGCCCGCGGTCATCTGGCCGTACATGAACAGGCCCTTGCGGTCGAGTTCGTTGAAGTGTTCCCAGTTGCCCCATTTCGGCACCAGGTTGGAATTGGCGATCAGCACGCGCGGCGCATCGGCATGGGTGCGAAATACGCCGACCGGCTTGCCGGACTGCACCAGCAGGGTTTCGTCGTCTTCCAGCTTGCGCAGGCTGTCCAGGATCTGGTCGAAGCATTCCCAGTTGCGCGCGGCGCGGCCGATGCCGCCGTAGACCACGAGGTGCTTCGGATTCTCGGCGACTTCCGGGTCGAGGTTGTTCTGCAGCATGCGGTAGGCGGCTTCGGTCAGCCAGCTCTTGCAGGACTTGTCGCTGCCGCGCGGTGCGCGGATCACGCGGCTTGCATCCCAGCGCGGGTCAGTGGAGAGTTCGATGTTGTCGGTAACGGTATTCATTGTTGTCTTCCTTCCATTAATGCAAGCCGAGATAGGCTTCCGTGAGTTCAGGGTTGTTGCGGGCGTCGGCCGCCTTGCCTTGCCAGACGGTGCGGCCGGATTCCAGCACGCAGACCTCCTGGGCGACGGACAGCACGCGCTCCGTGTTTTGTTCCACCAGTAAAATCGTCATGCCGTCGGCCTGCAGCTGGCGCAGCGCGGCGTAGCAGAGGTCGATGACCTTGGGCATCAGTCCGAGCGAGAGTTCGTCGATCATGATCAGCTTGGGACGCGTCATCAGCGCGCGGCCGATGGCCAGCATCTGCTGCTCGCCGCCGGACAAATTGCCGGCCAGCGAATGCAGCCGCTCGCCCAGGCGCGGAAACAGGCCGAGCACATAGTCGCGGTCCTTTGCGAAATGCCCGGCCGGCTGCACCAGTCCGCCCACGCGCAGGTTGTCTTCCACGGTCAGGTCCTTGAACAGGCGGCGGCCTTCGGGCGAGATCGCGATGCCGCGCCGTACCCGTTCGTTGGGCGCCAGCCTGCCGATGTCCTGGCCGTCGAAGCGGATGCCGCCGCCCTGCAGCGCGACATGGCCGGCGATGCACATCAGCGTCGACGACTTGCCCGCGCCGTTGGCGCCGAGCAGGCCGGTGATGGTGCCGGGCTGCAGCGACAGCGACAGGTCGCCTACCGCGTGGAAGGCGCCGTAGCCGCAGGAAAGATTGTTCAGTTCAAGCATGGACGCCTCCTGCGGTTTCCGGTTTGGCATGCTGTTCCGACAGCGTGTCGCCGCCGAGATAGGCGCTGCGCACCACCGGATCGTTCATCACGGCGCGCGGGTCGCCGCTGGCGATCTTGCGGCCGTTGTCGAGCACCACCAGGCGCTGGCAGATGCGCATCACTTCGCCGAGGTTGTGCTCGATCAGCACGATGGTGACGCCTTGCCGGTTAATCTCGGCGATGGTGGTGGCCAGGGCATGCGCCTCTTTTGAGTTGAGGCCGGCCAGCGGTTCGTCGAGCAGCAGCAGCTTCGGATTCAGCGCCAGCGCACGCGCCATCTCCAGGCGCTTCAGGATGCCCAGCGGCTGGATGCCGGGTTTCTGGTCGGCATAGGCTTCGATGCCGACCCGCTTGAGCAGCTCACGGCCGAGCGCGGCTTCCTTTTCCTGCGATACATGCATCAGCGCGGCCAGCGGCGAACGCGTGTACTGCGCGCCAGCGGCCAGCGCGACGTTGTCGAGCACCGAGATTTCACGGAAGGGCTTGACCAGCTGCTGCGACAGCGACAGCCCCTTGCGGATACGCTTGTGCGTCGGCAGACCGTTGAGGGCCTCGCCGGCGAGTTCGACCTTGCCCTCGGTGACGCGGACCACGCCGGTGATCGAGCGCAGCATGGTGGTCTTGCCGGCGCCGTTGGGGCCGATCAGGCCGAGCAATTCGCCTTCGCGGACTTCAAAGGAGACCTTGTCGATGGCGGTGAGACCGCCGAAGCGCACGGTGACGCCGTCGACTTTCAGCAGGGGATTCATGCGCGGCCTCCCTTGGTAACTTTGGATGAAGAGACCATGCGTGTCACCAGCGCAGCCATGCCGCCCGGCGAGAAGCGCATCATCAGGAACAGCAGGCCGCCGTAGACCAGCAGCTTGTAATCGCCGATGAACTGGAACCAGGCGGGCAGCGCGCTCAGCACCGCCGCGCCGACGGCTACGCCGGTGACGGAGCCGATGCCGCCGACCACGACCATGGACAGCACCGTGACGGACTCCACGAAGCCGAAACTGTCCGGGCCGATGAACTTCAGGTTCTGCGCATACAGGCCGCCGGCCAGGCCCGCCAGCGCGGTGCCGATCGCGAATGCGGCCAGCTTGTAGCGCGGCACGTCGATGCCGAGCACGCGCATGGTGTCTTCGTCTTCGGCCACGCCGTTGAACACGCGGCCCATCCAGGAGCGGCGGATGTAAAGGCAGAGCAGAGCGGTGGCGATGCACAGCGCCAATGTCAGCAGCATGAAGCCCATCTTCGACAGGCCCGAATCGGGAATCGCCGACACGCCCATTTCACCGCCCAGCCATTCCTGCTGGCGCACCACGCCGACGAACAAAAAGCCCACGCCCATCGTGGTGATCGCGAGGAAGTCGGCGCGCACCCGCAGGCTGGCGAGGCCGACGATGATGCCGATCACGCCTGCCAGCAGCATCGCCAGCGGCAGCGTCGCGAGAAAGGGCAGACCGGCCTTGCACAGCAGCGCCGACAGGTAGGCGCCGATGCCGAGGAAGGCCGCATGGCCGAGGCTGATCTGGCCGCAGAAGCCGGTGATCAGGTTGAGCGACAATGCGAACAGCACGCTGATGCACATCGACGTCAGGAGAGAGATTTCGTATTCCATGGCTGTCCTTTCAGCTGCGCGCGAACAGGCCCTGCGGGCGCATCATCAGCACCACGATCAGGAAGGCGAAGGCGATCGCATTGCGGTCGAGCAGCTTGCCGAGATAGATCGTGCCGAAGGATTCGACGACGCCCAGCACCAGCGCCGCCATCAGCGTGCCGCGCACCGAGCCCATGCCGCCGAGCACGATGATCGCGAGGCCCTTGTACGAGGGCACGCTGCCCATCGTCGGTTCGACCAGGTTGTTGAGCAGGGCGACCCAGACGCCGGCGAAGCCCGCCAGCGCGGAGCCGACGAAGAAGTTGATGTCGCGGACCTGCTGCAGCTTGATGCCGAAGGACTGCGCCATCTGCGGATCGGACACGGTGGCCTGGCAGGCGACGCCGATGCGGGTGCGGGTCTGCAGGTAGAACAGCACGCCGATGATCGCCGCGGTGCCGGTCATCACAAGGATTTCCGCCAGCTTGAATTGCAGGCCGCCGAACAGCGCGATCTGTTCCTGCAGCGGCGGCGCGACATACGAGAGGCCGGAAGCGCCGAAGACGATGCGGAAGATTTCTTCGAAGGCGATGTACAGGCCGATCGATGCGATCAGCGCGACGAAGGGCGGCTGCTTGAGGATGGGTTCGTAGCAGAGGCGGTACATGGCCACGCCGGTGAGGCCGGCGGCGAGCATGGCGATGACGAAGGCCAGCGCGAGGCTGCCGGTGGCATTGGTGACCATGACGCCGAGATAGCCGCCGAGCGTGAACAGCGCCGCGTGGGCAACATGGAGTATGCGCAAGAGGCCGTAGACCAGCGTCAGCCCCAGCGCGACGAGCGCGTAGATGCTGCCCTGGACCAGGCCCTGTGCGATCAGCTCGAGGAAGAGCATGATGGTTCCTTGGGACGAATGAGATGGAGCGGATGTAAAGGCGCTTCAGCCTTTGCTGCCAGTCTTCCCTCGCTTGGTGATGGAGGGAAGACCGGCTTTTAAGAGATTTACTGCTTGGCCTTGCTCGGCGGCGCCAGCATCGGACCGGAGATCACCGAGTGGCGGTGGAAGGCCTTGTCCTTCACGACCTGCACCTGCACATCCTTCTTCACTTCATGCAAGTCGTTGAAGGCCAGCTTGCCGATCGGCGTATCGAAGCTGCCGGCTGCCAGCGCATTCTTCAGCGCCTCGCCGCCCTTGCCGCCGGTTTTCTGCAGGCCTTCGATCAGCACGCTGGTCGCGGTGTAGGTGCCGGCCGCCACCATGTCTGCATTGACGCCGGTGGCCTTGCGGAATTCGCTCATGAAGCTCTTTGTCGCCGGCGAATCCGCGTCGCGGTCGAGCGAGGTGGTGAGCAGCGTGCCTTCTGCGGCGGCGCCGGCGATTTCGATGAACTTGTCGGAATCGTAGCCTTCCTGGCCGATGATGGGCGCGGTGATGCCGGCGGCGCGCAGCTGGCTGACCAGAGGACCGGCGGTGAAGTAATAGCCGGAGGCATAGATGATGTCCGGGTTGTCGGACTTGACCTTGGAGACCAGCGCGCCGAACTGGCGGTCCTGCATGCCGTATTCGTATTCATTGACGATCTGCAGGCCGAACTTCGATGCGCCTTCCTTGAAGCCGGCGGCGAGCGCCTGGCCGAAATCGTTCTTCAGCGTGACGACGGCGACGCGCTTCTTGCCGAGGTTCTGGACCAGCATCGCGCCCGCGCGGCCCTGGACTTCGCCCATGGCGGCAGTGCGGAACATGTAGTCGCCGGTCTGCGTGATTTCGGGATGGATCGCATAGGCAACCACATAGGGAACCTGGCGCTGCTGGAAGATTGCCGCGGCCGCGCGGGTAGAGCCCGAGTAGGAACCGGACACCGCACCCACGACCTTGTCCTTTTCCACCAGCTTGGTGGCGACCGGCACGGCTTCCTTCGGCGAGGCCTGGTCGTCATAGATCACGAGTTCCACCTTCTGGCCGGCGACGCCGCCCTTGGCATTGGCCTGTGCGACGGCCAGCTTCGCACCTTCCAGCGCGGACTTGCCGTCGGCGGCCGCAAAGCCGGTCAGCGGCACGTTGAAGCCGATCTTGATGTCGGCGAACGCCGGTGCGGAAAATGCCGACAGAATCAATGCGGCAGTGAGTAATTGCTTGGGTTGAAAGCTTGCCATCTGGTGTCTCCTGTGGATGCTGATGTCTGCTCACGCCGACCATCCGGCGTGATGGGTGTTGCGAAAACCTGTCTGGCAATGCCTGCCGGCTGCCAGGAATGCCTGCGATTTGAAGTTTAAGTTGTATAGACAACTTAGGCAAGTATAATCTGAGTTGATGATACAAATTTACGTTCGGGCATTCGGCGGCATCGCGAAGGTGAGCGACAATGCCGGTTGTCAGTCATGAGGAGAAAGTTGTGCGGGTGGATATGGAAGAAGAGGGCGGCGGCGCGGAACGGATACCGGCTTTCCTGCACATCAAGAATTATTTACTGGGCGAAATCCAGGCCGGCCATTGGAAGGAAGGCGACGCGATTCCTTCCGAGCAGGCATTGGCGAAGCAGTTCGGCGTTTCGCGCATGACGGTCAACCGGGCGGTGCGCGAATTGACCGACGAGCAGATCCTGACACGGGTGCAGGGATCGGGCACCTATGTGGCGCAGCAGAAGTACCAGTCGACGCTGGTGGAGATCAAGAGCATCGCCGACGAGGTGCGCATGCGCGGCCATGTGCACCGCAGCGAGCTGCATCTGCTGGAGCGCAGCAAGGCGTCGGAACTGCTGGCGCCGCCGTTCGGCGTGAAGTCGGGGCATCCGCTGTTCCATTCCATCATCGTGCACTTCGAGAACGATATTCCGATCCAGGTCGAGGACCGGTGGGTCAATCCGGACGTGGCTCCGGATTACATGCAGCAGGATTTTTCGGTGATTACGCCGAATGAGTATCTGATGGCGGCGGCGCCGCTGCAGGGGGTCAATTACAGCATCGAGGCGCTGCATCCGCCGCGGGAGATTGCGGAGATGCTGCAGATTCACAAGGATAGGGAGGCTTGTTTGGTACTCAAGCGGAGAACTTTATCGAAGGGGTTGGTGGCTTCGGTGGTGACGATGTGGCATCCGGGGGGGAGGTATCAGTTTGCTGGGAGTTTTTGAGGCGGTGCAGGCCTTGTACCTGCACAGAGGATGATCATTCAAGATGATGTCAATGGTTAGCGAATGAACCCCTCTCCCGCAGGCGGGAGAGGGGCAGGGGTGAGGGGCGTCGCCAAGACCTTGGAAGCTTGCTATTCCCTATCTCGCATCTTCATTGAGTTTGCCAGGCCGGTTTAGCACCTGCAGGTCTCTAATAAGCCTGTACCTAATCTTGACCTTGGTCTCTCCGCAGAAACTTGCTTTGCCGGGACTGGCCCCGGCGGGCCACCTACTTCTTTGTGTCGACAAAGAAGTAGGCAAGAAAACGACCCCGATGCCGTCGCCCCTGCGGGGTTCCCAAAAGAGCGCGGCACCAAGCGGGAAGCGCGGAAACTCGCCTGCGGCTCAGACAACCGCGCTTCTTTATCCGCTTGGCGCCGCGCTCTTTTGGCGTCGGCAAAAGGGGGGATTCAACAGCCTCTTTGTACTGGCATGGTCAGTCAAACCCGCTCTCCCGCAGGCGGGGCGAAGGCAGGGTTTCGCAAACCAGCGGTTTGCGCTGCCATAGCCGGTTCGGCTTGCAAGCCGAACCGTGGGGCGCGGACCGAGGGTTGGGGATGAGGAGGGGGGGCAAGACCTCGTTCGATATTGTCTCCATTCTCTTGGAAAAGAGAATTTGTCCTTTGTCTTAATCAACTCAAGGCCGTGTACCCATTCCACTCAAACAGAAACCGCACTGGCCTCCACCACCGCCCTCTTCACCGGCTGCTTGAACCCGATCGCCAGCCTGTTAAACGCATTCATCACCGCCACCGCAAACCCGAGATCCGCTATCTCGCGATCGGTGAAATGCGCCTTCAATGTCAGGAGCACCCGATCCGGCACCTCGCCATTGGTCAGCCGCGTCGCAGCCTCTGCCCAAGCCAGCGCGGCCCGCTCGCGTTCGCTGTAGAAGCTCGTTTCACGCCAGGTTGAAAGGCTGTTGATGCGCTGAAAATCCTCGCCCTGCTTGAGCAAGTCGCGCGCATGCTTGTCGATGCAGAAGGCGCAGCCATTGATCTGCGACACGCGCAGGTAGATGAAGTCGATCAGCGTCTTGCCCAGCGGCGATTGTTCAAGTGCAGCGCTGGCGGAAGCCAGGCCGCGGTAAGCGTCGATGGAGAGCGAGTGATAGGAAATGCGCAGGTCCGACATGATGTTGTCCTTTCCGGAAGTTGTCTGAAATGGCGATGACTGCGATCTGTGCGATCGTTGCGATCACCTGCCAGACGAACCGGCTTCCGGTTTTGTGACAGCTATCTTCTTCTTAATCGGACAGCACGATGCCCTGCAGCTTGTCGGGATTGCGCACGCTGTACATCTCGACGATCCTGCTGCCGTCGGTCACGAGCGAGATCACCGAGTCGAGCTTGCCGTCGACCAGCCGCAGGATGCCCGGTTCGCCGTTGATGTCGGCGATGCGGTAGCTCGCGCGTTCGCCGAATTGCCGCGCCACCACATGGAACAGTCGGGCGATGCGGTCGGCACCGTGCATCACGGTGTTGACGGAGATCGCCTTGCCGCCGCCGTCGGCGGTCATGCTGGCGTTCTCGGCGAGCAGGGCGGTCAGCTGCGCACGGTCGCCCGACCTGGCGGCGTCCATGAAGCGCTGCAGCAGCGCCACATGCGTCTCGCGGCTGATGGCGAAGCGGCGGCGTTCCTGCGTGACGCGCTCGCGGGCGCGGTGCACGAACTGGCGGCAGGCGGCCTGCGACTTGCCGAGCATGCCGGCGATCTCGTCATAGCCGAGATCGAATACCTGGTGCAGCAGGAATGCCGCACGCTCCTCCGGCGCCAGCCGCTCCAGCACCACCATGAAGGCCATCGACACGTCGCTGGCCAGCTCCGCCGATTCTTCCGGCGTCAATGCCGAAGGCGCCACCAGCGGCTTCGGCAGCCAGGGGCCCTGATAGGTTTCGCGTTCCAGCTTGGCATGACGCAGGCGGTCGAGACAGAGCCGGGTGACCGAGGTCACCAGCCAGGCTTCGGTGCTGCGGATGTCATTGACGGCGGCTTCATCGAGCCCATGCCAGCGCAGGTAGGCATCCTGCAGGATATCCTCGGCGTCGGCGCGCGAGCCGAGCATGCGGTAGGCGATGCCGTACAGTTTCGGACGGCAGGCATGAAAAGTGTCGGCGCGCTGGTTCACGGCATGGCTCCTTCAAGCAGATTCAGGCAGATAAAACCGCAAGACGCGCCAGGCGCCGGTTTTGTGACAGGTTCAGCGGCCTTGGATACTGAGGATCTGGCTGCCGGTCCAGGTCTGGCCCGGCGCCAGCGTGACCGGCGTGATGATGTTGGCCGCCTCGACGCAGAGCATGCGCAGCCAGTCCTCGTCCGGGAAGTCGGGCAGGGCGGCGGCCTTGACCGGTCCGGGGTTCCAGACCACGGTGTCTTCGAAGCCGACCTGCTCGATGTGCAGCGAAGGCTGGCCGTTTTCCAGCAGCACCAGCTTTTTCGGCGGCGACATGTAGACGCGGTCCAATTCGGCGGCGATTGTCACCGAGGCATCCTGCTGCACCACTTCCACGCAGTTCGCCGTCGCATCCTGGTAGCGGACCTGCTGCAAGCCCTGCAGCTCCACCTGGCGGATGTCGTCGACCCGGAAATAGGTATGCAGCGCGGCGGTGAAGGAAAACGTCGTCTCGCCGCGGTTGGTGGCGGTGAGAGTGATGACTAGGCGGCCGGCGTCCAGCACCACGCCGACCTCGGCATGGAAACTGTGCGGCCAGATCTGCAGGGTCTGCGCATCGTCTTCGATGAAGAAGGTCGCCACTGAAGGCGACTGCGCGGACGGCGCGGCCGCGACCTGCCAGGGGAAGCTGCGCACGAAGCCATGCTTCATCATGGGTCCGCGGTCGGAGAACTGGGGGAAGCAGACCGGCACGCCGCCGCGAATCGCTGCCGCCGGAACGGCTTCGTTGGCGCGCGTCATGCCGCCGGTGCTTGCCGACATGTACATGCGCTCCCTGCCGTCGGCGGTCTTCCATGAAACGACCTGCGCGCCCTGGCGGGTGACGAAAGCGGACTCGCCCTGGGCATTCGAGAGGCTCAGGCCGGGCAGCGACTGGAATTCCTCGGTAAAAGGATCGGCGGTCGATCCTTCCGGGATGCCGAGGTCAATGCCGCCGAGATCGGCGACTTCGCGCAGGTTCACCGCATGGCCGACGAAGGGGCTGCGGTCCTGCCAGCCGTTGTCGCGGGCCGGCACCTGCCAGTAGCCCTGCTCGTCGTGCACGATCCAGAAATGAGGCTGCTGTGTGTATTCGTAAATCTTGGTCATGGTGATCCTTGATGTGATGAGAGGGCGGTGAGGGGCCGGTTACAGAACCTGCCGGGTCACCGCGACCTTGATGATGTAGGCGAAGATGAGCAGGGCGGCGACGAAGGCGGCGAGGCGCACGCCCTTGGTCCTGCCGCGCTTGAGCGCGATCGTGCCGACCGCGATATAAGCGACCAGCGCAACGACCTTTGCCGTCAGCCAGGGCTGGACGAAGGGATACTGGGCGCTCCACACCACCATCACCAGCGCGCTGGCCAGCAGCAGGGTATCGACGATATGCGGCGCTACCCGGAAAAAGCGCCGCTGCAGCGCCCCCGACTCGGCCAGCATCAGCAGGCCGCGCACGAAGAACAGGATGCCGCTCAGCGCGGCGAAAGTCATGTGGAAATGCTTGACGGCGAGATAGCTCATGAAAGGACGGGGTGGTTGGAAAAACGGTCAGGCCGGGTCCGCAGGACGGTAACTCAGCTTCGGCATCATCAGCAATGCGATCACGCAAACAACGGCCACCATGGCGGTGACCCAGATGACCGGCCGATTGTCGGCAATGCGTTCCGGATAAATCTTGCTGACGGCGCCGATCGCAATGGCGTTGCCGGCGGCGACCAGCACGGCCGAGGCAAAGTCGTGAAAACGCCGCGCCTTGTTGGCGCTCTGCGACCAGCGCGGATCGGTGTTGTAGCTCGGCAACGCCAAGTGGGCGTTATTCAGGCGCTCCAGCGTGGACAGGAAATGGCGCAGGTTGGTCAGCGCGCTTTCGGTCTTGTAATTCAGGAAAGCCAGGCAGGTCGAGGCAACCGGGAAGCCCAATACCAGCCATTCGATCGGCAGGCGGGCCTGCGCTTCCCCCGGCTTGAGGGCCACCAGCGCCGCGAGCAGGCTCACCACCAGCGTGACATACAGCGTCAGCGCCTGCTGGCGCTGGGCTATGCGCGCATTCACCTCGTTATAGGCGGCGATGAATCGGTAATTGGCATCGACATGGGACTGCACCGGCATGGCCTTTCTTTTTCTGTTCCGGCTGGCATTTTAACAACGCCGGTGGAACTGCAGCCGATGATGCCGTCACTCATCTCTTGTCTTTCCTGAAATCAATGCATTAGGGATTTGATATTTCTCCAGTGAAATGCGAACGGAAAATATCTGATATCTGAACTTGGAATTGGAATTATATCTGTCCCGTCCATACACTCTATTCGTAACAGACACTTTTAAAGAGGAATACACCATGTCTACAGCAACATTCACATCCGCACAAACCGCCGGCCTGAGCTATACCGAAAACCTCGGCCGCGCCGCCCGCGCCTTCCTGCAAGCTCTTCTGGCCATCACACCGGAAGCCAAGCCGGCAGCCGCAAAAAAGCGCGACGTTGCCTCGATCGCTCAACTGTACCGTCTCGCACGCAGCTACGATTCCGTCCAGCCGAACCTGGCCCAGGAACTGCGCGCAATCGCCGCACGTGGCTAATCACTGACCAGCAAGCCAAGCATAAGCAAAAGCAGAAGATAGAAGCAGCAGTTCAGGCAAGGCGCAGGCAGCAAGAGCATCAGCCCGGCAGCCGCCGGCAGCAGTAAATAGCAGGACCCAGACGGAAGCAAGGCGCAAGACCCGCAACGGGCTTGAGAGGAGACCGCCTTACTTTCCGCCGTTACCCCTCTCGGTATCGCTCACGTACCGGATCGAACATCCGGAAGCAGGCCAGCACAGCGCGGCTCTTCGCTTCTTCCCTCATTCAAGCCGCATCCCGCCCGTTTTTCCATTCGCTTCATCTACCCTTGCAGGCCAGCCTCGACCAGGCGAAAACGCGGCACTTGCTTGCCATCGACTTCCACCTGCTCGAAAAACATGTCGGCATTCCGGTGCACCAGCTGCGGCCAGTCGGTCTCGTAGAGGGGCCGGTAGACGACGCAGACTTCATTGCTCTCGGTGTTGCGCGACAGGCCGAGCACGAAATAGCGCTTGCCCTTGTAGTGTTCGTAGACACCCGGAGTGATCGAGGTTCTGGTCATGATGCTTTCCCGTGCGTTGCCATCTGGCTGTCATTTCGGCCACAGGATCATCTGCGTGCAGCGGAAGGTTGCGATCAGCTTGCCGGTATCGGCGTGCGTGACCAGCGCATCCCAGACTTGGGTATTGCGGCCGAGATGCACCGCCTTGGCTTCGCAGGCCACCACGCCTTCGCGCGCGGTGCCGAGGAAGTTGCTCTTGAGTTCGATGGTCGTGAAGTTGACCGCGCCCTTCGGCAGGTTGGCGACGCAAGCATAGCCGCAGGCGGTGTCGGCAAGGGTGATGACGCTGCCGGCGTGCAGATAGCCGTTCGGCGCGAGGTGGGACTGCTGCACCTTGATCTGTGCCTGCAGCGTGGCTTCGCCGACGCCGGTGATTTCGATGCCCAGCAGGCCGGGCAGGTAGCCGGTGCCGACGCGGTTGTAATGGGCGAGGTCTTTTGAAGCTTCCATGAGGTGTCCTTGTTCCTGTTCTTATGCGGCCTTGAGCACCAGCTGGTGCACGGTGCGGGTCAGCGCGTCGAGATCGACATCGCTGGCCATGTCGGCAAATTCCTTCTGGACATTCATCCACAAGGGTTCCGCCTGGCTGATGCGCTGCTGGCCTTCGCCTGTGATCGTCCAGCGCCGCTCCCGCCTGTCCTCGCCCGGCGCGGCGCTGATCCAGCCGCTGTCGCAGATGATCTTCAGCGTGCGCGTCAGCGTGGTGCTGTCCATCGCCAGCAGGTCCGCCATTGCGCCGGTGGTCAGGCCAGGCTGGGCGCTCAGCAGGCGCAGGATGCCGAACTGCGTGATCTTGAGTCCGGACGGCTTGAGCGCCTGATCGTACATCTGCGTCACGACGCGCGATGCCTGGCGAAGCGATCCGCAATAGCAGGGCAAGCGTAAGGGTTTCACTGGGGGAAGGTCCGGGTGGCGGTAGACGCGACGAATATAAATGCATGTACATGTATTGTCAAACCGGCTCCTAACCGTCTGGATTTGCCGCACTGCGCAAAAATGGACAAGCAGGCATTGAACTTCATGCAAGTACCCCACTTCCAACGGGTTTATCTATCTTGGGAGCAGAACACGTGAATCCTTATTCCACGCAGTACGAACCCGATCATTACTCTTCCGATCTTCCGGTCTCGTCGAATTCGCGGCGCACGCCCTGGCTGGCAGCCGGCGCAGTGGCGCTGGCCGCGGCTGCGCTGGTAGTGCGGCAGAAGACGCGCCAGGCCGAGCTGGAGAACCCGCCGGTCGGCGAATTCCTGAATATCGATGGCGTGCGCCTGCATTACCTGGAGCGCGGGCAGGGGCAGCCGGTCGTGTTTCTGCATGGCGACGGCAGCATGATCCAGGATTTCGAAACCAGCGGACTGATCGATCTGGCTTCGCGAAACTACCGCGTCATCGTCTTCGACCGTCCCGGCTACGGCTACAGCGACAGGCCGCGCAGCACGATCTGGACGCCGCAGGCGCAGGCGCGGCTGCTGCACCGCGCCCTGCTGCATCTGGGCATCGAGAATCCCATCATCGTCGGGCATTCCTGGGGCACTCTTGTCGCAGTATCGATGGCGCTGGAGCAGCCCGATTACGTCAAGAGCCTGGTGCTGATGTCCGGCTATTACTATCCAACCGCCCGGCTCGACGTGACGCTGGCCTCGCAGCCGGCCATTCCCGTGGTCGGGGATCTGATGCGCTTCACCGTTTCCCCGCTCTTGAGCCGCGCGATCTGGCCTGCCGTGCTGGGCAGAATCTTCGGCCCGGCCCCGGTGCCGGCGCGCTTTGAAAATGAATATCCGGTATGGATGACGCTGCGGCCGTCGCAGCTGCGGGCGGCAGCGGCCGAAGCTGCGCTGATGATTCCGGCTGCCTACAGCTTGCACGAGCGTTACCATGAGCTGACCATGCCGGTCGTCATCATGGCAGGTGCCGACGACAAGCATGTCACCACCCGCCTGCATTCCGAAAGGCTGCATGCGGAGCTGCCGCACAGCAGCCTGCACATTACCGCCGGCGCCGGCCACATGCTGCACCATGTGGCGCAGGAAGAGGTGCTGGCCGCCATCGATCAGGCCGCCAGCGCGGTGGGTGCGGAATTGCGCGGCAGCGGCGTGCTGGCGGCTCCGGCCCCCACGCAAGTGCAATGACGGCCGGGCCGATCGCCTATCCGCCGAGCAGCGCCTGCCGGTAGCGGGTGGGCGCCACGCCAGCCATCTTGCGGAAGCGGTGGCTGAAGTGGCTGAGATCGGCATAGCCACAGACATCGGCCACCTGCTGCAATGACAGCGCCGGGTTCCTGAGCAGCGCCTGCGCCCTGTCGTGGCGGCGTGCGGCGATCCAGGCGTAGGGCGGCATGCCGAAGGAAATGCGGAACATGCGCGACAGGTGGTATTCCGACATGCAGGCCAGCTCGGCCAGCATGCCCAGGGTGATCGTCTGGTCGAGATGGGTTTCGATGTAATCGGCCAGCCGCCGCCGCATGAGCGGCGCCAGGCCGCCCTTGAAGCGCGGCGCGCGGCGCAGCACGCCCTGCGACTGCAGCAGGCTGCTCAGCAGCTCATGCGCCGTTTCGTTCACCCGCAGCAGTTCATCGGTGCCTTGCCAGGGCATCTGCTCCAGCGCCTGGCACAGGCGCGCAATCTGCGCATGTTCGAAATAGGTGCGGTCGGCCAGGGTCAGTTCGCGCGGTTCGCGGTCGAGTTCGATGACGGCGCGCCGGGTGAAATGCTCGGGCAGGAAATACACATGCAAAAAGCGCAGCTCGTCGCGCACCACCCAGCGCGATTCGTGTTCGTCGGGCAGCGCGCACAGGCGCCCCGGGCTGCCGTACAGGCCGGGCAGCTCATTGCGCTCGGTGCGGTAGCCGCCGCCGAGATAGCAGGACAGGGTATGGTGGCCGGGCCGGATGTAGGCAGTCTCTTCCTCCTCGGTCTGCCTGTGCCAGATCGCAATCGCCATCTCGTCACCCAGCCAGGCGAAGCGTTCCAGTTCGGCGTTGGTGCCGCGCAGGGTATTGAATACCGCATGCGTGATGCCGCTGGAATGAGGGGGCAGGGATGTCGATGAAGTCTGCATGGCAACAGGCGGCGAAGGTTCCGGCTACTGTAACACTTTCGAACGGCCGAGGTATCTGCGGATTCCGAGGCGGGCCGGCCGGACCCTAAAAAGCGCAAGAATGGACAACCGCGCCGTCTTGGGTGCACAACGCCGCAATTCCAGACAAGTCGTCCGCGCCCAGCCGTAGCATGCTGCAGGTTCGATTACACGGGATGTCTGCGATGAACGCCTTTCTCTACCTGATTACCGTCCTGATCTGGGGTTCGACCTGGATCGCCATCAAATGGCAGCTCGGCGTCGTGCCGGCGCCGGTCTCGATCGCCTACCGGTTCTGGATTGCCGCGGCGGTGCTGCTGCTGATCCTGGTCGCCATGCGCAAGCAGGTACGGCCGCCGCGCGAGGCATGGCGCTATCTCGTCGCGCAGGGCGTCGCGCTGTTCTGCTGCAACTTCCTGTGCTTCTACTATGCCAGCCAGTGGGTGCCGAGCGGCCTGATCGCGGTGGTGTTTTCGACGGCGCCCTTGTGGAATTCGATCAACGGCCGGATTTTCCTGGGCCGGGCGATACAGCCGCAGGTCATCGTCGGTGCGCTGCTGGGTTTGGCCGGCATCGTCATGCTGTTCCTGCCGCAGATGAGCGGCCACTGGACCGACGGGGCGATGCTGCGCGGACTGGGCCTGGCTTTCCTCGGCACCTTGTTTTTCTCGACCGGGAACCTGCTGTCGAGCCGCATGCAGTCGCTCGGCCTGACGCCCTGGCTGACCAATACCTGGGCCATGTTCATCGGCGCCGCCGTCCTTACGCTGATCGGCGCCGTGCTCGGCATGCCGTTTACGCTGGATGCAAGTCCTCTTTATATCGGGTCGCTGCTGTATCTCGCAGTGCCGGGGTCGGTGATCGGGTTCACCGCCTACCTGATGCTGGTGGGGAGGCTGGGGCCGGAGCGGGCGGCTTACTGTACGGTGCTGTTTCCGGTGGTGGCGTTGAGCATTTCCACGGTGTATGAGGGATATGTCTGGAGCTTGATGGCGTTTGTCGGGTTGGCTTGCGTGCTGGGGGGGAATTTGCTGGCGTTTATGCCGGTGCGGAGGGTGGCCAAGGTGGCGGCGGCTTGATGATTGAGCGGTGCAGGTCCTTGGTGCCTGCACAAAGGGCGGTCATCCAGAGGAAAATTGAAAACTTGATTTTTCAATACGGAGAAAAGAACCCCTCTCCCGCGGGCGGGAGAGGGGCAGGGGTGAGGGGCGTCGCCAAGACCTTACAAGCTTGTGGTGCCCTCATCCCTAACTCTGCGTCAGCTTTCAAAAGCCGGCTGGCATCGTTAAGGTATCAATAAGCCTTTACTTGATCTTTAAACTTGCATCTCTCCGCAGAGACCTGCGTTGCCGGGACTGGCCCCGGCGGGCCACCTACTTCTTTGTGTCGACAAAGAAGTAGGCAAGAAAACGACCCCGATGCCGACGCCCCTTCGGGGTTCCCAAAAGAACGCAGCACCAAGCGGGAAGCGCGGAAACTCGCCTTCGGCTCAGACAACCGCGCTTCTTTATCCGCTTGGCGCCGCGCTCTTTCGGCGTCGGCAAAAGGGGGATTCAACAGCCTCTTTCAGCTGGCTTGGTCAGTTGAATCAGCCTGTCTTCTTTTCCCGTAGTTCGGGTCTCAAGCCTGCACAGAAACGTGCCTCCCAGTCAGGGAGGAGTTTCAACGGTTGTTCGCTCAACACCCCTCAATACGACGCCCGGTACCGATACCCCTTGTAATTCAGCACCATGCCGGTCGGCGTCATTCTTTCCAAAGTAAGACCTGGTGCGATTTCGTCGCCTTCTCGCAGCAGGCGCTTGTTGATCACCACCGAGCGGTCGGCCTTGTTGCCTGAATAGATGTAGCCGCCCACGCTGTATTGCGGCACTTCCTGCTGGATCTGTACCGGCAGGTCGCGCAGCGTGCCGACTTGCGGTTCGGGAGCGGGTTTGGGCTTGTCGGCCGGTGCGGGCGAGGTTGCAGGTGCGACGGCGACTTTCTCCTCTTCCTGCTGCGGCTTTTTGCTCGCCTTCGCGGCAGCTTCCGGCGCCTTTCTTTCCGCTGGCTTGCGTTCCGCGGCCTTGGGTTTTTCGACAGGCTGCTCGGGTGCTTTGGCGGGAGCCTGCGCCGCAGGAGGCGTCGGCGGTGGAGCTGGGGTCGAAGGCGGCTGCATGGCGGGTGCAGGAGCAGGAGCGGCCGGCGCCTGGGCAACCGGCGGTATTGCCGGTGCGGCGGCAGTTGGTGCCGCTGGTGCCGGCGGTTGGGCCTGCTGCGAGGCCTGCGCAGGCGGCTGCGCTTCCGCAGGCTGCGTGCCGGTGCCGCGGTTCATCCAGATCAGGCCGCCTGCCACCACGGCGGCGGCCGACAGCACCGACCACAGCCAGGGCCGGCGCCATACCGGCGGACGCTGCGCATGCACATGGAAGGAGGGCGGGATCGGGCCGGCGGCGTACTGGCCGCCGCGCCGTTCGGCTTCCGCTTTTTTCAGGGCGTCGAGAATGTAGGACATGGCTTCATTTTCCTGCGGTCGCGCGGTCGCGGCCCGCGCGCGGGCTGGCGCCCAGGCGCGGCTCCTCGATGCCGGCCGCGCGGTTGATATGGATGGCGGTGACAGGGCCGACAATGCCGTCGACATGCAGGCCGTGCGCCTGCTGGAACTGGCTCACCTGCCGGATCATGTTCTGTCCGAACGGCGTGCCGGCGGGCGGCGCTTCGGTACCGTTGATCCTGGCCATGCGCTGCGCCAGCCAGTCCACGGCAGGGCCGCGGTCGCCGGGCTTGGCCGGGCCGTCGAAGCCGGGAGGCATGCGCCACAGGGTCACGAACTCGCCGTGGAAATAGCGGCTCAGGACGGCAAGGTCCACATTCTGGCTGATGTCGCCGGCATGCAAAGTGGCATCCGTATCCCGCAGGTCGGTCAGCAGCACATAGTAGCTGCGCTTGCGCTGGTCTTCCAGCCTGATCGCCACCGGCCGGTCGATGGCGCGGATCTCGCCGAAGCCGCGGCTGCTCCAGTAGCAGCGCAGGCTGGCCTGGGCGGCGCCTTCGCAGGGCGCATCCTGCAGCGACAGGCCGGGAGAAAAATAGGCGGCGAGCTCGCGGATCGCCGCGTTTTCGTCGAGCGCCGTGCCGATCGGGCTGCCGTCATGTTCGGTGAACAGGCGCTGCGGCACGCCCAGTGCGGTGACGGTAGGTACAGGCGCCGGCTCGGCCTCCTTGGGCGCGGCAGTGGTAGCGGCAGCGGCCTGTGCCGGCTGCGATCCGGCATCGTCCGCCGCGTTCTCCGCTTTCGGCGCCGCAGTGGCCTGCGCGCCGCCCGGCCCCGGCTTTTGAGGGGTCTTTTCCTTCTCTTTAGCCGGAGCGGGATTTTGCCTTGCCACCATGGCGGCAAGGCGCGCCCATCCGTTCTCGGCCGCATGGCGCAGTGCGCCGGCATTGGCCGTGATCGCCGCCACGCCGAGAATGATGACGCCGGCCAGCACGCCCAGCAGCGGATAGTGCCAGGCGCGCATCCGCGATTTGGTCGCGCGGTGCTGGTTGATGAACAGTTCCGAGCCGGCCGCCGCGATGATGTCGCGGTCCACCGCCGGCAGGCCCTTCGCATAGGCGCCCAGCATCGCGCGGTCGCACAGCAGGTTGATGCGGCGCGGCACGCCGCCGGTCAGCCGGTGGATCTGGCGGATCAGGGAATGGCGGAAGGGCGAGGGCGATGCCAGTCCGGCGGTCGACAGCCGGTGCTGGATGTAGCTGGCGGTTTCCTCTTCCGACAGGGCCGTCAGGTGGTAGTGCGCGATTACGCGCTGGGCCAGCTGCTCCAGCTCCGGCCGCGCCAGCATGGCGCGCAGTTCCGGCTGGCCGATCAGGATGATCTGCAAGAGCTTGCGCTCGCTGGTTTCGAGATTGGTCAGCAGGCGCAGCTGTTCCAGCACCTCGGCCGACAGGTTCTGCGCCTCGTCGATGATGAGCACATTGTTGCGGCCTTCCGCATGCGAGGCGAGCAGGTAGCCGTTGAGCGCATCGATGTAATCCTTGACGCTGCGGCGCTCGCTGTCGGCGAGCGGGACATGGAATTCCTCGCAGATCGACTGCAGCAGTTCGGGCACGCTCAGCTTCGGATTGAAGATGTAGGCGACGTTGCAGTTCGCCGGCACCTGCTCCAGGAAGCAGCGGCAGATCGTGGTCTTGCCGGTGCCGATGTCGCCGGTCAGCAGTACCAGGCCGCCGCCGCTGTCGATGCCGTACAGCAGATGCGCCAGCGCTTCCCGATGTCGCTCGCTCATGAAGAGGTAGCGCGGATCGGGAGAAATGGAGAAGGGGGCTTGCCTCAGCCTGAAGAATTCGGTGTACATGGCAATCGCAAATTGAGCCCGACAGCATAGCACGCATGTCAGTTACGCAATTTGCGGGGTCACAAGCAACTTCGTTCCAGGAGGAAATGTCAGAGGCCCGGAAAAGACGGCCGCGCCCACAGCGCCGTCAACCCCCGTCAGCGCAGCGGGGTGCTTCCTGTCGGAGTGGTCGTGGTATTGGTCGTGGCGGGTACGGCGCCGGACGTCCCTGTGCGCAGCCGGATCTGGCCCCGGATCTCGCCGGATGCAAAAGCCGTGCTGGCGGCGCTGAGATAGAACTGGCCGGCGCGCAGGGAGGCATGCTCGGCCACGCTTAATGTGGTTGATCCGGTCCAGACACCGCTGCCGCGCACCGTTTCGACCAGCGCAAGAATGATGGGGCCGGTCGAGCCCGGCGCGCCCTGGTACAGATTGACCGAGATGGCGGTCAATCCGACCAAGGTGACGGTCGCCGTCATCTGGCGCGTGGTCGCGTTTACGGTGATGCTGCCGCTGCCTTGCGCACTGGTGATGCGCGGCGGCACCTGTTCCGCGCCGCTCAGCGTGGCGGCATAGGTTTCGCTCTGAGCCTGGGCGGCCGGCGGCGTGACTGCGGCGGAATCCAGGCTGGCGGTACCGGTGCCGCTGTCGCCGCCTCCGCCGCCGCAGGCAGCCAGCGTGAGCAGCAGGGACAGCGCAAGGATGCAATAGTGACGCGGCATGATGTCTCCCGGTGAAAGGGGGTGGTGTCTGCATGGCGCTCGGAGAGACCAAAGACAGGCCAGCGACATACCAACCCATTCTCCGCATTGTGCGCCGCTGCCGCGCCGGCCTTGCGATTCAGCGCAAGGAATCAGGCTGCCGACGCCATCTCGATCTCTTCGTCGTACGCAGCCGTCCTGCCGATCAGCAACTGCTTCATGGCCTCCAGCGCCACCGACTGGTGTCCGCGCCGCCAGACCAGGCAGGTGCGCGCCCGCGCCACCTTGGGCGGCAGGTCGAACACCGCGACTTCCCTGTCGGCGCGCACCACGCCGAGCACCGAGCGCGGCACGATGGCAATGCCGGAGCCGGCCGCCACGCAGGCGACGATCGCATGGTAGGACGCCAGCTCCAGCACGCGTCCCGGCATCACCGAGGACATGCCCAGCCATTCCTCCAGGATGCGGCGATAGGAGCAGCCGCTGGAAAAGGCGATGAGGGTGCGCTTCTGCACATCTTTGGCCGACTCGATGCGCGGCGCATGCCTGGGCGCGATCAGCACCAGTTCCTCGATGAAGACTTCGATCATGTCGAGGTCGGCGGCATGGAAGGGTTCTGCGACGAAGGCCGCTTCCAGTTCGAAGCGGTTCACCCGCTCGACCAGCGCGCCGGAAGTGCCGGTCGCCAGTTCGATCTGCACGTCCGGGTAGCTGCCGTGGTACTTCGCCAGCAGCGGCGGCAGGCGCGCGGCGGCGGTGCTTTCCATGGTGCCGATGCGCAAGGTGCCGCGCGGCGTGCCGCTGCGCAATGCGTTTTCGGCTTCGGTGGACAGGCGCAGCAATTGTTCCGCATAGGTCATCAGCACCTTGCCTTCGTCAGACAGCACCAGCTTGCCGGCCTGGCGGCGGAACAGCTGCACGCCGAGCCGCTCCTCCATGTTCTTGATGCGGGTCGTGATATTGGATTGCACCCGGTTGAGCTGGGCGGCGGCGCGCGTGACGCCGCCGTGGTCGACGACGGCCTTGAAGATATGCAAGGATTCCAGATCGATGTTTCTCATTTTGAGAACCTCCTATCTTTATTATTCATTTTTCAGAATAGGCAGGTCAAGCTAGACTGCGAACATGAATTCTTCTCCTTCTCCCCGTTCGTCGGCTTCCCTTCCCGAAAGCCGGACCGCCTCCTCCGCGTCCGGCATCGTCCCCGCGCTTGCCGGCCTGGCCGCCTTGGCGGTGGCCATGGGCATCGGCCGCTTCGCCTTCACTCCGGTGCTGCCGATGATGCTGCAGGACGCCGGCCTGGGCATCGCCGCCGGCGGCTGGCTGGCTTCCGCCAACTATGTCGGCTACCTGCTCGGCGCGCTGAGCGCCATGCGCATCCGCCTGCGGCCGGAAACGGCGATCCGCGCCGGCCTGCTCACCATCGGCATTTCCACCCTGGCGATGGCCGCGCATCTTCCCATCGCCGCCTGGGCGGCATTGCGGCTGGTGGCCGGCATCGCCAGCGCCTGGGTGCTGATCTCGGTGTCGGCCTGGTGCATGGAAAACCTGAGCCGTTACCAGCGGCCTTTCCTCAACAGCGTGGTCTTCGCCGGCGTCGGCACCGGCATCGCCGCCGCCGGCCTGCTCTGCCTCGCGCTGATGCAGGCGCACGCGACTTCGCCCGCGGCATGGCTTTGCCTCGGCGTGCTGTCGGCCGGCGTCACGCTGCTGGTCTGGCGCTTTTTCCGTCCGCATGCGCATGAGGTTTCCGGGAAGGCGCAGGCCAATGCGGCAGCCGGCGAGGCCGCCGCCTTCCGCTGGAATGCGCGGGCGGTGCGGCTGGTGCTCTGCTACGGCGTCTTCGGCTTCGGCTATATCATCCCTGCGACCTTCATTCCCGTGATGGCGAAGCAGGCCTTGCAGGGCTCAAATGCATTCGGCTGGTCGTGGCCGGTGTTCGGCCTGGCTGCCGCGCTGTCGACGCTGTGCGTTGCCGCCCTGGTCAGCCGCATGGGCAACCGGCGGCTGTGGACGGTCTGTCACTTCATCATGGCGGCCGGCATACTCGCACCGGTGCTGTGGACCGGCCTGCCGGCGATCTTCGCCGCGGCGCTGTGCGTGGGCGGCACCTTCATGGTGATCACGCTGGCGGCGCTGCAGGAAGCCAAGCGCAGCGCCGGGCGCAATGCCACCGTGCTGCTGGCGGCAATGACTTCCGCCTTCGCCGCCGGCCAGATCATCGGCCCGCTGACGGTCGGCGCCGGCAGCTTCTCCGGCGGCCTGATCGTGGCTGCGGTCCTGCTGGCCGCGAGCGGCGCCGCGCTGGCCATGGAACGCGATTAAACGAACGACTGACAATTCAAGAGAGGAAACCATGACTACTGCCAAACCCATCAACCTGCAGGATTGCATGCCGGGTCCGGAACGCATGCCGGCGCTGCCCATGGACAGCATGGACGCGGCGCAGCGCGCGGCGGCCGAAGCGCTGATTGCCGGTCCGCGCGGCGCGGTATTCGGGCCCTTCATTCCGCTCATGCGCAGCCCGGAACTGCTGAACCGGCTGCAGAAGGTCGGCGAATACCTGCGCTTCGACAGCGTGCTCGACAAGCGCATCAGCGAATTCGTGATGCTGATCGTGTCCCGCCAGTGGACCCAGCAGTTCGAATGGTGCATGCATTACCCGCTGGCGCTGAAGGCCGGCGTGCGCCAGGAGGCGCTGGATGCGCTGGCCCAGGGCTGCCGGCCCGCCGGCATGGCCGCGGACGAGGAGGTGGCGTATGACCTGTGCGAAGAGCTGGCGCGCAACCACGGCGTGTGCGACGCCACCTATGCGCGCGCGGTCGATGCCTTCGGCGAGCGCGGCGTGGTCGACCTGCTCGGCCTGGCCGGCTATTTCACCACGGTGTCCATGGTAATGAATGTCGCCCGCACGCCGCCGCTGGCCGATGCTAGCGCAGCGCCGCTGGCGCCGTTCCCGCGCTAGAGCAGTTTCGGTCTGACTGGCCGATCAAGGCCGAGGCGGATTGTCTGCAGGACAAGGCGCGGCGACGCGTCGTAGCGGGGCTACGGCAAGGAGGACTCGGCGTCCCCACACAACGCAGTACTGCAGGCAAGGCGGCCGGCATTGACGGTACAGTTAGGCCGAAACTGCTCTGGATTTCCGTTCTATCCACCACGCCGCAACCGACAGGGCGAAATAGGTCATCAGCAGCTGCTGCGCCACGCTGGCCGCCTCGGGCGGCTGGTGCAGCAGGCTGAACACCTGCACGCCGCTCATCACGGCGCCGAAGACCAGGTATTTCGTGCGCGCCGCGCCGGCTGCCGGCAGGCAGAATGCAATGGCCAGCCACAGCAGCGCCAGTTCCAGCAGCAGCGCGAACGTCCGGTAATTCCACCATCCCAGTCCCACCTTCATGCTGTCGAACCAGAGCGGCAGGTCGGGCACATGCACCAGCAGATCCAGCGTCCAGTGCGACGACACCGTCACGCCGATGACGATGGCGGTGCGCAGGCGGGCTGTGCTGCCCGGCGTCGCCAGCCAGCACAGCAGGGCCGCGCCGAACGACCAGACCAGCGCCGACGACAGGCTGTGGGTATAGGGCATGTAATACAGATCGAGGTCGTTGGAGGCGTTGAAGCCGGGAACGATGCGCAGTTTTTCGATCCCGAGCAGCACGAAGCTGCCCCAGAAGATATCGATGATCTGGCAGGCGACGAACAGCAGCGGCAGGGGCAGGGAAGGTGCGGCGCGCTTGGCGGCGAAGGCGGCGGAATAATGACCGATGAACATGGCGGGCGGGGGTATCGATGGTCCAGGTTGGTTGCAAGGCGGTGTCTTCCCTGCAGAGCAGCCCGCCGGACCGGCATGAGCCCGGCTTCATGCCGGCGACGCGGACGAACAGCGATGAGCAGGTCTAATCAGGAAAACCTCGCGAATATTGCACAGAAATGCAGCGAAGTGAACATGCATCAGCATTTTGAGGATGCACTCCTGCTCCCTGGTCCTGCTATTCCGAGCTGCTCGTCGCGCCGGTGCTTCTTCTGGTCGGCCTTGGCGGCCTTGATGAATTTGAACCCCTCGACAGGACAGCATCTACTGCTCTGTCGGCCGATTGGGCAATGACATGTGAAATTTTTACGGCCGAGGGAAAACGCTTCGCTAAGCGCAGCGCCACCTCCACCTTTTTGATGCGTTCAGCTCGCGTGGTGCCGTCGGGGAGCCGCTCCTGAAGGATTCGCTCTGCGAAGTTCAACAGGAAATTGCCGCTTGCGGGAGCAGGCGACTCGGAGTCGAGAGACTCCGGCACGATAATTTCGCTTTTCATTTTTCTGACTTCGGCCAGCATCTGAGTGACATTGGAGTACGCTTGTTCTCGATTCCACTCCAGTTCAGTGGCGGGCACGGTCGGCGCGTTCTCGTTGCGTGCAGCTGCGCCGAAGTTCCAGTGGGCTGCAATATACGCAATGGCGCGTTGGCTCCAGCTCGGAGTTTCCTGCGCCGGCTTGGCTTCCGGCGCAACTTGCTTCTGCAGATCCAGCAGAGTGCCTTCGATCTGCGCAAGCGCATCGTGCGCATGCTTGAGCTCGTCGCAGCGATGTTGATAAACTCGCCTTCGCGCCGCCAGCTCCTTCGGCGAAACCGCATCCCAGTGGTCGCGCCGCCAGATGCCGGCGGGTTTGAGACTTGGCTTCATGCTGATGGTGGGGCGGTTCGCGTAGAGATGGTCCAGCCGCTGCTTCGTCTTGACCAATTTGCTTTTCTCGAGGCCGCGAGCAATCTTCGAGCACTCGCGGTGGCGCTGTTGATAGTAAATCTTCGAGGCATCCTCGTCATTTCCGGCTTGGCGACCTGCGGCGCGAAGAGAAGTGACGGCCCGTTTGGCTTGGCGACCTGCGGCGCGAAGAGAAGTGACGGCCCGTTGGTATTGAGGACTTGCCAGGTACAGTTCCAGATGAGGGCGGAAGATTTCGGGCAATTCAAAGCCTGAAGCGATTTCTCCGGCAGCTGGTGTTTTTTCGATGGCTTCTGCCAGCGCGTAGGCTGCGATACGCTCTCGAAATTTTTGGATATGCCTCAAACTCGAATTGCTGTTAGCGGCCTCCAGGAGGAAAGCGGACGGCGTACTGAGATCCAGTTCGACGAGCTGCCGATTCAGCTCCACAGATCGTGCTCCCAGCATGCTTATCTGTTCGGCTTCGGTCGGGAAAAGCTGTGCGCTGAACGCTTGGTGCGCGTCGAGATAATCCTCCTTCGACAGTGTGTTATTGAGGACACGGTCGTATGGAGACGGAATCGAGGGCAGAGGCAGGAGGAGCTGCCCCAGGGACGATAATTTTCGATGAGTCAGCTGGGCTTCGAGATAAATCCGGCCTAGTTGATCAAGTGTCAGCAGATCGGCGAGTGCATGCTCCAGCGCATCGCTGACATCGAGGAAGCGCGCCTCTTTGACGGCCTTGGACTTGAACGCCATGTCCGCCACTTTGGCTAACAAAGGGTTTTTCATCGAATGTTGCGGAGCGCCGTTGCGTGCGATCCGGGCGGATTTGTGGCTCGTATCCGTACTGGCTGTCGTCCAGTTGGGAGCTCCTGGGAAGTTTGCCTTGAGGCTTCCATCGATTTTCGCCCTGTCAGGCACGATCTTCTCCGCAATGGCAGTGTTGACTTGGCCGATGCGTTCTTCCAGCGGCGTTGTCGTTCTGATAAATGACGGGAGATTCATTGGCATGATTGGCAAAATCGTAGGTCGGTCACATGAGTGGCACACAACTTTGCGACGGTTCCTGCCGAGTTGGGCATCAAGCGCATGACAGGGTTTGAGTGCGTCGGTATTTGTGGCATATTGCTACATGGAAAGCAGTTTCGTGCTGGGCGGCCTTTTGTCATGGCGCGATTCAAGACGCACTTAATGGGGGAGGACAGGGGATGTTATTTTTGAAAAGTACTGCCGCGCCGGTGGCGCCGGGTGTCTATGTAGTCGATGTCGCCGCCAAGCCGCCCGGCAAGACCTTCATGATCTATACCGCGCTCGATGCGGCCAACCCGCCCGCCGAGTTCATTCAGGCGGTCGAAGGCCTGGGCTTCAAGCAGGTGCTCTCCAAACCCTATACCCATCATGACGGCAAGAAGATCGTCGACATGCACTTCCAGAAGGCAGGCACCGATATCTTCGAAGGCTGGACCGCCGCGGAAAAGGACGCCAACCTCGCCCAGCTGACCGAAGCACTCGGCAAGTTCAACATCCAGTTCACGCCGCGCGTGATGTCGCTGGCCGAAGCGTTCCGCTGAGACGGCATTGCCGGCGATGCCGGCAGCACTCCCGGGGCTCAGGCTACCGAACTGTTCAATGCCTCGTGCACGAGGCCGTCGATCTCGCCGGTAATGTCCGACAGCACGCCCGCCACCACAGAAAACTCCTTCCCCGCCTGCCCGGCGCGCGCGGCAACGATCTGCGCATTGAATGACACCATGCGTGCCTGCCGGGCGATGGATTCGATATCGTTCATGATGCCGTGCAGCTGCTTGCGCACCTGCGATGCATGCTTCTTCGATAGCTCCTCATAGACCTGCGTCAGCCGGTTGAGCACCGACAGCAGCGGCGTGGCTTCGTCGACCAGCTTGTCCAGCAGTGCAGGCGCCTGGCGCGCCCCGGATTCGATGGCGTCGAGGCAGCGACCGGCGAGATCGATGAAGCTGCGTATATGGCGGTCGCCCTGCGCACTGCCGAAGTAGGCTTCCTCCAGTTCCGCGCAGAACACGCCCGGTACCTGCTGATTGCCGTTGACCAGCGCAAGGTGGGCATCCGTGAACAGTTTCAGCGCGTCACGCGAGGTTTCGACGGCACGCTCGTGGCCGAGCGATGCCAGCACCGCATACAGGACCAGTCGCTGCGAAGTGAAGCGGCGCCGGCCCGACAGGTTGATCATCGAGGCGAAAAGCTCGCCCGAGAGTTTGGTTTTGGCGGAAGAGGGCGCCGGCATTGACGTCCTTACGAGGCTGGATTGATTCATGGCTGCTCCATTGCAACGATAGTTTCTTTGGAGAAAGCAGAATCCATACCATCCGCTGCGGTCCGGCCGCCGCCGGACGTGCACCGTCTCGGGGCGAGGATGCGGCGGCTGCACCTTTGCGGCACGCGGCGGTTTTACCTGTTTCGAAAGAGTATGCTAGGCTAGCGCTCCCCGGCGGATTGCTTCGCCACCCCCGGGTTCGCGCAGTTTGACCGCTTTCCCCTATCCGCGGGACAAGCCGGTGCCGCTCCGCATCGATGCGGCAGCACCTTCCACGGCACGCCGGGACATTACCAATTCCCGTGCGCACCGCAAACGACGGCGAAAACGTTTGCACCCCCATTCCAGCGTTGCATGCCTGACCCGCCACCACCAGGGCGGTCACGGGATGCCGCACCACGGCGACTCCGACGCCGAACAAGCACGACGTCCAGGCTTGACGCATGGCACACGGCAGCACGGCTGCGGCCGTTGCGTTGCGTCGTCCCGGCGTCGGCGCGCCTGCCTTGCTGGGAAAGGCAGGTGCGATCACTCATCTACTGCAAAGAAAAATATATCTATCATGCTGGAACAAGAAGCCCTCGAATACCATTCCGCCGGACAGCGGGGCAAGATCGCCATTCAAGTCACCAAGCCGGTCGCCAGCCAGGCCGACCTGTCGCTCGCCTATTCCCCCGGCGTCGCCGTCCCCTGCGTGGAAATCAACAAGGACCCGGCCAAGGCTTATGAATACACCGCCAAGGGCAACCTGGTGGGCGTGATCACCAACGGCACCGCGGTGCTCGGCCTCGGCGACATCGGCGCGCTGGCCGGCAAGCCGGTCATGGAAGGCAAGGCGGTGCTGTTCAAGAAGTTTGCCGGCATCGATTCCTTCGACATCGAGATCGACGAGACCGACCCGGAAAAGCTGGTGGAGATCATCGCCGCGCTGCATCCGACCTTCGGCGGCATCAACCTCGAAGACATCAAGGCGCCCGAGTGCTTCTACGTCGAGCGCAAGCTGCGCGAGCGGCTGTCGATCCCGGTCTTCCATGACGACCAGCACGGCACGGCCATCGTGGTCGGCACCGGCTTTCTCAATGCGATGCATCTGACGGGGCGCGACATTTCGCTGGCCAAGGTGGTGTGTTCCGGCGCCGGCGCGGCGGCCATCGCCTGCCTCGACATGCTGGTCGACCTTGGCGTCAAGCGCGAAAACATTTATGTCTGCGACAGCCGCGGCGTGCTTACCGCCGACCGCGAGCTGACCGAAGAGAAGCGCGCCTGGGCGCAGAAGACCGATGCCAAGACGCTGTCCGACGTGATCGGCATGGCCGACGTTTTCCTGGGCCTGTCCGGCCCCGGCCTGCTCAAGCAGGAAGACGTGAAGAAGATGGCTGCCAAGCCCATCGTGTTCGCGCTGGCCAATCCCGAGCCGGAGCTGCGGCCCGAATTGATCCGCGAAGTCGCGCCGGATGCGATCATCGCCACCGGCCGTTCCGACTATCCTAACCAGATCAACAATGCGCTGTGCTTCCCCTACCTGTTCCGCGCCGCGCTGGACACCGGCGCCACCGGCATCAACCAGGACATGAAGCGCGCCTGTGTTGTAGCGCTGGCGGAAATGGCGCGCAGCGACGATCAGTTCGGCCGCCAGTACATCGTGCCGACGCTGCTCGACAAGCGTTTGCTGACGGGCGTGACGCCGCGTATTGCGGAGGCGGCGCAGGCGAGCGGGGTGGCGCGCAAGACGCTGGATGCGGGGGGGTATCTCGCGCAGCTGGAGGCGTTGGCCAAGACGCTGCTTTGAGGTAGGGTTTATAGCGGCGTTAACTTGTCTTGGCGGCGCCCCTCATCCCCAACCCTCGCTCCGCGCCCCACGACTTGGCTTGCAAGCCAAGTCGGCTTCGGCAGCGCAAACCAGTGGTTTGCGAAACCCTGCTTACGCCCCGCCTGCGGGAGAAGGGAGCCATGCACATCTGACTGCAGTGACTTGAAGCCCCTCTCCCGCAGGCGGGAGAGGGGTTGGGGTGAGGGCGGTCGTGGCAGCGAGAAGGTTTTTATAAGCGCAGTGCTCACCATGCTCCGCGAACTCTCTGCCTCACCCCCTCAAGTTCTCCTTGTGAAACTTGAGATGATCCTCCACGAAGCTCGCAATGAAGTAATACCCGTGGTCATACCCTTCATGCAGCCTTAAGGTCAGCGGCTGCTGCGCCTCGATGCAGGCCTGCTCGAATTCCGTCGGCAGCAGCTGCTCCTTCAAGAACTTGTCCCCCAGCCCCTGGTCAATCAGGATGCCCTTTGGGAAGGGCGTGGTGCGGCGCTTCATCAGTTCGCTCGCATCGTGTTCCTTCCATGCCGCCTGGTCGCTGCCCAGGTAATTGCCGAATGCCTTCTGCCCCCAAGGCGCGCGTACTGGCGCGGCGATCGGGGCGAAGGCCGATACCGAGCAGTACTTGTCGGGATGGCGCAGCGCCAGCGTCAATGCGCCGTGGCCGCCCATCGAGTGGCCGAAGATGCCCATGCAGCTTTCCTCCACATTGAATTCATCGATGATGATGCGGCGCAGTTCCTGCGTTACGTAGGTCTCCATCTTGAAATGCTTGCTCCACGGGTCCTGCGTGGCGTCGAGATAGAAGCCTGCACCGTGGCCGAAGTCCCAGTCCTTGTCGGCGCCTTCGATGCCGGTGTTGCGCGGACTGGTGTCGCAGGTGACGAGCATGATGCCGTGCTCGGCGGCATAACGCTGAGCGCCGGCCTTGATCATGAAGGTCTCCTCGGTGCAGGTCAGGCCGGCGAGATAGAACAGGACGGGGACCATTTCCTTGCGTTCCACCGGGGGGTGGAAGACGGAGAATTGCATCGGGAGGCCGATGGATTCGGAGTCGTGGCGGTAGTAGGCTTGGATGCCGCCGAAGCAGCGGTGTTCGGAGAGGATTTCTAGCATGGGACACCTGTTGGTGGTTGGTTGCTTGTGTTTGCTCTTGCCCGGCGTTTCTTCGGTGATTCAACACTTCGGGCTCTTCGTTGATGCTTGCCGGGGGCGGCCCGGCAGCCGCTCACTTTCTTTGCTCCGCCAAAGAAAGTAAGCAAAGAAAGGGGGCCGCCGAGGTGCGGCCGCAGGCAAGCAGCCCTTCGGGTGCCCGAAGAAGCGCATGCATCAGCGGGAAGTGAAACAAACTCGCCCTGCGGGCTCAGACAAGTTTCACTTCTTGTCCGCTGATGCATGTGCTTCTCCGGCTGCTTGCAAGCGGTCTACTGCCACAGCCTTTATTGACTGCGGCAGTCAGGCTTGGCTACTTCTGCTTTTGTTTCTGTTTCTGTTTCTGTTGCATGCTGCTGGACTGTTCAGTACATCACCACCGACCGGATCGACTCGCCGCGCTTCATCAAATCAAAACCTTCATTGATCTGGTCGAGGCTCAGCTTGTGGGTGATGAGGTCGTCGATGTTGATCTTGCCTTCCATGTACCAGTCGACGATCTTCGGCACGTCGGTGCGGCCGCGGGCGCCGCCGAAGGCGGAGCCTTTCCATTCGCGGCCGGTGACGAGCTGGAAGGGGCGGGTGCTGATTTCCGCGCCGGCTTCGGCCACGCCGATGATGACCGACTTGCCCCAGCCCTTGTGGCAGCATTCCAGCGCCTGGCGCATCACCTTGGTGTTGCCGATGCATTCGAACGAATAATCGACGCCGCCGTCGGTCAGCTGGACGATGGCGTCGACGATGTTTTCATGATCGTTCGGATTGAGGAAGTGCGTCATGCCGAATTTGCGAGCCATCTCTTCACGCGCGGGATTAAGGTCGATGCCGATGATCTTGTCGGCGCCGACCATCTTCGCCGCCTGGATCACGTTCAGGCCGATGCCGCCCAAGCCGAACACCGCGACGTTCCCGCCGGCTTCCACCTTCGCCGTGAACAGCACTGCGCCCACGCCGGTGGTGACGCCGCAGCCGATGTAGCAGACCTTGTCGAAAGGTGCGTCGGAACGGATCTTGGCCACGGCGATCTCGGGCACGACAATGTGGTTGGCGAAGGTCGAGGTGCCCATGTAATGGAAGATGGGCTCGCCGCCGATGGAGAAGCGGCTGGTGCCGTCGGGCATCAGGCCCTTGCCTTGCGTGGAACGGATGGCCTGGCAGAGATTGGTCTTGCGCGACAGACAGAATTTGCACTGGCGGCATTCCGGCGTGTAGAGCGGAATGACATGGTCGCCTTTCTTCAGCGAGCGTACGTCCGGCCCGACATCGACCACGACGCCTGCGCCTTCATGGCCGAGGATGGCCGGGAAGATGCCTTCCGGATCGGCGCCCGAGAGCGTGTAGTAATCAGTGTGGCAGATGCCGGTGGCCTTGACTTCGATCAGCACTTCGCCGGCGCGCGGGCCTTCGAGATCGACTTCTTCCACGGAAAGAGGGGCGCCGGCCTTCCAGGCGATCGCGGCTTTGGTTTTCATTGGAGAGCTCCTGAACGGTAATTTGATCGGTGTGTTCGATGATCGGAGCGCAGGAAAGATTGCCTCTCCCTTCACCGGCATTGCGCCCGACATGCGGCCACATTCTACCGGTCGGAATGGAGTCGCGCAGTAAGCCGCTCAATCAGCTGCATAAGCGGCCGCTCAGGTATTGCGTATCGTCACCAGCCTCGACAGGCCGAACAGGTTCACCTTCTTGACCGACTCGATCTTCCAGTCGTACTTGAGGATCTGCTCGTCGAAGCAGAAGCTGGAGCGAAAGCCGATGCGGTTGGCCAGCTTGTGCACCGCGCGTTCCATGAACCACCAGAAGCGGCTGCCGCTGAAGTGGTTGACGATGAGGATGGTGCCGTCCTTGCGGCAGACGCGGCGGATTTCAGCGACCAGCCGCTCCGGATGCGGCGTGACCGACAGCACGTAGGGAATGGCCACGCAGTCGAAGGAGTGATCGGGAAAATCCATCGCCTCGGCATTCATCGCGGCGAGATGGATGCTGCGCTCCGGCATCTTCGCAGCGCGGTCGCGCGCGATATTGAGCATCTCGTCGGAAATGTCGATGCCCACCACCGAAGCCGATGCCGGATAGCGGGCCAGCGTCAATCCGGTGCCGACGCCGACTTCAAGGATGGAAGCCGGCTTGATCGCGTTCACGGCCTCGGTCAGTGCGCGCCGGCCGGGTTCCAGCACCGCGCCGAACAGGCTGTCGTAGAGCGGTGCATAAAAACGGTAGGTACTGACTACGTTGTCGACGGAGATCGGATTCATAGGCCTGTGTGGAATGGGAAGTTGTCGGGACGGATTTTTATTCTGATCAAATCGATAAGACATTTGGAGAGCAGAAAGTTCATCCTTTCCATGTCGGCATGCAAAACCGTCTGCTATCCCCTCCAGGCAACAAAACAAACATGGGCTGCATGGCTTCCATGCGGCAATGCGTGCGTGTTCCTGTACATGCGCGTGAAACAGCGTCCGCCGAAACCGCTGGTTATTGCGACAGTTCGCGCTCGGCAAGCTTGCGCTTAATATCCTGCAATTCAATCTCGATTGCATTGGTGCTGATCAGAATCTCGTACAGGGAAAAGACCAGCGACACCACCAGCAGGAAAATGCTGATGCCGAAGATCACCTGGCCGGCATCGATCAGGTCGACGAACACGAGCAGCATGGCCAGTGCGCAAAAGATGAAGCTCAGCACGCCCATGGCCTGCATGCGGCGGATCAGCTGGATGCGCAGGCCCAGGTTGGAAATCTGGCGCACCACGACGTCGGTCAGGTTTTCCTGGTTCTGGCTGTGCAGGTGCCGGATCAGCTGGGTCAGGACGATGAAGCGGTTGGTGTAGGCAAGCAGGAGCAGGGAAATGGCGGGGAAAAGGAGGGCGGGCGTGGTGAGGTTCATGAGCGGTATGACGGGATTCAGCGTCGTTTGGATTTGTCGTGCGAATCGTAATACGCCGGATGCTTTTTTTGAACCCACTTGACGAATTTGCGGATCTCTTCGTTTTCCAGGAGACGCTCGGGCGTGTGGTAGTACTGGGCCAGCTCCCGCTCGCTGAATACCGAATGAATCTTGTTGTGGCAGATGCGATGCATCTTCACCGTCTCTCGGCCGCGGTAGGTGCGCGGCACCAGGTGGTGTTCGTTGACCGAGGGGCCGTCCAGCATTTCACGGCCGCAGAGAGGGCAGTTTTCCATTGCGTGTTCGCATCCTTTGGGCAAGGGTTTCATTGGGGGCATCGGCGCCTTGCCCATGTGCTTGTTGCCTGTGCTATCGAGGCGAAACCGCACTAGCACGTATCGCTTCCGTAGTGATTTCTTCTTGGTCCGCTAGTTCAAGACCCGTTGAGACCGCTCAAGTTGCACAAAACCGTCCTTGAAAACCCCGGGCGCGCCGATAAAGATGGTGGGGCAAGCGAGCCGCCACAGTCTGTGAATGCATCTTTGGTGCATGCACCTCATGAAGAATGAGCCGCGGCGAGAAGAACGATGTGGCATCGCTGTGCGAAAAGCCGCCGATGATCGGCGAACTTGTCAGCCGTGCAGAGCCCGTGTGGTGAGGGACTGTCGCACGGCTTTCCATTTAAACGTGCAAATGAATGCGTGACTGCCGCAGGACGAAACACGTCTGCAGGAAAGTGCGGCGAATTCATTCAAGATTTCTCAAGGAGTTTGACATGACGGATATTCAACAGGGCTTCAACAGCGGAGTCGCTGGACAGCAGCTCATGCCGCAAGGCTTTCTGGGCGGCTTGCTCGGCGGCCCGGTGGGCGGCCTGATCGGCAAGGGCATCGGCGGGCTGCTCGGCAATGCCTCGCTGGGATCGCAGATCGGCCAGATCGCAGGCGGCGTCGGCGGTTCGCTCCTGCCGTTCGGCGTCGATCCCGCGCAAGCCTATGCGCAGCAGCTGCAGCAGGCTCAGCAAGCGCAGCTCGCGCAGCAGCTGGCGCCGCAAGGATTCTTCGGCAATCTGCTGGGGCAGATCGGCCAACCGCTCGGGAGCGCCATCGGCGGTGCGCTGGGCAACCAGCAGCTCGGCGGCACGATAGGCGGGTTCGCCGGCCAGCTCGGCAAGATCCTGCCTTTCAGCGCGGATCCGGTAACGCAGGCGTATGCGCAGCAGCTGCAGCAAGCACAGCTTGCGCAGCAGCTGGCACCGCAAGGCTTCTTCGGCAATCTGCTGGGGCAAATCGGGCAGCCGCTGGGCAGCGCCATCGGGGGCGCATTCGGCAACCAGCAGCTGGGCGGCACGATAGGCGGACTGGCGGGCCAGCTCGGGAGGGTGCTGCCGTTCAGTGCGGACCCGGTCTCACAGGCGTATGCGCAGCAGGCCCAGCAGGCACAGCTCGCGCAGCAGCTGGCACCGCAGGGCTTCTTCGGCAACCTGCTGGGACAGATCGGGCAGCCTTTGGGCAGTGCCATCGGCGCGTTCGGCAACCAGCAACTGGGCGGCACGATAGGCGGACTGGCAGGGCAGCTGGGCAAGATCCTGCCCTTCAGTGCCGATCCCGTGCAGGCCTACGTGCAGCAGCTGCAGCAAGCGCAGCAAGCGCAGCAGGCGCAACTTGCGCAGCAGCTTGCGCCCCAGGGCTTCTTCGGCAACCTGCTGGGGCAGATCGGCCAGCCGCTGGGCGGTGCCATCGGCGGCGCGTTCGGTAACCAGCAGCTGGGCAGCACGATAGGCGGGCTGGCCGGCCAGCTCGGCAAGATCCTGCCGTTCGGCGCGGATGCCTATGGCCAGGCGCTGGGCGGCATGCCGGGCTATCAGGGCTTCCAGGCGCAGCAGGGAGGATACGCGGGGCAGCCGACCATTCACTAACAACGAAGCATGTGCACCTGCGCCCGGTATGCATGTACCGGGCGCAGGCTTACCGGAGGGCAGCGAGCATGGCATCGATATCCAATCAGCAGGGCAAGGGACCGCAGCAGGAACGCTACATCATCCGGGCGTCCGATCCGGCCAGACTGGCCGAATTTGTCGCAAGCGTCGCCGATGACCCGCACATCACGATACTCGACCTCATCGGGCCTGCGGGAATGCAGCACACCGCCGTGGCCTCCATGCCGCGCGAAGCGGCGCGGCTGCTCGAAGAGCGGTTCCGCGCCTCCAGGCAACTCATGATCGAGCCCGACCGTCCCCTGTCGCTGTTCGCGGACGGTCCGGCTTCTCAAGGAAAGGCAATGCCAAAAACAACCGATATCAATCAGCCCGGCGCATCCGGGACATCCAGTTCATCAGGCACATCCGGTACATCCGGCGCACAGGACGGCGCGGCGGGCAAACCCGCTGACGCCCAGGCCCGCCACGGCGGACGGCACATCGCGGAACGCCGCGGCCAGTTTCTGATTACCGCGCGCCGCCTGCCCGGCCTCATGCCGATGGGCCTGATGCCGCTGCAGTTTTCGCAGATCGAACAGACGCTGCGCGCCAATCCCGACATCGAGGTTGTCGATACCGTCGGCCCCAAAATTATCGTCGGCATGATGGGCGACGGCATGGGCGACGTGCCGGGCGTGCTGGTGGCGCGCATGACGCACCAGAAGGCCGGCATGCTGCACCAGCAGGCGCAGGGACGGCTGGTGGTCGAGCACGACCAGCCGCTGGTGCTGCACGACGTGGCCTACCAGCCGCCGGCGCTGGTGAACGGCGCCTTCCCCGCGGCCGGGCCGGTGCTGGCCGCCCTGTTCGTGGTGCTGGGCAAGGACAACGCGCCGGTGCAGGATGCCGAGGTCTACCTGTTCGGCAGCATGCTGCCGGTCAGCGGCCTGACCAACGAGCGCGGCGAAGTCACGCTGTCGATGTACGGGGAAACGCCGCAAACCATCCGCGCCCTCTACGTCAAGCCGAAATCCGACTACTGGACCTTCTACCAGGCGCAGCCCGACATCACGCCCGACGAAGCCAATCTCGTCGGCCTGAGGCCGCTGTCGGACTGGCCGCCGCTGACCAACTTCCCGCAGCAGCAGGTGATGGGCTGGGGGCAGAAGGCGATGCGGCTGGACCAGCTGCCGGGCAATTACCGCGGGCAGGGCATCAAGATCGCGATCATCGATTCCGGCGCCGCGACCACCCACGACGACCTGAAGAAGATCCGCTTCGGCGTGGACGTGATCAACAAGGCGACCAACCCCAACGGCTGGACCGACGATACCGTCATGCACGGCTCGCATTGCGCCGGCATCATCGCCGGCGCCGACAATGCCTTCGGCGTGCGCGGCTTCGCGCCGGATGCGGAAATCCATGTCTGCAAGCTCTTCCCCGGCGGGCAGGTCAGCCAGCTGATCGATGCGCTCGAATACTGCATCGAAAAGCAGATCGACGTGGTCAACCTCAGCCTCGGCGGAGCGGAGCCGTCGGAGGCGCTGGAGCAGCAGATCATCCGCGCCAAAAATGCAGGCATTGCCTGCATCGTCGCCGCCGGCAACTCGGGCGGAAGGGTGCAGTATCCGGGGTCCTCGCCCAATGTGCTGGCGGTGTCGGCGATCGGTCATCTCAATGAATTCCCGCCCGACAGCTACCACGCCCAGGCAGTCACGCCCATGATCGACGCCAACGGCTACTTCTTTGCGCGCTTTTCCTGCTTCGGTCCCGAGATCGGCGTCTGCGGCCCGGGCGTGGCGATCACCTCGTCGGTGCCGGCCAACAATTTCGCCGCATGGGACGGCACCTCGATGGCAACGCCGCACATCACCGGGCTGGCGGCGCTGGTGCTGGCGCATCATCCCGACTTCCAGGCGGCCTACAAGGCGCGCGGGCCGGAGCGGGTGGAGCGGCTGTTCCAGATCATCAAGGCCAGCGCGCGGCCGATCAACCTTGGCGATACCAGCCGCACAGGCTTCGGCCTGCCGGACGTGCTGACGGCGATCGGTATCCAGCCTGGAGCCGGCGCGGCGGCGGGGGCAGGCATCGCTGCCAGCGTTGCCGGCATCGCCGGCATGGGTGCGCAGCCGGCTGCGGCTTCCGTGGGCATGGGGCCGCAGCAGGCCGGCTTCTTCCCGCTCGGTGCGGTGTACGCGGATCCGGCGCAGCTGGCCCAGCTTGCGCAGTTATCCCAACTGGCGCAGATGTCCCGGCCTTCCGCCGCGCCTTGGGTGCAGCAGGGCCAGGGCGGCAGGCTGGGCGTGATGGCTTCCGATCCGTTCGGTATGGTCTTCGGCCGCCAGGGCATGGGTGCAGGCAGCATGATGCCCTTCCAGATGCCGCCGGGTGGCGTGATGTCGGGTCAGGGCTGGTAGGAAGGGGAGGAGAGCGCCGGCAGCGCAGGCAGAGCCTGTGCTGCCGCCTTCTTGCGGGTACCTTGGTTCGAAGGACTCACTTCGCGCGCGGATGCTGCAGCCGGGCATCCGGCACCGACAGCCTGCCGCCGCGCAGATCGGCGACCGCCTGCGCGACGGCGCGGGCCACGTTGCGCACTTCTTCCTGCACCGCGGTGTCCTGGTCCAGTGTTTCGTGGCTCTGCGCATAGGATTCGTAATAGCCGATATAGCGGTCCAGCCGCGCCTTCATGCCGGCATCGATCAGGCCCATCCAGTCCAGCCAGTCGGACAGGTTGCGCCGCACGCTTTCGATGCCGGCCACATCGCCGTGCACCGCCAGCCCGTAGACGCGGCCGGCCAGATGCTTGGGATAGGGCCAGCCTTCGTTTTCCATGGCCTTGGCCTTTTCCGCATTCTTGCCCGAGGTGCTGGTCGGGTCCGGGTTGCCGCCGTCGGCGCAGACCAGGCGGTCCATCATCAGCTTGAGCACGCTCGGCGCCTGGTACCAGTAGACCGGCGTGAGAATGATGATGCCGTGGGCCGAGACCCATTTCTCGTAGATCTCGTTCATCCAGTCGTTGGTCTGGCGTTCGCCGTGGTTGGGATAGCAGCTGCAGGGCCAGTGGCACAGCGGCATCGCGGTCGAGGCGCAGCCCTTGCAGGGATGGATATGGCGGTCGTAGTCGGAAATCAGCAGGCTCAGGTCGAGCAGGTCCACCTCGATATCCTGCCCTTCCAGCACTTCCCGCGCCAGCCCGGTGAGGCGGAAGGTCTTGGACATTTCTCCGGGGCACGAGCCGTCGTTGCGGGCGGACGCGCAGATGAGCAGCACCCGCGAGCAGGTGGCCGGATCCTTCTGCTTCGCTTCCGCGATCAGCAGCCTTTCATGCGCCTGGCGCCATTCGACCGACAGATCGTAGTCGGGATCGGCGAAGCCGGGCCCGGCCTTCGAGGTGACCGGCGCCTTGCGGCTGCCATGGTAGTTTTCCCAGGCGATCTGTTCGATCTGGTCGAGCGCCTGTGCCGCCTCGTTGAAACTCGGGTCCATGAAGGAATTGCGGAAACGGATGCGAAACTCTTCGCGCGTCAGCTTGGCGGGCGCCTGCCCGGTACGAGGCTTGGTCATGGGGATTCGTAAGCGGGTTGATCGGTCGGCCACGGTTTGGTCCGTGCCGGAATGGCGGCGCCGGAAAATTGCTGCAAGGCTTCAATGCCCCCGCCGGACGTGACGCCGCGCCGGCTGACGGCGGACCACATGCACCCGCTGCGCTTCGCCGCCCATCCACAGCCACTGGGGGTCGGCGCCGCCGCGGTTGAGGCACCATGCATGCCAGCGGTAACTTGCGTAAAAGCCCAGCGTGATCGCCACACCCGCCAGCAGGATGAAGGCAGTGGTCCATGCCAGCACGGGTACCAGCGGAAGGCCGGGAACGGTCTGGCTCGCCAGAACCATGATCATGGCCGCGAGGGCCGATGCGCCTGCCAGGAGGCGCGCAAAAAATCCGAAGCGGGGCTTGCGGTTCATTCTTGCTCCTTCGTTGCTCCGTGAATGCGGCTTCCGATTCGGTGCCGAAAACCGCGCAGTGTACGGTTTGAGACGTGGCCTGCGGCAATGGTTCATTCCGGCGGTTGAGCAAATGCAAGAAGGCAAACTTGCGCCGCCGGACGAAGTCTCAGAGGGTGATGGATCCTGCCCGAAAATAGGATGGGCCGGATCCCCTCACTCCGGCCCTCTCCCAGAGGCAGAGGGTGAGACCAGCGCCCCGAAAAATGAACCATTTCCCGGGGCGAATCAATAGAACGCAGGCTTTACCCGCGACAATAATCCACCGCCCCGGAAGGCTAATGACGACTTTCCTGTTCGCCGGCACCATCTTTTGCAGTGCCTTCCTGCTGTTCCTGGTCCAGCCGCTGATCTCCAAGCAGATCCTGCCGTGGTTCGGTGGCTCGGCGGCGGTGTGGGCTACCTGCATGGTGTTCTTCCAGGTCGTGCTGCTCGGCGGCTATGCCTATGCCGACTGGCTGGCGCGCCATCTGGCGCCGCGCCGGCAAGCCATGGTGCATGGTGCCTTGCTGGCGTCGAGCCTGCTGTTTCTACCCATCGCCGCCGATCCGGCATGGAAGCCCGTGTCCGCGCAAGACCCCGCGCTGCGCATCCTGCTGCTGCTCGGCGCGACCATAGGCCTGCCGTATTTTCTGCTGTCCACCACCGGGCCCCTGGTGCAGGCGTGGATCGCGCGCACCCTGCCGGACGCCAGGGTCTACCGCTTCTATGCACTGTCGAATTTCGCCTCGCTGCTGGCGCTGGTGTCGTATCCTTTCCTGATCGAGCCGTCGGCAGCGCTTTTGCTGCAGGCCAAGCTGTGGTCGGTGCTGTACCTGCTGTTCGTGCTGCTGTGCGCGGCTGCGGCATTGCGCTTCGCACGCGGCGCTGCCGCCGTAGTGCGCGTTTCAGACGCCGACGGCGATACGCCACCGCGCCTGCGCGACTACCTGACCTGGCTCGCACTCTCTGCGATGGGTTCATGGACGCTGCTCGCGGTCACCAGCCACATCACGCAGAACATTGCGCCCGTACCTTTTCTCTGGCTGCTTCCGCTCACGCTCTACCTGCTGAGCTTTATCCTCTGTTTCGAAAGCGACCGCTGGTATAGCAGGCCGCTCTATCTCGCGCCCGCTGCGGTGGTGATCGCCTTCTGCGCCTACGCCCTGCAGCATGCCACGCTCGGGCTCAATCTCAAGGTGGCGGTGCCGCTGTATGCGCTGGGCCTGTTCCTCATTTGCATGCTGCTGCACGGCGAACTGGCGCAGATGCGGCCGAAGGGCCGCTATCTCACGCGCTTCTACCTGATGCTGTCGCTGGGCGGTGCCCTGGGCGGCATCGTCGTCAGCCTCGTTGCGCCGCGCGTGCTGCCGGCCTACTTCGAACTCGGCATCGGCTTCGTGATCGTCGCCTGCCTCGCCGCCTGGGTGTTTCGCCGCAGGCCGCTGCAGGCGGCGGCGATGCTGCTGCTGGCTGCGGCCTGCGGCTATTTCGTGCATGCGCAGATCAATCTCTACCGCAAGGACATGCAGGTACTGGTGCGCAATTTCTACGGCAGCCTGCGCGTGGCCGATACCCGGCTGGGCGATCCGCGCAACCATGTGCGCGGCCTTTATCACGGCGTGATACGGCACGGCGAACAATTCCTCGATCCGCAGCGCAGGCGCGAGCCGACCAGCTACTACGGCCGCGAATCGGGGATCGGGCTGGCCATCCTGAATGCAGGCGACGGCCCGCGCCGGGTCGGCCTGGTGGGCATGGGCGCCGGCACCCTCGCTGCCTACGGACGTGAAGGGGACATCTACCGCTTCTATGAAATCAATCCGCAGGTCATCGATATTGCAATGCGCGACTTCAGCTTTTTGCGCGACAGTCCGGCGCGCATCGAAACGGTGCTTGCCGATGCGCGGCTGGCACTGGAAAAGGAAGCGCCGCAGCAGTTCGACGTGCTGGCGGTCGACGCCTTCTCGGGCGACGCCATTCCGGTGCATCTGCTGACGCGGGAAGCAATGGCGATCTACCGGCGCCACCTGCGGCCCGGCGGCGTCATTGCCTTTCATGTCACCAACCGCTATCTTCAGCTGGCGCCGGTGGTGCGCCAGCTGGCCGACGAGCAGGGCCTGGCCTCGCTGCTGATCCGGGACGACGGCATGCGCAGCACGCGGCACAAGACCGACTGGGTGCTGGTGGCGCAGGATCGCGTTGCATTGCAAAAGCCGGCGCTCGCCATGTCAGGCAAGCCGATTGCACCCCTTCCGGGCCTGCGCCCCTGGACCGACGACTTCAACAACCTGTTCCAGGTATTGAAGTAGACATCACCCTCAGCTTCCCGGTTTGCCGGCAATGATGCATTGCGCATCCTTGTACGGACCGTCGGCTTTCGTCCAGCCGCCGCCCGGCGGTGTCTGCATGCAGATCAGCGTGCCGTCACTCTTGCTGCGCCACTTGTACCATGCAGCCGGCGCGGACCAGGCCATGCCCGCGTTCAGAAAAGCGAGGGCGAGCAGGGGGACGATTGCGGATTTGAGCTTCATCATGCGCTCACGGGAAAAGCTTGATGCAAGTCGCATGGCGCCCCTGCGCGGTGTAATTCCCATGCGTTGCCGCAAGTGAATAAACGATATAAATCATAAGTCGCGGACTCTTTCCTCTGCATCATGTAGTTCATAAACGCTGGAGAGCATGGCTCCCGGCGTATTTGAACATACAGGGGGAAAGATGATTCGCGCAAGTGTTGTGCCGGCAGTGGTATTGGGTATGAGTCTGGGTCTGGCAGGTTGCGGCGGGGGCGGCGGCGACAGCATTCCGAACCTGGCATCGAGTTCCGGCGGCAGCGTCAACTCCAGCGCGGGCTCCGGCGGCGCCAATGCCAACACCGGCAGCAGTGCGCAGACAGGCAATGCGGATACAGGGAGCAAGCCGGGTACGGCTAAGCCTGCCGGAGGCGGGCAGGGTGGTGCGGAAAACACCGGCAGCACCGAAAACACAGGCAGCACAGGCAGCACAGGCAGCACCGGAAACACCGGAAACACCGGAAACACCGGAAACACCGGAAATACCGGAAACACCGGAAATACCGGGAGCACGGGCAATACTGATAGTGCCGGCGGCAGTGGAAGCGCTGGAGGTACCGGAAGCACGGGCAATACGGGCAATACAGGCGGCTCAAGCACACCTGACACAACCTGCGTCGACATCAGCCGCTGCCTGAATCTCTCCTCGGTCAACGTGGCGCGTTACAAGGACAACAAGCGGGCTGCCGCTTCCTACACCTTCGACGATGGCTACGCCACCAGCCCGGCCATTGCCACGCTGTTCGAACGCGCCGGCTTGCGGGCAACGTTCTATATCGTCCCGGGACTGGTGGCGAACACCGACTGGACGATCTGGCAGGACCTGTCGCGCCGCGGACATGAAATCGCCAATCATTCCATGACCCATCCCGATTTCGTCGCCACGCCGATGACGGACCAGATGCTCGACACCGAAATCGTGCAGTCGCAGCGCTTGATCGAGCAGAAAGTGGGCGTTCGTCCTCTAACCTTCGCCTTCCCCTATCACCTGTCGACGCCGCGCGCGATGGCCCTCGCGCAGCAAAGCCACATGGCGGTGCGCATGATGGATAACGGCGAGCCCGGTTATCGCTTTGCCTTCTTCGACACGGATCACGGCACCGATCTCGCCGGCACGCTGAGCACGGTGAACCGCCAGCTCGATGAAGCGGTGCAGGGTAACGGCTGGTTCGTCGCCGGAGGACACGGCATCGACGGCGACGGCTGGAGTCCGGTGACCACCGACTTCCTGCAGAAGCATCTTGCCTATGCGGGTACGTATGCATCTTCGCTGTGGATCGATACTTTCGCCAATGTGTCGCGCTACCGCCTGTGCCGCGACACGGTCAAGCCTGACGTGCAGGCCCTGTCCGCGAACAAGGCCAGCGTGAAGCTCGGCGGCGCCTACAATGCGGCGACCTGCACTGCGCCGATGACGGTGACGCTGCCGGTGACGGCGATGAAGGAAGGTTGCAAGCTGCGGGCGCGGGGTGCGGATGGCAGTGAATTGCCGGTGGTGATTCAGGGGGGTGTTGCGTATTTCAATGCCAAGCCGGGAGAGACGGTGTCGGTGGAACTGGTGGCGGCGGGGAAGTAAGGTTGGATTGGCGATATGGGCTGCTTTAAAGCGGCGAGGTGGAGGGTTGGGGTGGGGATGGGTTGCAGCCATGTCACTGAAACCCATCCCCCACCCAACCTCTCCCTTGAAAGGGGAGGGGTTTTCTTTAGGCGTTCGGCTTCGGCTCATCTCGCGGCTTCCAGCTAGCCGCTCGCAAGCGGTGTGGGCGATCCATTCCACCCTGCCCCCTCTACAACACCACCCTGAAGTGGTAACACGTAATATCCATCCTGTTGCGCAGATAGAAGCGATGCGCACCATGCCGCTGCACGCCCGAATCGAGATGCAGCTCCGTGCATCCCAGCGACCTCCCATGCCCCGCAACCCAGTCCATCAACGCTTCGCCATGGCCGAACGAACGCGCATTCTCGTCCGAAACCAGATCGTCGATGTACACGTAATGCCCCCACGCCAGAGAATGCGTCACGCGGAAACCCGCCACCGCGCGCACCGCATTGCCGTCGTGCACGTAAGCCAGGCGATAGCCGGACTCCTGCGTCTGGCGCCGGATCAGCGCGACATAGTCGTCCCGCTTGAGATGGGTGCGCAGCTGCACCATGACGCCGAACGTCGAGGCAATCTCGTCATCGGTGTCGGCCAGTCGGATGTCATGCATGGTCAATCCTTGAGCAGGTGAAAGAATCTGGATGATGCATCATTATTGATTCGGTCCGAAAAGTGTTTCATTTTTCGGATCGCTGATCTCACCCTCTCCCTCTGGGAGAGGGCTGGGGTGAGGGATTCCGGCCCAATATGTTTTCACGCCGGATCCACAACAGCCTCACTGCCCGAGCGGTGCAAGCAAGTCGCCGACCGTGCGCAGCTGCCCGACCGTTTCGATGTTGAACGCCGGGCGTCCCAGAGCCTGCTCGACATCGAGCACCATCATGATGAACGCAAGCGAATCGATGCCGAGATCGTTCAGGCTGTCTGCAGGCTGCAGCGTGCCGGCGGGCCGCTGTGCGGCGCGCGCCACGATGTCAAGAATGATGTTCTGCTGTTCCGAGCTGGCGGTCATGTTAAAACTCCTTCTCTGTCTTCCGTTTCAGTTGAGGGAACGCCCGCAGCCAGGCTGCCGCGCGTCGGTTCGCGCAGGATCTGCGCGGCGTTGTCGTAAAAAATCCATCCCAGTTCCTCGTCGCTCAGAATGCCGCGGCGGGCGCAGTCGATGAAGGCATCCACCCATTGCTTCTGGCCGCCGAGGATGCGGTGAATCGGCCAGTCGGTGCCGAACAGCAGCTTGCGCAGCAGGCCGCTGCGCTTGTGTTCCAGCAGGATCGCGTCGAGGTCGCCGCGCCGCCATTCGGGCTGGAATCCCGACAGGTCCATGTAGACATTGGGCCGGTAGGCCGCCAGCATGCCGGCTTCCCGGCGCCAGACGACGCCCGCATGGCCGAGGATGAAATTCACCTTCGGAAAATGAAAGGCGGCATCCTCGATATCATCTGGACGGGTGAACTTGAACGAGAGCGTCGGCGAGGTCGGACCGATATGCGACAGCACGGGAACGCCGTATTGTTCACAGAGCCCGTAGAACGGGTAGAGCTCTTTCGCATCCGGCGAATAACCGCAGGGCGGATAAATCTTCAATCCGCGGAAATCCCAGTCGCGCAATGCCTGTTCCACCAGTTCCAGCCCTGCCTGTCCTCGGCGCGGATCGATGCCCGCAAACACGATGAAGCGGCCCGGGTGCCGCAGCATCAGCTCGCGGTGCATCGCATAGACCTCCCGCAGCAGGTCGGGCTGGTCGGGATAGGCAAAGGCGAAATCGACGATCAGCAGCACTGTCTTGGCAATGCCGGCGCGGTCCATTTCCGCAATCAGCTTGTCGCAGTTCGGGTCCTGGTTCAGCCGGCGGAACATCGCATTGAGCGCATTGCGCTGCTCCGGCGCCGCGTCCGGCGGCAGCAGGCGTTCGAGATTGTCCACCCAGCCGTCGAAGAAGCGCACCGGCAGGACGTCTTCGGTGGCTGCATGCGCATGGCTGTCGATGATCAGCATGCGACCGCCTCGCCGGCCTCGGCACGCAGGGCGAGCGCCAGCATTTCCCGGTGCGCGGCCTTGCCCGAGGGCGTACGCGGCACGCGTTCGATGAAGACGATGCGGTCCGGCATGTAGCGCGGCGTCAGCCGCTGATGCACGATGGCTTCGATCTGCGAACGCGCCATGGGCTGGCCGTCGGCGGTGACGATGAAGGTCCAGGCGACATCCGGCTTGCCCGGCCGGCACTGCACGAGGCTGGCACAGTCGACCACGCCGGGTGCATCGAACAAGCAGCGGTCGAGATCGTCCAGGTACACCTTTTCGCCGCCGCGGATCACCATGTTTTTCTTGCGGCCGGTGACGTAGATATAGCCATCGGCATCGACGTGCCCGATATCGCCGCTGAGGAACCAGCCTTCGTCATGGAAGGTTTTCGCGAAGCGGCCCTCATGGTCGCGGAAATAATGCTTGCGGATCACGGACGGCCCGCGCATCGCCAGTTCCCCGGTGGTATTGGGCGGCAGCTGCCTGCCGTGTTCATCCATGATGCAGACCTCGATGCCGGCGGGCTTGCCCACCGAGCCGGCGCGGATTGCGGCGCGCGGCGAGATCGCGGCGAAGCAGACGGTTTCGGTAAGACCGTAGCAGGGAACGATCGCATGGCCGAAGAGGTCGCCATAGGCAATGCGCGTGCTCTCCTTCAGCGGCGCCGCGCCGGCGACCGCGAACTGCAGGCTGGGCACGTCGCGCCAGGCACGCAGCGCGCAGCATGCCTCGAACACCACCGGCGCGGCGCTGTACGACTGCACGCCATGGCGGCGGAAGGTGTCGACCATGGATTTCATCTTCTGCAGATCGAAGGAGTCGACCAGCACGGTGCGTCCGCCCAGCAGCAGCGCGGGCAGCAGGTCGCTGATCAGCGTGAAGGTATGGAAGCGCGGCAGCAGGCTTCCCGCTACCCATCCCGGCTGGTAGCCGAGAGCGCCGATCGCATGCCGCACATTGGCCGCGATGTCGCGCCAGCCGAGCCGCACGCCTTTCGGTTCGCCCGTCGTTCCCGAGGTATAGATCAGCAGTCCGGCCTGTTCGTCGGCGGCGCTGCCGACATCGGCAAGGGCCGCCGCAACGGCGCTGGCTTCGGCCATGCGGGCGGGCTCGAATAGTTCGCTCCAGCGCAGGCATGCCGTGCCTTTCAGCGCCTCGGCGTTCAGGCCGTCGGGCAGGGCGGCGTCATTGTCCAGGATCAGCAGGTCGGGGCGCGCATGGCGCAGCTGTCCTTCCAGCATGCTCGCCGACAGGCCGGGGTTCATCGGGTGAATGGTGATGCCGTTGGCCAGACCCGCGATGATCGCAACCGCCTGATGCAGCGGCCGCTGCGACCACAGGCTGACGCAGGCGCCGGGCGCGAGCCGATGATGCGCCAGCGCATCGCGCAGCGCGAGCGTCTTCGATACCAGGTCGCGGTAGGACATCTGCTCGTCAGCCATGCCGTGCCTCGCCTCGATCAGCGCGGTCTGCTCGACCTGGGCATGCCGGCAGAGAATGCGGAACAGTTCCGACAGCGGGCGCCCGGTTTCCTGCCGTGCGCACACCGCCGAGAAATACTCGCGGAACCACTCCTTGCCGAATGCGGAGACGGGCACAGCGCGCTGGCTCTTCAGCTGATAGTCGGCAAAGGCCTGGCACGCGGCGCGCACGTAGGCGGAGTAGGTCAGGGCCAGGAACAGCTCGTCGTCCGTGTATGCATGGCCGCTCTGGCGGAACAGGCGCAGGTCGACCAGGCCGGGATGGATCCGGCCGTCCATCAGGATGGGTTCCGGGCAGCGGATGGTATTGCGCACCTGCGCATGCACATGGCCCGCATGATGCTGGTCCGACCAGACCGCCGTGTCCGGCATGCGCGGCGGCAGATAGAAATGCCGGTCGTCGGGCACGCTGGCGCGCGGGCAGTGTCCCGGCGTGTAATGCCAGCTGTTGAACTGCATGCGGCCCGAGCAGGCATACAGCATCTTGACCAGCATGTCCGGCTGGTGCCGCAGGCGCGCCAGCAGGGCCTTGCTGGGAAACACCGCGCAATAATGTTCGCCCGGCGCCCAGTCGCAGATCTCCTGCCATGACTGCGCCGCGAAGGCCTGCTGCCAGCGCAGCATGTCGCGAAAGCCGCGGGTCAGGCCGACGTCGCTGCCGGTCGCTTCAATGGCGCTGTCCACGATGGCCTGCAGCAGCCGTTCGAAGGCATGCATGCCTGTGTCGTCGGAGGCAAAGCCGTCGGCCGCCATGCGCGTGATGCAGGCCTCGAACAGCTGGTCCAGGCTGCCATGATCATCCGCATCGATGCCGCAAGACGCCGACAGATAGCGGCGCAGATCAGCAGGTATCGTTCTTACATCGGCACGCAGGGCGCGGCGCTCCACCAGCCGCTCTTCCTTGTAGAAGGTCAGGCCGTTGACCCAGCGGTAGGTGAGCAGTTCGCCTGCCGCCTCGCCGCGGTAACGTGCCAGCAGGCGCGCCTTGCCCGCAATCGATGCCGGCGTCTCATTGGCGAGCCAGGGCGCACGTTCGCGGTAGTCGCGCAGGCGCTGGCCGAGGTAAGCATCCAGCGTAGTCGGGCTCAGCTGGCGGGCATTGAATTCCTCGCCCCGGCAGCCGGCAACGCGCAGCCAGTAGAGGCAGAACACCATGATGCGTTCTTCCTCGGCCCACGCCTGCAGCTGCATGCGCGGAACCCGGTTGAAGAAGCAGTGCGGCAGGTCCGCGCCGTTGCGCGCCTGCAGGTTGTTGTACTTGCCGACGTTGGTGATGGTCTTGTCGCCGATGTAGAGCAGCACCGGGTCGGTGTGGTCCACGGCTTCGTGCACTTCGTACAGGCAGGCGCGCAGTGATGCGTCATCCTGCGCTGCAAAGAAGGCGTCCATTTCCGCATGCCTGCCGCGCAGCGCCTGCTGCAATTCCGCGGTGCGCGCGGTGATTGCCGAATCCAGTTCCTGCGGCACATGGACGAATCCGATCAGGCGGCATTCCGAATCGGAAGGTGCTGCATCGCTCAGCCAGAGACGGCCATAGCTCCATACGCCGAGAGCGTAGGGCTTGCCGTTCCCTTTGCCAGCGGAGTCTCTAGGATTGTGCAAGGGCAGTTGGGGCGCGACGTCGAGCAGCGCGGCCTGATGCGGCGTAAGCGATTCCAGCCCGAGCGGCAGGTCCACGCGGCGGCCAAGCGTCACGATATCCTCGACAGCTTCGCGCAGGCTGACACCGCGCCGGAGCCGAGCGACGATATCGTCGAGAATGAACTGGAATCCCGCTTTGGGCAAAGCGTGCCCTGGTGTGGAATGCATGGTCGGTCCTTTCAAGTCTTCTCGTTGAATGCGTTTAGTGCGTTGATTTCTTTAGTGGCGTTGATTCATGCTGGACGCGCAGCCAGTGCCGTCAACATTCCGCTTTGCGGGTACATGATTCAATTCGCCTGTGCGGCACCGCTTGCCGGCTGGCGCTTCCGCAGAATCAGCGCGGAGTAGTAGGTGCTCCCATGGCCGATCAGCAGGAAGTGCGCACCGGCCGCCGGCGCATTCTTTTCGCAAAAGTCATGCAGATTGATGAAGCCGTCGGCGCTCCATACATGCCCGAAATGCAAGGCGTTTTCGATATGGAAGTCCGTCTTCGTGAAGCCGTACAGGCGCAGCAGGGCGGCCATCATCATGACGTTCATGTTGTTCAGCAAGACGCAGTTGATCTGCTCGCGCGTGATGCCAGCATGTTCGATCGCACGCTTGATGACGCGCAGGCTCGCCGCCGTGCTCGTTGCTATTTCTTGCTGCATGGTGAAGTTGTCGCCCTCGGTGTAGGAAACGACCTGGTCCATCGCCAGCAGGTCGAATTCGGCAGTCCCGGTATCGCTGGTGACGACGAAGCTCACCGCGCCGTCTCCGAAGACGTTTTCCGGTGTATCGCCCGGCGCCGTTCCGGCAAGCCGTCTGCCGTCGTCGCGCATCAGATTCGTTTCCATCACCAGCACATTGCGATAACCGTCGACGACCACCATGTTGCGCGCGACCCTGAGCGCACTCGTCACATTGGCGCATCCGGCCAGCGTCACGCCGATCACAGGAATATGGTTCATGCCGAGGCGCACCAGGATGGCGCGGGTCAGCTGTTCGGGATAAGCGGTCCATTCGCGCAGCTCGGAGAAACCGATGACGACGGCATCGATATCGCCGGCCTGCATCCCGCACTTGAGCAGCGTTGCCTGCGCCGATTGCGCGGCCTGCTCCGGCAGCGAAATGTCGGACCGGGAAAAATTTCTGAAGTATGCAGCTTTGAAGCGAGCAAGCAGCTCGGCGTCGTTTGCCAGGCAGGACAGTTCCTCGATCGGTACGCTTTTTCCCACGTAGTAGGCGATGCCCTTCAGGCCGATGGCAAGGCTGCCTGAGCTCGCGTTGCGCTCTGTATCCTGCATTGCTTCTCCGTCTTGTCATGGCTGCACATGAAAGGCATTGAACTTAAGGAATCTCTGCAAAAGTCGTCCGTTTTATTGTGTCATGCGTTAAGCAGGTAGGCTTGAAACGGAAGAGGGAAATCTGACGATGAAACAACAAACGCTGGCACAAGGCAGCTTCGAGCTGTACC